>CAVUZM010000015.1:0-149114 GCA_963746005.1 uncultured Actinomycetes bacterium | reverse complement strand
TTGTCGTGAAATACGGCCGTGCCGAATTTCACATCAAACCTCTAGAGCCGGTACAGCGTGTAGCGGCCGTTCGTCCAAACGACGGGGAGGCTCGGCCGCCTGCGCGTCACCTTCCGGTCGAGGACGAGCCAGCCCGCCCCGTACCGGCGCGGGATCGCGAGCGACCCCGTGCGGAGGAAGGTCGCGACGTCGGCGGCGCGCCGGTACGGATGGTTGGCCTTCACGTCGGCGACGTGCGCCGGCGGGTTGGCGGCGACGTAGACGGGGGCCGCGGCCCCGATCCGGTAGCTCGTGTCGAGATCCGAGAAGACGACGGCGCCCTTCGGCACCCTGGTGCGCAGCGCGCTCACGAGGCCGGCGGGAAGCGCCTTCCCCGTCACGGGCGCGGTCCAGTTCGTGAAGCCGTGCACCGCGACCGGGAGCACGAAGAGCGCCGCCGCCCCGGCCGCCAGGCCTCCGCGGAGGCGGACCTCCGGCAGCCCGCGCCAGAGGATCGCGACGAGGAGAGCCACGACGCCGCCGGCCGCGCCGATCCAGACCGCCAGCGGCGGGCCGCCGCCGTGCAGCACGTAGCCGAAGTCTCCCGGGTACTTCCGCTGGAGCACCACGCCCGCCGCGAGGGCGACCGGGAGCACGGCCCAGCGGAGCCAGGCGGCGAGCACCGCGATCCCGCCGACGAAGGCGAAGGCGAACGGGACGAAGCCGGCCGCACGCCTCGACTGGGAGAGCGAGACGAGATCGGAGAACGGGACGAAGAGCTGCGAGGTGAGCATCAGCACGAGCACGATCAGCGAGCCGCCGAGCACGAACGCGCCCCACCGACGCCGGGCCCCGAACGCCGCGAGCGGAACGAGCGCGAGCGCGGCTACCGCGACCGTGCCGCTCCGCGCCAGCACCTCGGGCGCGAGCCGGTAGCTGTGCAGCGAGAAGACGTCGATCTGGTTCCCGTACTTCTTGAGCGCGCGGGCGACCTCCGCCAGCGAGGGGTTGTGCGAGGCGGTCTGTTTCACGATCGGGTAGAGCCACGCGTAGGCGAGCAGCATCGGCGCAGCGAAGGCAGCGAGGGCGATGCCGAGGCCCCACGACGCCCGTCGGGCCACGAGCACGGTGACCGCCGCGAAGCCGAGGAGCGGGATCAGCACGAACATGGCGTACGTCGGATGGACGAGGGCGAGCGCGAGCCCCATCCAGGCGAGCGGCAGCGCCGTGCGCCAGCCGGGCGAGTCGAGCGCCCAGAAGAAGAGCGCGAGCGCGGCGACGCCGAGCAGGAGCCGCGCCGTCGTCGCCGGCAGGTCGAGAGAGCGGAACGAGCCGCCGTGCCCCGGAGCGAGGCCCAGGAGCCCCACCTCGGCGACGAGCACCGCCAGCCCGAGCGACGCCCGCTGGAACGCCGCCGTCCCCGCCTCGAACACGACCACGAACGCGAGCGGGCAGAGCACGCTCGACTCGTGACGCACCGCGGCGCCCGGGTCGACGCCGGCGAGCCGGGACACGAGCGCGAGGAAGCCGTGCCAGAGCGGGAACGCGTACCCGGGGTGCAGCCCGCCGTCGCGAAACTCGCCCACGCGGTGCAGCGACAGCGAGCCGAACGCCTCGAGCTTCCTCACCCGGGCGAGATGGAAGAGCGCGTCGCCGTCCACCGGCCCGGACACGCGCCAGAGCACGATCCCGAACGCGACGCCCGCGAGCGCGACCGCCCACGCCCACGGGACCGGCGAGGCGTTCTCGTGCGGGACGAAGACGGCCGCCACCGCGATCGCCGCGAGGAGCACGAGCGTGAGCGTCAGCGAGCCGTGCACGACGAAGGTCACCGTCATCGCCGCGAACAGCGCGCCGAGGCTCCAGGCGAGCGCCGCCGAGCCGTTCCTTCCCGCGATCAGGAGGCCGGGCACGAGCAGCACGGCGGTCGCCGCCGCGAGGCGCAGGAAGAGGCCGATCCCGTGGTCCGGCAGCACGCGGGCCAGCGCGAGCAGGACGAGCGCGCCCGCGACGATGCCGAGCCTCGTCCTCACCGCAGGAGCGCCTCGGCGCTGCCGGAGGCGAGGAAGCGCGCGCCTTCCCGGTACATCTCCCCGCGCTCGCCGCGATAGAGGAGCCCGCGCAGCCGCAGCGAGACGACGAGCAGCTTCCGCGCCCGCTCGGCGTAGGCGAGGCCGCGGTGCTTGGCGAGGAAGCGGACGTGACCCAGCACCTGCTGGTCGAACAGCCGCCCGCCGTGCGAGGCGCCGCCGACGTGGACGACCTCCGCCTCGGGCGTGAAGAGCACCTTCCAGCCGGCCTGCTCGAAGCGGTAGCACCAGTCGACCTCCTCGCTGAAGAGGAAGAACGACTCGTCGAGCGGCCCGACCTCGGCGATCGCCTCGCGCCGGACGAGCATCGCCGCGCCCATCACGAACTCCGCCTCGGTCACGCTCTCGTGGTCGAAGCCGCCCGCGTAGAACGCGTTCAGCGCCTGCGAGTGCGGCGCGAGCTTGCGCAGGAAGAGGTACTCGGTGGCGAGCCGCCAGAGCGTCGGGAAGCCGCGCACCGACCGCTGCAGCGTCCCGTCGGGGTTCCGCAGGCGCGGCCCGACCACGGCGGCGCGAGGGTGCGCGTCGGCGAACGCGACGAGCCGCTCGAGCGCGTCTCCGACGAGCCAGGCGTCCGCGTTGAGGATCAGGACGTAGCGGCTGTCGGTCTCGCGCAGGCCGCGGTTCCAGCCGGCCGCGAGCCCGAGGTTCTCCTGCTCGACGACCTTCGCGCCGGCGGCCCGCGCCGCTTCGACCGAGCCGTCGCTCGAGCCGTGGTCGACGACGACGCACTCGACCTCCGCGAGGCTCCGGAGGCAGCTCTCGAGCCAGGGCATCGCGTCGTAGGTCACGACGACCGCGGCTACGTCAGCCATGCGGGAGGCTCGGGCGCGCGACCCCGCGCACGCTCTCCCAGGCCATGATCGCCGCGCCCGGCAGCGAGAGGAGCAGGGTGACGAGGAAGAAGAGGAAGCCCGTGGCGAAGGCCTGGTCGGCGCTGACGCCGAGCCCGCCGAGGAAGCTGACGAAGAACGACTCCCGCACCGCGAGCCCGTTGATCGTGAACGGGATCAGGATCACGAGGAAGAGCATCGGCCCCATCACGTAGTAGGGCCGCGGCGGGAGATCGACGCCGACGGCCTTGCCGGCGAGCCAGATCGAGAGCACGCGGAAGGCCTGGACGCCGATCGTGAGCACGAACATCCCGACCAGCAGCCAGGGATGGTCGCGGTAGCTGTGGATCGCCTCGTAGACCGCGCGCAGCGGCTTCTCGACGCGGAGCCGGCGCAGGTACGGCACCGTCCACCTGAGCGCGCCGCGCGCCGAGCGCGAGAACATCGCGAACGCGAGGATGACCGTCAGCACGACGAAGAGCCCCTCGATCCAGAGGTACGCGCCGAGGTTGTACTGGCCGATCGCGAGCACGAAGCCGATCGCCGCGAGCGTCAGCGTCGCCGCGCCGCCGAGCGCCCGCTCGAGCAGCACCGTCCCCGCCGCGAGCCCGCCCCGGCCCGGGTTCCGGCGCGACGTCTCGTAGATGCGCGAGGCGTCGCCGCCGATCGAGGTCGGCAGCACCTGGCCGACCAGGTAGCTGACGAAGTAGGCGCGGGTGAGCCACGACAGCTTCTCGTGGACGCCGCGGGCCGCGAGCAGGTGCTGCCACCGCCACGCCATCGGCCACACCGAGAGGATCATGATCGCGAGCGAGGCGAAGAAGAAGCCGAGCTTCGCGTTCGCGAGGATGTGCGCCGTCTGGCCGATGTCGATCTTCCAGACGAGGTACGCGACCGCGAGCCCGGTCACGACGAGCGAGCCGAAGATCTTCGCCGCGCGGCGGCGCGTGAACCTGCTCTGCGGCGCCTCGTTCATGAGGTGAACGACGCGTGGAGCCGCTGCAGCGCCGCGATCACGTACGCGATGTCGTCGTCGGCGTGCGCGGGCGAGAGCGGGAGCGAGAGCACCTCGGCGCCCGCGCGCTCGGCGACGGGCAGCGGCAGCTTGCTCCGGGAACCGCTCTGCGATACCAGGTCAGCCGGTGCACCGGCAGGAAGTGGATCGAAGTCGAGACTCCCTCGGCGGCGAGCGCGGCCTGGTAGGCGTCGCGGTCGGCGCCGGCGCGCTCTGCGTCGATCCGGACGACGTAGAGGTGCCGCGCGTGGGTGTTGCGCGGGTCGCGCTCGAGCGGCGTGATCCCGTCGAGACCGGCGAGCCCCTCGTCGTAGAGCGCGAACTGCCGCGCGCGGATCACGCGCGTGCTCCTCGACCTTGTCGAGCTGGCAGAGCGCGATCGCGGCGAGCACGTCGGAGAGGTTCGCCTTGTAGCCGGGCACGGTCACGTCGTAGACCGAGCCGTCGCCGCGGCGCATCAGCCGGAGCTCCTGGACGGCATCCGCGACGTCGTCGCGGTTCGTGGCGATCAGCCCGCCCTCGCCGGCGGCGATGTTCTTCGTCGCGTAGAGCGAGAACGCAGTCACGTCGGCGATCGAGCCGACCTTGCGGCCGCGGTAGCGCGTCTCGGCCGCGTGCGCCGCGTCCTCGAGCACCGGCAGGCCGAGCTCGAGCAGCGGGTCGAGGTCGGCGGGCTCCCCGGCGAGGTCGACCGGGAGGATCGCCTTCGTCCGCGGGGTGACGAGGGCGCGCACGTGCTCCGGGTCGATGTTCAGGTCGCCGGGACGCACGTCGGCGAAGACCGGGGTCGCGCCGGCGTGGACGATCACGTTCGCGGTCGCGGGCCAGGTGATCGGGCTCGTGATCACCTCGTCGCCGGGGCCGATCCCGAGCGCGAGCAGGGAGAGGTGCATCGCCGCGGTGCCCGAGGAGACGGCGAGCACGTGCTGCGCCTCGAGGTAGTCGGCCATCCGGCGCTCGAGCTCGGCGGCGCGCGGGCCCGTCGTGAGCCAGCCCGAGCGGAGCGTGTCGGCGACCGCGGCGACCTCCTCCTCGCCGACCGCGGGAGGCTGGAAGCCGACGACCCGCGCGTTGCAGACGAGAGCTTCGGCATCGGCGGTCACGAAGCGTATGCGCTCGGCCGCGCGATCTGCCCGTTCGAGCGCCTCCTCGCGGCTCGCGCCCGTCACGAGCACCGCGCCGGCACGGTCGCCGCCGCGGCGAAGCGGCCCGAACACGAAGCCGGGCGAGCGGTAGGAGCGCACCCGCACGACCCCCTCGAGCGCCTCCGCCTCGTCCAGCCCCTCCACCTCCTCGAGCCGGCCCTCGGGCGCGACGAGGAAGCGGGTCACCGCGCCGCCGACCTGCGCCACCGGCTCGGGCACCTCGACTCGCTCGCCGAGCGCGGCGGCCAGCGCGAGCCCGTTGAGATCGACTCCCACCGCCGCCAGGCAGAGCTCGGCGTCGTGGCCGCCGCCCAGCCGGGCCGCGAGCTCGCCGATCCTCGGCCCGTCCGGCGAGATCGAGCACCTGCGTGTAGGTCGGCCCGTCCTCGATCCCGAGCGCCTCGGCGGCGGCGCGCGGCGACCTCGACCGCCTCCTCGCGCGCCGCTCGGGAAGACGTGCGCGAGCGCGACGCCGAACGCGGGCGGCTCCGCGACGAGCCGGTCGGTGACGATGAGCGGCACGAAGCGGCCGCCGACCGAGAACGCGACCACGGTCACCTCCCGGCCGGGTACCGCCTCCTCGACGAGGCAGACCGGCGTCCGCGCGGCCGCCAGGGCGAGCTCGACCGCGGCAGGGAGCTCGTCCGGCGTGCGCACGAGAGCGAGCCCCTTCTGGCCCTGGCGATCGGGCGCCTTCAGCACGCAGGGGTAGCCGAGCTCCTCCACCGCCGCGGTCGCCTCGGCGAGGTCGCGGCAGACGCGCGAGCGCGGCTGGGGCACGCCCGCCTGCGCGAACCGCTCGCGCTGGCGCATCTTCGAGGTCGCGAGCACGGCCGTCTCGGGCGAGATCGGATGCGCGACGCCGAGCCGCACCGCGAGCCGCGCGGCGATCCCGACCGGCCAGTCGATCCCGGGCGCGATCACGCCGTCGACCCGCTCGGCGAGGGCGAGGCGCTCGACGGCGGGCTCGTCCTCGACCGAGACGAGCGCGCGCTTGTCGGCGAGCCGGAAGCCCGGCGCGGCGGGGTCGCGGTCGAGCGCGATCACCTCGAGCCCGCGCCCGCGCGCGGCCTCGAGCAGCCCGAGCTGTGCCGGCCCCGCGCCTAGGACGAGGAGGCGCTTGGGGCGCTCGTCTGCTGGAGAATGCCCCGCCACCACGCCTCATTGTCGCGATACCACGCGACGGTGCGCTCCAGTCCCTCCTCGAAGGACGTGTGCGCGCGCCAGCCGGTGAGCCGTTCGAGCTTCTCCGTCGAGCCGATGTGACGGTCGACCTGGCCGAGCCGCTCGGGCACGTGCGCCTGCAGCTCGGCGGGCTTGCCGAGCAGCTCGAGCACCTGGTCGGCGATCTCGCGGACGGAGATGTCGATCCCGGTCGCGACGTTCAGCACCTCGCCGGCGAGCGGCTCGAGCGGCGCCGCGATGATCGCCTCGATCGCCTCGGCGTCGTCGTCGACGTAGAGCCAGTCGCGGCTCGCGTGGCCGTCGCCGTGGATCGTGAGCGGCTCGTCCGAGAGCGCCTGCGTGATGAAGCGCGGGATCACCTTCTCGGGGTGCTGGCGCGGGCCGTAGTTGTTGAACGGGCCGCACGATCACGATCGGGAGGCCGTACGTGACGTAGTAGCTGTACGCGAGCCGGTCGCCGCCCGCCTTCGTCGCCGCGTAGGGGCTGCGCGGGTTGAGCGGGTGCTCCTCGTCCATCGGGTCGGACTCGGCGGTGCCGTAGACCTCGCTCGAGGAGATGAGGATGAAGCGCTCGACCGGGCTGACGCGGATCGCGTCGAGCAGGATCTGCGTCCCCTCGACGTTCGTGGTCACGAACTCCGAGGCGCCCTCCTCGATCGACTTCTCGACGTGCGACTCGGCGGCCGCGTTGACGATCACGTCCACGTGCTCGACGACGTCGCGGACGAGCCCGGCGTCGCGGATGTCGCCCTCGACGAACGAGAGGCGCGGATGCGCCATCACGTCGGCGAGGTTCTCGAGGTTGCCCGCGTAGGTGAGCGCGTCGAGCGTGACCACCTCGTAGTCGGTGTTCGCCAGCAGGTGGCGGATGAAGTTGGACGAGATGAACCCGGCTCCGCCGGTCACCAGGACGCGCTTAGTCACAGCTCCCTCTCGATCGTGTACATCGGCCTGCCTTCGACTTCCCGCTGGATTCTGCCCAGATACTCGCCGACCAGCGCGAGGATGAAGCCCTGGATCCCGAGCACGTAGAGCAGCGCGACCCCGCCGAAGAGCGGCCCCGGGAAGTTCGACTGGTCGATCCAGAAGACGACGCCGTAGATCCCGAGCACCGTCGCGAGCAGGGTGCAGACCAGCCCGAGCGTGACGCCGACCCACTGGATCGGCTGGGGCCAGAAGCCGGCGACGACGTGCAGCGCGAGCCGCACGAGCCGGAACGGGGAGTAGCGCGAGGCGTCGTCGCGCGGCGCGTGGGACACGTCCACCTCGACCACGCTCGCGCCGCCGGAGAGGATCAGCGCCTTCGTGAACTTCTGCCGGCCGATCGCGCCGAGCATCGGCACCACGACGTCGCGCCGGTAGGCGTTGAACGCGCAGCCGAAGTCGGAGATGTCCACCTTCGTGAAGCGGCGGAGCATCCCGTTGATCATGCGCGACGGCAGCGTGCGGCCCCACGAGTCGTGCCGGGCGACGCGGCGGCCGCTCGCGACGTCGCTGCCGGCCTCGACGGCCGCGACGAGTCGCGGGATGTCCTCCGGCGCGTTCTGGAGGTCGCCGTCCATCGTCACGACGACGTCGCCGCGGGCGCGCGCGAGCCCCGCGTGCATCGCCGGGTGCTGGCCCGCGTTGCGCTTGAAGCGCACGGCGCGGACGCGCGGATCGGCGTCGTGGAGCCGCTCGAGCACCGCGAAGCCGCCGTCGGTCGAGCCGTCGTCGACGAAGATCAGCTCGTAGTCCTCGCCCGCGAGCGCCGCCGCGGTGCGGCGGTACAGCTCCTCGATCGTCGCCGCCTCGTTGAAGACGGTCACGACGACGGAGATGCGGGGCGCGCCGCGGGCCGCGTCGGCCTCGCTGCGCGCCGAAAGGACGTCTGCCTGCGCCATTTCGAACCGACAAGTTACAGAAGCCTCGTAAGAACGGGCCTAAGGCCGCCCACGGAAAGATGCGGGCGAACGCCTCATGCCGACGGCGGGCGGCGCCGACCCTAGCCTGGCCCCATGAGCGCATCCAGACTGGTTCCGCTGACCGGGGCGGCCGGCGTCGTCCTGATCGCCGCGTCGCTCGTCGCCGTCGGGAGCACTGGCCGAACGGGAAGGCGTCGGTCGCCAGGGTCGGCTCGTTCTACGCCGACCACGGCTCGGCACAGAAGGCCTCTCGGGGTGCTGCTGAGCCTCGGCGCGCTCCTGTTCCTGATCTTCGCAGCCACGTTCGCCGATCGGCTTCGGCCGTCCGCCGAGCCGCTGCGCTCTGCCGCGGAGGCGGCGTCGTGCTCGTCGTCGGACTGGCGATCCTCGCCGGGCTGAGCATCGCGACCGCCAATGTGGCCGGTCACGTGGACGGCTCCGCGCTCCAGGCGCTCAACGCGCTCGCGCAGGACGCCACGTTCGTCTTCCTGATCACCATCGGAACCGGGTGCTTCATGCTCGGCGCGGGAGTCTCGGTGCTGAAAACCGCGGTGCTCCCCGCCTGGCTCGGGTGGGTCGACGATCGTCCTCGCGGCCGTGGCCGGCGATCCCGAGCCACGTGCTCGGGGGCCACGCTCGACCACGTCGGCTTCCTCGCGTTCGCCGCGGCTCGGCCTGTGCCGACGCTGATCGTCGCGGTCGATGCTGGCGGCGAGAACACAGCCGATACCCTCCCTGCCGGATGATCGGGACCGGGTCTGAAATCGCGCTTCGGGACATCTGGTTCGGCCGTGTCTGGCGCGTGCACGCCGCGCGGGTGATCGAGGAGCGCGACGACCTCGTCGTGGTCTGGATGCCCCGCGGCTCGGAGGAGCGGCTGCCGGTCGACCCGGACGGGGTCGTACTGCGCATCCCGCAGCCCGAGTGGCGGCTCGTTCCGGGCGAGTCCAAGCGCGAGGCGCTCGCGTTGATCCGGCCCGGAACGGCGCACTCGCTCTGGCTCTTCTTCAAGGACGACGCGCTCGAGTGCTGGTACGTCAACTTCGAGGAGCCCGCCCGCCGGAGCGCCGCCGGGTTCGACTACGCCGACTGGAAGCTCGACCTGATCGTCGAGCCGGACGGCCGCTACCGCTGGAAGGACGAGGACGAGCTCGAGCAGGCCGCCGCGCTCGGACTGCTCGACGCCGACGTCGTGTGGGCCGAGGCGAAGCGGGTGCTCGACGACCCGCCGTGGCCGACCGGGTGGGAGGACTGGCGGCCCGAGCCGGGCCTGCCGCCGCCGCGCCTTCAGGACGGCTGGGACGAAAAATAGGCGCGCGTCCCGCCGCCCGGGACGCGCACCGCCGCGGATCTTCTCATCTCGGCCCTACGGATGCCAGGCCAGATGGGCTACGCCGCCTCGAGCACCGACTCGGGCACGCGCGATTCGACGGGAGCCTCCTGCTCGCGCCGCCGCTTCGGGATCATCAGCGCCGCGATCGCGCCCAGCGCGACCACGGCCGCACCGACGTAGATCGCAGGCTGGAGCCCGTTCACGAAGGACTGTGGCGTCGCGTAGCCACCGTGGCTCGAGAAGATCGAGGCGAGGACGGCGACGCCGAAGACGCCGCCGAGCTCGCGGATCGCGTTGTTGGCGCCCGAGGCCTTGCCCTCCTCCTCGCGCCGCACCGCGCCGAGCACGACGTTGGCGACCGGGGCGAAGAAGAGCGCCATCCCGACACCCGAGAGGATGAACGGCGTGACGAGATCCGCGTAAGGCACCGTCGGCGTGGAGACCGTCGCGAGCCACGCGAGCCCGATCGCCTGGAGCGAGAGCCCGACCGCCATCAGCGGCCGGCCGCCGATGCGATCCGAGTATGCGCCCGCGATCGGCGCGATGAAGATCGGCGCCATCGTCCACGGCAGGATCCGCAGCCCGGCCTGGAGCGGCGAGTACCCCTGCACGGTCTGCAGGAACTGGGCGAGCAGGAAGATCGAGCCGAACATCCCGAAGAACATGAACAGCGAGGCGGCGTTCGCGGCCGAGAACGTGCGGTTGCGGAAGAAGCGCATCGGCAGCATCGGCGCCGGCGCGCGCAGCTCCCAGAGCACGAACCCGACGAGCACCATCGCCCCGGCGAAGAACGCGCCGACGATCTCCGGGCTCGTCCAGCCGAGGCTGTTGCCGCGGATCAGCGCCCCAGACGACGCCGAGCAGGCCGACGCTGACGAGGCCGAGGCCCGGCAGGTCGAGCTCGCGGTCGGGGCCGCGGCTCTCGCCGAGGCGGGAGAGTGCGAACGGGATCGTGACGCAGCCCGATCGGCACGTTGAGCCAGAAGATCCACTGCCAGGAGAGGCCCTCGACCACCGCGCCGCCGACGAGCGGCCCCATCGCGACCGCGAGGCCGCTGATGCCGCCCCAGGCGCCGAGGGCGACGCCGCGCCGTGCGGGCGGGACCGCGTTGGAGAGGATCGTCAGGGTCAGCGGCATCACGATCGCGGCGCCCATCCCCTGGACGGCCCGCGCGGCGATCAGCAGGTTCATGCTGGGCGCGAGCGCCGCCGCCGCCGAGGCGCCGGTGAAGATCGCGAGCCCGATCACGAACATCCGCTTGCGCCCGAACCGGTCGCCGAGCGCCGCTCCGGTGAGGAGCAGGACCGCGAAGGTGAGCGTGTAGGCGTTGACGGTCCACTCGAGCCCCTGGATCGTGGCGTGGAGATCTCTACGGATCACCGGCAGCGCCGTCGAGACGACGAGGTTGTCGAGCGTGACCATGAAGAGCGCGATCGAGGTGATCGCGAAGGTCCAGATCGTGCGGGCTCGTGCGGTCATCTCTTGCCGTCTCCTTCGCTTTGTGACTATCTAGTGACTGCTTACTTACTAGGTGGTGAAAAAAAGAGGTCGGGGTCAGGCCTTGCCGCAGGACTCGAGCAGCCGCTTCGCCCACGGCTCCGCGCAGTCGAGGAGGTCCATCTGCGCCATCACGTTCAGCAGCATCCCGCGGGCGAAGAAGTCGCGCACGATGTCCGGGTCGACCCCCGTGTTCCTCTCGACGAGCTCGACGAGCCGGCCGTAGCCGTCGCGGACGACGGTGCAGACCTCGGGGTCGTCACAGGCCGCGTAGGCCTGCATCTGCGCCTGCAGCCTCGAGCGGTCGGCACAGGAGCTCCATGTAGGACTCGCCCATCGCCTTCAGCGCGTCCTCGCCCGTCTTGCCGAGCGACGCGTGCTCGAACGTCTCGAGCGTCTCGGCGAAGCAGCGCTGCACCGTGGCGATGAAGAGCTCGCGCTTGGTGCCGAAGAGGCGGAACAGGTACGGCTGCGAGACGCCGGCCCGGCGCGCGATCGCGTCGGTCGACGTGCCGTGGAGGCCCGTCTGGGCGAACTCCTCGCACGCGGCGTCGAGGATCTCCTCGCGCCTGATCTCCGCCGTCTTGCGTGTGCCGACCACCATCGTGCGAAGGAAGTTAGCACTCACTCACAACTTCGTCAAGCGAACGGTCGCAGAGCCTCCGCGACCCGGTCGAGGTCGCCGTCGGAGAGGAACGTGTGGAACGGCAGCGCAAGGGCGCGGGCGAAGGAGGCGTCGGCGCCGGGGAACGGCCCCTGGTCGCGATACGCGCTGAGGTGGTGGAGCGCGTAGGTGCCGATCTGGGCCTCGATCCCCTGCGCGCGGAGCCCGGCGAGGGCCTCGTCGCGGCGGTCGAGCTGGACGACGTAGGCCTGCCAGCCGTGCTCGTCGCCCGGGTCGGCGGACGGCGTCAGCACGGCGTCGGCAAGGCGCTCGGTGTAGCCCGCGGCGGTACGGCGGCGGGCGGCTAGCAGCTCGGGCAGCCGCTGGAGCTGCGGGATCCCGACTGCGCAGAGGATGTCCGAGAGGCGGTAGTTCGTGCCCGGCACGGCGATGTCGAACCCGTCGCGGGACTCGATCCCGTGGTGGCGGCCGCTCCGAACCGAGTCGGCGAGCCCGGCGTCCGCGGTCGTGACCGCGCCGCCCTCGCCCGTCGTCACGGTCTTGCGCGGGTGGAACGAGAGGCAGCCGGCCGCGCCGAGGCTCCCGCAGGCCCGGCCGCGGTACCGGGCTCCGAGCGCGCCGGCGGCGTCCTCGAGGAGCACGACTCCGTCGGGGACGACGCTCTCCAGCGCCTCCCAGTCGAGCGGCCTCCCGAACAGGTGCACGGCGAGGACGGCCTTCGTACGCGGGGTCAGGGCGGCAGGCAGCTGCGCGAGGTCGAGGTTCATCGTCGCCGGGTCGACGTCGACGAGCACCGGACGGGCGCCCGCGAGCGCGACGACGTTCGCGGTGGCCGGGAACGTGTAGGCGGGGACGATCACCTCGTCGCCCGGGCCGATCCCGAGCGCGAGCACGGCGAGGTGGAGCGCGGCCGTCCCGGACGACACCGCGACCGCGTACGGCACCTCGCACGCATCCGCGACGAGCCGCTCGAGCTCGTCGACGAGCGGGCCCATCGTGAGCTGCCCGCTCTCGAGCACCGCTGCGACCGCGGCGAGCTCCTCGGCGCCGACGTCCGGGCGCCCGAGCCGGATCAGACCGGCGTCTGCAGCTGCTCTCTGTACCACGCGATCGTCCTGCGCGAGGCCGTCGTCGAGGTCGACCTTCGCCTCGAAGCCGAGCAGCTCGCGCGCCTTGTCGACGTTCGGGATCCGCAGCTCGACGTCGGCGTAGTTGAGGGGCGTGAAGACGATCTCGCCGGGGCAGCCGGTCAGCCGCTTGATCCGGTGGGCGAGGTCGTAGATCGTCACGGTCGCGCGGGCGTTGCCGATGTTGAACGCCTGGCCGACGGCCTCGGGCCGCTCGAGGCAGAGCAGCGTCCCGTCGACCATGTCGTCGACGTAGCACCAGGCGCGGATCTGCGAGCCGTCGCCGTGGATGGTCAGGTCGCGCCCCTCGAGGGCGGCCTCCATGAACGCGCGGATCGCCCCGCCGCCGACCTGGCGCGGGCCGAAGACGTTGAACGGGTGCACCGTCACGCACGGGAGGCCCGAGCTCGTCGTGGTAGGCGTGGGCCATGTGCTCGCCGGCGAGCTTCGAGACGGCGTACGTCCAGCGCGCCTCGCCGACGGAGCCGATCGTCGAGACCTGGCCCTCCTCGACGCGGAACGCGTGGGTGCCGAAGACCTCGCTCGTCGAGAAGTCGACGAAGCGCTCGAGCGTGTCCTTCGTCTCGAGCGCCGCCTCGAGCACGTTGTAGGTGCCGATCATGTTCACCCGCATCGTGCGGACGGGGCTCTCGCGGACGGTGTCGACTCCGGCGATCGCGGCGCAGTGGACGATGTGCGTCGCGCCGCGCGCCAGCTCCTTGATCAGCTCCGCGTCGAGGACGTCGCCCTGGTGGAAGGTGAAGTTCGGATGGTCGCCGAGGTCCGTGCCGCTGCGCGTGTCGCGGTGGAGGTTGTCGACCGCGACGATCTCGTTCGCGTCGACGAGGCGGCGCGCGAGCGTCGTCGCGATGAAGCCGGCGCCGCCGGTGACGAAGATCCGCTTTCCCTCGAGAGCCACGAGTCGAGTCTACCCCTCGTGCCGACCGGCCCCCGGGTAGCATCGCAGCGCGGTGAAGACCCTCCTTTTCGTCGGCGGCGGACGCCACCAGCGGCGCGGCATCCTGCGGGCCCGTGAGCTCGGCCACCGCGTGGTCGCGGTCGACAGCAATGCCGACGCGCCGGGGATGCTCGCCGCCGACGTCGCCGAGCCGGTCGACTTCAGCGACGTCGACGCGGTGATCGAGGTCGCGCGGCGGCACGGAGTCGACGGGGCGATGACCGTCTCCGCAGACCGAGCGGTGCCCGTCGTCGCCGCGGTCGCCGACGCGCTCGGCCTGCCCGGGATCGGGCCCGGACGTCGCCCACGCGATGACCCACAAGGTGGTGATGCGGCGGCTCTTCGCCGACCACGGCGTCCCCCAGCCGCGCTTCGCCGCGGTGCACGGACTCCACGACTCGCGCGTGGCGGCCGAAACGGTCGGCTTCCCCGCCGTGCTCAAGCCCGCGAACTCGGGCGGGCAGCGCGGCCTGTACCGGCTCGCGTCGATCGACGACCTCGACGCCCACCTCCACGCGGCCCTCGCCGAGTCGCCCACCCGGGAGGCGATCCTCGAGGAGTTCACCGAGGGGCTCGAGCTGAACGGGATCGCGGTCGTCCGCGACGGCGAGGTGACCGTCCTCACGCTCTCCGACCGCCTGCGGCCGCCGGGGCCCGGGTTCGGCGTGGGCTGGATCCACGTGTACCCGACGACGCTCTACGGCGACGCGCTCGCCGAGGCGGAGCGGGTCGCGGCGCACTCGGTGCGCGCGCTCGGGCTGGAGAACGGGATCGCGTTCCCGCAGCTCCTCGCGAAGCCGTCCGGCGAGGTCGTCGCCGTCGAGGTCGCCGCCCGGATTCCCGGCGGGCAGATGGCCGACGTCGTCCGCGAGGGCACCGGCGTCGAGCTGCTCGACATCGCGATCCTGCAGGCGTTCGGCGAGCGCGTCCCGGACGCCCTCGTGAGCCCTTCCCGCTCACAACCGCTCGCGGTACGCTTTCTCACCGCAGAGCCCGGACCTCTTCCCGCTGGCACGGTGAAGAGCATCTCCGGGCTCGAGCAGGTGTTGGCGTTTCCAGGCGTTCGGCAGGCGGAGGTGTACTTCACGGTGGGCGAGACGATCAGACCGGTGACGGTGGACGCAGACCGCCGCGGCTACGTGCTCGCGGTCGGCGAGACGAATCTCGAGGCGCTCGAGCGCGCCGAGGCCGCGGCACGGCTGTTCGTGGTCGAGGTCGAGTGAGGTGTGCGCCTTCGACCTGGGCCACTACGGCGAGCTCCTGACGGCCGCCGAGGCCGGCGGCTACCGCTTCGCGTTCTTCGACCACGAGCCCGAGCCGGGCGACCTCTTCCTGCGCCACGACGTCGACCTCTCGCTCGAGGCGGCGCGCGCGCTCGTCGGCGTACGAGCGCGAGCGCGGCGTCACAGTCGACGTATTTCCTGATGACCCGAGCGTCTTCTACAACCTCGCCTCCGCCGAAGGCGAGCGCGACGATCGCGCAGCTGCGCGGCGACGGCCACCGGGTCGGGCTTCATGCCGACTTCCCCGCGCTCGGTCTCGACCCCGCTTCGACGCGGTCGTCGCCTGGCACAACCCGGATCCGGACTGGATGAGCGTCGCCGCTCGACGGCGCCGTCAACGTGATGAGCGCTGCCCTGGTTCGACCCGGCAACCTACCGGAGCGACTCGAACCAGCACTGGCGCCACGGCTGCCCGCACGACGAGCTCGCGGCCGGCGCGTTCCCGTGGCTGCAGCTCCTGATCCATCCCGAGATCTGGGTCTATCCGGGCGACTCGATGCGCGAGACGATGCACTCGATGCTCGATCGCGACCGCGACCGGCGCCTCGAACAGCTCGCTGCTGACAAGATCGACCTCTCGTGAAGCCGATCACCGTTCTCGTCACCGCCTCCGGGGCGCCCGGCACGGCGGCGCTCCTCCGCGCGTTGCGCGAGAACGGCGAGCGCGAGCTGCGCCTCGTCGGGACGGACATGTCCGAGCGGTCGGTGGGCCGGCACCTGTGCGACGCGTTCCACCTCGTCCCGGCCGGCTCCGACCCGGGCTTCGCGGACGCGATCTCCGAGCTCTGCGGGCGCGAGGGCGTCGACGCGGTGCTGCCGCAGTCGTCGTTCGACCTCGACGGGCTCGCGGAGCACCGGGAGAGCTTCCCGGCGCCCGTGCTCGTCTCCTCGCCCGAGACGATCCGCCGCTCGAACGACAAGGCCGAGACCTACGCGCTCCTGCACCGGCTCGGGCTGCCGGCGCCCGCGTTCCGGCGGGTCCACGGCGCCGCGGCGGTGGCGGCCGCCGCCGAGGAGCTCGGCTACCCGGAGCGGCCCGTCTGCTTCAAGCCCGTCTTCTCGTCGGGATCGCGCGGCTTTCGCATCCTCGACCCGACCGTCGACCGCGCCGACCAGCTGCTCGCGGAGCGGCCGGGCTCGGTGTCGATGCGGCTCGAGGAGGCGGTCGAGCTGCTCCCGGCGGAGGACGGGCCCGAGCTGCTCGTGATGGAGCTCGCGACCGGCGGCGAGCGCACGATCGACGGGATCGCCGACGGCGAGCGCGTCCTGCTCGGCCACCCGAAGACGCGCGAGGCGATGCGAGCCGGGCTCGCGATGTACTTCGTCACGCTCGCCGACGACGGCCTGAGTGCGCTCGCGAACGCGATCGTCGCCGAGCTCGAGATCGAGCACTTCTTCAACATCCAGCTCGTCGGCGAGCACGTGATCGAGATCAACCCGCGGATCTCGACGATCGTCTACCAGGAGGACCTGAACATCCCGTACCTCGGCGTCAAGCGCGCGCTCGGCGAGATCTCCGCGGACGAGCTCGCGGCCCTGCGGACCCGCGTCAGGCCCGGCCGGACAGCGCTGCGCTACTTCGACCAGCTCGAATGGGACGCGCCGTGAGGGGACACGACACCTCTCCATCCCTAGCCCCCACCCACCCACGGGGATGACCATCGTACGGGAGCGGGGGTCGCGGGACTGTGCCGGAAGGGTGACGAATCGTGCACGGCGAGGCTGAGCCCGCGAAGAGGCCTCTCCGCGTCGTCCATTGCCCGGTCAACACGGCGGGTGTCCCCTGGCAGAACGTCGAGGCGCTGCGCCGGCGCGGCGTCGACGCACGGCTCGTCGTCTTCGAGCGCGGCACCCTGCACCCCGAGGCCGACTGGTCGCTCGACCGCCGCGGCGGGTTCGCGCGGCGCCAGCTCACCCAGTGGCACGCGCTCGCGAAGCTGCTGCCGCGCACCGACGTCTTCCACTTCTACTTCGGGCTCACGCTCGTGCCGAAGTCGCTCCAGTTCCCGATCCTGCGCGCGGCGCGGAAGAAGTCCGTCTACCACTTCCTCGGCTCCGACATCCGCGGCAAGACCCCGGAGCAGCTCGCCTACGGCAAGCGCGCCGACGCACAGATCGTCGGCTCCTACGACGCGATCCGCTGGGTGCCCGAGGCCGACGTGATCCCGCCCGGGATCGACCTCACGGCCTTCACACCGGTGCCGCCGTCCGACCGCGCGCGGCCGCTCGTCGTCCACGCCCCGTCGAACCGCGGCAAGAAGGGCACCGAGCACGTGATCGCGGCCTGCGAGGGGCTTCCCGTCGAGCTCGAGATCGTCGAAGGGCTCCACCACGACGAGGCGCGACGCCGCTACGAGGCGGCCGACATCGTCGTCGACCAGCTCAACGCCGGCTGGTACGGCCTGTTCGCGATCG
The DNA here is from genome assembly GCA_963746005.1 of uncultured Actinomycetes bacterium. Classification (GTDB taxonomy): domain Bacteria; phylum Actinomycetota; class Thermoleophilia; order Gaiellales; family Gaiellaceae; genus CAVQZA01. The sequence continues at coordinate 131,724 of CAVUZM010000015.1, read as the reverse complement.
AGGCGATGGCGCTCGGCAAGCCCGTCGTCACGTTCCTGCACGAGGAGGCGGTGCGGCGGAGCGCCGAGGCCTTCGGAGTCGAGATCCCGATCGTCTCGGCGACGAAGGAGACGCTCCGCGACGTGCTCGCCCGCCTCGCGGCCGACCCGGCGGAGCGGCGCCGTCTCGGCGCGGCCGGACGCGCCTACGTCGAGCAGGTCCACGACATCGACCGGATCGCCGACCGCCTGCTCGGACCTCTACGCTCGTCTGTAACCGTGTTCGAGCAACTGAAGCGCCTCGCCAAGCACTCGGCCATCTACGGCCTGGGCGGCCTCGTCCAGCGGCTCCTCGCCGTCCTGCTCCTGCCGCTCTACACGAGCTACCTCTCGCCCTCCGACTACGGCCAGATCGAGACGCTCGTCGCCGCGGCGGCCGTGGTCGTGATCGTGCTGCGCGGCGGGATCTCGAGCGCGTTCTTCCGCTTCTACTTCGACTCGGACGAGCAGGAGGAGAAGCTGCGCGTCGTCCGCACGTCGTTCTGGTACACGATGTCCGCCGCGACGGCGGGGCTGATCGTGATCGTCGCGTTCGCGAGCCAGATCTCGGGCTGGCTCCACCTCGGCAGCGGCGGCACCACCCTCGTCTACGCGTCGGCCGTCGGGATCTGGGCCCAGATGAACTACGAGCAGCTGACCTCGCTCTTCCGGGTCGAGGAGCGCTCGGTGCAGTACGTGATCGCGAGCATCGCGAACATCCTGATCACGGTCGGCGCGACGGTGCTGCTCGTCGTCGTCTTCGACAAGGGGCCGCTCGGCGTCCTCGTCGGCAACTTCATCGGCACGCTGATCGTGTACGTCGTCCTGGTCGGCTATCACCGCGAGCAGCTCGGGCTCGTGTTCGACCGCGGGCTCTTCCGGCGGATGAACCACTTCGGGATGCCGCTCGTGCCCTCGGCGCTCGCGCTGTGGGCGATCAACTTCATCGACCGCTGGTTCGTGGCGTTCTACAAGGGCCAGAGCGAGGTCGGCGTCTACTCGGTCGCCGTGCGGATCGCCTCGGCGGTCGTCTTCCTCCTGCTCGCCTTCCGCACCGCCTGGCCGGCGTTCGCCTACTCGATCACGGAGGATCGCGACGCGAAGCGCGCCTACGCCTACGTGCTCACGTACGTCCTGCTCGTCACCTGCTGGCTCGCCGCCGCGCTCGGGCTGCTCGCGCCCTGGCTCGTGCACCTGCTGGCGCGGAACCCGGGCTTCCAGCGCGCCTCCGAGGCGGTCGGGCTGCTCGCGTTCTCGGCGGCGGTCTTCGCCGGGTACACCGTGCTCGCGATCGGCTCCGGCCGCGCGCGGCGGACGCAGCTGAACTGGGTGATCTCGGCGCTCGCCGCGGTGGTGAACATCGGCCTGAACATCGTCCTGATCCCGCGCTACGGGATGATCGGCGCGGCGATCTCGACGCTCATCGCCTACGTCGTGCTCTTCTTCGCGATGCTCTGGTACGCGCAGATCGTGTACCCGGTCGCCTACCAGTGGCGGCGCGTCGCGACGGTCGTCGGCGTCGCCGCCGGGCTCGCCGTGATCGGCCGGTACGCGGGTGTCCCGCTCGCCGTCGCGATCGTGCTCGCCGCGGTCTATCCGCTGCTCCTGCTCGGCCTCGGCTTCTTCCTGCCGGCGGAGCGGAAGCGCCTGCGGCGGCTCGTGCCGATGCTGCGCTAGCCGACGGGCCAGGTGGCCGAGCCGACGGCCGGCAGGTAGAGCTCGTTCTCCTTCCAGATGTGCACGCGGATGATCGCGTCGAGGCCGTAGAGCAGCTCCTGGAGCCTCGCGACGTCGGACGGGTCCGTGGCTGCGAGGTCCGCGATCCACTGGCGGATCGCCACGTGGTCGTAGTTCATCGAGGCGGTGGCGAGCGGAGCGCCGAGACGCGCGGCGACCTCGGGGTAGAGGTAGCGCTCGTCGTAGCGGGTGTGCGGCTCGACCTCACCGTGCAGGAACTCGAGCAGCTCGTCGAGCGTCGCCCGCCGCTCCTCGATGGAGAGCTCGGGGATCCGGGCCGCGGCGAGACGGAGCGCCTCCGTCTGCTCGCCGATCTCGGCGTGCGCCTTCCGGAAGGTGTCGGTGTAGACGGTCATGGCCCAAGCGTCGCGCAGCGTCGACCTCGGCGCATCGGTGGTCGCGCCGATCGGGCCTGCGGCCTTCTACGTCCGGGCGGCCGTCAGCGCTCGCAGATCTCGGCCACCCTCGCGTCCGTCACCGTCAGGAGATCCACCGTCTTCATGAGCAGCGACTCGCCGTGGCTCCCGGCCTCGACGATCACCGACTCGCGCTCGGCCGTGTGCCGATCGACGAGCACGGGGTCGCGGGGACCGCCGAGCGGCGGCACGGCGCCGAGCTCGAACATCGGGTAGTCGTGGGCGAGCTCCGCCTCGCTGGCGAGGTGAACCGTCTTGCCGTCGCCCAGGAGCTCGCGCACCCGGGCCAGGTCGAGCCGCTCCGACGCCGGAAGAACCGCGCGGACGTGGCCGGCCGGAGTCACGAGAACGACGGTCTTCGCCACCTCGTCGAGCGGCACCCCGAGCACCTTCGCCTCGGCCGTCGCCGTCTCGGTCCTCGGATGCTCGATCACCTCGTAGTCGACGCTCTCGAGGGCGAGCGCGCGTGACAGCACTGTCATCACCTTTCCTCCTCTCGGCTTTCCTCGATGACCCCCAAGTCTCGCGCCGTGCGGCGCCCGCTACATCGGAGCGACTTCTGATCGGGATGTGGCTTTCCCGCAGGTCCGCGCCTAGGGCGCCGTCTCGCAGCCAGCGACGTGGTCGTCCACGAGGCCCGCCGACTGCATGAACGCGTACACGGTCGTCGGGCCGACGAAGCGGAAGCCGCGGCGGCGCAGCTCCTTCGAGAGCGCCTCCGACTCGGGCGTCTTCGCGGGAATCTCCGCGCGCGAGCGGGGACGGGGCCGCGGGGCGGGCGCGAACGACCAGACGAGCGCGTCGAGCCCCTCGGACAGCTCGAGCGCCGCCCGCGCGTTCCCGATCGCAGCCTCGATCTTGCCGCGGTGGCGGACGATCCCCGCATCGGCGAGGAGGCGCTCGACGTCGGTCTCGTCGAACGCGGCGACCGTGGCGATCCGGAAGTCCGCGAAGGCGGCGTGGAACGCGTCGCGCTTGCGCAGGATCGTGATCCACGCGAGCCCCGCCTGGAAGCCCTCGAGCGTGAGCAGCCCGAACAGCGCGTCGTCGCCGTGCAGCGGCCGGCCCCACTCCTCGTCGTGGTAGGCGACGTAGAGCGGGTCGCTCCCGGCCCACCAGCACCGCCCGTCGACGAGATCGGCCATCGGCTCAGGCTATCCCGGCGACGAGGCCGATCGACGAGTCCCATCGCGAGCGCGGCGAACGAGCCCCGCCCGCGAACGAGCATCACGACGGCGACCGCGATCACGATCGGCTGCCACCAGATCGCGAACGCCTGAGGCGCGAGCAGGAGCGCCGCGCCGAAGATCGCACCGACTGCAGCCGGCCCCGCGCCGTCCAGGAAGGCACGAGGCCCGGGCCGGTGGCGCAGCTCCTCGAACCGGCCGGCGCCGAGGAGGACGAACAGGAACGAGGGCAGGAACGCGACCGCCGCCGCGAGCGTCGCGCCCCAGACTCCCGCCGCCGCGTAGCCGACCACGGCGACCGTCAGCACCACGGGGCCCGGGGTGAGCTGGCCGAGCGCGACCGCGTCGGCGAACTGCTTCTCGCTGAGCCAGTGGTGGACCGAGACGACGTCGTGCTGCATCAGCGGGATGATCACGAGACCGCCTCCGAAGCTGAGAGCGCCGACCTTGAACGCGACCCAGACGAGGCCGGGGATCGACGCGTGCGCCGCGACGACGGCGAGCATCGCCGGCGCCGCGCGGAGCCGCAGCGCGAGCTCGATCACACCGGCGCCCAGCAGCACCGCGAGCACCCACGGCCCCGAGGTCAGCGTCACGACCCCGGCCGCGACCGCGTAGGCGACGGTGCGCACGAGCGCGAAGCCGCGGCGAGAGGAGTAGCCGCGCGCGAAGCCGACCCCGGCGGCGGCGATCACCACCACGGCCGCGGCGACGGCTCCGGCGGCCGCGCCGAGCAACACCGCGTTCTCCGAATGACCGAGGAAGAGCGCCGACAGGGCGACGATGAGCACGAAGCCGGGGACGATGAACGCGAGCCCGCCCACCACCGCGCCGACCGGCCCGTCGGCGACCCGCGCGCAGTAGATCGCGAGCTGCGTCGAGGCAGGCCCGGGCAGGAGGCTGGTCGCCGCGACGGCGTCCTGGAAGTCCTCGGCGCTCATCCAGCCCTCGCGCTCGCACCATCATCTCCCGGAGGAGCGCCGTGTGGGCCTGCGGCCCGCCGAACCCGAGCACGCCGAGCCGTCCCCAACGCCGGAGCACGCCGCGGAGATCGGTCTTGGGCGCGCCCACGGCGTGAGCCTAACTTCGTTGACACCGGCCGTTGCGCTCGTCTAGCGTCCCGGGCGGCAACGACGGCATGAGGGAGGGGAGCCCCGTTCCTGAAGCTCGCGAGTTGCTGCGGCCTTCGGGGCGATTCGCCCTCGCGACGCTTGCGACCTGGCGCGTCACCCACCTGCTCGCCGAGGAGGACGGGCCCGGAGACGCGGTGATCCGCCTGCGTGCCCGGGCCGGCGAGTCCTGGGTCGGCGGGCTGATGGACTGCTTCTACTGCCTGAGCGTCTGGGTCGCCGCGCCGTTCGCGCTCTACGCCTCGCGCCGGCGGCGCGAGGCGCCTCTGACCTGGCTTGCCCTGTCGGGCGCCGCCTGCCTCCTGGAGCAGGCGACCCGCGAGCGGCCGGCTTCGACCGACGAGAAGGGAGCTCCCGATGGGATGCGGATGTGGCCAGAAGCGACAGGCGTTCAAGAACAGTGGCCCGGCGCAGGTCGCGAAGCCGGAGCCGAAGCCGGCAGCCCAGCCGGCTGAGCCGCCGCGGGCCTCGCCGCAGCAGTGACGCCGCCTTGACGGCGGCGTAACGGCCGGGTGACGGGCCCGCGGGACGATGGCGCGCAACTCGCAGCCGTCCCAAGGAGGACCCGTGCCCACCGCAGTCGAACAGCAGGCGTTCCTGGCAGACGTGAAGGAAGCGGCCGAGGCCATCAGCCGCCTTGCAAAGCAAGAGCCCGTGTTCGCAGCCGCGGTGGACGCCCTCTGGGCGCAGGACGCGGAGTCCTACCACGACATCCTCGTGCGGCTGAAGCTGCCGCAGGAGTGCGGGGTCGTCTGCGAGTGGATCGCCAGCAAGGACTGCGTCATCCTCTGCCTCGAGCTCTGCGGGCCGCCACGGATCGACGTGGCGAACCTGCCGAGCCCGCTCGACTTCGCGAAGGTGGTCACCCGCATCACCGCCGACGAGGAGCTCGTCGAGCTGCTCGCCGACGCGATCCAGGAGCGCGACAAGGAGGCCTGGAACCAGCTCCTCACGAAGGCCAAGGTCGACGAGCGCTTCTGCCACCTCCTCTGCCACTGGGCCTGCGCGGTCCACTGGCGGCTCGTCTGCCGGTACGTGTGCGGGTATGCCCCCCGCGGCCATCTGATTCCGGAGCTCGTCGCGGCCGGCAAGGCGGTCGGCGAGCTCGTCCGGCACGAGAAGGCGTTCACGGCAGCCGTCGCGGCCGTCGAGGCCACGGACTGCGAGATCCTCCGCAGCACCCTCGCGAGCGTCAACCTCGAGGGCCACTGCGAGATCATCTGCGAGTGGTTCTGCAGCTGGCGCTGCATCCGGGTCTGCCTGACCCTGTGCGGCCCGTTCCCGCTCGAGAGCGTGGACCTCTCGGTCAAGGAGATGTGGCAGTTCGCCGAGGCGGTCGGCGCGCTCGCCGGGAAGCCCGCGCTGGAGCAGCTCGCCGTGGCGGCGTTCGACGAGGACGTCGAGGCCTTCGGCGGGCTCGTCAAGAAGCTGGAGCTGGAGCGCTTCTGCATCCAGCTCTGCCACTGGCTCTGCGCCTTCCGCTGCCATGTCTACTGCCGCTGTGTCTGCCCGAACCCGACGCTGCAGCCGTGGTGGACGAAGGTCGGTCACTTCGACATCTACGCCGACATCGACAGCACGACGGGCAAGACCAACAAGGGCCTGTCGTACTCGGGCCTGACCTACGGAGGCGGCCCGAACTTCGCCTTCTACGACTGCCTGGAGCTCCGCGGGTTCTGCCCCGCCACGTCCCCGGCCTTCCCGGGCGTCGCGATGCGCTACCGCTTCACCTACGACGACGGCTCGGGCAAGGGGCCGCTGCCGATCGGCCCCGACAAGGTCTGCAACGTGGACGCCGGGACGCGGATCGTCGACTGGCCACAGGACCTCGCAGGGGTCGCCGGCGCCGCGCTGGTGCCGACCTTCCAGACCATCACGATCGCCGGGGCGACCGGGATCGATCCGACCCCGCCCGCGCCAGGCGACCCGTGGGTCGGGCCGAGCGCGCACATCATCGCCCCCGATTCCGACGGCTGGGTCACCGTCGACCCGAACACGATCGGCGGCGGGTACCAGGTGCTATTGGGCTTCAAGTCGGAGACGGTCGTCCCCGGAGGCCCTGCTCCCGGCAGCGGCGCGGGGAACGCCGTCGCCGACCCGAAGGGCGGCGGGGACCTCAAGATGAACTTCGAGGCCACCCGCGTCGGGATCGCGTCGATCGACTACCAGAACGGCATCGACAAGATCCACATCAACAACTGGGTCGAGGTCAACGAGCTCTGGCTCGCGGAGTTCGGCACCGACTGCTGCACCCCGATCGACGCCACCCTCTCCGTCGAGTTCACGGCGGATCACGAGGAGATGGACTCCGGGCAGTGGCTGCTCGAGATCACGAGCTGCAGCAAGTCCGCGCCGGGGGTCATCACCCCGACGGTGTCCAGCCCGCCGGATGTGACCGTGTCGTCACGCGGCGGCTACGGCAAGATCGTCGAGGACACGAGCAAGTGGCTGCCGTGCTCCTACACGGTCACGCTCCAGACCAGGCCGGGCCTCACGACCGGCCTCGACGACAGGGGCGTCTGGGACAACCCGCTGACCTTCTGCATCTGCGGGCACGGGAAGGACTGAGAGCAGCTAGGCGACGACGCGATAGACCTGGAACACCTCGGCGTACTCCCGGTTCACGTTGGTGCCGTGGATCCGGGCGAGGCTGCGGGCGTACTCCGGGTCGGAGTAGCGGCGATGCTGCTGTGAGGCGTAGCGCGCCAATGCTGCGATCTTGCGCTCGACGTGGCGCTCCTCGAGCGCGATGTACGCCTGGTAGGCGAAGTCGAAGTTGTTCCACGGGATCTCGTAGCCGAGCACCGTCGTCCGCTTGAAGGCGCGCAGGCCCTCCTGGGCGACGGTCTGGTGGTCCTGGTGGACGTCGTGGAGGCTCGGCTGGAAGACGGCGTCGGGCTTCCAGTCCTCCCAGATCGCCGACCAGCAGCTCGAGGATCTCCTGCCGGTGGTCGGGGAAGGTGCGCACGTCGAAGTCGTGCACGGTCAGGTTCCCCTCCGGGATCCCGAGCTCGGCCGTCGCCTCGCGCACCTCGCGCGCCAGCGTGTCGGGCGCGAAGCCCTCCGGCAGCGAGCGCGTCGCGATCGAGAACGCGACGTACCTGACCTCGACGCCGGCCTCGACGAGGCGCGCCATCGTGCCGCCGCAGCCGAACTCGCCGTCGTCCGTGTGCGGCGCGAGTACGAGCACGCGCTCCCAGCCCCCGATCACGTCGGCTCCTCGCGCGCGAGCAGCGCGGCCAGCCCGAAGGCTCCCCAGGTGATCGGGTCCTCGAAGAGCGCGTTGTAGAAGAGGCTGTGCACGGTGACCGCGACCAGGACCAGGCCGACGATACGGGATGGAGCCGACGGCCGCGCGAGCGGTGACGAGGAACGCGACGACGAGGAGCCAGGCGAAGAGCGCGAGCCCGACCACCCCCGTCTCGGCCGCGACCGTCACGGGCGTGTCGTGCGAGGCGGCGCTCTTGGGCTCGGCGCCCGCGAGGTGGAGCCGCTTCGCGTAGGCGCGCTTGAAGCCCCCGGTGCCGACCCCGGCGACGGGATGGGCGATCGCGATCCGCACGCCGTTCGTGACGAGCTTGAACCGTCCGCTCGAGGCCGAGTTGAGGCTCGTGCTCGAGCCGTGGAAGACGTGGTGGCGCAGCTGCGGCGTCGCGAGGCCGACCGCGACCACGACGACGGCGCCCGCGACGATCGCGATCACCGCGGGCCGCCGCCAGGTGAGCGCGGCCGCGACGAGCACCGCCGCGATCAGCGCCGCGAAGCTCGACTGCGAGAACGAGAAGACGAGGCCGACCCAGATCAGGACGATCGCGCCGGTCGCGAGGAGCGACGTGCGGTCGAGCCGGCGCCACAGGACGACCCCCAGGCAGGAGACGAGCGCGCAGACGAGGAAGCGCCCGTAGATCGACGGGTCGTAGAACACCGAGTTGACCCGGTAGAACGGCGCGTAGGCGTTGCCGACGATCACCTTCGGGTTCCAGAACACGTCGCGGTTCACGTACTGGTAGACACCGATCCCCGCGACGACGAGCGCCATCGCCGCGAGCTCGATCGCGAGGATCCGCAGCCAGCGCCGCTCGGCGGGCAGGCGCGCGAGCACGACCGCGATCAGCGCGAACGGCAGGTAGAAGAAGAGGAGCCCGATCGCGCCCTGGCGCAGGTCCTCCGTCCACGCGAGCGAGAGCCCCGTCCACCCTACGAACGCGGCGAGCGGCCAGGCGAGGCGCCCCAGCTCGCGTGCGCGCCCGTCGCCGCGCACGAGCTGCCAGCCGAGCAGGAGCGCGGCGGCGAGCACGATGCCGTAGAACGGCAGCAGGAGGCTCGCGTCGGTCGAGCCGACGTGAACCGGGATCCGGAACGGCGCGAGCGCGAGCGCCGCGACCGCCACGAGCCAGGGCCAGCGCTGGAACACCACGGCGACACCGGCGGCGAGCCCGAGCCCGACGAGCGCGGCGGCCGCCAGCAGCGGCCTGTGCGCGTGCGGGGCGAGATACGCGGTGAGCATCAGCCCGCCGAGCGCCCAGGCGACGAGGCCGGCGATCCGCGCGTCGCGGCGCGGCGCGAGGTAGAGCACCGCGAGCCCGAGGCACGCGAGCGGGCCGCCGAGCCGGGCGAGCTCGGTCACGGGCCCACCACCACGGTCACCCGCGCGTCATGGCCGTCGCGCGTGAGGAAGAGGCCGTACCGCCCCGGCTGGTCGGGGGCGCGCAGCCGCACGACGCCCTTCTGCCCGTAGCCCGAGCGGCCGTCGAGCAGCCACCGCACCGGCAGCGCGGGCAGGTAATGGACGACGACCGGCCCGCCGGCCCTCACCCGGACGAGCGGCCTCGACGGCTCGATGTAGCGGATCCGAACGGGGCGCGCCGCGGTGCGCGGCCCGAGGTTCCCGGCGAGATCGACGCCTGCGAGCTGGAGGCGGTAGGTGCCGGCCGGAAGCTGCACGTCCCCGACGGTCCCGAACCACTGGATCTTGCCCTGGGTCGGATGGAAGCGGCTGCGAACGCGGCGGAGGCCGTTCACGTACAGGATCACGGTGGCCGGCTCGGTCACCCGGTAGGTGACCGTGACCCTGCCGTGGCCCGGCGTGAAGACCTGCGGCACGACGGAGAGGATCGCCGCTCTCGGCGGGTGCGTGTCGAGCCGGATCGGGTTCGGGAGGAGGATCGTGCGCCGGTCCGACGAGAGGTGGACCCGGGGCTTGTAGCTCCCGTCGGGAAGGAGCTGTCCGGCGTCGTCGCGGCCGTTCCAGTGCAGGACGGCGAGCCCGCGGGGAACGCTCCGGCCGCGGACGAGCGTGCGGACGACCTTCCCGTCCGAGTCCACGATCGCGACTGTGAGCCGGTTCGCCGTGCGGAGCCGGAAGGCGATCCGCGCCGTCCGGGTCGGGCACTTGCAGGCCGGCGAGAAGGTCTTTGCGACCTTGGTGCCCGTGATCGGGCTCTTCTCGAGCTTCAGGCTCTCGGTCAGCGCGAACGCGCCCGCAGTCGCGGCCAGGAGGGCCAGCACGAGGGCGATCTTGGCGTACCTGGCCACGGCCCGGCGATTGTATGCCTGAACTGGTATTACTTCACTTTGTGAAGCGCCGAGCCGATCCCTACCGCGACACCGACGTGATCGACGCACGGGCGCCGCGCTTCCTCCAGGCCACCGTGGGGACCCTGGCTCTCGTCGCCGTCGTCACCGGCTGGTGGCCGCTGCTCGACGCTCCTCGGCGCGCAGCTGATCGTCGGCCTCGCCTTCGGACGGCGCTGGTGCCTCCCGTGCGTCGCCTACTTCGAGCTCGTGCAGCCGCGCTTCGGCGAGGGGCCGCTCGAGGACTCGCGCCCGCCCCGCTTCGCGAACGTCGTCGGCGCGGTCTTCCTGACCGCCGCGACGATCGCCTACGCGGGCGGGTTGCCGATCGTCGGCGTCGTGCTCGGCTCGATCGTCGCCGCGCTCGCGCTGCTCGCCGCCGTGACCGGGTTCTGCACGGGCTGCGAGGCGTACAAGCTCGGCTGCTGGCTCACCGGCAGGCCGTTCGTGTCCTGCCCGCTGCCGCCGGTGCCGGCGGCCGTGACGGACTGACGGCTCTTCGACCACGACCAGAGCACCCCGACGCCGACGAAGGCGAGGGTGACCGGGATGTAGTACTGCGCGAACGGCACGTCGAGCAGCCGGATCCCCGAGAGCGTGAGCGTCGTCGCGAGCGCGACCCGCAGGGCCCGGTCGGGCAGGCGGACGCTCACGTTCGAGCCGATCAGGACACCCGGGATCGAGCCGATCAGGAGCCAGCCCGTCGCGTGGAAGTCGACGTTCCCGGCGATCATGTGGCCGACGCCCGCGACCCAGAGCAGCGCCGCCGCCTGGAAGATGTCGGTGCCCACGACGCGGGCCGCCGAGAGCGGGAACAGGATCAGCATCGCGAGGCCGAAGAACGTGCCGCTGCCGACCGAGGTCAGCCCGACGATGAAGCCGCCGAAGGCGCCGATCCCGATCGCGATCAGCTTGTCCCTCGTCTCGACGGGGAACGGCGCGTACGAGTTCTCCTTCCCGCGCACGAACGTCTTCACGAAGAAGCCGATCCCGCCGAGCACGAGCGCGACGCCGAGGATCTTCCCCTCGATCGTCTGCGCCCGCGCCCCGTAGTGGTGCTCGATCCAGGTCGCGAGCGCGACGCCGAGGAGCGACAGCGGCGCGCTGCCGACGAGCATCCACCCGGCGAGCCGCGCGTTCACGGTGCCGAGCTTGCGGTGCCGCGCGGCCCCGAACGACTTGAAGATCGCGCCGTGGACGATGTCGGTCCCGACCGCCACCGTCGGCTTGAAGCCGAACAGCAGGATCAGGATCGGCGTCATCAGCGACCCGCCCCCCATCCCCGTCATCCCGACCAGGAAGCCGACCAGGAAGCCGGCGAGTGAGAGCTTCGGATCTATGAGCGGTAGGCCTCGATCAGCACCTCGGCGACGACCGGCCGCGTGAACTCCTCGGGCGGCACCTCGCCGGCCTCGAGCAGCTCGCGCACCTTCGTCCCCGAGAGGAAGACGTGGTCGTCGCCGGAGTGCGGGCACGTCTTGGCGCTCGCCATCGAGCCGCACGCCTTGCAGTAGAAGGAGTGCTCGAAGAACATCGGCTCGATGTCGAGCTCGTGCGGCTCGAACTCGTCGAAGATCAGCTGCGCGTCGTAGGTGCCGTAGTAGCTGCCGACGCCCGCGTGGTCACGGCCGACGATGAAGTGCGAGCAGCCGTAGTTCTTGCGGCAGATCGCGTGCCAGATCGCCTCACGCGGCCCCGCGTAGCGCATCGCCGCCGGGAAGGCGGAGAGGAGCACGCGGCCGGCGGGGTAGTAGCCGTCGAGCAGCGTCTCGTAGCACTCGACGCGAACCGCGGCCGGCACGTCGTCGCGACTTCGTGTCGCCGACGAGCGGGTGGACGAGCAGCCCGTCGACCGTCTCGAGCGCGACCTTCGTCAGGTACTCGTGCGCACGGTGGATCGGGTTGCGGGTCTGGAAGCCGACCACGCGCTTCCAGCCGCGCTCCGTGAACGCGGCGCGCGTGTCGGCCGGGTCGAGCGCCAGCTCGGGGAACTCCGAGACGGCCCGCTCGAACACGGTCACGCGCCCGGCGAGGTAGAGCGGCGCCTGTGCGTACAGGCGCGCGACGCCGGGATGCGCGTCGTCGGTCGTGCGGAAGCAGCGCTCCGCCTCCCGCTCCCTGTCGTACTCGTAGACCTCGTCGACGTCGAGGACGGCGAGCAGCCGCCCGCTCTCGTCCGCGAGCGCGACGCGGTCGCCCTCGGGCGCGCGCTCGACCGCGAGGCAGACCGGCAGCGACCACGGCAGTCCGTTCGCGAGGCGCATCTCCTCGACCACGCGCTCGTAGTCCTCGCTGCCCATGAAGCCCTCGAGCGGCGAGAGCGCGCCGGAGGCGATCATGTCCAGGTCGGAGGCCTCGCGCGAGGTGATCGTGATCAGCTCGAGCGCCTCGACGCCGTCCGGGCGCGCGCCCGTGCGGTCGACGAGCACGCCGCCGTGCGGCCGGATCAGCTTCTCGCGTGGCGGTGGCGTTCATGCGGGCACCTCGTCCTCGACCAGGCCGAGCTCGGCGAGCTTGCCCAGCACGAGCTGCGCGCTCTCCTCCGGCTCCTGCGACTCGGTGTCGATCACGAGCTCGGCGCTCGACGGCGCCTCGTACGGGTCGCTGACGCCCGTGAACTCCTTGATCTCGCCGGCGAACGCCTTCGCGTAGAGGCCCTTCGTGTCGCGGCGCGCGCACTCGTCGACCGAGGCGCTGACGAACACCTCGACGAACGGCGCGTGCTCCTCGGTCATCTCGCGCGCCTTCGCCCGCGTCTCCTCGTACGGCGAGATCGCCGAGACGATCACCGCGGCGCCGGCGCGCGCGAGGCGCGAGGCGACCCAGCCGATCCGCTCGATGTTGGTGTCGCGATCCTCCTTCGAGAAGCCGAGGCCCTTCGAGAGGTGCGTGCGGACGACGTCGCCGTCGAGGTACTCGACGGTCAGCCCGCGCCGCTCCAGCTCGGGCCCGACGTGGTGGGCGATCGTCGTCTTGCCGGCCCCTGACAGGCCCGTGAACCACAGCGTGAAGCCTCCGTTACTCATCAGTCTCCTTGGTTATCGGCGTGTTCAGATGGATCCCGCACTCGAGCTTGTCCGAGCCGGCCCAGCGGCCGGCCCGCTCCTCCTCGCCGGGTGCGATCGGCCTGGTGCAGGGGATGCAGCCGATCGAGCGGTAGCCGGAGTCGTGCAGCGGGTTGTAGGGGATCTCGTTGACGTGGATGTAGGCCCAGACGCGCTTCTCGTCCCAGTCGGCGAGCGGGTGGACCTTGAGGACGCCGTAGCGCTCGGAGAGCTGCAGCTTCGGCGTGCCCGCGCGGCTCGGCGACTGGTCGCGGCGGATCCCCGAGACCCAGGCGCCGTAGGGCTCGAGCGCCTCGAGCAGCGGCTCGACCTTGCGGATGTGGCAGCAGCGGTCCGGGTCGATCTCCCAGAGGTTCGGCTGCTCCTGCCGGTGCTGCTCGGCGACCGTCGGGATGTGCGGCGCGGGCGCGAGCGTGAGGCCGTAGCGCTCGACCAGCCGGTCGCGCGTCTCGTACGTCTCGCGGAAGAAGAGCTGCGTGTCGAGCTCGATGATGTCGATCGGCGAGCCCGAGCTCGCTGACCATGTGCACGAGCACCGACGACTGCTTCTGCCACGAGCACGTGAGGCAGAGGCCGTCGCCGTACTCCGAGTACGCCCAGCGGAGGATGTCCTCCGCGGACATGGCCTCGAAGTCGAGCTCAGGAAGTTGTGGCAGGCGCGCCGCCAAGGAGCACCTCCTTCAGCGTGTCGCCGCGCAGGCCGAGCCGGAGGGTCTCGAGCGGGATCACCTCGTCGGGCGGGATGTTGCCGACGTTCACGTTCGGCCCGAACTGCTTCACGAACCACGCCTGCGAGGACTTGGTCGGCGCCTCGAAGATCAGGTTGGCGACGTCGATCTCGTGCGCGATCTCGTCGACGAGCCCGGTGCGCATCTCGCCGGTCGGCCGGTAGATCCCGGCGGTGCCGCCCTCGCGGCCCTCCGTGATCACCTTCCAGGCGCCCGCCTCGAGCTCCTCCTTGATCCACTCGACCCACTGGTACGGCGCGAAGACGACCTCGTCGTCCTTCGAGCCGACCTCGGAGAGGACCGTGAAGTCGCGGGCGAAGTCGGCGATCAGCTCGAGCTTGCGCTCGCGCGGGATGTCGATCGTGCCGTCCGAGATCTCGACGTGCGAGAAGCGCTGCTCGACGAGCCACGCCTTGAACTCGTCGATCCGGTCGCGCGCGTAGACGGCCTCGAACAGCGTGCCGCCGCAGACCACCGGGGTCTCGTAGAAGCGGTAGAGCGCGATCTTCTTCTCGAGGTTGTTCGTGACGTAGCGACGTGCCCCAGCCGAGCTTGACGATGTCGACGTACTCGCCGGCGGTGTCGAACATCCCCTCGATGTCGCGGATGTTCAGGCCCTTGTCCATCACGTGGGTGAGGCCGGTCTGGCGGGGCTTGCCGGGGCGCGCGGGCACCCCGAGGAATCCATCGCTAAAAGCGGGCATATAGCTCCTTCAGTTTCTCCTGGGCCCGGTCCTGGACCTCGCGGTAGAGAGAGTTGCCGTGCGCGTCGATGCCGACGGTGAGCGGGCCGAAGTCCCTGACGCGGAACTTCCAGAGGCACTCCGGCATCAGCTCCTCCCAGGCGACCTCCTCGATCTCCTCGATCTGGGTCGTCTCGAGCGCGGCGGCGCCGCCGACGATCGCGAAGTAGACCATCCCGAGCCGCTGCATCGGCTCGATCGCCTCGTCGGGGAAGCCGCCCTTGCCGCAGATCGCACGCACGCCGAACTGGTCGCCGAGCGGCTCGGTGAAGCGCACCATCCGGGCCGAGGTGGTCGTGCCGATGCAGACCTTCTCGTAGCGGCCCGGGCCGAGCTTGCGCACGCCCGGGGCGGTGTGGAGGAGGAACGCGCCGCTGAGATCCATCGGCGGCTCGACGCCCTGGTCGAAGATCCGGATCTGCGTGCGGTCGCGGATCCCGATGATGTGGCCCTGCACGGTGACCTCGTCGCCCGGCGCGGAGCTTGAGGATCTCGGCCGGATCGGTGATCGGGAAGGTGACTTCGTGCTTGGCCATCAGCCCGAGACCTCCTTGTGCTCATGAGCATTTGCGCTCGTCGTTTGCGCCACGACTCGATCAGAAGGCTCGCTGTGCCAGGTCGAAAACAGCTTGTGCTCATGAGCATTTGGTGTCTTGGAGGGCGCCACTAGAACTCCCTGTCGTAGTCGATCGTGCCGTCGGGCGCAGATGTGCGCCGAGGCGCGGCGCGCGGCCCAGCACTGGTAGTTGACGGCGACGGGGTTCAGGGTCATGTGCGTGTCGGCGTGCTCGATGTGGCACTGGAGGACGGTGACGTCGCCGCCGAGGCCCATCGGGCCGATCCCGGTCTCGTTCAGGAGCCCGTACAGCTCGTCCTCGAGCTGCGCCACGATCGGGTCGGAGTTCCGCGTGCCGACCGGCCGCGCGATCGCCTCCTTCGCGAGGTACATCGCGTAGTCGGCCGAGCCGCCGATCCCGACGCCGACGATCCCGGGCGGGCACGGCTTGCCGCCGGCGCCGACGATCGACTCGAGCACGAAGCGCTTGATGCCGCCGACCCCGTCTGCCGGGACGCACATCTTGAGGAAGCTCATGTTCTCCGAGCCGGAGCCCTTCGGCACGCACTTCACGTCGAGGCCGTCCCAGTCGGCGATGAACTCCCAGTGGACGATGGGGAGCCGGTAGCCGATGTTGGCGCCGGTGTTCTCCCGCGTGATCGTGTGGACAGCATTCGAGCGCAGCGGATGCTCGAGCGTCGCGCGCTCGGTGCCGTCGCGCAGCGACTCGTAGATTCGCGCCGGATGCAGGGGAAAATGCTCGCCGACGCGGCAGCTGTAGACCGCGATCCCGGTGTCCTGGCAGACGAGGTTCTTCTCGTCCTCGGCCACGTTCACGTTCTTGAGGATCGTCTGCAGGACGCGCTGGCCCGGGACGCTCGTCTCGCGGCCCGCGGCGGACGCGAGCGCGTCGCGGAGGTCCTGCGGGATGTCCTTCAGGGCCCAGACGTAGAGGTGGGCGGCAGCCTCCTCGACTGCGACGGCGAGATCGGTCTCGACGGTGCTCATGCGCTCGCTTTCTCGGCGGCGGCCCGTCCGGCGCGGCGGCCGAAGACACAGCACTCGAGCAGGCTGTTCCCCATCATGCGGTTGCGTCCGTGGGTGCCCCCGGCGATCTCGCCGCAGGCGTACAGCCCCTCGAGGGTGGTCTCGGCGTCCGTGTCGATCACGAGGCCCCCGTTCTGGTAGTGGAGGACCGGGTAGGTGAGGATCCGCTCGGCCAGCGGGTCGACCCCGGCGGCGCGGTAGCGGCGCACCATGTACGGGAGCGAGACCTCGGCGTCGGCGACCGAGATCCGCGTCGTGTCGAGCCAGACCGCGGGGCGGCCGTCGGGCGTCTCGACGCCGCGGCCCTCCTCGACCTCCTTCGACGATCGCCGCCGAGACGACGTCGCGCGGGCCGAGCGAGTCGGTGAACTCCTCGCCGTCGGCGTTCAGCAGCACGGCGCCGTAGGCGCGCGTGGTCTCGGGAATCGAGTAGCCCTGCAGGTTCTGCGGCCACGCGCCGCCGTTCGGGTGGTACTGGAGGGCGTCGAGATCGCGCGTCTCCGCCCCGAGCGCGACCGCGATCTCGGTCACCTCGCCCGTGGCGCCCGGATGGTTCGTGGAGAGCTCGCCGCGCTCCTGGGCGACCCGGAAGCAGCGGCCTCCGGCGGCGAGGACGACCGTTCCCGCGTCGACGACCACCGGCTCTCCGTCGTGCTCGAGCGTCGCGCGCCAGCCGGCGGCCGACCGCTCGAGCGAGCGCAGGGCGTGGTTCGGGAGCTCGGTTCCGCCGCCCGCCTCGAACGCCTCGCGCAGGCCCTTCGTGATCGCGTGGCCCGTGCGGTCGCCGATCTGCAGGAGGCGCCGACGGGACGCGCCTCCGCAGCGCGCCAGGCGGTAGCCGCCGTCTGCCCGAGTGCTTGCACTTTCTGGGCCCGAGAGATCGCGCGTGAACTCGACGCCGAGCTCCTCGAGCCAGTGGATCGCGGAAGGCGCCTCGGAGGTGAGCACCTCGACGAGGCGGCGGTCGGCGGTCTCGTGCGAGCTCTTCCAGACGTCCTCGGCGTGCAGCTCGGGCGAGTCGTCGGGGCCGAGCGCGGCCTGGATCCCTCCCTGCGCCTTCGCGGAGTTGCACGACTGGAGCGAGCCCTTCGTGGCGAGACCGACCCGCGCCCCTGCCCGCTCGGCCGAGAGCGCGGCGGCGAGGCCCGAGGCCCCGGAGCCGATCACGAGCACGTCGAAGATGCCGGAGCCTGGCGCCACGAGCCAGATCGTAGCGTTTTTCCTAATCCGCTGCATTAGACGAGCGTTATCTCAATTGCGTGTAAAGCGCGCTCTCGCCCGGTGCCGATGAGAAGGCTGTGACACGGGCGGCGGCGTTCGTTCTGGCCATGGGCGCGTTGGCAGCGTCCGGCTGGACGTTCTGGCACAACCACTACCAGCTCCACAAGGGCGGGTCGGTCGTGCTGCTCTCGGGCCCGCAGCTCGCCGAGTACGAGCTCCAGGCCGCCGCGCGGACGATGGCCGAGGCGAAGCGGGAGACCGGCACCTTCGAGATGACCGACATGCGCGAGTTCAAGAACCTCGCCGTCGTCTTCGCGAACGACCGGGCGTACTGCCTGCAGGTCGGCGTCGGCCCCGACGCGATGCACTACCTCGGCCCGGCCGGGCCTGTGAAGACCGGTCCCTGCTAGACGAGAGTCCGGGAGCGCGCCAGCCCGACGACGTTTCCCTTCTGCTCGAACAGCTCCGTCGCCGCCGCGACGACCACGGCCGCCTCGTCCGCGCGCTCGTCCGCGAGCAGCACCTCGGCGAGGTCGAGCAGCGCCGTCGCGCGCACGTTGAGGAAGTCGGTCGTCTCCGCGAGGTCGACGCCCTCCAGGGCCAGCCGCTCCGCCTCCACGATCTCCCCGCGCTGCGCGAGCACCTTCGCGCGAGGCCCGCGCCACTGGATCTGCGTGTGGAGGTCGTCGGGCGAGGACTCGTCGCGGCCGAGCGCGGTCAGCTCGAGCACCTCGTCGAGCCGGCCCTGCGCGTAGAGGATCTGCGCGAGCAAGGCAGCGAGGGTCGAGGCCGACGAGCGGTCGCCCATCTCGAGCAGGCTGTCGAACCCCCACCGCACCTCGATCTCGGCCGCGGGAAGGTCGTCGGCCAGCATCAGCACCCAGCCGTACAGCTCGGCCGCGGCGGCGGCGGTGAGACGGGTTCCCAGCTCGCCGGTGATGGAGCGGTCGCGCGTCATGAACTCCTCGGCCTCGTCGAAGCGCCCCTGCTGCGCCGCGAGCCCGGCGAGCGCGCGCAACGCCGAGGCGGTGACGCGCAGGTTGGACGAATGGGTCTCGAGGATCTCCTCGCAGCGCCGCCGCCCCTCCGCGACCGGCATCGGCCCGAACAGGGCGACGCCGACGAGCAGGTGCAGCGCGGACGCCTCGGCGCGGTCGTCGCCGGCGCGCCTCGCGTGGACGATCGCGGCCTCCAGCGCCTGCTCGGCCTCTGCCGCGCGACAGCCGAGCCAGGAGATCCACGCCCGGACGTAGAGCGCCCGGGCGAGCTCGCGGTCGCCGCCCGCCGCCTCGAACGCCGCGATCGCGCTCTCGACGACGGGCAGGGTCTCCTCGATCCGCAGATCGCTGTCGGTCTGGAACGCGATCCGCAGATGCCCGATGCGGGCCGCCTCGACGGCGAGCGCGCTCCCCGCGCGCTCCGCGAGCTCGAGCGCCTCCGCGAGCGCGGCGTCGGCCCGCGTGAGATCGCCGGCGTCGCGCCTCGCCTCGGCGAGGTCGACCAGCAGGGCGGAGCGGACGACGTCGTCGCCGGCTGCGAGCGCGTCGGCGCGTGAGAGCAGGCCGACCGCGGCCGGGATGTCGCTTCGCGCCAGCGCCCGCCTCCCGGCCGAGGCGAGATGCGCCGCCGCGCGGGCGGAGAGCGCCGGGTCGGGCTCGCCGAGCTCGGTCCGGTACTGCGCAGCCTGCTCGAGGTGGTAGCCGAGCAGGTCGTCGTACTCCTCGTCGTGCTCGGCGGCGCGCCCCTCGAGCCAGTTCGCGAACCGCTCGTGCAGGCCGGCCCGCAGCCGCTTGGTGAGGGCGCTGTACGCGGCCTCGCGGATCAGCTTGTGGCGAAACCTGTACGCATCGTCGAGGAACGTCGTGCTGGTGGGCTCGATCAGCTCCTTGCGCGTCAGCGAGGCGAGCACCGGCGCGAGATCCTCGTCGTGGTCCGCGAGAGCCGTCAGCGCCTCGGGCCAGAGCTCCCGCCCCATCACCGCGGCCCGCTCGAGCACGTCGCGCTCGGTCGCCGGCAGGCGGTCGAGCCGCGCGTCGAGCAGCGCCTTCGTGGTCGGCGGCATCTCGAGGTCGCCGTCCTCGGTGCCACGCTCGCTCAGGAAGGCGAGTGCCTGCTCGATGTAGAGCGCGTTGCCCTCCGCGGCCTCCGCGACCCGGGCGCGGGCGGGCGCGGCGAGCTCCGCGTCCCCGAGCAGGCGATCGATCAGCAGATCCGACTCGTCGCCGGAGAGAGGCCCGACCTGGAGCGACACGTCCCAGCGGGGGCGCTCCTCCAGCAGCTCGGGCCGGGCGAGGCAGAGGAGGAGCACCGGCGCGTCGCGCACCGTGTCCGGCAGCAGCTCGAGGAGGTCGAGCAGCGCGGGCTCGGCCCAGTGGATGTCCTCCACCACGACGACGAGCGGCGTGCGCCGCGCGAGCGCCTCGAGGAGCCGCCGGACGGCCCAGTCGACCTCGACCGCGCTGGCCAGCGTGTCGGAGCTTCCGGCCGCAGCCGCGAGGTATCCGGCCGCCGCGCCCGCGTCGGACTCGCCCTCGAGCAGAGCCCCGATCTGCTCCTCCGTCACGTCGCCGGCCGCCGCGCGCAGGATCTCGGCGACCGGGCGAAAGGCGATCCCCTCCCCGTACGAGCGGCAGCGGCCCTTCAGCGCGACCACGTCGTCGCCGAGGCGGGTCACGAGCTCTGCCGCGAGACGGGACTTGCCGATCCCGCCCTCGCCGAGGATGGTGAAGAGGCGGCAGCGGCGCTCGGCGCGCGCCTCCTCGAAGGCGCGGCGCAGGACGGCGAGCTCGGCCTCGCGGCCGACGAGCGGCGTGTCGAGCCGGCGCGAGATCGGCTCCGCGTCGGGCCTCAGCGCGACGAGTCGCCAGCCCTCGATCCCGCCGCTGCGCCGTTCCGGCAGCTCCTCGACGTCGACCGCCCCGCGAACGAGCGGCAGCGTTCGGCCCGACAACAGCGTCGCGCCGGGGTCGGCCGAACGCGCGAGCCGGAGCGAGGACGTGACCACGTTGCCGGCGGCGGCGAGCCGGCCGCCCACGATCACCGCCTCGCCCGTCACGACGCCGCACGCGATGCCCTCGCCGGCCGGCGCCTCGTGCAGGTCGCACGCGGCGCGGACGGCGCGAAGGGCGTCGTCCTCGTGGGTCACCGTCGTGCCGAAGAGTGCGAGCACGCCCTCGGTCGGCGCCGGCTCGAGCACGCCGCCGTGGCGCGCGACGACCTGCGCAGCGGTCTCGAGCAGCCGCTCCTGTCGCGCCTCCGCGATCTCGGGATCCCGGTTCTCCCCGCCGTGTGTCGGCCGCGCCGCGAGCACCGTGACGACCTTGCGGGTCTCGTGCGCCGGCACGGCCTCGACCGGGGCCGGCGGCGCGAGCGCCGGATCCTGCGCGAGGACGGCGCGCTGCAGCTCCTGGAGCTGGGGGCCGGGCTCGATCCCGAGCTGGTCGACGAGCTCCGCGCGCGTCCGCTGGAAGACGTCGAGCGCGTCGGCCTGGCGCCCGCTCCGGTAGAGGGCGACCATCAGCTGGCCTCGCAGGCGCTCGCGCAGCGGATGCTCCGCGACGAGAGCCTCGAGCTCGCCCACGAGCTCGGCGTGGCGCCCGAGCGCGAGCCCGGCGTCGATCCGGTCCTCGGCTGCCGCGACACGCAGCTCCTCGAGCCGCGCCGCCTCGCCCGCCGCCGTGCCCTCGAAGGCCACCCCTGCGAGCACGGGCCCACGCCAGAGCGCGAGCGCCCGCTCGAGCGCGCTCGAGGCCCCGGCGGAGTCGCCGCGGGCGAGCGCGTCACGGCCGCCCTGCGCGAGGCGCTCGAAGCGGCTCGAATCCAGCGCCTCGGGATCGACTTCCAGCGCGTAGCCCGGCAGCCGGGTCACGAGTGCGCCGGGCGGGAGGAGCTTGCGCAGCTGCGAGACGTACACCTGGAGCGTGTTCCCGGCGGTCTCCGGCGGGCGCGAGCCCCAGAGCTCGTCGATCAGGCGGTCGCGGGAGAGGGTCTCGCCGGGATGCAGGAGGAAGATCCCGAGCAGCGCCTGCTGCTTGGCGCCGGCGGGTGCCAGGTCGCGCTCATCCTCGACGAGCGCGAGCGGGCCGAGGATGCGGTACTCCACCGCTCGACCGTACCGCTACCAGACGGATTCGAGCAACTCGAGGATCTGCTCCGGGCTCGCGGGTCGGGGATTGGCCCTGGCGCCGGGCCTCTGGGCCGTCGCCTCGGCGACCTCGGCCAGATCCTCCTCGGGCACTCCGAGCGCGCCGAGGCCGGTGATGCCGACGCTCCTCGCCGTCTCCTCGACCCAGGCGGCCGGGTCGATCACGCCCATCGCCTCGGCCAGCGTCTCGATCGCCTCGGGCACCGCCTCCGCGTTGAAGCGGAGCGCTGCGGGCAGGCAGATCGCGTTCAGGTCGCCGTGGGGAAGCCCGTAGCGGCCGCCGAGCGCCTGCGCCATCGCGTGGCCGAGCGCGAGGAACGAGCCGCCGAGCGCGGCGCCTCCCTCCGCGGCGCCCTCGAGCAGCGCGGTGCGGGCACCGAGCTCGCTGCCGTCGGCGAGCACCTGCGGGAGCCAGTCGGAGATCAGGCGCGCGCCGGTGATCGCGTGCACGTCGGCCTCGTCGTTCTGCCCCTCGACGTAGAGCGCCTCGGCGCAGTGCGCGAGCGCGTTCAGCGCGGTGCCGCAGCTCTCCCTGGGCGGCAGCTCGAGCGTCAGCTGCGGCTCGTAGACGATCCCGGCCGGGTGGGCGCCGGCGCCGCCGCCGCGCATCTTCCGGTCGAGGTCGCGGACGCCGTAGAACGTCGTCCACTCGGCGCCGGAGTACGTGGTCGGGATCGAGACGAGCGGCAGCCCGGTCTGCGCCGAGACCGCCTTCCCGAGGTCGATCGCACTCCCGCCCCCGAGCGCGAGCATCACGTCGGCGCCGCGCGCGAGCCCTGCGACGCGCTCGACCTCGTGGGTCGGCGAGCTGGCCCAGGTGTCGATCGGCTCGACCGGGAGGCCGAGGTCGAGCCAGCGGTGCGTGGTGATCAGGTACGGGTGATGGACGCCGACCTCGTCGAGCACGCCCGGAAGCTCGTGGAGACCCCAGCGGACGATCACGCGAGCCGCTCCTGCGCAAAGGCGACGAACGCGTCGGCGGCCCGGGTCGAGGCGCGCCCCGCGGCGCGCACGAGCGAGATCTCGCGCGCCGGCTCGAGCCCCTCGACGCTGGCGGCGGCGAGCCGGCCGGAGTCGAGCTCGGCCTCGATCGCGGAGCGGGAGATGAACGTGACGCCGTAGCCGCCGAGCACGGCGGCGCGCGCGGACTCCTGCAGCCCGAGCTCGAGCCGCACGTCGAGGTCGCGCAGCCGCAGGCCGGTCCGGCGCAGCTCGTCGTCGAGCACCTGGCGGACGCCGGCGCCCTCCTGCATCAGGATCAGCGGCTCCTCGCGGAGCTCGTCGAGCGAGACCGTGCGGCCGGCGAAGCGGTGCCCGGCCGGGCAGGCCAGGATCACCTCGTCGCGGAAGAAGGGCTCGAACACGACGCCGCGGTGGCGCCGCGCCGCGCCGACGACGCCGAGCTCGAGCTCGCGGCGCGCGACCTGCTCGACCACGGTCTGCGTGTCGGAGATCGAGAGCGCGACGGTGAGGCCCGGGTGCCGGCGCTGGAACTCGCAGAGGAGGAGCGGCACCACCGACCCGCCGGGCCCGGTCGAGGCGCCGAGCTCGAGCGGGCCGTGCAGCTCGCCCTCCTCGCCCTCGGCGAGCGCGGCGAGGAGCGAGTCCTCGAGCTCGAGCATCCGCTGCGCGCTCGCGTAGAGGCGGAGGCCGGCCTCGGTCGGCTCGACGCGGCGGCCGGAGCGGTCGAGCAGCCGGTGCCCGAGCCGCTTCTCGAGCGAGCGGATCTGGAGGCTCACGGCGGGCTGGGTGACGCCGAGCCGCTCGGCGGCCTGCGAGAAGCTGCGCTTCTCGACCACCGCGCAGAACGCGGCGAGCTGGCGCGTGTCCATGAGGAAAGCTTATAGGCGTGGAAAGGGGCGGCGCGTGCTGCGCCGCCCCTCTCACGATCATGCCGCCGGGTTAGTACATGCAGAAATGGCTGACGCACATGTTGTTCAGGTGGAAGCGCGCGATGCGGCCATCCTCGCCCCACTTCCAGCCGGCCGGGCGAGCATAGTCCGATGTCCTGACGGCGGCCGGGCCGCTCCAGCTCGAGCCGGCCGGGTGCTGCACGTCGGCCGGGTGCTGCACGTCGGCCGATGCGGCACCGGCCGAGGCGAGTGCGACGACGGCGACTGCGAGCGCGACACGGGTGCTCTTCGCGATCGTGGTCATGATGGGCTCCTTTCGAACGGTGGCGGGACTGGGCCAGCCTGGCCTAGCCCGCTTAACCGGGTCTAAAGGAGCCCTTAAGGCCGTCGAAACCGGGTGCGCAGGCGCTGCCAGAGCGACGGGCCCGCCGAGCGGCGCAGGGCCTCCTCGCGGGCGGCCTGGCGCTTCACCCAGGCGCGGTGGCGCTGGTTGCGGCTCGCATAGCGCTGCTTCCAGTACACGGGCACGGCTCTAGAGTAGAGCGCCATGCGCGTCTGGGTCGACATCACCAACTCTCCGCACGTGCCCGTGTTCGCGCCGCTGATCGCGCTGCTGCGGGCGCGGGGCGACACGGTGGAGATCACCGCCCGGGAGTACGCGCAGACGCTGCAGCTGCTCGAGCTGCACGGGCTCGAGGCCGAGGTGGTCGGACACCACGGCGGCCGCTCGCGGCTCGGCAAGGCCCGCACCCTCGTCTCGCGCGAGCGCGCACTGCGGGCCTGGGCCCGGCCGCGCGGCTTCGACCTCGCCGTCGCGCACGGCTCGCACGACCTCACGCTGACCGCTCGCCGCCTCCGGATCCCGAGCGCGACCATGTTCGACTACGAGTGGGCCTGGCTCCAGCACCAGCTCGGCTGCCGCGCGGCGACGAAGGTCGTCGTCCCCGAGGCGATCCCGCCCGAGCGGCTGAGGCGCTACGGCGCGGTGCCGCCGAAGCTGCTGCGCTACCCGGGCCTGAAGGAGGAGTACTACCTCGCCGACTTCGAGCCCGACCCGGAGCTGCCCGCGCGGCTCGGCGTCGATCCGGCCCGCGTGCTCGTCGTCCTTCGCACGCCGCCCGACGTCTCGCTCTACCACCGCCACGAGAACCCGCTCTTCCCGCGGACGCTCGACCGGCTCGGCCGCGATCCGTCGGTGCACGCGGTCGTGCTGCCGCGCACCGACGAGCAGCGTGCGTACGTGCGCTCGCTCGAGCTGCCGTCGGTGCTGCTCCCGGAGCGCGCCGTGGACGCGCCGAGCCTGATCGCCGCCGCCGACCTCGTCGTCTCGGCGGGCGGGACGATGAACCGCGAAGCCGTGGCGCTGGGTGTGCCCGTCTACACGACCTTCGGCGGCCGGCTCGGCGGCGTCGACGAGGCGCTGATCCGCGAGGGCCGCCTGATGCCGCTCTCCGACCCGGGCGCGCTCGCGCTCCGCAAGCGCGACCCCGTCACGGCGCCCCGGATCCGCCGCGACCCGGAGGTGCTGCTCGAGCTGCTCCTGTCGGCCGCAGCCCGCTAGCCTCCGGCCTGCTTGACCCGGTCGATCACGTCCGCGATTGCCCGCATCTGCGGGTCGCTGACGACTCCGCTCGCGACAAGCGTCTTCGGATCGATCGACCCCGCGTCGGCCTGCTGCTGGACGGCGTCCGCCTGGGCCTGGTCGATCGTTCCCTCAGCAACGAGACCTGCGAGCCCCTCGTGGATGCCGGCGAGAACGCCCGGCACCGGGGTCGCGGACGCGACCGAGGTGCCGGCGGCCGGCCTGGCCCCATCGCCTTGCGCGTAGCCGACTCCGGCCGCGCTCGCGATCCCGGCCGCGGCGGCAACGGTGACGCCCGCAAGCAGGCGCCGGCTCGGAACGATTGCTCTCATGGTGCTCCTTTCGATCAACGGGCCTTGTCCAGACACAGAGTCACACCCGTTCCTGAACCGGCCCTGAAGACCACGCGATCTTCAGGAACTCCACAGGTTCGCCGGGCAATACTTCGGGCGTGGAGCAGCCGGGGACACGCGTCGTCGTGGTCGAGGACGAGCGCGCGGTGCGCGAAGCTGTCGAGCTCGCGCTGGCGAACGAGGGGCTCGCGGTCTCGTCGTTCGCCGACTACGCGGACGCCGAAACGATTCTCGCAACCTCGCCCGACCTCGTGCTGCTCGACGTGCTGCTGCCGAGCGGCGACGGGTTCGAGCTGGCCCGTCGCCTGCGCGCGCGGCGCGACGTGCCGATCGTCTTCCTGACGGCACGTGACGCGGTCGAGGACCGGCTGGCAGGCTTCGGCCTGGGCGCCGACGACTACCTCGTCAAGCCCTTCGCGCTCGAGGAGCTGCTTGCGAGGGTGCGGGTCGTGCTGCGTCGAAGCGGCCGCTGGAGCTCACCACTCGAGGCAGGCGACGTGCTCGTCGACGAGCAGGCCGGGCTGGCCAGCCGGGGCGGCCGCAACCTCGGCCTCACTCCGACCGAGCTGCACCTGCTCGCCTTCTTCGTCCGCCATCGCGGGATGACCCTCTCGAAGCATCAGCTCCTCACACAGGTCTGGGGCTACGACGCTTTCGACCCCAACGTCGTCGAGGTCCACGTGAGCGCACTGCGCCGCAAGCTCGAGCTGGACGGGCCGCGCATCCTAGAGACGATTCGCGGGCTCGGCTACAGGCTGGTACCGCGATGAGCACCGGCTCGCTCCGCGCCAGGGTCACCCTCTTCACGGTCTCGCTGCTCGTGGCCGTGCTCGTCGTGGTCGTGACGGCCGTCACGCTCGCCTATCGGTCGAGCCTGCAGAACGACCTGCGAAGCCGGCTCAACGCAGCGGGCACGGCTGTCCGGCAAGCCGGCACGGGGCAGGCCGCGAAGGTGCTCGTGCAGGGACTCGCGCTCGAGGGGATCGCGACCGAGATCCACAGCGGTGCGCCGCCGGTCCCGGCCGGCAAGGGACAGCCCGGCCAGAAAGCGCCGATCAAACCCGGCACCTCGATCACCTCACGCGGCTCGCTGCTCGTGCTCGAGGAGACCCTGCCCGATGGCACGCGTGTCACGTTCAGCTCGAGCAGCGCCCAGATCACCGACTCCGTCCTGCGGCTGCTCGTCGTGGAGCTGATCGTCGCCCTCGCTGCCCTCGCCCTGGCAGTGGTCGTCCTGCTTCGCGGGACCAGGAGCGCATTGCGACCGCTCACGCAGGTGAACGAGACGGCGACGAGAATCGCCGCCGGCGACCGAGAACTCCGCCTCCGACCCGGGCGTACGGACACCGAGCTCGGCAGCATGGCGGCGGCGTTCGACGAGATGGTCGACGCGCTCGAAGCCGCGCTGGAGAAGGCCGAGGATGCCGAGACGGCGATGCGGCGCTTCCTGGCCGACGCGTCGCACGAGCTCCGCACACCGGTCGCGTGAGCCCGCCTGCGTCGCCCGGACTGACGGTCCGCTCGACGCACACGAGGCTCACACGCGCGGCGACGTCGGCGGGTTACAGCGCGCGCTGCGAAACCTCCTCGATAACGCGGTCACGGCCGCGGCGACCGGCGGCCACGTCGCCGTCGCCGTATGGACGGACGATCACGATGCGGAGATACAGGTCCTCGACGACGGCCCCGGCATTCCCGAGGCCGACCGGGAGCGCATCTTCGAACGATTCGTCCGGCTGAATCACACGCAGGCGCCCGGGACGGGGCTCGGCCTCGCGATCGCCCAGAGGATCGCCCGCCGCCACGGCGGCGACCTGACCTGCGACGCCGTGCCGAACGGCTCCTCGTTCACACTCAGGCTTCCGTCAGCCGCGGGCTAGAGTCGCCAGCACGTCGGGCCCGTAGCGCTCGAGCTTCGCAGGGCCGACGCCCGGCACCGCGGCGAGCTCGCCCAGGGTGCTCGGCCGGCGCGCCGCGATCTCCTCGAGGGTCGCGTTGTGGAAGACGACGTACGCGGGCACCTCGTCGGCGCGGGAGCGCTCGAGGCGCCAGGCCTTGAGGGCCGCGACGACGGGCGAGTCGGGCTCGAGCCTGCCTGCGCCTCGCCGGGGCCGGGCGCTCGACGCCGAGCTCGCCGAGGAAGCGGCTCGGCTTGCCCGACCACGTCAGCGTCAGATGCGCGCCGCGCCCGCGTGAGGCCCACGTAGAGCAGCCGCCGCTCCTCGTCGATGTCGCCCCGGCGGATCGGCAGCTCGCCCTCCTCGACGCGCGGGAGGAAGACCGCGTCCCACTCGAGTCCCTTCGCGCGGTGGAGCGTGAGCAGGTGGACGCCGGTGCCGACGCTCGCGCCGAAGCGCGCCTCGAGCTCCGCCTGGAACTCCGAGAGGTCGGCGTCGCCGAGCTCGTGCGCGAGCGCGACGAGGCGGGCCAGGTCGTTCTGGCGGGTCTGCTCGCGCTCGCCGAGCCCCTCCGGCGGCTCCTCGAGCCAGCCCAGCTCGCGCGCCGCCCGCTCGACCGCCTCGGCCGCGGGGCCGCCGGCGCCGCGGAGCCGCTTCGAGAGGCCGCGAGCCGCGTCGCGTGCGAGCAGCGAGGCGCCCTGGAACGGGATCCCCGCGCCGTGGAGAACCTCCTCGTAGTCGGCCGAGCGCGCGTTGGTGCGGAACAGCACCGCGATCTCCTCGAGCGGCAGCCCCTCGCCGTGCAGCGCGCGGATCCGGCCGACCACGAACGCGCCCTCCGCGCCAGGGTCGTCGAGCCCCCGCAGCTCCGGCTCGGGCCCGTCCGCCCCCGCGGCCCGCAGCTGCTTTTCGGCGCCGCCGAGCCTCGGCACGAGCCGGTTCGCGAGCCCGAGCACCTGCGGGGTCGAGCGGTAGTTCTCCTCGAGCCGGAAGACCTGCGCGCGCCCGCGCAGCGCGAGCAGGTGCTCGGCCGAGGCGCCCGTGAAGCCGTAGATCGACTGGTAGTCGTCACCGACGACGCAGAGGTCGTCGCGGTCGCCGAGCCAGTGCTCGAGCAGCGACTGCTGGAGCAGGTTCACGTCCTGGTACTCGTCGACGGTGAACGCGCGGTAGCGCGCGCGGAAGTCGGCGGCCGCGTTCGCGTCCGTCTCGTACAGCCGCACCGTGCGCTCGAGCAGGTCCTCGAAGTCGATCGCGCCCGCCGCGGCCTTGCGCTCCTCGTAGGCGCGATAGACCTTCAGCATCAGGTCGGGCGGGATCGGCGGCTCGCGGTCGCCGAGCGCGGCGCGGTAGCCGGCCGGCGCGATGCGGCGGTTCTTCGCCCACTCGATCTCGGTGGCGAGGTCGCCCGCCGGGCGGAAGCGGTACGCACGCGGCAGCCCGTTGGCGATCTGCCGCAGGAGGAGCGCCTTCGACGAGAGGATCCGGCCGACCTCGCCCGGCGCGAAGTGGCGCAGCTGCGCGAGCGCCGCCGAGTGGAACGTGCGCGCCCGCACACCTCCGGCGCCGAGCGCCGCGAGCCGCGCCCGCATCTCGCCGGCCGCCTTGTCGGTGAACGTGACCGCGAGGATCTCGGTCGGCCCGAACGCGCCCGTCGCGACCTGGTTCGCGATCCGGCGCGTGATCGTCGTCGTCTTCCCCGAGCCGGCTCCCGCGAGGATGCAGACGGGCCCGCGCACGGCCTCGACCGCACGCTGCTGCTCCGCGTTGAGCCCTTCGAAGATCATCAGGCCACCGTACCGACCGGAGCGGCCGGCGAGCGTGCCGTCAGTGCAACGTATCTTCCAGAACCGCGGCGCCCGACCGGCGCGGCTCGCGCACGAGCGCGGAGAGGCGCGAGACCACCTCGAGCGTGTCGCCGGCCTCGACGAGCTGCTCGAGCGCGCTCAGCTCGTCTGCGAGCCAGACGGGATCGATTGCAGGCCGCGTCGCGCGCGAGATCTTCGCGTGGCTCGTCGGCTTGACCGTCTCGCCCGCGCTCCAGAGCTCCTCGTGCAGCTTCTCACCCGGGCGCGGACCGACGATCTGGATGTCGATGTCGGTCTTCGGCTCGCGGCCCGAGAGGCGGATCATCTTCTCGGCGAGGTCGATGATCGCGACCGGCTCGCCCATGTCGAGCACGAACACCTGGCCGCGGCCGCCGATCGCGCCCGCCTGCACGATCAGCGAGACCGCCTCGGGGATCGTCATGAAGTACCGGGTCATCTCGGGATGGGTCACCGTCACCGGGCCGCCGTGCTCGATCTGGCGGCGGAAGATCGGGATCACGCTCCCGGACGAGTTGAGCACGTTGCCGAAGCGCACCGCGACGAACCGCGTCGGGATGTCCGCGCGGTGGCCGAGCGACTCGACGATCCACTCGCACACCGCCTTCGACTGGCCCATCACCGTCTTCGGATTGACCGCCTTGTCGGTGGAGACGAGCACGAACCGGCTCGCGCCGAACTCGGCGGCGACCTCGGCGATCGTCCTCGTCCCGAGCACGTTGTTGCGCACCGACTCGATCGGGTTCGCCTCCATCAGCGGCACGTGCTTGTAGGCGGCTGCGTGGAAGACGACCGACGGCGTGTACCGCTCGAAGACCTGGCGCATCTTGGCGCGGTTGCCGACGTTGGCCAGGACGGGAGCGACGGCGGAGAACCCGCGCTCGTCGACGAGCTCCCGCTCGATCTCGAACAGCGGGGTCTCGGCCAGGTCGACGAGGACGATCCGCGCCGGTCCCATCCTCGCGATCTGCCGGCAGAGCTCGGAGCCGATCGAGCCGCCCGCGCCGGTCACGAGCACGGTCTCGTCGGCGAGGTACTCCGCGATCGAGCCGAGGTCGACCTCGACCGGCTGGCGGCCCAGCACGTCCTCGACCTGGATCGGGCGGATCTGCAGCGCGAGGTTCACGTCGCCGGCGATCAGCTCGTGCAGCCCGGGCAGCGTCTTCACCGGCACGTCGCCGGCGACGTCGACGACGCGCTGGCGCAGCTCGCCCGGCGCCGAGGGGATCGCGATCAGGATCTCGTCCGGCTTGTTGTCGCGCAGCACGTGCGGCAGGTCGTCGATCGTCCCGAAGCACGCGGATCCCCTCGAGCCGGAGGTTGCGCTTGCGCGGGTCGTCGTCGATCAGCCCGATCGGCGTGTATCCGACGGCGGGCGTGCGCAGCATCTCGCGCACGATCAGCCGGGCGGCGTCGCCTGCGCCGACGACGATCACCTCCTTGCCGCGCGCGATCACGTTTCGCGCCTGTGGGCGCTCGATGATCGAGCGGGCGACGAGCCGCGAGCCGGTGATGAACGCGAGCGTGAGCAGGAAGTCGAGCAC
This sequence comes from uncultured Actinomycetes bacterium, assembly GCA_963746005.1. Taxonomy (GTDB): domain Bacteria; phylum Actinomycetota; class Thermoleophilia; order Gaiellales; family Gaiellaceae; genus CAVQZA01. The sequence continues at coordinate 101,103 of CAVUZM010000015.1, read as the reverse complement.
CGCGATCGAGCGCGGCAGCCGCACGTTGTGGACGGGCGAGACGAAGTAGACGGTGATGTCGGCGACGAGGCAGGCGACGAGCACGCCGCGCGCGATCACCCACATGTCCCGCGTCGACACGTATCGCCACCAGCGGTTGTAGAAGCCGAAGGCGAGGAAGACGACCAGGTTGATCACGACGACGAGGCCGATCGTCCGCTCGAACAGCGTGCGGTAGTAGATCGGCACGCCGTGGTCGAAGCGGAGCTGGAACGCGAGGTACCAGGCGGCCGCGACGAGCGCGCCGTCGGCGGCGAGGTTCCAGATCCGGTGGCGGTTGATCACGCGGGCACGGCGACGGCGGCGCGCACGGCGTCGGCGACGCGCTCCTGCGTGTCCGCGTCGATCCCCGCCCAGAGCGGGATCGAGAAGTTGTCGCGGGCCAGCTGCTCCGTCACCGGGAGCGAGCCTTCGCGGTAGCCGAGGTAGGCGAGCGCCGGCTGCAGGTGGAGCGGCGGCAGGTAGTAGTTCGCGGTCGCGATCTCCTTCTCCGCGAGCGCCGCCTGGATCGCGTCGCGCTGCGGCGAGCGGCAGACGAAGAGGTGGTACACGTGGCCGGGCTCGTCCACCGGCGTCTCGACGACCTCGCCGAGCCCGAGCTCGCGATAGCGGTCGGCCGCCTCGCGCCGCTCTCGCGTCCAGCCGTCGAGCTCGCGGAGGAAGATCCGCAGCGCCGCGGCCTGGATCTCGTCGAGCCGCGAGTTGTAGCCGACGTACTCGAAGGTCTTCTTCGCCTTCGAGCCGTGGAAGCGCAGCATCCGGATCCGCTCGGCCAGCTCGGCGTCGTTGCTCGCGATCAGGCCGCCGTCGCCGAGCCCGAAGAGGTTCTTGGTCGGATAGAAGCTGAAGGTCGAGAGGATCCCGGTGGTCGCGATCGCGGGCGAGCCGAACGCCTGGGCCGCGTCCTCGACGATCGGCAGCCCGAGCTCGGCGAGGCCCGCGAGCGGCGCCGGCCGGCCGAACAGGTGCACCGGCAGGATCGCCTTCGTCCTGGGCGTGATCTTCGCGGCGGTGTCCTCGACGTCGAGGTTCATCGTCTCGGCCTCCACGTCGGCGAAGACGGGTGTCGCGCCGATCCGCGCGATCGCCTCGGCGGTCGCGTAGAACGTGAAGGCGGGGCAGATCACCTCGTCGCCCGCGCCGATCCCGAGCGCGTCGAGCGCGATCACGATCGCGTCGGTGCCGTTTCCGACCCCGATCGTCTCCGGCACGCCGAGGTACTCGGCAGCCTCGGCCTCGAACAGCTTCACGTTCGGGCCGAACACGAAGTGCCCATCCTCCAGCACCTCGCCGAAAACGCGCTTCAGCTCGGGGATCAGCCGCGCGTACTGCGCCTTGACGTCGACGAGGGGAATCATGGGAGCGTGGGCCAAGTCTACCGGGCCGCGGAGGAATGTATTCCCGCTGGCCGCCGTTTCCCCTTGCACCGATGGAGCAGCGCGCACTCGGCAGCCAGGGTCTCGTCGTCTCCGCCATGGGGCTCGGCTGCATGGGGATGTCCGAGTTCTACGGCCCCCTCGACGAGTCGGAGTCGATCGCGACCATCCACCGGGCGCTCGAGCTCGGGGTGAACTTCCTCGACACGGCCGACATGTACGGGCCGTACACGAACGAGGAGCTCGTCGGCCGTGCGATCCGTGGCCGCCGCGACGAGGTCGTCCTCGCGACGAAGTTCGGGATCGTGCGGGAGGATGGCGGCGGGCGCCGGATCGCGGGAGGCGCCGACTACGTCGAGGCCGCCTGCGAGGGCTCGCTGCGCCGGCTCGGCGTCGACCACATCGACCTCTACTACCAGCACCGCGTCGACACCTCGGTGCCGATCGAGGAGACCGTCGGCGCGATGGCCGGGCTCGTCGCGGCCGGCAAGGTGCGCTACCTCGGCCTCTCCGAGGCGGCCGTGTCGACGATCCGCCGGGCCCACGCCGTCCATCCGATCAGCGCCCTCCAGTCCGAGTACTCGCTCTGGACGCGCGATCCCGAGGACGAGCACCTCGACGCGCTGCGCGAGCTCGGGATCGGGCTCGTCGCCTACAGCCCGCTCGGGCGCGGGTTCCTCACGGGCGAGATCCGCTCGGTCGACGACCTCGCGCCCGACGACTTCCGCCGCAACTCGCCGCGCTTCCAGGGCGAGAACCTCGACCGCAACCTCGAGCTGGTCGAGCGCGTCCGCGAGCTCGCCGCCGAGAAGGGCGTCGCTCCGGGTCAGCTGGCGCTCGCCTGGGTGCTGAACCAGGGCCCCGACGTCGTCCCGATCCCCGGGACGAAGCGCCGCGCCTATCTCGAGGAGAACGTCGCCGCGGCGACGATCGAGCTCACTCCGTCGGATCTCGCCCGCCTCGACGAGGCCGCGCCGAAGGGAGCGGCCGCGGGCGAGCGCTACCCGGACATGAGCGGGGTCAACCGCTGACGCGCCGCCGGCGCCGCACGATCCAGACCACGACGAGCGCCACGATCGCGACGACGACGAGGTAGTCGACGTAGCGCAGCGCCTTGTCGAACTTCGTGTAGTTGTCCCCGAGCGCGTAGCCGGCGCCCGCGAACACGAGGCACCAGATCGTCGAGCCCGCGAGCGTGAGCCAGACGTAGGGGTGCAGGCGCATCCGGAAGACACCGGCCGGGATCGAGATGAATGAGCGGGCGATCGGCACGATCCGGCCGAGGAAGACGGCCTTGTCGTCCCAGCGGTCGAACCACCGCTCCGCCTTCTCGAGCTGGGGCGGGGAGAGGTGCAGCCAGCGTCCGTGTCGGTCGAGGTACGGGCGGCCGCCGTAGTCGCCGATCGCCCAGCCGCCGATCGCGCCCACCGTGTACCCGAGGGTGCCGGCGAGCACCATCACCACGAACGACCAGAAGCCGTACGGGATCGTCTTGCCGAACAGGACGACGTGCTCGCCCGCGAACGCGCCCGAGGCGAGCGCGCCCGCGTAGAGCATCACCACCTCGCTCGCGGCGGGGAAGACCGCGTCGATCGCCATCAGGAAGAAGACGGCATAGACGCCGTGGTTTCCGATCGCCGAGGTGAGCTGGCCGGTGACGCTCGCGAGCACCGGGCGACTCTAACCCCGACGCGCGGTGAAGGGCTGCGAGAGGTCGCTGCGGCCGAGCTCGTTCACTGCCGAGACGACGAGCGTGTAGCGCCCGGCGAACGCGAGCTTGCCGTCGTCGGTGCGCCCGTCCCAGCTCAGCGTCTGCGGGCCCGCCCCGCGCTGCCCGCCACGCACCGTGGCGACGACGATCCCGGCGGCGGTGCGGATCGTGCCGGTCACCGTCGCCGCCCGGGCCAGCGTGTAGGTGGCGCTGAGCGCCGTCTGCCCCGCCCGGACGGTCACGGTGGCCGGCGCCTTCAGGAACCCGATCGTGTCGTTGACCATGAAGGGCTGCTCGACGGTCGAGCTCACGTTCTGGTCGTCCACCGCGGTGACGGAGAGCTTCCACTTGCCCTCCTGCTCGGGGGAGCCGTCGGCGCGGAGCGCGTTCCACGTGAACGTGTAGAGGCCCGGAGCCTTCAGCCCGGAGTCGAGCGGCCGCGCGACGCCGTCGGGGCCGACGAGGGTCGCGGTCACGGTCGACGGGCGGACGACCTTGTAGGCGAGCGGCTCGACGTCCGCGAAGCCGTCGTTGTTCGGCGAGAGGACGGGCGCACCGGGCGGCGGCGCATAGACGCCGGTGTAGAGCAGCATCAGCGCGTCCGAGACGGAGCGCTCGCCCCCGGGGTCGGACGGCCTGTTGAGGAGCGTGCCGTCGAACGCCATCGCGGTCGAGGATCCTCCGTCGAGCCCCGAGGCCTGGACCGCGCCAAGGTGCTGCAGCGCGAGCGCCAGCTCGAAGCTCGTCATCCCGATGCTGTAGCCGGGCCTGCTCCCGTCCACCGCGACCAGGACGATGCGCCCGTCGGCGAGCTGGCCGACGGCGGTGCGGGGCGAGCGGGAGGAGAGCGTGTTCGTCGCGAAGAGCTCGTTCGCGCGGAAGACCGCCTTGCCGTTTCGCACGAGCACGGGCCCGCCGCCGATCGCGTCGGTGATCCCGGCCCAGCTCGGCGTCAGGGTCAGGCGCACGGTGACCTGGCTGCCGACGGGCGCCTCCGCGCTGAGATACGTCGTCTGGCCGCCGCGCGCGACGAGCACCGCGCCGCCGGGTGGGATCGGCACGCCGCCGGCGGGCGAGGTCGAGGCCACCGTGCCGACGAGGTCGGTGTTGGGCGCGCTCGCAGGGAACGGCGTCAGCGTCGCCTCGAGCACCGACACCTTCTCGACGGGAGTGGTGGGGCCGTAGGCGGAGGTGTAGAGCGTCGTGACGCCCTGCGTGGTCGCCGGCTGGTTGAGCAGCACCGCGCGCCGCTGGCTCGAGCCCTTCCAGTAGCCGCTGTAGGCGATCCGGTCGACGTGGAGCGAGCCGTCGGCGCCGATCCCGATGCTCGAGCGCTTCGAGAGAGGCGGGCTGTCGAGGACACCGCCGCGCATCAGCACCCCGCTCGGGATCCCGGTCGCGAGCGTGAAGAGGTCGCCGTTGACCCCGACGGCGGTGGCCGAGGCCGAGACGCCCTTCTCCATGTCGGTCAGCTTCTGGCGGCCGATCAGCGCGTTGTTCGAGAGCACGGGCTTGAGCGCGTAGAGGCCGCCCGGCCGCGGCCCGATCACGACGTTCAGGACGACCGGCCCGCGCGGGGTGAACGTCACCTGCTGCTGGTAGCTGACCCCCGGCATCAGCGTCGTCGCCGGCGTGCCCTGGAGCACGGCGGCGCCCGCCGTCGCGGTGAGGACGCAGGCGGCGGCGCACGTGACGGCGAGAGATCTCATCCCTGACGACATTCGGCCTTCGATCCCGAGAGCCTGCGCTCCTCCCGGTCTCTCTTACGTGAGACGACGGGAGCGGCCCGGGGTTGTGCCGATCGCAACTCTGTGTGACTCTTTCGGCAGGCAGCTGGCGAAGGGAGCGCACCGGATCATGGGGAGATTCGTGCTACTCGCGACGGTACTGGCGGGCCTGGCCCTCGCGGCCGCGGCGCCCGCGTTCGGTGACACGACCGAGTTCTACGCGATCGCCTACGACACGGCGCTCGGGCGCAGCTCCGACACCGAGCTCGACGTCTTCCTCCCGCCGAGCGGGCCCGCCGAGGCGTCGATCGTCTTCTACGCGCCGCAGGGGTACGGCGTCACCGTCGGCCAGCCGGCCGGGACGAAGATCGGCGCGGTTGCCGCCAACGTGACCGTCGGGGGCTCGACGACCGCGGTCGAGGCCGACGGCGACCTCGTCGCCGACGACCCGGCGAAGTACGTCGGCAACACCTGCGCGCCGGGGATCCACGCGGCCGTCTTCGTCGCGAACCTGAGCGCGGCCGGCGTCACGGTCCAGGTGCCGCTCTACGTCGACCCGACGAGCGGAGCCGACACGGCGATCGGCAGCTTCAAGATCCAGGCCTGCCTCGCGTCGCCCGACGTCCCGGCGGCGATGGGCGGCGCCCCGGGCGGCCTGCGCCTGATCGAGGCCGACCTCGACTTCGCGACCGTCTTCACCAACCCGGCGGCCACCGGCAACTACACGTGGAGCGTCTTCGAGACGCCGTTCGCCGCCGGGACGACGACGCCGGACCCGGCCGGGACGGTCGAGGCGCGCTCGATCGTCGGGCTGCCGAAGCTCTTCTCCGTGAAGTGGGCACTCGACGCGAAGAAGGACCGGCGCCACCTTCAAGGGCAAGGTCGCCGAAGGCGGCAAGCCGCGCGCCGGAGTGAACGTCCGCTTCCTCGCCTCGCAGAAGAAGACCGGGCCGTGGTCGGCATTCGGGGTCGCGAAGACGAAGGTGGACGGCTCGTTCAGCTTCACGAAGACCTTCACGGGCTCGCTCTACGTCTTCGCGCACGTCAACCCCTACATCAGCGACTCGTGCTCGGTGGCCGGCTCGACGGCGCCGGGTGGCTGCGTGTTCGAGTCGACCGGCCCCTCGTTCGGGCCGATCCTCCACGTCGTGGTGCCGAAGAAGAAGTAGGCCTCTAGTTCCAGACCTTGACCTCGCGGTACAGCGTGTCGCGCTGCACCGGGGTCTTGCCGAGCGCCTTGATCAGGTGGACGAGCTCCTCGGTGGAGGTGCGGTGCGTCGTGCCGGCCGCCGAGACGACGTTCTCCTCGATCATCACCGAGCCCATGTCGTCGGCGCCGAAGCCGAGCGCGACCTGGCCGATCTTCAGCCCCTGCGTCACCCACGAGCTCTGGATGTGGTCGACGTTGTCGAGGTAGATCCGCGACACGGCCTGCGTGAGCAGGTAGTCGAACGAGGTCGGCATCTGGTCGTCGCGCACCACGTTGTCGAGGCGGTTGCCGTCGCGCTGGAACGTCCACGAGATGAAGGCGCGGAAGCCGCGCGTCTCGTCCTGCAGCTCGCGGATCCGCCGCATGTGCTCGACCCGCTCGGCGACCGTCTCGACGTGGCCGTACATCATCGTCGCGGTCGTCGACATCCCGAGCCGGTGCGCGTGGCGCATCACGTCGAGCCACTCGTCCGACTTCGTCTTCTTCGGCGCGATGATGTGGCGCACGCGGTCGACGAGGATCTCGCCGCCGCCGCCGGGCACCGAGTCGAGCCCGGAGTCGCGCAGGCGGGAGAGGGTCTCCCAGACGGTCAGCTTCGAGCGCCGCGAGATGTGCTGGATCTCGGGCGGCGAGAGCGCGTGCAGGTGGATCGGGTAACGCGCCTTGATCGACGAGAAGAGATCCTCGTAGTAGTCGATCGCGAGGTCGGGGTGGTGGCCGCCCTGCATCAGGACGCCGGTGCCGCCGATCGCGAGCGTCTCCTCGATCTTCTTGAAGATCACCGACTTCGGCAGCAGGTAGCCCTCGCGCATGTCGCCGGGGCGCCGGTAGAAGGCGCAGAAGTCGCAGTCGGTGACGCAGATGTTCGTGTAGTTCAGGTTCCGGTCGACGATGAACGTGACCCGCTCCGGGTCGGTCTTGCGGGAGCGCAGCTCGTCGGCGGCGCGGCCGACCGAGACGAGGTCGCGCGACTCGAGCAGCTCGAGCGCCTCGGCGTCGGTGATCCGCTCGCCGTCGAGCGCCTTCTCGAGGATCCGGCCGGTCCCGACCTCGGCGACGCTCACAGCGTCACCGCCGGCGAGCGCGCGAAGCGCAGCTCGGGGACGTGGTCGAGCTCGCCGACGTCGCGCGCCAGCTCGAGGAACGTGTAGAAGCCGGCGCGCTCGCGCGGGCCGAAGCGAGTAGCGGAGCTTCTCGAAGTAGCGGGCCAGGAAGCCGGCCGGGTAGCCGTAGCGCTCGCTCGCCTCGTAGGCGAGCTTCTCCGGCTCGAGCGCGGGCGCGCTTGACCGACTCGACGAGCGCCTCCTCGAGCTCGCCGATCCCCTCCGGCGGCGGCTCGTTGACCGCCCAGACCGCGAACACCATCGGCAGCCCGGTCTGCTCGAGCCAGAGGCGGCCGAGGTCGTAGTGCGGCGTCGGGTCCTCGAACGCGCTCTTCAGCGCCGCGTCGCCGATCAGCAGCGTCGCGTCGGCCTCCTCGCCGAAGCGGGACGTGGTCGGCGTGCGGCAGCAGCACCTTCGTCAGCACGACCGAGGTCGCGCTCTCCGGGGTGATCGCCACCGTGCGCACGCGCGCGAGCGGGATCCGCGAGACGAGCTGGATCGAGTCGACCGCGCCCTCGGAGGAGACGCAGAGCCGCGGCAGCAGCTTGCAGCCGGTCGGCGTTCCGCGCGTACTCGATCGAGGAGATCGGCGCCACGTCGACCTCGCCCGCGAGCAGGCGTCCGTTCAGGTCGGTGGGGACGCCGGTGATCTCCTCCACGTCGGCGTCGAGCCGGTAGAAGACCGGCGCCATGTTGGCGTAGCGAGATGCGGCCGAGGCGGATCAGTTGTCCCACCGCCTCAGCTCGTTGTAGTAGGTGTCGCGCTGCACGGGGATGCGGCCGGCGTCGCGCACGACGCGCACGAGCTCCTCGATCTTCCGCTCGGTGCCGGTGACGGCGCCCGCGGCGTGGAAGATCGTCTCGCGCACGACCGTGCCCTGGATGTCGTCCGCGCCGAAGTGGAGCGAGACCTGGGCGAGCGGGAGGCCCATCATGATCCAGTAGGCCTTGATGTGCTCGATGTTGTCGAGCATCAGCCGGGAGACGGCCTGCATCTTCAGGTCGTCGGCGCCGGTCGTGTGCTTGAAGCCGCGCCGCTCGAAGACGGTGTTCTCGGGATGGAAGGCGAGCGGGATGAAGGCCATGAAGCCGCCGGTCTCGTCCTGGAGGTCGCGCAGCCGCAGCATGTGGTCGATCCGCTCCTCGTAGGTCTCGACGTGGCCGTAGAGGAGGGTGCACTGCGTCGGGATCCCGAGCCCGTGCGCCGTGCGGTGCGTCTCCAGCCAGATGTCGGCCGACTCCTTGCCCGGGGCGACCAGGCTGCGCACGCGCGGCGCGAACACCTCGGCGCCGCCGCCCGGCAGCGAGCCCAGCCCGACCGCCTTCAGCTCGCGCAGCACCTGCTCGTGGGTGAGGCCGGAGAGCGTCGTCATGTGGTGGATCTCGCTCGCGGTGTAGAGCTTCAGCGCCACGTCGGGCATCGCCTCGTGGAGGGCGCGCGTCGTGTCGACGTAGAAGTCGAAGCCGACGTGCGGGTTCTCGCCGTTGACCATGTGGATCTCGGTGAACGGCGTGATCTCGCGCTGGCGCAGCGCGTCGTCGACGAGCTCCGCGGGCGTGATCGTGTAGGCGTTCTCCTGCTTCTGCGTCGCGGCGAAGGCGCAGAACTTGCACTTCACGCGGCAGACGTTCGTCTGGTTCAGATACAGGTTCTGGACGAAGTAGACCTCGTCGCCGCCGCCGCGCTTTCGCCGCGCGAGATCGGCCAGCTCGCCGAGCCCGAGCAGGTCGTCGGTCTCGAGCAGCGTCAGCCCGTCCTCGAAGTCGAGCCGCTCGCCGGCCTCCACCTTCTCGCGGATCGGCTCGAGCGTGTCGATGCGATGCAGGACGGCCAACTACTTCTCCCTGTTGACGACGGCGTGGGTCAGGGTCTCGAGCTCGTCCCGGTGCGGCTCGCCGTTCAGGTGCGACCGGGCCTCCCTAGCGTAGTCGAGCGCGACCTCGCGCGACCGCTCGAGCGCGCCGCTCGCGGCGACCCGCACCAGCGCCCCGTCGAGCGGGCCGCCGGCCAGCGCGCGGCGCACGACCTCGTCCTCCTGGGCGGCGAGCAGGAGCGGCAGCGTCGGCGTGCCCTCGCGGAGGTCGGTGCCGGCGATCTTCCCGGTCTCGATCGTGAGGCCGGAGCAGTCGAGGATGTCGTCGGTGATCTGGAACGCGATGCCGAGCGCGAGGCCGAACTCGCCCGAGCCGCCGCCGAGCCGGCAGGCGACCTCGAACAGCGTGCCGGTCTTCAGCGCGCAGCGCTCGAGGTAGGCGTCGACGGGCGTGGCGGGGTCGTGCACCTGGCTGCGCTGCAGCGCCTCGCCGCGGGCCAGCCGCAGCGTCGCGGCGGCGAGCGTCGAGACCGCCTCGGCGTTCCCGGTCGCCGTCAGCTCGGCGAAGGCGCGGGCGAAGAGGTAGTCGCCGGCCGCCTTGGCCGCCCGCGGGCCCGAACTCCTGCCAGGCCGCGGTGCGGCCGCGCCTGAACTCCGCGCCGTCGATCAGGTCGTCGTGGAGCGAGCGTCGCCATGTGCACGAGCTCGACCGCGACGCCGGCGGCGACGTCGGGCTCCTGCCCGGCCGGGGCCGAGAGGAAGACGAGCAGCGGCCGCAGCCGCTTGCCGCCGGCCGCGAGCGCGCCCTCGCCCGCCGCCGAGACGACGCCGGGGTAGGCGGCGACCGCCTCGCGCAGCCGCGCCTCGAGCTGCTCGAGGTAGGAGTCGAGGCCCGGGGCCTGGCGGATCTCGGCGAGCGCGTTCACGCCGACGGCTCCCGGTGTGGAGCGCGACGATCGAGCCCGCGAGCAGCCGGTAGCGGACGCGGCCGAAGCCCGCGTCGCCCATCAGCGCGGCGAGCTCGTCCGGCCCCGGGAAGCGCCGCACGCTCGCGGGGAGGTAGCTGTACGCGGCGCCGCCGGGCAGCACGCGGCCGAGAGCGGGAACGATCACGTCGAACCACAGTTTGTAGAACGGGCGCAGGGCTCCGCGCGGCTGGGTGATCTCGAGCACCGCGAGACGCCCGCCGGGAACGAGCACCCGGCGCAGCTCGCGCAGCGCGAGCGGCAGGTCGGCGACGTTGCGCACGCCGAAGCCGACCGTCGCGGCCTCGAACGAGCCGTCGGCGAACGGAAGCGCGAGGAGGTCGCCCTGCACCCATTCGATCTCGGACGACTTGCCGCGCGCCCGCTCCAGCATCGACGGCGAGAAGTCGAGCCCCGTCACGACCCCGCCGCGACGCCGTGCCGCGAGCGCGAGGTCGCCGGTGCCGCAGCACGCGTCGAGCACGCGGTCGCCCGGGAGCACGACCTCGGCCGCGAGCTCCCGCCAGCGCCGGTCGAGCCCTGCGGTCATCACCCGGTTCATCGCGTCGTACACCGGCGCGATCCGGTCGAACATCACCCGCACGCCGTCGGGCGGCAAGCGTGCCTGTCTCGACCATCATCGGACGACGTCGCAGCCCGCCGCGATCGCGGGGAACCGTGCCGCCACTTCCTGCCCCCACCGCTTCACGAGCGACTGGTCGAGGCCGAGCTGGTCGAGGCAGCGGCCGACGACGAAGTCGACGAGATCGTCCACGGTCTCCGCGCCGTGGTAGAAGCCGGGCGCGGCGAACAGCACCGTCGCTCCGGCCTGGCGCACGGTGAGCATGTTCTGGAGATGGATCGTCGAGAGCGGCGTCTCGCGCGGCACGAGCACGAGCTTGCGGCCCTCCTTCAGCGCGACCGAGGCGGCCCGCTGGATCAGGTTCGTCATCGTCCCGCCGGCGATCGCCGCCAGCGTCCCCATCGAGCACGGGCAGATCACGTAGGCGTCGACCCGCGCCGAGCCGCTCGCGTAGGGCGCGCGCCAGTCGTTCGGGTCGTGGACCGTGGCCGCACCGTCCGCGTGCTCGAGGAACCGCTGCAGCGTCTCGTCGGGCGAGAGCCGCGCGTCGCCGTACAGCTCGGTCGCGAGCACCTCGATTCCCGCGCGCGACGCCGAGACGCCGATCTCACAGCCCGCGCCGACGAGCGATTCGAGGAGCCGCGCCGCGTACGGAGCCCCGGAGGCTCCCGTTATCCCGAGGAAGACGTGCACGTCGCCCTCATTGTGGCCCCTTCGAGGCCTCGAGGAAGATCGCGAGCTGCTTCAGAGCGTCGTCGCCGAGCGACGCGAACGACGGCATCGGCGAGCCGGGATTCACGCACGACGGGCACTTCAGGTGCGAGATCTGGAAGTCGACACCGAGATTCTTGCTGCCGATGGCGCTGAGATCGGGGGCGCCGAGGTTGGAGGAGCCGACCCCGAGGTACGTGTGGCAGCTCGTGCAGCCGGACTGCGCGAAGAGCTTCGCGCCGGGGACGGCCTCGGGCGGCAGGTGGTTCTTGGCGACCCACGACGGCACCGAGCCGGCGACCTCGCTCGCGAGCGCCTCCTTCGCGGCCGCGCCCTTGTAGGTGAGGACGCCCATCGAGAGCGCGACGAGGACGAGCGCGACCATCGCCACCGGGCGACGCAGCGGGTTGCGCTCGAGCCGCGTGTCGTAGAACGGCAGCCCGATCAGCAGGATCGCGCAGATCGTCGGGATCCCGACGGTGCCGAGGATCACCGACTCCGGCCACTTGAAGATCCGCAGCAGGTAGAAGAGGAAGTAGAAGTACCAGTCCGGCCGCGGCACGAAGCTGACGGTTCCGGGGTCGGCCGGCGAGGTGTAGAGCGGCCCGAGCCAGCCCGGCGCCGTGCTCGTGTGGTCCCCGGGCACGGTGAACTTCCAGATCACCGCGAGCACGATGATCACGAGCACGACGATGAAGCTCATCAGCGTGTCGTGGAACATCGCGTACGGGTAGAACGGCTTCCCCGTCTTCTTGACGTCGTCCTTGTAGCGCTTGAACAGCCCGCGCCTCTCGTCCATCAGGCTCACTGGGCCTCACCTCCCCGCGCGACCGGCTGCGTGAGGCCGCTGCGGCCGCCCGGCTCGTCCGGCTCCTGGGTGCCGGCCGCGTCCTTCGACCACGGCGGCGAGGTGACGCCGAGGCGGATCACGAGGTAGAGGTGGAAGGTGATCAGGCCGATGATCAGGCCCGGCACGACGAGCATGTGCAGCGAGTAGAACCGGCTCAACGTGTCGGGCCCGATGAAGTTGCCTCCCTGGAGGAACTGCGCGATGTACGGGCCGAGGAAGGGCGCGGTGCCGTTGATGTTGATCCCGACGGTGGTGGCCCAGTAGGCCGTGTTGTCCCACGGCAGGAGGTAGCCGGTGAAGCCCTCGGTGAGCCCCAGGATCAGCAGCGTGACGCCGATCACCCAGTTCAGCTCGCGCGGGTACTTGTAGGCGCCGAAGAGGAACACCCGCGCCATGTGGAGGAACATCAGGATGATGAAGACGCTGGCGCCCCAGCGGTGCATCCCGCGCACGAGCCAGCCGAGCGTGACGTCGTTCGTGATGTGCTGGATCGACGAGTAGGCGTTCTGCGGGTCCGGCTGGTAGTACATCGCGAGGATCACGCCGGTGACGGCCTGGACGATGAACGCGGTCAGCGTCGCCGAGCCGAGCGTCTGCATCCAGTTCGTGTCGTGCGGGACGTTCCGGAAGAGGAAGTACTTCGCGCCGCCCACGAGGCCGGAGCGCTCCTCGAGCCAGTCGAGCGTGTAGTGGACCGGTGCCGCGGCCTGCTGCCCCTTCGTCGGCTTGCGCTCCGCCATCAGTACCTCGGCGGCTGCAGCGGATACAGCCACCCCTCGGGCGCGTCGACGTGCTCTCCGGGATAGTGCTGGATGTACTTCTTGATCTGGGCGTCGGAGCCGGTGCCGCTGACGGTCGAGACGCTGAAGATGCGGCCGAGCCAGAGGTTCCCGTGGACGATCGAGAACTCGTAGCGGTCGAGCGCGCGGACGGGCGGGCCCGCGATGCGGTTGCCCTCGGTGTCGTACTGGCCGCCGTGGCACGGGCAGCCGAACCCGGCGGGCTGCGTCGGGATCAGCGTGACGTCGATCCCGCTCGCCTGGATCGTCTTCTTCTCGTTGTCGAAGACCGGCCCGTTCGCCTGCACCGGGCAGCCGAGGTGCGCGCAGGTGTTGGAGATGATCGTGAAGCTCGGCTGGTCGCCCTTGAAGCCGTTGTTGCGGACGAACGCCGTCCTGCGGCTGACCTCGCCCTGCTCGGGATAGAGCAGGAAGGTCGAGATCACGTACTTGCCCTCCGGGAAGTTGTCCATCGGGCCGAGGTCGACGTGGTAGGGCTTCACGTCCTTGAACGCGGGGAGGATCATGAAGCCGAGCGCGGGCAGGGCGACCATCGCCCCGATCACGGCGCCGACGCCGAGCGTCGCGCCCTCGAGGAACTTGTCGCGCGGGTAGCGCTCGCGGCTCGGGCTCGACCGGCACGTGCGGCGGGCCGCGCGGGCTCGGGCTCCGGCTCGGGCGCCGGCGCGGGCGCGCGCACCTCGCGCGTCGCCTGCGTGGGCCCAGAGCGCGCCGAACACGATCGCGATCAGCAGGCCGATCCCGCCGAGGAGGTACGGGCTGACGATCAGGCCGACGAGCAGCACGACGACGCCGATCGCGAAGCCGAGCGGCCAGATGCTCGGAGATGGGTTGTTCCTGTCGGCCCCGCGTCGGGTTGCACGCTCGCTCGATCCCTTCGCTCTACGGAGCCGGATTCAACCTGTGACCGGTCCAGACTGTCAACGACGTATCACTTGACGCAACGACGGAGGGACTATGACGCATCGGGCGGCCGCCCGCTGACAATTCCGTACTCCGCCCAGCGGCGGTCGACCAGAGCGCGCACCTCGTCGCTCATCTCGATCTCCTGCGGCCACGGCCGGGCGCCTTCCGCAGGCCCCTTGTGGGTCGCGTCCAGGCCGAGCTTGCCGCCGTACGCCTCGAGCGTCGGCGCATGGTCGAGCTGGTCGAGCGGGCCCTCGGCGAGCACGCACGTCGCGCTTCGGATCGACGTTCGCGCAGACGCGGAAGAACACCTCCGCGTAGTCGTGGACGTCGACGTGCTCGTCGACGACGACGACCGACTTCGAGAGCGAGAGCATCCCGAGCCCCCAGATCGCGTGCATCACCTTCTTCGCGTGGCCGGGATAGGCCTTGCGGATCGAGACGATCACGCAGCCGTGGAACGCGCCCGCGACGGGGAGGTCGTAGTCGACGATCTCCGGCACGGTCGTCCGCGAGCAGCGGCAGGAAGATCCGCTCGGTCGCCTTGCCGAGCCACGCGTCCTCGGCGGGCGGCTTGCCGACCACGATCGACGGGTAGATCGCGTCGCGCCGCATCGTGAGCGCGGTGAGGTGGAAGACGGGGAACGGCTCGGCGGGCGAGTAGTAGCCGGTGTGGTCGCCGAACGGCCCCTCGACCGCGAGCTCGCCCTTCTCGATGTAGCCCTCGAGCACGATCTCGGCGTTCGCCGGCACCTCGAGCTCGACCGTCTTCCCCTTGACGAGCTCGACCGGCTCGCCGCGCAGGAAGCCCGCGAGCATGAACTCGTCGATGTGCTTCGGCAGCGGCGCGGAGGCGGAGTAGGCGGTGACCGGGTCGAGCCCGAGCGCGACCGCGACCTCGAGCCGGTCGCCCATCCCGCGCCAGTCGGCCGCGCCGTCCTTGTGGATCTGCCAGTGCATGAACGTGGTGCGCGCGTCGATCTTCTGCATCCGGTACATGCCGACGTTGCGGGTGCCGGTGCGCGGGTCGATCGTGATCACCGCGGGCAGGGTGATGAACGGCGCCGGGTCGCCGGGCCAGCAGCGCTGGATCGGGAGCAGGCCGAGATCGACGTCGTCGCCGGTGAGCACGACCTCCTGGCACGCGCCTCTCGACACCGTCCTCGGCATCGAGTCGGCGATCGACTTCAGCTTGCGGAGGCCGCGCACCTTCTCGACGAGGCCCTGCGGCGGCTGCAGCTCGAGCACGTCCTCGAGCCGCTCGGCGATGTCGTCCAGGCGCTCGACGCCGAAGGCGAGGCACATGCGCCGCTCGGTGCCGAACTGGTTCACGAGCAGCGGGTGGGCGGCGCCCTTCGGGCGCTCGAACAGGAGCGCCGGGCCGCCCGCCTTCACGGTGCGGTCGACGATCTCGGTCGCCTCGAGGTCGGGGTCGACCTCGGCGGAGACGCGGACGAGCTCGCCCTCGCGCTCGAGCAGGGCGATCCAGTCGCGCAGGTCGCTCGGCGGGGCCACGCTGCGGAGTCTAGTTTCTAGCCGTGCGCGTCTACGTCACCGGCGGCGGCCGCGGCTTCATCGGCGGCCATGTCGTGCGCGCGCTGCGGGCGCGCGGGTACGAGGTGCGCACGACGTGGGTCGACCTGCGCGACGCGGCCGGGCTGCGGCGGGAGATCGCCGGCTGCGAGGCGGTCTTCCACGTCGCCGCGCTCTACAGCTTCGACGCGCCGGCGGAGGAGCTCGAGGCGGTCAACGTCGACGGGACGCGCAACGTGCTGGACGCGTGCCTCGCCGCGGGCGTGCGCCGGCTCGTCCACACGTCGAGCTGCACGACGTGCGGGCCCGTGCAGGGGCGCGTCGCGACCGAGGACGACCTGCCGCCCGACTGGGAGCTCGTGATCCCCTACAAGCGGACGAAGCTCGAGTCGGAGCGCCTCGTGCTCGCCTCGGGGCTCGACGCCGTCGTCGTCAACCCGACGACGCCCGTCGGCGAGGGCGACACGGCGCCGACGCCGACCGGGCGCATGGTGCAGGGCGTCGCGAGCGGCCGCTACCGCGCCTACGTCGGCACCGCCGGCGTGAACCTCGTCGACGTCCGCGACGTCGCGCGCGGCCATCTGCTCGCCTTCGACTTCGGGCGCTCCGGCGAGCGCTACCTGCTCGGCGGCGAGAACATGCCGCTGAAGGAGGCGTTCGCCCGGATCGCGAGGGCCGCAGGGAAGCCGCCTCCGAGCATCCGCGTCCCCTACGCGGCCGTCCGTGCGGCCGCCGGGCTCGGGCTCGTGAACCGCAACGAGGCGCTCCTCGCGCGGCTGCCCGAGTACTTCTCGTCCGCGAAGGCGAAGAGCGAGCTGGGCTACGAGCCCTCGCCGATCGACGACGCTCTGCGGCGGGCGGTGGGCTAGCGGGCGTTGCGGCGGGCGCTCGCCCACCAGTGGGCGAGCTCGCCCAGCACGATCACGCCGACGAACACCAGCCCGACGATCAGCATCCCGCGGATCACGTCGATGCCTTCCTTCGCCGCGTCGGCGAGGTATGCGAAGGCTGCCATGGGCGCAGACTCTAACGCAGGCGGAGGCGGTGCGCAGCCAGCGCGCGGTCGACCGCCTCGTCGCCCGAGGCCGCCCTGGCGAGCGCCGCGAGCGGGCCCGGGTCGCCCTCCAGCCGGAGCGCGGCGCGCGCCCCCTCGAGCTCGCCCGCGCCCAGCAGCGCGGCGGTCGCGGCCCAGGCCTCGCCGTCCCCGTCGCGCCCGTCGGCGGCGACCTGCGAGCAGAGCGAGATCAGGTCGGCGAGATCGGCGACCGCCTCGACCTCCTCGAACGCGGCGACCCGGACGAGCCCGTGCGCGTAGAGGTAGTCGCCGAGCAGGATCGCCGTGTCGAGGTCGGCCGGCGCGAACAGCCGCGGCCGGCCGAAGTGGACCAGGTAGCCCTCGTAGATCGTCTCGAGCCCGAGCGCGAAGCGCGGCTCCGCGAGCGGGGAGAAGACGGGCTCGAGCTCACGCTCGTCCTCCGGCCGCAGCGCGGCGCCCCAGAGCGGGCTCTCCCGCCCGGCCTCGGCGGCGATCGTCGCCCAGGGCTCAGTGGCCAAAGAACTCGGCAACGGCCTCCACGGTCCGGTCGATCTCGGCCTCGCCGTGTGCGAGCGAGAGGAACATCGCCTCGAACTGGGACGGCGCCACGTAGATCCCGCGCGCGAGCAGGTGCCGGAAGAGCGCCGCGTAGCGCTCGGTGTCGCACGCGGACGCGTCCTCGAAGTCCCTGACCCCGCGCTCGGTCATGAAGAGCGTCACCATCGCGCCGACCCGGCGCACCCTCGCCTTGCCGGCCACGGCGTCGGTGAGCCCCGCCTCGAGCCGGGCGCCGCGGCGCTCGAGCTCCGCGTAGACCTCCGGGTCGCGCAGCCGCCGGAGCACCGAGAGCCCTGCCGCGGTCGCGAGCGGGTTGCCCGAGAGCGTGCCCGCCTGGTAGACGGCGCCGGCCGGGGCGAGCATCTGCATCAGCTCGGCGCGGCCGCCGAAGGCCGCGAGCGGGAGCCCGCCGCCGACGATCTTCCCGAGCACGGTGAGGTCGGGCAGGACGCCGTAGCGCTCCTGGGCCCCGCCGCGCGCGACGCGGAAGCCGGTGATCACCTCGTCGAAGACGAGCAGCGCGCCCGATGCGTCGCAGAGCGCCCGCAGCGCCTCGAGGTAGCCCTCGACCGGCGGCACGACGCCCATGTTCCCGGCGACCGGCTCGACGAGCACGGCCGCGAGCCCCTCGCCGTAGCGCGCCACGGCCGCGGCGGCCGCGTCGATGTCGTTGTAGGGCACGACGATCGTGTCGGCGGCGACGGCGGGCGGCACGCCCGGGCGAGGACGGGATCCCGAGCGTCGCGAGCCCGGAGCCCGCGCGAGGCGAGCAGCGCGTCGGCGTGGCCGTGGTAGCAGCCGGCGAACTTGATGATCCGGTCGCGCCGCGTCGCCGCGCGGGCGAGCCGGATCGCGCTCATCGCCGCCTCGGTGCCGGACGAGACGAGCCGCACCTGCTCGACCGAAGGCACCGCGTCGACGATCTCCTCGGCGAGCTCGACCTCGCGCTCGGTCGGCGCGCCGAAGCTCGTCCCGTCCGCGGCGGCAGCCTGGACCACCTCCACCGTCTCGGGGTCGGCATGGCCGAAGATGAGCGGCCCCCACGAGAGCACCCAGTCGAGGTAGCGGGTGCCGTCCTCGGTCTCGAGGTAGGCGCCCTCGCCGCGGCGGACGAAGAACGGCTCGTCGAGCCCGACCGCGCGCATCGCGCGCACCGGCGAGTTGACCCCGCCGGGCATGACAGCCTCGGCGCGGCGATACAGCGAGGTCCTCACAGCCACCCCGCCAGCTCCTTCGTCCAGTACGAGACCACGATGTCGGCGCCGGCGCGCTTGATCGCGGTCAGCGACTCGAGCGCGGCGGCCTGCTCGTCGAGCATCCCGGCGCGCGCCGGCGGCCTTCACCATCGCGTACTCGCCCGAGACGTTGTAGGCGGCGAGCGGCGCGTCGAAGCGCTCGCGCACGGCGCGGATCACGTCGAGGTACGGCAGCGCGGGCTTGACCATCAGCACGTCGGCGCCCTCCTCGAGGTCGAGCGCGCACTCGCGCAGCGCCTCGCGGACGTTGGGCGGATCCATCTGGTAGCCGCGCCTGTCGCCGAAGGCGGGAGCCGACTCGGCCGCGTCCCGGAAGGGCCCGTAGAAGGCCGAGGCGTACTTGGCCGAGTAGGCGACGATCGGCGTCTCGGGCAGCGCCTCGCGCACCGCGCCGATCCGGCCGTCCATCATGTCGCTCGGGCAGACGGCGTCGGCGCCCGCCTCGACGTGGCTCACCGACGTGCGCACGAGCAGCTCGAGCGTCTCGTCGTTCAGTACGACGCCGTCGCGGACTACGCCGCAGTGGCCGTGCGAGGTGTACTCGCACAGGCAGACGTCGGTGAGCAGGAGCAGCTCGGGGAACGCGGGGCGCAGCGCCCGCAGCGCGCGCTGCACGACGCCCTGCTCGTCCCAGGCACCGGAGCCGAGCTCGTCCTTCTCGTCGGGGATCCCGAACAGGATCACCGCGCCGACGCCGAGGCGCGAGAGCTCGTCGACCTCCGCGCCGAGGTCGTCGACCGAGAATCGGCCCATCGCGGGCAGCGCCTCGTTCGCCTGCGTCGTCGGCCCGACGAAGAGCGGCATCACGAAGTCCTCGAGGTCGAGCCGCGTCTCGCGCACGAGAGAGCGCAGCGCGCCGCTCGAGCGGAGCCGGCGAAGCCGCGTGGCCGGGAAGGCGCTCACGGCCGAAGGGTACGCGCTCGTCCTCATCCCGGGGGCGGCGGGTGCCGATCATGAGACGAATGGCAACACAGAACCCGCTCCGGTCGAGATCGGCCAGGGTCGCCCGGGCCGTCGCCGCGAGTGTCTTCGCCCTGATCGTCGTCGTGCATGCCGCGCAGACCGGCAACTGGCTGCTCGTGGTGATCGGGGTCACCGTGCTGCTCACGCATCTCGTGCTGACGGCGAGGGCGAGCGGGCGCGTCCGCGTCGGCGGCGGCCGGCTCGAGGTGAGAACCGCCGGGATCCCGAGACGGTTCCCGCTCTCCCGGCTCGTGTCGGCGGAGGTGCAAGGACGCAGGCTCGTGCTGCGCTCGGTGGACGGCAAGACTGTCCGCGTCCGGCTCACGGGAGGTCCTGACGACGCGGAGATGATGGCGCGGCTTCGCGAGGCGGCGTCGACCACCGGCGTCGAGATCCCCGACCCGCCGACACGCGCGCCGGCGCGGTGGCCGCGCGTTGCCGTCGTCGTCGCCCTCGGGTGCGTCGGTGTCGGGTTCGGCATCCTGGTCGCGACCGAGGCCGGATCAATGGTCGGAGGCCGACAGGGGGCGGCGGTCCCGAGCGTGCAGCCGCTCACGCCGAAACTGCTCGCATCCCGCAACGGCACGTTCACGAACCCGTTCGAGCGCGTGGCGACCTGCCGCACATACATCGTTCCCCTGGACGTCGACTCGATCAGCCACGCCGAAATCCTCGCGTGGGCGCTCGCGAATCGCGGGATCGCGGGCGCATGCGTGACACACTCGCTCGAGCTGAGCCCCGACTCGCTCGATCCCAACCGGCACCAACTGAGCACAGGCGCCCTTTTCCGCCAGCTCCGAACGGCCTACCGCCGTGCGCACGGCGACACCCCGGCCCGGGTGATCGGCCTGACCGAGTTCGACCTCTACTCGCCGGCGACGCCCGCCTTCACCTTCGTGATGGACGCCTCGGCGATGTACGGTCGGCTGACGGTCGGCGTCGGCTCGACCGCGCGGGGCGAGAGCCCCTTGTCGCTCGCCGCGGCGCTGTCCGGCTAGTCGCCGGGCGGCACCGTCTGGAGCGGCTCCTCGAGCTCCACCTCGACCGGCACCGGGCCGGAGCTCCACGGCTCCAGCTCGACCGCCGCCGAGAAGTACTCCCACATCGCCCGCAGGATCGCGAGGAACGGCAGCACCACGAGCACGCCCAGGATCCCGTAGATCTCGAGCCCGGCGAGGAGGCCGAAGATCACGAGCAGCGGGTTGAGCCTCAGCGCGTTGCCCATCACCTTCGGCACCACGACGTGGCCCTCGATCTGGTGGATCCCGAGGAAGAGCAGCCCGACCCAGATCGCCGAGATCGGGTGCACGAAGAGCGCGTAGATCAGCGGCGGCACCGCGCCGAGCCACGGGCCGAGGTACGGGATCAGCTCGGTGAACGCGACCCACGCCGCGAAGATCAGCACGTAGTGGTCGATCCCCGGGACGAGGCCGGTCACGCCGAGGATGTACAGCCCGAGCGCGGCCGACGCGCCGATGATGAACGACAGCAGCACCTGGCCCTTCACGTAGCTGAAGAGCGCCGCCTCCATCCGCTCGAGCAGCGGCGAGCCGCCGTCGCGCGGCGGGAAGCGCCGGTCGAGCACCCGTCCCGAACCGCGGCATGTCTAACAGCATGTAGATCGAGACGACGATCACGAGGATCCCGCCGAACAGGACCTGGAAGGCGAGCGAGGCCGGCTGCCTCGGCCCAGCTGATCGCCTTGGACGTGTACTTCGTGACGTCCTTGGTGCCGATGTTGTGCAGGAAGTTCTTGCCCTGCTTCTCGATCTGGATCCGCCTCAGGTGGTGGGTGTCCAGCCAGTGCTGGACCCGGTTGAGATCGCGCTCCGCGTGGGTCTGCGGTGGCTGTCCGACCTGATTCGTAAAGTAGATATCGACCCTGTTCGACGCAGAGCGCGTCCGATCGACGACGACGGTAGCGAGTGCCACGAGTGCAACGCCGACCGCAGCCGCGAAGCCCAGGTAGACGACCGCGACGGCCAGGCCACGCGGGATCTTCGCCCTCCCCAGCGCGCGGACGAACGGGTTGAGGAGCAGGGCGATGATCGCGGCCACGAGGAACAGGAACACCACGTGACCGACCGCCCTCGCGACCACCCACACGAGCAGCAGCGCAAGCGGCAGGCCGACGAGCTGGATCCAGCGAGGAATCTGGACTTTCGAGGCCCCGGCGGGCATGAGGGCCATCGTACAGCCACGGTCCGCCGCCTCCGCCCGCCCGCCTGGGACTGGTCGTTCGCCGAGGACGGAGCCCTCGCACTCGACCGTCACGAACTATGGGAGGAACCCGTTTCTGCTCCTGCGGAACCGGTGTTACAAGCTTCGGAACCTCCTTCCCGGTTGATCTCTCTCCGGAGGTTCGGTACGGTGAACCCGATGTCCCCGCCCCGATCTCCCGGGACAGCTCTCCGTCGGCACCAGGCCGAACGGCGCGCAGCCCGCAGAACGAGGCGACTTGCAGCACTCGCGCTCGTCGCGATCGTTGTCGTCGTCACCCTCCTCCTGACCGCTTTCGGGTCCGGCAAGCCGCCCGCGGTCCAGGCCACCCCGCCCCCGACCGCGTCGACCGTGCTTCCGGCCGGCCCGCCGAGTCCGGTCGTCGTCGCGACCCAGGGGAACCTGCAGCTGCACCTTCCGGTCGCGCAGAGCCTCGTGACGGCGATCGGCTACCACGGCTCCGGCGATGCGACCCTGCCGCTCTCTCCCGTCGGCCATCAGGGCAACGAGGGGTTCTTCGCGCGGCTCTTCCACGGCGTCTTCGGCGGCCACAAGGGCGGCCTCACCTACTACCAGCTCGACGGCGGCGCGGGCGCGTCGACGGGCGAGCTCGACGTGGGGGCGGCGCCCGGCACGGACGTCTACTCGCCGGTCGACGGGACGCTCGTCGGGATCACCCCCTTCGTCCTCGACGGCCGCCAGTACGGCGTGCGGATCGACATCTCGCCCGCCGCGGCGCCCTCCGTAGTCGTGTCCGTCACGAACCTGCGGCCCGATCCGGCGCTCGTCGTCGGCTCCACCGTCGTGGCCTCGGGCTCGCGGCTCGGCACCGTGCTCGACGTCTCGAAGGTCGAGCGCCAGGCGCTCGCCCGCTACACCCAGGACGCGGGCAACCACGTCGCCGTCCAAGTGAAGCCCGCAGCGACTCTCGCAGTCCCGTAAAGATCCTCTTCCTAGCCGACGTCTTCGGAGCGCCCGGGCGGCGCGCTCTGGAAGTCCGCCTGCCGTCGCTGCGCGAGGAGCTCGGCGCCGACTTCTGCGTCGTCAACGGCGAGAACGCGGCCGACGGGCGCGGGATCACCTCCAAGCTCGCCGAGCGGATCCTCGCCGCAGGAGCCGACGTGATCACGCTCGGCAACCACACCTGGGCCCAGCGCGACTTCGCGCCCTACCTCAGCGGCACCGACCGCGTGATCCGCCCGGCGAACCTCTCCGCGTTCACGCCCGGGCGCGGGCTCACCGTGCAGCCGGCCGCGGACGGGACGCCCGTCGCCGTGATCAACCTGATGGGGCAGCTCTTCCTCGGTCCCGCCGTCGGGCCGTTCGAGGTCGCCGAGGCCCTCGTCGAGGAGGCGCTGCGCGAGACGCCGGTCGTGATCGTGGACTTCCACGCCGAGGCGACGAGCGAGAAGATCGCGCTCGCGCGGCTGCTCGACGGCAAGGCGACAGCCGTGATCGGCACGCACACGCACGTCCAGACCGCCGACGCGCGCGTGCTCCCGGGCGGCACCGCAGCGATCACCGACGCGGGGATGACCGGGCCGCACGACTCGGTGATCGGCGTCCGCGCCGAGCTCGCGATCCAGCGGATGCGGACCGGGATGCCGGTGCGCTTCCACCCTGCCGAGGGCGGAGTGCGGATCGAGGGAGTGCTGGTCGAGTGCGGGGCCGACGGGCGGGCGACCTCGTGCGTGGCCGTGCGCGTTGACGCCTAGAGCGGGCGGCTCTTGAGCGCGAGCACGTCGGCCACGAAGGTGCGGGTCTCGGGGTAGAGGCCCCTGGTGCGCACCGCGCGCTCGCCCTGGTACCAGGCGCCGAGCGCGAGCCGCTCGTTGCCGTCGAAGACCTGTAGCAGGTGGTGGAGGAGCGCGGTGCCGACGTGGACGTTGCCCTCGGCCGTCCGCGGCACCGGGCGGCCGATGAGGTTCGTCTCCACGTACGTCCACGTGGTCGGGAGGATCTGCATCACGCCCCAGGCACCGACGGACGAGGTCACGTTCGGGTTGTAGCCCGACTCCATCCAGGCGAGCGCGCGGGCGAGGCTCCGGTCGAGCCCGTAGTGGCCCGCCCAGTGGTCGAGGGTCGCGCGCACCGTCGCCGGGTTCTCGGCGGGCACGATCACCCGCCGGATCGACTTCCTCCTCGGCGGCAGCGGCAGCGGCACTCCGGTCCTCGTGCGGAAGGCGGTCAGCGTCGCCGGGCCTGCGATCCCGTCTGGGACGAGCCGCGCGTGGCGCTGCCAGCGGCGCAGCGCGCGCTCGGTGCTCGGGCCGAGGTAGCCGTCGATCGCGGGCATGTGGAGCAGGAACTGGAGCACCGAGACGTCCCAGCCGAAGTCGCCGCGGACGAGGTGGCGGCTCCCGAAGAGCGGGTGCCCGAGCGGCCCGAGTGCGGCGCGGGTGCGAGGCCCGGCGATCCCGTCCACCGGCAGGCCGACCTTGCGCTGGAACGCGCGCGTCGCCTCGCGGGTCGCGGGCCCGGCGATCCCGTCGACCGGCTGGAGGTAGAGGCCGTACGCGCGCAGAGCGACCTGCAACCCGGCGATCTGGGGGTTCGAGGCTTGCGCCCGGCCGGCCAGGAGGAGGGGCACGACCAGCAAGGCGCCGGCGAGTACGAGCACACGCAGGCGCATAGGACCGCCAGAGTTCGCGTCCTAGCCGGGCGCTCCTTCGCGCTCGGGTAAAGCCAGCGTAAAAAGAAGCGCGAGCATCACGAGATCGCGCACGAGGACGAGCCAGGACGCGGTCGCGTCGAACTGCAGCGCGTAGTCCCAGTAGCGATACGGGAACCAGAGCTGCGTCAGCACCATCGCGACGAGGAGCAGCCCGGAGGCCGCGAGGCCGCGCCGGCCGCGGACGAGCGGGACGAGCGGGACGAGCCAGATCAGGAACTGGGGCGAGAGCACCTTCCCGAGCGCCACGAACGCGACGACGGCCGCGGCGGAGTAGCGCACGAGCTCCTCCCGCCCGCCGCGGCCGCGGGCGTAGAGCGCCCAGATCGCGAGCAGCGCCGCGATCTGGAGCACCGTCTGCAGGCTGCCGATCACGTTCGGGCCGGTGCCGTCGAGGTTCTGCGAGCCGTGGCCGGACCGCATCGTCACCGCGAGCCCCGCCGCGTGGTGGAGCGCGATCAGGATCGCCGCGCCGAGGCTCTCGATCTGGAGCGGCCGCGTCGTCTGCCGCACGACGCTCGCCCAGACGCCTCCGGGCGCGATCGCGAGGAACGGCACGACGACGACCGCGATCGCCGCGAGCAGGAAGCCGAGGCAGACCAGCGCCTCCCTTCGTCCCCGCCGGCGCCACACGTGCACGAGCGCGAGCGGGACGAGCACCGCGGGGTAGACCTTCGCCGCGATCGCGAGCCCGAGCAGCGCGTGACCGAGCCGCAGCCGGCCCGAGACGATCGCCGCCAGCGCGCCCGCCACGATCGCCGCCGGCCACAGGTCGAAGCGGGAGAGCACGACGGAGCCGAGCGCCAGCGGTGCGAGCGCCGCGAAGCAGAGGGCGGCGGCGGTCCTCCTCACAGTGGCGCCGAGCGCGTGGAGCGCGAAGGCCATCGCGACCAGCGCGAGCACGCCGCAGGCCCACATCAGCCACTCGAACGAGCGGCGGAACGACGCGAACTGCGTGACCTGGTGGTGGCCGAGCGCCGGGAGCACGAACACCGGGAGCGCCCCGGGTGGGTACTCGAGCCCGAAGTCGCGGTAGGGCACCTGGCCGCGCGCCATCGCGTCGCCGTAGCGCTGGTAGACCGGGGTGTCGACGATCTGGTCGCGCGTGTAGAAGCCGACGTGGAGCGCTCCCCACGAGGCCGAGAAGAGCAGGATCGCCAGCGCCGCGACGAGCAGCGTGACGCGCGGCTCAGCCGGAGCGGACCGGCTCATGCTCCGCCGAGGCAGGCGCGAGGAAGGCGAACGCGAGGAACGGGAAGACCCAGGGCAGATAGAGATAGAACCAGTGCGTCAGGACGAGCTCGAAGCCGCCGATCAGCGCGGCCGTGAGCGCGGCGAGCTGGAGCGGCGACTTGCGCCGGGGGAAGAGGGCGAACCCGACCGCGGCGGCGATCAGCACCCCTTCGAGCGCGAGCTGGAGCAGGTGCAGGTCGGGCAGGCCCGCGTGGTATTGCCGCCAGTCCCAGATCGAGAACGGCGACTCGCGGCCGATCTGCCAGCCGAGCGTCCGGTCCCAGAAGACCCGGGCGGCGTGCAGCGGGTTCGGCTCGAGCAGGAGGATCGAGAAGGCCGCGGCGGTCGCGATCGCGAAGCCGCCGACGTAGGCCCAGGCCGAGCGGGCCTTCCGCTCCGGGTAGGTGAGCCAGAGCGGCGCCACGATCAGCGAGGAGAACTTCGTCCAGGAGGAGAGCGCGACGAAGGCTCCCCTCGCCCACGGCCGGCCGGCGGCCCAGAGCCCCCAGATCAGGAACGCGGGCGGGATCAGATCGTTCGTGTTCGAGTTCGACGCGTACTGCGTGAACGGATAGGCCGCCCACGCGAGCGCGAGCACGGCCCCGAGCTCCCGCCCTCCGTATCGAAGGCCGACGAGGAACATCCCCGCGAGGCAGAGGAGGTCGAAGAGGCCAGAGGTGATGTGCGCCGCGGGCAGGTCGTCCCACTTGCCGCTCCAGCCGCGGATCAGGTACCCGGGGATGTACGCGAGGTAGGAGACGGGGCCGTAGGTGTCGCCGCGCTCGTTCGCCGTCTCGCAGCGGCCGTTCGCCTGGATGCGGTCGCGGATCTCGCCGTCCGCGTCGGCCGGGCCGCAGGCCTTGAGCGTGCCCTCGGCCGGCATGTGCCCGTACGGCGCCTGGCCGTGGACGATCCGCGCCGCGCCGATCACCCCCGCGTAGCCGACGTCGATCACGTTCGAGGCCTCCGCGTTGAGCCCGATCCGGAACCCGGCGAGGAAGACGGCCATGCCGAGGAGGAGCCACACCGGCAGCGTCGCGCGGGTCGTGGTCGCGTGGCCGCGCAGGCCGATCCAGACGGCGCGGCCGATCAGGTACAGCAGCGGCGGGTAGACGAGCGGGACGCTGGTGAAGATGTCGCCGCGGTTGAAGTACCAGAGGCTGACCGAGAACGAGAGCAGCACGAGCAGGTCGAGGGTGCGGAGCGAGAGCACCCGCCGCCAGTCGAGCAGGCCGAGCAGGAAGACGGCGCAGAACCCGAGCCACACCGGCAGGCTGTTGATCCGCTTGCCGCCGAACGCGCCGGGGACGCCGCGGGCCATCTTCCACGCCACCTGCGGGCCGGTCCACGCCTCGGTCACGGTCGCGTCCTGGTCGTCGACCTTCCCCGTCGCGATCTCGCCTGCCTTGCCCGACCAGACGCCGACCGTCCAGCTCCCGGTCTTCGGATCGAACGTGGCGGCCGTGATGCGTCCGCTGCGCGGGTAGCGCCCGAGCCAGTGCGCGACCTTCGGCACGCCCAGGAAGAGCGCGGTGGCCTTCGCCTCGGTCAGCCGCGGCGTCGCGGGCGGCTGGGCGAACGGCGTCTGGACGAGACGGCCCTTGCCGTCGTACATCGGGCCGGTCGGCGAGGTCGCCGCGGCGGCCGTCCCCGTGAGCGCGAGCATGCAGAGGGCGACGAGGACGACCCTGGTCACTGCTACCGGCGCCTGAAGCTCCAGAGCTTGTTGCCGAGGAAGTTGAGCGGCGTCACGAGGACGATCGCGATCGCCTGGGCGACGACCTTGCCGGCGCCGAGACCGATGAGCGCCTGCAGGACGAGGAGGTTCGCCCCGAGCGAGACCAGGGCCACCACGAAGAACCGCATCCCCTGGTAGGCGACGTTCCCGCGCTGGCCCCGGAATGTCCAGAGGCGGTTCCAGAGGTAGTTGTTGGCGACCGCGACGAGGAACGAGCCCGTCGCCGCGGCGAGGTAGTGGAGGTTGCCGGCATTGAGGAGGAGCGCGTAGACGACGAGGTTGACGACGTAGCCGCTCGCGCCGACGACGAGGAACTTGCCGAGCTGCACCCAGTTCCCGCGCGCGCGCAGGGCGCTGCCGACGCGGTCGCGAGTGCGCGCCTGCGGAGTGACAGCGGCGGGCGAGCGCTCCATCAGCGCGGCGAGCCTAGCAGCGTCGGCTCTAAGTCCCGGGCGAGGATGCGGAGGCCGGCGAAGCGGCCGTCGTCGCGGCGGCGCAGGCGCACGGCGAGCACGGGGATCACGACGGCCTCGAGGTAGCCCACCACCGGGATCAACGCCAGCACGGCCAGACCGACTCCCGCGAGCCCGACGAGCACCGCGGTGCCGAGACGCGTGCCGCCGCGTCGCAGCGTCGCCCTGGACGATCCCGGCCGCGCCGAGCGCGCCGAGCACGCCTCCGATCCCGCCGCCGAGCGCCTCCGGCCAGGAGAAGAACGCGTAGCCGACCCCTACACCTGCGGCCGCGGCGAGGATCACCGCGACGGCCACGCCGATCCGCGTCGTGGCCAGCAATCCGGAGAGGAGCACCCCGGCGCCGGTTCCCACCCCGACGCAGAGGCCGATCGTGTACCAGGCGCCCATCGGCCCGAGTCTAGCTCTCGATGCGGGCGATCACGTCGAGGCAGAACGCGGCCGCGCGGGCGCCGTCGACGACCCGGTGGTCGAAGGTGACGGAGACGTTTCCGACCTGCCGCACGACGACCTCGCCGTCGCGGACGACGGGGCGCGGCCCGATCCGGTGGACGCCGAGGATCCCGACCTCCGGGTAGTTGACGAGCGGCGTGACGAGGAGACCGCCGAGCTTGCCCGCGCTCGTGACGGTGAAGGTCGAGCCGCGGAGCTCCTCGGGCAGCAGCGAGCCCTCGCGCGCGGCCTCGGCGAGGCGTCGCACCTCGGCGTCGAGCTCCTCGAGCGGCGCGGAGTCGCAGCCGCGGACGACCGGGACGACGAGCCCCTGCTCGGTCTGCACCGCGAGGCCGAGGTCGTAGCGCTCGAGGTAGACGATCTCGTCGCCCTCGAGCCGGGCGTTCAGCTCCGGGAACTCCTTCAGCGAGAGCGCGGCCGCCCGGAGGACGAGCGGGATCAGCAGTTGCGAGGTCGACGCCGGTGAAGTCGCACTCCTCGACGAAGGTGACCGCCGGCACCTCGCGGTGCGCGCGTGCGAGGTGGTCGGCGATGAGCCGGCGAACGCCGCGCAGCGGCTCGCGCCGGCCCTCGGCCGGGGGAGCGCCGGCCGCGGCCTCGCGCACGTCCTCCTCGGTGATCCGCCCGTCCGGCCCCGAGCCGGCGACCGAGCCGAGCTCGACGCCGAGGTCCTGCGCGATCTTCCGCACGAGCGGCGTCGCCCGCGGTTCCTTGTGCTCATGAGCACTTGGCCGGTCCTCGGCGCCGATCACCACGAGCAGCGTGCCGACCGGGACGACGTCGCCTTCCGCGACGAGGATCCTGCTGACGACCCCGGCGGCCGGGGACGGGATCTCGACCGTCGTCTTGTCGGTCTGGATCTCGACCAGCGGGTCGTCCTCGGCGATCTCCTGCCCCACCGAGACGAGCCAGCGCGCGACCTCGCCCTCGGTGAGGCCCTCGCCCAGATCGGGAAGCCGGAACTCGTACGCCATCAGAACGCCATCAGCCGCCGCACCGCGTCGGCGACCCGCGCGACGGACGGCATGTAGAGGTCCTCGAGCGTCCAGTACGGATAGGGCACGTCGTAGCCGGTCACCCGCAGCACGGGGCCGCGGAGGTCGAGGATCGCCTTCTCGGCGAGCGTCGCCGCGAGCTCGGCGGCGTACCCGCAGGTGCGCGGCGCCTCCTGGACGATCACGACGCGGCCGGTCTTGGCGGCGGACGCGAGCAGCGCCTCCTCGTCGAGCGGCTTCAGCGTCCGCACGTCGAGCACCTCGACCGAGGCCTCGCCCGCGAGCGCGTCCGCCGCCCGCTCGCACAGCGCCACCATCGCGCCGTAGGCGACGAGGGTGACGTCGCCGCCGACCCGGGCGAGGCGGGCCTTCCCGAGCGGGACGACGTGCTCGCCCTCCGGCACCTCGCCCTTCGCGGTCCGGTACATCAGCTTGGGCTCGAAGATCACGACGGGGTCCGGGTCGCGGATCGCCGCGGCGAGCAGCCCCTTCGCGTCGGCCGGGGTCGACGGGATCGCCACCTTCACGCCGGGCGTGTGGACGTAGTAGGTCTCCGGCGAGTCGTCGTGCAGCTCGGGCGCGCGGACGCCGCCGCCGTAGGGCATCCGCACCGTGATCGGGAACGAGAGCTTGCCGCCGGTGCGCCAGCGGTAGCGGCCGACGTGGGTGATCAGCTGCTCCAGGCACGGGTACGAGAAGGCGTCGTACTGCATCTCGCACACCGGCCGGAAGCCGGCGAGGCAGAGGCCGACGGCGCCGCCGAGGATCCCGGCCTCGGCGAGCGGCATGTCGACGCAGCGGTCGGGGCCGAAGCGCTCGAGCAGCCCGGCGGTGGCGCGGAAGACCCCGCCGGCGCGGCCGACGTCCTCGCCCATCACCATCGCGGTGTCGTCGCGGCCGAGCTCGACGTGCAGCGCGTCGTTGACCGCCTCGACGAGGGTCAGCTCAGGCACGGGCGAGGATCCTCCGCAGCTCGGCGAGGTCGTGCTCGTGCGCGGGGAGCGGCTCGGCGTAGGCGTTCGCGAACACGAGCGCCGGGTCGGGCGCGGGCTCGGCCTCCGCCTGGGCGATCGCGGCGCGCATCGTCTCGGCCGCGTCCGCGCGCACCTGCTCGGCGAGCGCGTCGTCGAGCAGCCCCCGGCGGCGCAGGTAGCCCTCGTAGCGGCCGAGGCACTCCGTCCGCCGCGCCTCCTCGACGAGGGCGGGGTCGATGTAGGCGCTCGGGATCGTCGGCGGTCCCGTGCGGCGCGGAGCGGTAGGTGACCGCCTCGATGAAGGTCGGCCCGCCGCCCGAGCGCGCCCGTGCCGCCGCCTCCCGCACCGCCTCGAAGACCGCGAGCACGTCGGCGCCGTCGACGCGGATCGCCGGGATCCCGTAGCCGACGGCCTTGTCCGCGAGCGCCTCGGCGTGCGTCTGCGACGAGAGCGGCGTCGAGATCGCCCACTGGTTGTTGTTGCAGAGGAGGATCAGCGGCGCGCCCATCACCGCGGCGAGGTTCGTGCCCTCGTGGAAGGAGCCCTCCGAGGTGGCGCCGTCGCCGAAGAACACGATCGTGACCACCCCGTCGCCCTTCAGCTTCGACCCCCACGCGAACCCGGCGGCGTGCGGCACGTGCGTCCCGATCGGCACGCAGATCGAGGCGACGTTGTGGTCGACCGGGTTCCACCAGCCCGCGGGATGGCCGCGCCACCACGACAGCACCGTCGCCGGCGGGATCCCGCGCAGGACGCCGATCGCCGACTCGCGGTAGCTCGGAAAGACCCAGTCGCGCGGCTCGAGCGCGTGCACGGCGCCGGCCTGCATCGCCTCGTGGTTCCAGGAGATCGCGTAGGTGCCGATCCGTCCCTGGCGGTGGTAGACGACCGAGCGCTCGTCGCAGGTCCGCAGCAGGACGAGGGAGCGGTGGAGCGCGAGCAGGCCGCTCTCGTCGAGCCCTTCGACCTCGCCGTCCCGGGCGGCCTCGCCGTCCCCGATCACGCGCCGAAGGTCCATCGAGAGGCGACTATACGAGAACGGTCACGGCATCGCGCTCGCACTCGAAGAGGACGTGCTCGACGTCGCCGAGATCCTCGCCGTCGGCCTGCAGCGGCATCGGCCGGAAGCACGTGAGCTCGGCCCGGTCGATGTCGTGGAGGTAGTGCACGTTGTCGCCGCGGAAGCCGCTCGACGCCCATGAAGAGGTAGCCGGCGAGCCGCGGCACCTCGCGCGCTGGCGACCGCCTGCGGGGCGATCAGGTCGAGCCCGAGCTCGAACCGGGCCTGCGGCGCGATCCGCAGCGCGCGCGGGCCGGCGTAGGTCAGGACGTCGCAGTTCGACGCGACCGCGAACGCGACCGGGCCCGACGCCGACGAGCTCCGCCGCGGGCTCGTAGCGGAACCGGTGGTCCCACAGCATCTCGGCGATCGTGAGCAGGAACCGCGCGTCGCCCGGCCGCTTCCCGCCTTCCCGCCGGCCGAGCGAGTCGAACCGGCGCACCGCCTCCGCGTCGAACCCGATCCCCGCGTTGAAGGCGAACCGGCGCCCGTTCACGCGGCCGAGCGAGATCCGCCTCGTGGCACCGGTGCGGACGGCCTCGCGGAGCCGGCGGGCCGTTGCGAGCGCGTCGCGCGGCAGCCCGAGCGCGCGCGGGAGGACGCTCGTGCCGCCTCCGGGGATGAAGCCGAGCCGCACCTCGGCGCCGGGCTCGATCCCGTTCAGGACCTCGTTGCTCGTGCCGTCGCCGGAGAAGACGAAGAGCGTGTCGCACCCCTGCGCGCAGGCCTCGCGGGCGAGGTCGGTCGCGTGCCCGCGCTGCCGGGTGAGCAGCGTCTCGAGCCCGCCGAGCGGCTCGAGCACCGCCTGCACCTCGGCGAGCTTGCGCTCGGTCACACCCGTTGCGAACGGGTTCGCGATCAGTACGGCGCCTGCCATACGCGGTGAGACTACTCAGGCGTCGAGTAGCCGCGCATCCCGTCGAGGAGCACGGCGAAGAAGCTGTCGGCGAGCGCGTCGGTGTCGAAGCCGGGACGAAGCCAGGTGTATGCCCAGTTAAGCGGAGGAGAGTGCGAGCAGCGCGGCGCTCGCGTCGTCGAGGTCGGCGCGGAGCTCTCCGTGCTCGCGCCCGTCCCGGAAGAGCGACCGGAAGCGCTCCTCGTAGCGGCGCCGCTCGGCGAGGATCGCGTCCCGCCGCTCGCCCTCGAGGTAGCGCCACTCGCGCACGAACACCGTCGCGACGTCGAGCTGCTCCGCGACCACACGCAGGTGCCCGCGCAGCGCGAGGCGGATCTGCTCGGTCGCGGGAAGGTCGTCGGGCACTGCGTCGAGCGCGGCGTGGAAGGCCTCGGCGCCGTCCCGCATCGCCTCGTAGAGGAGGTCCTGCTTCGAGTCCATGTGGGCGTAGAGCGAGCCCTTCTGCACGCCCATCGCGGCGGCGATGTCGCCGACCGAGGTGCCGTGGTAGCCCTTCTCCGCGAAGAGCCGGGCCGCCTCGCGCGCCAGTTCCGTCCTTCTCGTGCTCATGCTTACAATGCAAGCCTAACGATCGTTCGGTAAGGGGTGCCGTGGACGAGCAGGAGTTCCTCGAGTACGTGCAGGCGGGAGGCCAGGTCGAGGTCGGCGACTGGATGCCCGACGAGTACCGGACCCGCCTGGTCAAGTTCGTCGAGATGCACGCCAACTCGGAGCTGATGGGCGTGCTCCCGGAGCGCGAGTGGATCCTGCGCGCGCCGACGCTGCAGCGGAAGCTCGCGCTGACCGCGAAGGTGCAGGACGAGGTCGGCCACGCGCAGCTCCTCTACCGCATCGTCGAGGACCTCGGCAAGCCGCGCGAGTCGAGCCTCGACGACCTCCTCTCGGGCAAGGCGAAGTTCCACAACGTCTTCCACTACCCGACGCTGAGCTGGGGCGACGTCGGCGTGATCGCCTGGCTCGTCGACGCGGCCGCGATCGTCTCGCAGAAGGCGCTCCTCAAGTCGTCGTACGCGCCGTACGCCCGCATGATGAAGAAGATCTGCTGGGAGGAGTCGTTCCACATCCTCCACGGCCGCGACGTCGTGCTCGCGATGGTGACCGGCACCGAGGGGCAGCGCGAGCTCGTCCAGGAGGCGCGTCAACCGCTGGTGGCCGCCGCTGATGCAGTTCCACGGCAACCCGATCCCGCGCGACGAGGACCCGATGTACGTGTGGCGGATCAAGAGCCAGGGCAACGAGGAGGCGCGGCAGCAGTTCCTCGAGGGCTACGTGCCGCAGGTGCGCGAGCTCGGGCTCGAGCTGCCCGATCCGAAGCTGCGCCGCCGCGACGACGGCGTCTGGGAGTACACCGAGCCCGACTGGGACGAGCTGCGCCACGTCGTCACCGGGCCACGGCCCGATGAGCGAGCAGCGGCTCGACCTGCGGCGCCTCGCGCGGGCGAACTCCGCCTGGGCGACGCAGCTCCTGCTCGCCGAGGCCGCCTGATGCCCGTCTACGAGGTCTTCCGCCAGGAGCGGAAGGGCCAGGCGTTCCAGCACGCCGGCTCGATCCCCGCGCCCGACGCGGCGTTCGCCGAGGCCTGGGCCCGCGAGCAGTACGGCCGCCGCGGCGAGTCGGTCGCGCTGTGGCTCGTCCCGCGCGAGGCGATCCACGAGGTCGAGGACTTCCCCGACGAGTTCGACCTCAAGTACCGCCGCGTCGACGGCTACTCGATCAAGGCGCGGCTGAAGGAGGCACGTGAACGAGCGGGTACGGCTGCTCCTGGAGATCGCTGACGACGAGCTGATCCTCGGCTGGCGCGACTCCGAGTGGACCGGGATCGCGCCCTACCTCGAGGAGGACGTCGCCTTCTCGTCGATCTCGCAGAACGAGATCGGGCACGCGCGGGCGCTGTACGAGCTGGCCGCGGCGGAGCTCGGCACGACCGCCGACGCGCTCGCGCTCGACCGGGCTCCCGAGGACTACCGGTGCGCGCCGCTCGTGGAGCTCCGCCGGCTCGAGTGGGCGCGCACGATCGCGAGGCACTGGCTCTACGAGACGGCCGACGCGGTGCGGCTCGAGGCGCTGAAGGCCTCGTCCGATGCTGAGCTCGCCGGCCTCGCCGCGAAGATCGACCGCGAGGAGCTCTACCACCGCATGCACGCGGAGATGTGGATCGACCGGCTGCTCGCAGGCGAGGAGGGACGCGCCAAGCTCGAGGAGGCGGTGCTCGAGCTGTGGCCCTACGCGCTCGGCGTGCTCGACGACGAGCTGAGACCGGTGTTCGCGGAGCGGGCACGTGCGCGGCTGCCGTTCCCGCTGCCCGACGTCGAGCCGGTCACGCGCGGGCAGCACACCGCAGAGCTGGCCGAGCTGCTCGAGCAGATGACGAGCGTGCGCCGCTCCGCGCCGGGGGCCGAGTGGTAACCGCCGAGACGGTCTGGGCCGCGCTCGCCGAGATCCCCGATCCGGAGATCCCCGTGATCTCGCTCGTCGAGCTCGGCGTCGTCAAGGACGTGGCCGTCGACGGCGACCGCGTCCATGTCGAGTTCACGCCGACCTTCCTCGGCTGCCCCGCGCTCGAGCGGATGCGGGGCGAGATGGAGACGGCGATCGCAGCGCTCGGCGCCGAGGCCGACGTCGAGGTGGTGCTCGACGACTCGTGGTCGACCGACCGGATCACCCCCGAGGGCCGTGAGAAGCTCCGCGCCGCCGGCTTCGCACCGCCGCCGCCGCGCGAGGCGGGCGCGCCGGCGCTCGTCCAGCTCCAGAGCGCGACGCACCGCTGCCCGTACTGCGACTCGCCCGAGACGCGCCTCGAGAACATCTTCGGCCCGACCCCGTGCCGCAGCCTGCGCTACTGCACGAGCTGCCGCCAGCCCTTCGAGCAGTTCAAGACGATCTAGCTAGTAGAGCCGGCTGCCGGCACGTAGTTGCCCGCAGTCCAATCCGCACCTCCCCACGATGTGCTCCGCGGCCCGGCCGGGGAAGATGAGTCATTCCACGCGGAGGAGTGGCGGCTGGCTGCGACCCGCTGAACGCGGACGCCCGCCTCCGCACCGTCTTCGCCGGTAACACGCTGCGGCGCCGGCGGTTAGGGAGGGCGAAATGTTCCGGCTCCGTATCCTCGCGATGGCGTTGCTCGCGTGCGGCATCCTCGCCGCACCGACCTTCGCCACCCAACGCCACGTCGATCCGATGAAGCTGACGGCGGTCGCGCTGCTCGGTGAACAGGGGACCGACGTCTACCTCACGGTCACGAACCCGGCCGGTGCTCCTCCGGACCGGCTCGACATCGCGACGCTCACAGCCCTGCCCTACCAGGGGGAGCGGCTCCGCATGTGGATCTACTTCGACGTGCGGGCACCGGGAGGCGAAGCGGTGCTGCATGTGGGCAAGCTCCAGCAGCACCGGCCCCTGCTGGTGCTCGGATATGTCCACGGCAACCTCGGGATCCTCGAGGCGATGCCCCGTGTGCTGCTGCGCCCGGACCTGACCGTGACCGACGTGTCGGCGCCGAGCAGCATCCTTCGCCGCCAGCACTTCACCGTCACGGCGAAGATCTCCGAGCTCGCCGGTGACAGCGGCGCCTCGGCGACCGCGACGCTCCTCGACGGCACGACGGTGCTCGCCTCGGAGCCGGTGACCGTCGACGCGGGCGGCAGCACGGACGTCTCGTTCGACACCGCGCTCGACGCAGGGCGGCCGCCACGACCTCCAGGTCTCGGTCTCGCAGGCCGACCCTGCCGAGGCAAACGTGGCCAACAACGAGCGCGGCACGACCGATCGACGTGAACATGTACACCTCGGACGGCGTCGTCTCGAGCGACCACTGGGTCGCGACGAAGGTCGGGGAGGACGTCCTGCGCGCAGGCGGCAACGCGGTCGACGCCGCGGCGGCGATGGTGTTCGCGCTCAACGTCGTGAACCCGAACCTCGCTGGGATCGGCGGCGGCACGGCCGTCGTCGTGCGGCTCGCGAACGGCGACACCTGGTCGATCGACGGGCGCGAGCTCGCGCCTCATGCCCAGACCGCGGACGAGTACGCCGGCAAGACCGCGGCGGCCGTCGGCATCAACGGATACGCCGTCGGAGTCCCCACGACGCTGAAGACCGTCGACGAGATGCTGAACCGGTGGGGGACGATGTCCCTCGCAGACGTGCTCCAGGAGCCGATCGCGCTCGCCGAGAACGGCGCGCCGGTCGGTCAGTTCCTCGCGAGCGGGAGCGCCGAGGCGCGCACGCTCGACCTCCAGCCGGAGACGATCGCGACGTTCCGGCCGGGCGGGGTGCCCCTGAAGGCCGGCGACACGATCGTCCAGCCCGACCTCGCGAAGACGTTCCAGCTGCTCGCCGCACAGGGCGAGGACGTCTTCTACAAGGGCGAGATCGCGCAGGCCATCGTCGACGCGACGCAGCGTCTGTCCCCGACGAAGCCGATCGCCGGCGGGAACGGCCGGATGACGCTCGCAGACCTCGCGAACGCCCACGTGAGAGTCGAGAAGCCGCTCTCGCTCGACTTCCACGGCGCCACGGTGCTCGCGCCGCAGCCGTCGACGAACGGCGGGCTCGTCCTGCTCGAGACCCTCGGGCTGTACCAGAAGGTCGAGCAGGCGAATCCCACCGCCGACTGGAGCTGGGGCTCGTATGCGGCGGTGCACACCACGATCGAGTCGTTGCGACTCGCGTTCGCGGATCGCGACATGTGGATCGGTGACCCCGACGTGGCCGACGTGCCGGCGGCGGGGATGCTCTCGGACGGGTACCTCACGGCGAGGAGCTCGCTGATCCACCTCGACAGCCGCATCCCGAACGCGAGCCTGTTGCCCGGAGACCCGCGGCCGTACGACGCATCCGCCGTCACGACGGACAGCACCGAGCTGCCTTCCGAGGCGGACGGCCACACGACCCATCTCTCGGTGATCGACAAATGGGGCAACGCCGTCGCGCTGACCACGACCGTCGCCGACACGTTCGGCAGCGGGATCATGGTCCCCGGCTACGGGTTCGTGCTGAACGACAGCCTGAACCTGTTCAACCTCACGCCGAAGGCGAACGCAGCGACCGGCAACCCCGGCGCGAACGACTCCGGCCCGGACAAGCGGCCGATGGGGAGCATGACGCCGACGATCGTCGTCAGGGACGGCGAGCCGATCCTCGTCACGGGCACCTACGGCAGCTCGTTCATCCCGAGCCTGGTGTTCAACGTCGTCACGAACGTGGCCGACTTCGGAATGACGCTCCAGCAGGCGGTCGACGCCCCGCGGATCTGGGGCGCGGTCGCGAACGTCGCCCCGCCGAGCGCGAACTTCGCCCGGAACCCCGGGTTCCCGATCGACGACGCGACGTTCACCGCGTTGCGGGCGATCGGCGACCAGCTCGCGCGGGCGACCACGAACGGGTTCGGCTCCACGAGCTCGGCCGGGGTCATCCCGGCGACGCTCGACCTCGTCGGGGCCTCCGACAGGCGGCAGGTCACCGATCCGGCCGCGACCGTGATCGCCCGGCCGTGACGCCGTGATCTCTGGCGGCGCTCAGAGCGTGAGCGCCGCCAGGATCTGCGCGATCACGATCTTCGAGATCATCGCCATCGGGTAGACGCTCGCGTAGCCGAGGGTGAGGTCGTGATCGTCCTCGAGCTGGTCGGAGGCGTAGGCGAACACCGCGGGCTGCGTCTGCATCCCGGCGAGCACGCCGAGCAGCGTCACCGGCGGCAGGCGCAGCAGCCGGGTGCCGGCGAGAAGCAGGATCAGGAGCGCGGTCGACGTGACGGCCGCGCCCGCGGCCACTGCGGCCAGCGCCGAGGGGCGGACGATCGCGTCGGCGAAGGCCGGCCCCGCGCGCGTGCCGACGCCGGCGAGGAAGAGCACCATCCCGAACTGGCGCAGCGTCAGGTTCGCGGTGTAGGGCAGCTGCCAGACGAAGGGCCCGGTGCGCGCGACGGCCCCGAGCACGAGCCCGACGACGAGCGGGCCGCCCGCGGAGCCGAGCGAGAAGGTGCCGCCGCCCGGCAGCGGGATCGCGATCGCGCCGAGAGCGAGACCCGCCGCGATCCCGACGCTGAACGTGAGCACGTCGACCTCGCCGAGCGCGCGGAACGAGTCGCCGAAGAACCTGGCGATCTCGCGCATCCGCTTCCGCGGGGCGACGATCCGGATCGCGTCGCCGAGCTCGAGGTGCAGCTCCGGCTCGGCGACCAGGTCGACGTCGCCGCGCCGAAGCCGGGTCGCGACCGCCTCGAAGCGGTCCTCGAGGTGAAGCTCCCCGATCCGCCGCCCGGCGACGGCGCGGGAGCTGACGATGATCCGCCGGAAGTCGAGCTCGTGCCGGTCGAGCTCGATCTCCTCCGGCGCGCGGCGGCCGAGCTCCCCCTGGACGAGGTCGATCTCCTCGGCCGTGCCCACGACCGACAGGAGGTCGCCCGGCTCGGGCTCGAAGGTCCCGGTCGCCGCGTGGAGCTCGCCGTCGCGCTTGAGCCGGCCGAAGCTCACCGAGCCGCCGTGCCGCTCGCGCAGGTCGTCCAGGGTCCCGGCGCCGTGCTCGACCAGCACCGTGCGGACGAGCAGCGGCGGGGGACGGCCGCCCGAGCGGCGGCGCTCCCGGCGGAGCACGCCCCAGACGACGAGCAGCGGCAGGATGACGCCGAGCGGATACGCGAGCGAGAAGCCGACGATCGGGTCGGCCACGAGCTGGTCGAACGCGGCCTTGCCCTTCAGCGTCTCGAGCGCCGCCGCGAGCGCGGGCGTGTTCGTCTCGCCGCCGGTGAAGGCGCCGGTGGCGCTGGCGTTCGACCCGAGCGCCGAGTGGGCGCCGTACGCGACGAGGGCGGAGGCCGCGATCGCGGTCACGATCACGGCGTTGGCGGCGAGCCCGCGGCGCCGCATCGCCGCGACGAAGCCGGGCCCGCTCGCGAGCCCGACCGTGTAGACGAAGAGCGCCAGGCCGAGCACCCAGAACGGCTCCGGCAACTTCAGCCGGTGGTCGAGCGCGCCGACGGCGATGCCCGCGAACAGGACCGCCGCGACGCCGAGCGAGAACCCACCGATCCGGATCCTTCCGATCGCGAACCCGAGCGCCGCGACCACGAACAGCAGCAGGACGGGGTTCGCCGCGAGCGTGTCGGTGAGCGAGGCGACCACCGAGGACTCAGTATGACGCGACTTGACACGTGACCGATTGGTCACCTAAAGTTGCCGCCGTGGACGAGATCTTCAAAGCCCTCGCCGATCCGACCCGGCGGAGCCTGCTCGACGAGCTCTTCCGCGAGGACGGACAGACGCTGAGCGCGCTCGAGGGCCGGTTTTCGATGACGCGCTTCGGGGTGATGAAGCACCTGAACCAGCTCGAGGAGGCGGGCCTCGTGGTCACCAGGCG
Organism: uncultured Actinomycetes bacterium; assembly: GCA_963746005.1. Taxonomy (GTDB): domain Bacteria; phylum Actinomycetota; class Thermoleophilia; order Gaiellales; family Gaiellaceae; genus CAVQZA01. Next base: position 61,873 of record CAVUZM010000015.1, on the reverse strand, counting down.
CCGGGGCCGCGAGAAGCTCCACTTCCTCAACCCCGTCCCGATCCGGCTCGTCCACGACCGCTGGGTGAGCAAGTACGCCGAGCCGTGGGCCGCCGGGCTCAGCGACCTCAAGCACAGATTGGAGAGTGAGATGGAGAAGGTGTTCGAGATCTACATCAAGACCACTCCGGAGCGTCTCTGGGAGGCGATCACCGACCCGGAGATCCGCAGCAAGTACACCTTCGGGGCCAGGTACAGCTCCGGACTGGGCGCCCGGATCGCGGTACGAGATGAGCAACCCGGACGCAACGCTCCTCGCCGAGGGGGAGACCCTCGAGGTCGACCCGCCGCACCGGCTCGTCCAGACGATGGTCGCGCTCTGGGGCGAGGACGTGAAGGCCGAGGGCACCTCACGGATCACCTGGGAGATCGAGCCGGTCGGCGACTCGTGCCGGCTGCTCGTGACCCACGACCAGCTGCGCGAGGGCGCCAACGAACAGCTCTACGGCGGCTGGCCGATGATCCTCTCCGGCCTCAAGACCTGGCTCGAGTCCGGCGAGCTGCTCACGACGCCGGGGTCGCTGAGGTACGCCTGAGTATTATGTCGGCGTGACAAGAATCTCCGCCCGAAACAGCGCGGGCTATGCGGCGCCCGTCGGCCTCGCCGCGGACCCGTCGTCCTCTCGACGGTCGAGGGCCGGCTCTCGGTGCTGTTCGCCAAACGCACCGAGGCGCCGGCACGGGGACGCTGGTCCCTTCCCGGTGGATTCGTGGGCGCGAAGGAGGATCCGGCGGAGACGGTGAGACGGAAGCTGACCGAGAAGACCGGGATCCCGCCGATCTATCTGGAGCAGTTGCGCACGTACGCGGAACCGGGCCGGGACCCGCGCGGATGGCTTCCGTCGGTCGCCTATCTCGCGCTCGTGCCGGCCGAGCTCCTGCCGCCCGACCCTGCCGACGGCGTCGCCTGGTATCCGGTCGACGCACTGCCGCCGCTCGCCTTCGATCACGAGCTGATCGTGTCGGACGCGCTCGAGCGGGTGCGCGGCAAGCTCTGGTACTCCAACATCGCGGTCGGGTTGCTGCCTCCCGAGTTCACGATCGCACAGGCGCGCGAGGTGTACGAACAGCTGGCCGGCGTCGCGTACGACCCCGGCAACTTCTCGCGCGATCTGCGCGCGAGCGGGCTCGTGATCGAGGCAGGAGGCATCGCCCGGCGCCCGGGCGCAGGACGCCCGGCGCGCCTTTACCGCTTCGCCTCCGCCGAGCCGACCTGGACGGCTTCCCGCTGACCGCTTGCTTTTATTGTCGCTCTGACTAAAATAAGAGTCGACCAAGCGAAACAAGGGAGGCCGTGATGGCCGAGATCCGCAACTACCTCGTCGTCAGACACCTGCGCAGCGAACCGAGCTTCGAGGCGCTGCACTTCCGGCGCGGCCGCCTCGTGCGCTCCGGGCGCGGGCTCTCCTTCTGGTTCCGTCCGCTCGTCTCCGCAGTCGCCGAGGTGCCGCTCGACGACCGCGAGCTCGACTTCCGCTTCGAGGCGCGCTCGGCGGAGTTCCAGAGCGTCGGCGTGCAAGGCGTGATCAGCTTCCGCGTTGCGGACGCACAGCTGCTCGCGAAGCGGATCGACTTCGGAGTCGACCTCGGCACCGGCGCCTGGCTGCGGGCGCCGCTCGAGCGGCTGCAGTCGATGATCACGCAGCTTGCCCAGCAGGTCGTCTGGGACTACCTCTCCGGCACCGAGCTTCGCGAGCTCCTCAGCAAGGGCGTCGACGAGACGCGCAGCAGGATCGGCGCCGCGCTCATGTCGGAGCCGCAGCTCGCCGAGCTCGGGATCGAGGTCGTGGCCGTACGCGTCGCCGCCCTGCGGCCGACGGCCGAGACCGAGAAGGCGCTCGAGATGCCGGCGAGGGAGCTGATCCAGCAGCAGGCCGACGAGGCCACGTTCCGCCGGCGCGCCGAGGCGGTCGAGAACGAGCGGGCGATCCAGGAGAACGAGCTCAAGAACCGGATCGAGCTGGCGCGCCGGGAGCTGGAGCTGATCCGGCAGGAGGGCGCTAACCGGCGCCGCGAGGCCGAAGAGGAGGCCGAGCGGATCCACATCGGAGCCGTGGCCGACGCGGACCGCATCGGTCTCGTCGAGTCCGCCTCGACCGGCGCGGAGCGCGAGCGGGCCGACCTCTACGAGGGGCTCTCGCCGGTGGCCACGCTGGCGCTCGTCGCCCGCGACACGGCCGACAAGCTGCCGCGGATCGGGCAGCTAGTGATCACGCCCGATCTCCTCGCCACGCTCGCCGGCCACCTCTCGAGCGGACAGGGCGATGGCCAGTGAGCGCACCCTCACGCCGCGGGTCGTGGTCGTCCGCAGGCCGACCGAGTACGAGCACCTCCTCGGTCGGCACGCGACCCGCGGCCAGGCGGCGTTCTTCCTCGAGACGCGCGGCGAGGTGATCGAGCCGGTCGAACGACGGCATCGGGAGTTCGAGCAGGCGCGCGCCCATGTGCTCGCGGCGATCCCGCCGAAGTGGAGGCGGGTCGAGCTGGACCGTGCCGAGCTCGACCGCTTCCTGTTCGAGCCGGACGACATCGTGATCGCGCTCGGCCAGGACGGACTGATCGCGAACGCTGCGAAGTACCTCGACCGGAGCCAGCCTCTGATCGGGATCAACCCGGACCCGCGCCGCTACGAGGGCGTGCTCGTCCGCCACCCGGCCGCTGCGACCGCCGACCTGCTCGCGGACGCTGCAGCGGGCCGCGCATCGATCGAGCAGAGGACGATGGCCGAGGCGCGACTCGACGACGGCCAGCGCCTCGTCGCGCTGAACGAGATCTTCGCCGGGCATCTCTCCCACCAGTCGGCCCGCTACGAGCTGCGGATCGGAGACCGCGCCGAGGCCCAGTCGTCCTCGGGCCTGATCGTCGCGACCGGCACCGGCCAGACCGGCTGGAGCCGCTCCATCCGCACCGAGCGCAACTCCACCCTGCCGGCTCCGGCCCCGACCGAATCGGCCCTGACGCTGTTCGTCCGCGAGGCCTGGCCGAGCATCGACACCGGCGCCGACCTCACAGAGGCCGTGATCGAGGCCACTCCGGTCGAGATCACCTCACGGATGGAGTCGGGCGGTGTCGTCTTCGGCGACGGAATCGAGAGCGACCGGCTCGACCTGCCCTGGGGCGCGCACGCCACGATCGGCGTGTCGGAGCAGCGTCTCCAGCTCGTGCTCTGAGCCCGGCGCCTACTCCGGGTTTCCGTGCGCCTCGCGGGCGACGTCGTCCCACTGCTCCCACACGGCCAGGCGGCTCGCGTACTCGGCCCGGATCATGTCGAGGGTGCCCTTGCCGAAGAAGATCCGCAGCGGCGGGTCCTCCGCGTCCACGACCTTCAGGATCGCGGGGCCCGTCGCCTCGGGCACGCCTCTCGGGCCGCGGGCCTTCATCGACTCGGCGCGGGCCGCACGCACGCCGTCGTAGGCAGGCAGCTGCTCGGCCTGCACCGAGGAGGGGCCTGCCCAGTCGGTCGAGAACCCGGTCGGCTCGACGATCGTGACCTTGATCCCGAAGCCGCGCACCTCCGCGGCCAGCGACTGCGAGAACCCCTCGAGCGCCCACTTCGACGCGTGGTAGAGGCCGAGGGTCGGGAACGCGTTCACGCCGCCGATCGAGGACACCTGGATGATGTGGCCCGAGCCCTGCTCGCGCAGGTACGGCAGCGCGGCCTTCGTCACCCAGAGCGCGCCGAACAGGTTCGTCTCGAGCTGTGCGCGCGCCTGCGCCTCGGTGACCTCCTCGATCGTCCCGAAGAGCCCGTAGCCCGCGTTGTTGACGACGACGTCGAGCCGGCCGAAGCGATCGTGCGCGTCCTTCACCGCCGCCTCGACCGCGGCCTTGTCGGTCACGTCGAGCCGGAGCGGCAGGACGTTCTCGCCGTACGTCTCGACGAGGCCTGCGAGCGTGCCGGCGTCCCGCGCGGTCGCGGCCACCCGGTCGCCGCGCGCGAGCGCCGCCTCGGCCCAGATCCGGCCGAAGCCCTTGGACGTGCCGGTGATGAACCAGACCTTCGACACTCAGCAGCCGAACGTCGCCGTGAGCGGCCCGGAGCCGCCGAAGAGCAGGGTGCCCGAGAGGGTCCCCTTCGTGCGGCCGCCGGCGAGCGTGATCTTCAGGGTGTCGCCTCTGACCGCGTAGGACTTGCCGCCGTAGTCGATCGCGAGCACCCCGCCGGTGTACGTGCCGTCCGAGGCCGCCGGCTTGCCGGTGCTGCCCGGGACCTGGCCGACGTCGAGGCCGAAGTAGTCCGGCTTCGTCTTGTTCGTCTGGCCGAGCACGACGGTGCCGATGTTGAGCGCCACGTACTTGGACGTGCGCTCGCAGTTGCCGCCCTTGAAGCTGAGCGTCTTCCCGCCGACGTGGACCGTCGCCTTCGCCGGCCCGCAGAACACCCGCGCCTGCGCGCCGCCGTAGCTGATCACGCCGGGCGTGCACGCGGTTCGCGAGGACGCAGTCGGCACCGCGACGACGACACTCGCAGCGACGAGGAGAAGCGCGAGGCAGGCGACTCTCGTCATCGGCACGAGCCTAGCTCATCCCCGCCGCGGCGCGCCCGCGGCGCGCAGGGCTAGCCGCCGGAGGAGTCGTCGGGCTGGATCTCCCAGGCCGACGCCGTGGCGGGGTTGCCGTACTTCTGGCCGTCGGTGGCGGCGCCCACGTACGGGAACGTGTAGTACGTCGGGTTGATGCCGCTCTCGTTCGGGATCGACATCGACTGGCAGATCACGGGGCCGCTGTCCTGGAAGTTCTGGTGGATCAGGCAGCTGGAGGTCGAGTAGAGGATGCCCTGGAAGCCCCCCGGAGGATGGCCGTTGTAGCAGCTCGGGGGCGAGGTGGAAGAAGGCGCCCCACCGTTCACTGTACCGCCCCACGCCGAGTTGACGGGACAGCCCGAGCCGCCCTGGTCGTACTCGTTGGGCGCCTCCGACATCAGCACCATCATGTTGTGGGTCGGATCCCAGTTCGACATGTCGGTGATGCAGCTCTTCGCGTAGTCGTTGGAGTCGGGGAGCGTGCTCGGGCCGCCGGCGCAGACGAGGGAGTCGATCTCGTCGTCGGCCGAGGACATGATGTTGGCGCGGCCGAAGTAGTGGACGATCTGGCCGTCGTAGTCGAAGCGGAAGTTGCCGTCGACGAAGATCACGCCGTCGATCGTCATCACGTGCGTGGTGTGGTTCCACGAGAGCTCGCCCTTGAGCACGCCGTTCTGGACGACCTGGCAGGTGTAGTCGTAGGTGTCCGGCGCCATCTCGCCGTTGATCTTGATGCTCTGGTCCGGCGCGCTGGTCGTGCTCGCGTTGTTGTCGAAGAAGTCGCTCGCGAGGCCGGGGTTCGCGTTCGTGCAGAAGTGCTTCGGGCCCGGCGCGGCGTTCGCCCACCAGTAGTTGTAGTCGACCGTCGGCATCACGAGGGCCGGGTTCGTTCGCGACCGACGTGCTCGTGATCGTGCCCGCGTAGACGTGATCGGTCGACGTGCACGGCGTGTGCGCGGACTGGAGCAGGTAGGTGCAGGTGCCGGCGACGTTCGCCTGGGCGATCGGCGTCCCCGAGGTGCCGATCCCGGGCGCGTCCGGCTTGTACTGGATCGCGATCGTGACGTAGTCGACCGAGGCGGTTGCGGACGCGGCCGCGACGTTCTTCGCCGCGAAGCGCAGGCCGAAGTTGGTCGCGTCCACGTCGGCGCCGGTCAACGTCCCGGAGGTCAGGCCCCAGAGATCGGAGGTGCTGCCGTAGGTGATCGTGCTGAGCGTGGTGCCCCAGGTGGTGGACACGGCCTTGTTGCTCCCGACCGGCGCGCCGGCCTTGAGGAGCTGCACGGTGCTGTCCTGGAGTGCGCCGGCGGAGCCGGCAACCGTCGTCGCGAACACCGGCTTGGGCGACGAGCCGCCGGTGAGGCTGTTGGTGTTCTGCGACATCAGCACGATCGGCTCGTTGGCGTCCGCGCCCGCGAACGTGCACGTGACGACAGCCGGGAGCGGTCCGCCCGAGCAGGTCACGTTCCCGGAGCCGAAGATCGTCACGAGGGCGGCCTGGACCACCGAGCTGGCCGCGTTGTAGGCGATCGTGGTCGAGACCGTCGAGCTGCCGCCGTAAGGCGTGGCATTGAGCTTGAAGGTGCCGCCCGTCGGGGTGCCGCTCGTGGCGATCGTCTGCACGGCGCTGCAGCAGGCGCTCGACATCCGCTGCACGGTGGCCGTGATGCCCTCGATCACCGCGGTCGCCGGGACCGCGAAGCCGAAGTTGGTCGCGTCCTCGTTCGAGCCGGTCGCGACCGCGGCGATCGTGTTCTGCGCGTAGGCGCTGTTGCTCGTATAGATGTTCGTCGGCGTCGTCGGCCAGCCGGCGCCGAGGGCGGGCGGCTTGGCGGCGACGGACGCGTCGGGGCCGGTGATGATGACGTTGCCGCCGACGTCGACGGTCGTGCCCGCGCCGGTGACCCCGCCGCCGTTCGTCAGGCAGAGGTCGCCCTTGGTCGCGATGTTCGTGACGAAGGTCGAGTTGTCGATCGTGAGGCAGCCGGTCGTGGCGCCGTTGTTGTTGTCGTAGAAGCGGCTCCACGAGCTGCCGGTGCCGGAGTCGCCCATCACCTTGACGCTCTTCTTCAGCACCTTCGTCTGATACCCCTCGCCGCTCTTCACCTTTCCGGTCGAGGTGATCACCCACGTGTAGCTGACGCCGGTGACGACGACGAGCTGGCCTACGTAGGTGACCGAGCCGTTGAGGTTCGAGTAGTTGACGGTGACCGGCGTGGAGAGCAGGGTCGAGTCGGTCGGCTTCTTCCAGTTGCCCGTGGTCGTCTTCAGCATGTGGGTGGTCGGGTCGAGCTGGTTGTTCAGCGTCGCGATCGCGTCCTGGATCCCGGCCTCGGCCAGGTCGTACGCGCTCGCCCGCGCCTTGTGGGCGCCCGAGTCGGTCAGGTTCGTGCTCGCGTAGTAGGTGACGGCCGTGCCGCTGATCGTGAGCACGGTCAGGAGCCCGAGGGCCATGACGAGCGCGATACCGCGCTCGGACCTGAGCCGTCGCATCGAAAGGTGTCGCCGCAAAGCTTGCACCAGAGTCCTCATCGGACGGAACCGCCGCGAGCGTAAGGCCAATACCCTCGATTGAGTGAATGCCCAGCTAGAGCCCGCCCAGGTCACCGGCGAGGAGCTGGAAGCTCGTCGCAGTGCTCGCGTCGCCGTACTTCTGCCCGTCGGTGAGGTTGCCGATCGACGGGAACGTGTAGTAGGTCGGATTGATCCCGCCCTCGTTCGGAAGGCTGATCGAGTCGCAGATCACGGGGCCGCTGTCCTGGAAGCTCTGGTGGATCAGGCAGCTGGAGGTCGAGTAGAGGATCCCCTGGAAGGCGCCCGGGACGTGGCCGTTGTAGCAGGTCGGCGGGGTGTTGCCGGCGCAGGTGGTGGCGCCCTGGTCGTACTCGTTCGGCATCTCCGACATCAGCACCATCATGTTCTGGGTCGGATTCCAGTTCGACATGTCGTTGAGGCAGCTGGTCGCCAGGGTCGTCCCGGTGCCGCCGGCGCAGACGACCTCGTCGATCTCGTCGTCCCTCGAGGACATGATGTTGGCCCGCCCGAAGTAGTGCACTACCTGGCCGTCGTCGTCGAAGCGGAAGTTGCCGTCGACGAAGACCACGCCGCTGATCGTCATCACGTGAGTGGTGTGGTTCCAGGAGTACTCGCCTCTGAGCACGCCGTTTTCGACCACCTGGCAGGTGACGTCCGAGGACTGCGGCGTCATCTCGCCGTTGATGGTGATGCTCTGGTCGGGCCCGGTGGTGGTGCTCGAGTTGTTGTCGAAGAAGTCGGTCGCGATGCCCGGGCTCGGGTTGGTGCAGAAGTGCTTCGGCCCCGGCCTCGCGTTCGCCCACCAGTAGTCGTAGTCGACGGTCGGCATCACGAGCGCGGGGTTGCTGGCCGGCGCGGTGGTCGTGATCGTCCCCGCATAGACGTGGTCGGTCGCGCTGCAGGGCGTGTGCGCAGCCTGGGCCTGGTACTGGCAGGTGCTGCCGATGTTCGCGGTCTTGACGGGTGTCCCGGGGGTGCCGATCCCGTCCGGGTTCGGCGTGTAGTAGACCGTGATCCCGATGTAGTCGAGCGCGGCGGTCGCGGTTGCCGTCGCGACGTTCTTCGCGACGAACTGGATGCCGAAGCCGGTGTTGTCGATGTCGGTCGGGGTCCAGGTCGTGCCCCAGAGGTCGCCCGGGCCGCCGTAGGTGACGGTGGTCAGCGTCGGCTTCCAGCCGGTGGACACTGCCTTGTTGCTGCCGCTCGCCGAGCCTGCCTTGAGCAGCTGCACGGTGCTGTCCTGCAGCGCGGCGACGCCGGTCGTCGTGTTCGCGACGGTTACGTTGGGCGAGGAGCCGCCCGAGAAGGCGGTCGAGTTCTTCGTCATCAGCGTGATCGGCTGGAGGGCGTCCGCGCCCGCGAACGTGCAGGCAACGGCGGTTCCGGGCAGCGACCCACCCGTGCAGGTCACGTTGCCCGAGCCGAAGATCGTGACGAGGGCGCTCTGCACGGTTCCGGCGCTCGCGTTGTAAGCGATCGAGCCGGTCGCCGTCGAGCTTCCGCCCGGCGGCGTCGCGTTGAGCTTGAAGGTGCCTCCGGTGGGGCTCCCGGTGATCGAGATCGTCTGCACGGCGCTGCAGCAGCCGCTCTGCTGGTACTTCATCACGGTGACGCCGATCCCGGTGATCGTCGCACTCGGCGGGAGCCCGTATCTGAACTCGGTCGAGGTCTGGGTGGCGCCGGTCGAGGCCGCGTTGATCGCGTTGGTCGCGTACTGGCTGTTGACCGTGTTGACGTTGTTCGGGCTCGTCCAGCCGCCCGTGTCGGTGTAGGGACGGAAGATGGTCGGTCCGCTGATCGTGACGGTGCCGCCGACGTCGACGAGCGTGTTCGCGCCGGCGATGCCGCCCCCGTTCTGGATGCAGAGATTGCCCTTGGTGGCTACGTTCGTGACGAAGGTCGCTCCGTCGATCGTCAGGCAGGTGCCGTCCGTGTCGTTGTCGTAGAAGCGGCTCCAGGAGCTGCCGTCTGCGCCGTTGTTGATCCCGAGCACCTTGACGCTCTTCGTCAACGTCGACCTCTGATAGGTCAGACCGCTCTTCACCCGGCCGGTGGAGACGATCCTCCAGACCCACTTCGTGGTGTCGAGCGTGCCCGAATACGTCACCGAGCCCTTGAGGGCCGCGTAGTTGACGGTGGTCGGGGTCGCGAGGAGGCTCGGGTCGGTCGGCTTCTTGGCGCCAGTCTTGACGCTGCCGTCGGTGTTCAGCTGGTTCGCGAGCGTTGCCAACGCGTCGTTGACCCCCGCCTCGGCAAGGTCGTAGGCGCTCGCCTCGGCCCTGTGGGAGCTGGTGGCCGTCAGGTTGGTGGTCGCGTAATAGGCGACTCCGGTGCCCATGATCGTGAGGACGGTCAGAAGCCCGAGAGCCATCACCAGGGCTATCCCGCGCTCGTTCGCCAGTACTCGCGAAGCCAGGGCGCCGGACCTACCGCAGAGGTGGTCGAAGGCATCTTTCACGATGAACGACGGTCCATCGATATTTGGGGCCGCTGTACCGCCTGTCGGAAACCGACGCGGTCAGGACGATCCCTCTCGTCAGTGATTCCGCACCGGACTCGCGGCCAGGAGGCCGCCGATCGGTGAGGCCGGCTAGCCCCCGCTCTCGGCGCCGGCGTCGAGCTCGAACGCGGAGGCGGACGAGGTGTCCCCGTACTTCTGGCCGTCGGTGAGGTTGCCGGTGTACGGGAAGGTGTAGAAGGTCGGGTCGACGGTCGCCTCGTGCGGGATCGAGATGCTGTTGCAGATCACCGGGCCGCTGTCCTGGAAGCCCTGGTGGATCAGGCAGTTGCCCTGCGAGTAGAGCACGCCCTGGTAGCCGCCCTGCGGGTGGCCGTCGAGGCACGTCGGCGGCGAGCCGCTGCAGCTCGAGCCGCCCTGGTCGTACTCGTTGTCCTTCATCGACATCAGCGTCATGTAGTTCTGGCTGGGATCCCAGTTCGACATGCCCGTCGAGATGCAGTCGTCCTGGGGCTCCGTCGTCCCCGAGCCGCCGGCGCACACGACGGCGTCGATCTCGTCGTAGCCGCCGCTCATCAGGTCGGCCTTGCCCTGGTAGTGGACGATCTCGCCGTCGGAGTCGAAGCGGAAGTTCCCGTCGATGAAGATCGTCCCGAAGATCGTCAGCACGTGGGTGGTGGCATTCCAGCCGAGCTCGCCCTTGAGCACGCCGTTCTCCACGACCTGGCAGTCGTAGGACTGGCCGGGCGGCGCCATCTCGCCGTTGACCGGGACGCTGTCGTTCGGCCCGTTCGTGGTGCTCGCGTCGTTGTCGAAGGTCGGCGGTGTCCCGGTCGAGCTGGTGCAGGGGTGCTTCGGGCCGGGCATCGCGTTCGCCCACCAGTAGTCGAAGTCGACCTGCGGCATCACCAGGGCGGGGTTCGAGCCCGGCGCGGTGGTCGTGATCGTGCCGGCGTAGACGTGATCGGCCGAGGTGCAGGGCGTATGGGCGCTGCCTGCGTTGTAGGTGCAGGTGCCGCCGATGTTCGCCTGGTCGATCGGCGTGCCGGGGGTGCCGATCCCGTTGGTGTCGTTCGAGTACGTGATCGCGATCGAGACGTAGTCGGCCGACGCGGTCGCGGCCGTGCCGCCTGCCTTCGCCGCGAACTTGATCCCGAAGCCCGAGTTGTCGATGTCGGCCGCGGTCCACGCCGCGCCCCAGAGGTCGGAGCTGCTGCCGTAGGTCTTCGTGGAGTTCGAGGTGCCCCAGGTGCCGGAGATCGCGTGGTTCGACCCGGTCTGCGAGCCCGCCTTCGTGAGGTACATGTTCGCGTCCTGCAGCGTGCCGGAGACGCTCCCCTTCCGGATCAGGGTGACCGTGATCCCGCGGATGATCGCGCTCGTCGGGATCGAGAACCCGAACCCGCTCAGCGTCAGCGTCGCGCCCGTGCTGTTCGAGCCGACGGCGTTGGTCGCATAGACGCTGTCGCTCGCGAAGACGTTGTTCGAGCTCGTCCAGCCCGACGCGGTCGTCGCGGGCCGCGCGCTGCCGGTGGTGTCGGGCCCCGAGATCGTGACCGTGCCGCCGACGTCGACGGTCGTGTTCGCGCCGGTGATCGCGCCCCCGTTGACCAGGCAGAGGTTGCCGCGCGTGCCGATGTTGGTGACCATCGTGTCGGTGTCGATCGTCAGGCAGGACGTGGTGCTGTCCTGGTAGAAGCGGCTCCAGGAGTTGCCGTCCGCACCGATGTTGAGGCCGCGCACGGTGACCGACTTCTTCAGGGTGCTCCGCTGGTAGCCCTGGTCGTTCTTGACCTGCCCCGTCGAGGTGATCGTCCAGACGTAGTCGGTCGTGTCGAGCGTCCCAGCGTAGGTGACCGACCCGTGCTGGGCCGTGTACTGGACCGTGGTCTGCGGAAGGAGCGTCGGGTCGATCGGGCTCTTGGCGCCGCTCTTCACGGTGCCGTCGGAGTTGAGCTGGTTGGCCAGTGTCGCCACCGCGTCGCTGAGCCCCGCCTCGGCGAGGTCGAAGGCGCTCATCCGCGCCCTGCCCGTCGTCGCCGCGGTGCCGTCGCTCGTCGCGTAGTAGGTGAGCGTCGTCCCGACGATCGTCAGCACGGCCAGCAGGCCCAGGGCCATCACGAGCGCGAACCCGCGCTCCACCGCAGAGATGCCTCAGCAACGCCTTCACGACTGCCGTCATCTATCGGAACGCGATGCAACGCGCTCCGTCCCTGAGATCAGTGATTTCCGGGCTCAGATCGGCGTCGGCGAGCTCAGGCTCGGGTAGCGCTGGGTGAGCAGGTAGAGGTAGCCGCAGGCCTGCTGGTAGTAGCGCAGGCAGTAGGCACCGAGGTTCTCGAACCCCTCCGGCATCGTCCCCGCGAACAGGCAGACGAACCAGGCGAGGAACGCGATCACCTCGAGCAGGTAGATGAGCACGGTCGCGATCAGGAGCGCCGGGATCGCGAGGATGCCGCGGAAGAAGACGGTCCAGCGGCTCTGCCGCTGCGGCGGGTCGACCTCGAGCGTGACCGGGTAGGCGTCGCTCGACGAGAAGCCCGGCCACGGATCGGCGAGCAGGAACGCGTAGGCGTAGACCTCGCCGTGGTAGCGGAGGTACGAGGCGAGGAAGTCGTGCAGCCCCGCCGAGACCCTGCCCGTGAAGAGCGCGACGAACCACGCGGCGATCCAGGCGAAGAACGCGGCGATCCCCCAGAGCCCGACCCAGATGTACGGCGGGATCGCGAGGATGAAGCGGAAGAAGACGGTCAGGCGCGTGCGAGCCAGGTCGTCGGTGACGACGAGGCGGATCGGATGGGGCTCCACGTCATGCTCCTTTGAACGACGGCGCCCGTTTCTCCAGGAAGGCAGCCACTCCTTCCGCGAAGTCGGCGGTCTGCGCGGCGGCCGTCTGGAGCTGCGCCTCGAGCTCGAGCTGCTCGTCGAGGGTCGCCGTGGTCGCGTGGTCGAACAGGCGCTTGTTCCAGCCGATCGCCTTCGTCGGCATCGCGGCGAGCCCCGCGGCGTACTCGGCGACGCGCGCCTCGAAGCCGTCGGCGGCGACGACCTCGGTGACGAGGCCCCAGGCGAGGGCCTCCTCGGCGGTGATGCGGCGGCCGGAGCTCATCCACTCGAACGCCCGCGCCTGGCCGAGCAGGCGCGTGATGAAGTAGGTGCCGCCCGCGTCGGGGACGAGCCCGATGTTCACGAAGCCCGGCGCGAAGAACGCCGCGTCCGAGGCGATGCGGATGTCGCACGCGCACGCGAGCGAGACACCCGCGCCGGCCGCAGGCCCGTTGATCGCCGCGATCACCGGCTTCTCGAGCGAGCGGATCGCGTGGACGGTCGGGTGATAGGTGGCGCGTAGCGCGGCGCCGACGTCCGGAGTGTCGGAGAACTCGGTCAGGTCCTGCCCGACGCAGAAGCCCCGTCCCGCCCCGGTGACCACGACCGCGCGCACCTCCGGGTCGCCGGCCGCTTCCTTCAGGGCAGCGCGCAGGCCGGCGTGCACCGCGCCCGTGAGGGCGTTGAGCACCGCCGGCCTGTTCAGCGTGGCCGTTAGAACGGCAGCGTCGCGCGCAACGAGAACTTCGGCTTCGGCTTCTCCTGCCACGGCAGGCTGAGCCTATCGCGCCGAGCGAGACGAGCAAGGCTCGCGAGACGCACGAGCCGGATCGCGCGCTGCGGGCGCTTGATCGTGATCACCCTGCGCGTCTGTGCGACGCGCACGGAGCGCCAGGCGAGAAGGCCGACGATCGCGGTCAGCTCGCCGAGCAGGATCACCTTCGTCCGTCGACCGCCGGCATCCAGGTGACCTCGCCTTCCTTGACGACCCAGGCGCCGGTCGGGCTGCCGGAGAGGCCGAAGCCGCCGCCGCTCTGGCCTTCGTCGTCGGTTCCGCCGCCTCCGCCTCCGCGGACGGTCGCGGCCGGGACGACGGTGACGCCGTCCTCGTGCACCGGGTCTGCGTAGACACGCTTCGCCTCGACCGACGAGCGCACTTCATCGAGAACCTCGGGCATCTTCATCGGGCACCTCCTATCGGTTCAACCCGGAGGATCCCACCGGCCGCCCGAAGTGTCATCCGAGGATTCGCGGAACGCGCTAGCGCCCTTTGAAGTCGGGCCTGCGCTTCTCGAGGAACGCGTTCAGGCCCTCCTTCGCGTCCTCGGAGGCGAACGCGAGCGCGATCGAGCGCCGTTCCAGTTCGATCCCGAGCGCCAGCGGCCCCTCGTAGGCCTGGTCGACCGCCTGCTTGGCAAGGACGGTGGCGATCGGCGCCTTCGCGGCGATGTCCCGCGCGACCTGCTTCGCCGCGTCGAGCCAGGCTTCGCGGGCGACGACGCGGGCGACGAGCCCGAAGTGGAGCGCCTCGCGGGCCGAGAGCATCCGCCCCGAGAGGATCACGTCCATCGCGACCGCCTTGCCGACGGCGCGCGTCAGGCGCTGGGTGCCGCCCGCGCCGGGGATGATCCCGACCCCGGTCTCCGGCTGGCCGAACCTCGCCGTCTCGGAGGCGACGATCAGGTCGCAGAGCATCGCCAGCTCGCAGCCGCCGCCGAGGCAGAAGCCGGAGACCGCGGCGACGATCGGCGTCCGCACCGCCTGGATCGCGTCCCAGCGCTCGAGCCGCGACGAGAAGCGCGAGCTCGACCGGGGAGCTCTGCGCCAGCTGGGCGATGTCGGCGCCTGCCGCGAAGGCGCGCTCCCCGCCGCCGAGGACGATGCACCGGACCTCGTCGTCGGCGTCCAGCTCCTGCAGCGCGGCGACGATCGCATCCATCAGCTCGCCGGAGAGCGCGTTCAGCTGCTTCGGCCGGTTCATCAGCACGACCCCGACGGGGCCGTCCCGCTCCACCAGGACTAGGGCTTCGTCAGGAATCGGTTCACCGCCTCGTTCGCCTCGTCGCCGAGCATCGAGAGCGCGAGCCAGTCGCGCGCATGGCCGACCGTCTCGTGCCAGGAGATGTCGCGCCACCAGTTGAGCTGCTGCTTCGCGTACCGCGTGGTCTGGGGAAGCTTCTGCGCGAGCGTCTCGACCCAGCCGTCGACGACGGCGTCGAGCTCCGCCGCCGGGACGGCCCGGTTCACGAGCCCCCACTCGGCGGCCTGCCGCGCGGGGATCTCCTCGCCGAGCATCACGATCTCGCGCGCGCGGCGGTCGCCGACCATCAGCGGCAGCCACTGCGTCGCGCCGCCGGCCGGCACCGAGCCGTGGTCGAGCCCGACGTGCCGGATGAACGCGTCGTCGGCCATCACGGCGAGGTCGCAGGCCATCTGCAGCTCGTTGCCGCCGCCGACCGCGATCCCGTTCACCCTCGCGACGGTCGGCTTGCCGCACTCCCGCAGCCGGTCGTGCATGTCCTTGAAGGCGCCGAACCACTTCCAGTACTCGGTCGGCCTGCCGAGGTAGTCGGCGGCCCACGACCTGAGGTCGGCACCGACGCAGAACGCGCGCCCCGCGCCGGTGACGACGAGCACGCGGATCTCGTCGTCCCAGGACGACGTCCTCGCACGCGCGCGCGAGCTCCCGCAGCATCTGGAAGTCGAACGCGTTCAGGACCTCCGGGCGGTTGAGCGTGATCGTGGCGCGCGGCGGAGCCTTCTCGTAGACGATCCGCTCGAAGCCGAGCTCGTCGGGCGGGACCGGGCGGGGGTGCGTCGGCTCGCTCACCGACGGTGAGCTTAGACTCTTCCCCGTGTCTGGCGGTAACGCGATCGCTGCGGTCCTCGCCCTCGGCGCCGGCCTGATGGCGGCGGCGCAGGTGGCGATCTTCGGTCGCTTCGGCGATCGCGCCGGCACGTTGCCGGCCGTCGCGTTCTCGTGCGTCGTGACCGCGGTGATCGCCGCCCTCGTCCTGCTCGTCGCGACGCGCTCGCTGTCGGGCTTCGCCACCGCAGCGGCGGCTCCGAAATGGATGTGGCTCGGCGCCGTGGGAGGCGCCTTCATCGTCTTCACCGTCACGTTCGCAGCGCCGCGGATCGGCACGTTCGCCGTGGTCGCGCTGATCATCGCCGGGCAGCTCGTGCTCGGCACGATCATCGACCGCTTCGGCCTGTTCGGGCTCCAGCAGATCCCACTGACCCCGTATCGCATCGCCGGGATCATCCTGCTCGCGGCCGGAGCGGCGCTGGCACTGAAGCGTTGAGCCAGCGGGCCAGGGTCTGGATCGCGCTCTGGACCGTCTACCTGATCTGGGGCTCGACCTACCTCGGGATCAAGCTCGCCGGCGAGACGATCCCGCCGATCTTCGCCGCGTCGATCCGCTTCATCGCGGCGGGCCTCCTGATGGCCGCGTTCGTCGCGTGGCGGCGAGGCGCGAGGCTGCTCCTGCCCGGGCGGGTCGCGTTCCGCTCGGCGGCGATCGTCGGCGTGCTGCTCCCGAGCGCGAACGGGCTGCTGTTCGTCGCGGAGCGCCACGTGCCGATCGGGACCGCCTCGCTCGTGATCGGCTCGGTGCCGCTCTGGATCGTGCTGCTGCGCCTCGCGACCGGTGACCGCCCGACGCGGCGCTCGCTCGCGGCGGTCGTGGTGGGGTTCCTCGGCCTCGCGATCCTCGTCCGCCCCGGCGGCGGGACGAGCGCTGCCTGGCTCGGGCTCGTGGTCTGCTCGGCGCTCGCCTGGGCGCTCGGCTCGTTCCTCTCGAGCCGGCTGCCGATGCCCTCGGACGCCTTCGCGGCGACGGCGCTCGAGATGCTCGTAGGCGGCCTCTTCCTGCTGCCGTTCGGGCTCGCCTTCCACGGCAGCGAGTCGCTGAACCCGGCCGACTTCTCGACCCGCTCGATCCTCGGCTGGGTCTACCTCGTGCTGTTCGGCTCGCTGGTCGGGTACACGGCCTACGTCTGGCTGCTCGGGCACGCGCCGATCGGGACGGTCGCCACCTACGCGTACGTGAACCCGGTGGTCGCGATCGTGCTCGGCGCGGTGTTCCTCCACGAGGCGGTCACCTGGACGATCGCCGCCGCCGCGGCCGTGATCCTCGTCTCGGTCGCGGTCGTGATCCGGCAGGAGGCCGCGAGCGTGATCGAGCCGTTCGCCGAGTGAGCTAGCCGCGCTCGAACAGCGCGGCCTGACCCTGGCCGACGCCGACGCACAGCGTGGCGAGCCCGTAGCGGCCGCCGCGGCGCCCCAGTTCGTGGAGGAGCGAGACGACCAGCCGAGCGCCGCTCATCCCGAGCGGGTGGCCGAGCGCGATCGCGCCGCCGTTCACGTTGACGATCTCCTCGTCGAGGCCGAGCTCACGGATCACCTGGAGGCTCTGCGAGGCGAACGCCTCGTTGAGCTCGACGAGGTCGAGGTCGGAGACCGCCAGTCCCGTGCGGTCGAGCAGCTTGCGGACGGCGGGGATCGGCCCGATCCCCATCACCGTCGGGTCGACGCCTGCGACGGCCGAGGCGACGAAGCTCCCGAGCGGTCTCGCTCCCAGGGACGCCGCCTTCTCCTCGCTCGCGATCACGAGCGCCGCAGCGCCGTCGTTGATCCCGCTCGCGTTCCCCGCCGTGACCGTGCCGCCGGCGCGAAAGGCCGGCTTGAGCGCGGCCAACTGCTCGACGGTCGTGCCGGGCCGCGGGTGCTCGTCGCGGACGACGTCGCCGACCGGGATCAGCTCCTCGTCGAACCGGCCGGCCTCCGCGGCGGCTGCCCAGCGAGCCTGCGAGCGGGCGGCGAACGCGTCCTGATCCTCGCGGGAGACGTCGTAGCGCTCCGCGACGTTCTCGCCGGTCTCGCCCATCGACTCGAGCGGGAACATCTCCTCCATGCGCGGGTTCGGGAAGCGCCAGCCGAGGACGGTGTCGTAGACGACCTGGTTGCCGCGCGGGAAGGCCTTGTCGGGCTTCGGCATCGCGAACGGCGCGCGGCTCATCGACTCGACGCCGCCGGCGACGAAGAGGTCGCCGTCGCCCGCCGCGATCGCGTGGCACGCGGCGACGACGGCCGAGAGCCCGGACGCGCAGAGCCGGTTCACGGTCACGCCGGCGACCGACTGCGGCAGGCCCGCGAGCAGCGCGGCCATGCGCGCGACGTTCCGGTTGTCCTCGCCGGCCTGGTTCGCGCAGCCGAGGTAGACGTCCTCGATCTCCTCGGACGGGACCGCCGCGCGCTCGACCGCCGCGGCGACCGCGAGCGCGGCGAGGTCGTCGGGCCGGACGCCCGAGAGGGCGCCGCCGTACCGGCCGATCGGCGTGCGAACGGCGGAGAGGATGACCGCGCGGCTCACGGATACGAGCGTATCGCGGGGGGTGAGGGCTGCGCACCGGCGGACCCATCCCTAACCCCCACCCGCCCACGGGGAAGAAGACGGTAGCGGCGCGGGGCGCACGGGATCGTGCCGACTCTGTGCCGAGTGTGTGTCAGGGTGCGAACTCGACCCGTACCGGCGTCTCGTACGCGCCCGTCGCCTCGGCGCGGCGGAGCAGCTCGGCAACAGCCTGGCGACCCTCGCCGCCGAGCTCCTGGGTCAGCTCGTTCACGTACATGTCGACGAAGCGATCGGCGAGGCCGGCGTCGATCCCGCGGCCGAACTTCATCGCGTAGGCCATCGCCTCGTCGCGGTGGGCGAGCCCGGAGCGGATCGACTCGCGGAGCACGCCGGACAGCTCCTCGATCACCTCAGGCCCGAGCGAGCGCCGCACGACGTTGACGCCGAGCGGCAGCGGCAGCCCCGTCTCGAGCAGCCACCACTCACCGAGGTCGAGCGTCTTCGCCAGGCCCTCGGCGGCGTACGTGAGCTGCCCTTCGTGGATCACGAGCCCTGCCTCCGCCCGCCCCGAGACGACCTCGTCGAGGATCTCGTCGAACGGGAGCGCCCGCCACGCGAAGGGTCCTTCGAGCGCCATCCCCAGCACGAGGAACGCCGTCGTATGGCGGCCCGGGACGATGATCTCGACCTCCCGGAGCTCGTCGAGCGAGAGCGGCCGGCGCGAGACGACGACCGGCCCGTACCCGGAGCCCAGGCTCGACCCGTGCGGCAGCAGGAGGTACTCGTCCTGGACGAGCGGATAGGTGGCCAGCGAGATCGCCGTCACGTCCAACCGCCCCTCGAGCGACCACTCGTTGAGCGTCTGGATGTCCTCTTGCACGGTCTCGAACGTGAACCCGCGCGAGTCGATCACATCCGCGTCGAGTGCCCAGAACATGAACGCGTCGTCGGGATCGGGACTGTGGCCCAGCCGGATGACCATGGGCGGCGACCCTAGCAGCAGCAGCCTAGACTGACGCGGACATGGCGCGGCCGCCGCTCACCGACGCGATCCAGGACTACCTGAAGGAGATCTACAAGCTCCACGCCGAGAGCGGCCGCGCGACGGTGACCGCGCTCGCACACCGCCTGCACGTCTCGCCGGCCTCGGCCAGCGCGATGGTGAAGAAGCTCGCAGCGCTCGACCTCGTCGCGCACGCTCCCTACCGCGGCGTGGAGCTCACGCCCGCCGGGGAGCAGGTCGCCGTCGAGGTGATCCGCCACCACCGCCTGCTCGAGCTGTACCTCGCCGAGACCCTCGGGCTGCACGTCGACGCGGTGCACGACGAGGCCGACCGCCTCGAGCACGTCCTCTCCGAGGAGCTGGAGGAGCGGATCGACCGGGCGCTCGGCTTCCCGACGCACGACCCGCACGGCGAGGCGATCCCGAACGCGGCGCTCGAGTGGCCGCCTGCCTCCCACGATCTGCCGGTTAGGAAACGCGGCATCCCCGTGTCCTGAGGCGCCGCTGCGGGTGCGGCCGGAGGGAGCAGTGTGGAAACACGGGCCCGCAGAGCACCGTGCCGGGCAAGCGGCGTCCGGACGACCGGCGGAGTCTGGGCTCCGCCCAGCGTGAGCTGCCGCCGGTCAGGGCGCGGGCGGCGGCCGAAGAACCAGCGTTCGAGCGGGCGGAGCAGCTCTTCACGCGTGAACGGGTCGACCTGCTCGGCGCGCCCGTCGCCCTCGGACACCCGCAGGTCGTCGGTGAGGGCGGCGTTCGCGGCCTCGACGGCGTCCTCGAGCTCGTAGCCCTCGAACACGTAGTCCTCGGGGCGCGGATCGTCGCTCGGCCGGTGCTGCACGTTCACCGCGCGCCCGACCGCCCACACCCCGCCCTGCTTCCGCTCGACCCAGATCACGATCCGCTCCTCGGCACCGGCGTCGTCGACCCCGCGGAGCTCGCGCTCGGCGAACCGACCCTGCTTCGAGTGAAGCTTCACGACAAGGAGGATACAATCGCGTCGATGGCCGACTGGTACCAGAAAGGGTTCTCGTTCCTCTTCCAGCGCTCATCGGCCGAGGAGCGCGTCGCCGCCTACGTGATCCGGGAGCACGAGCGTGGGCGGTCGCTGAAGGAGATCCTCCAGGACCGCTACGTTCAGAACAGGCTCACGCCCGAGCAGCAGAACCGGATCCTCGACCGCCCCGAGGTGATCCGGGCGATCGGCGACGACCCGATCGAGGCCGTCCGCCGCAACGGGCACGGCCTCGCCTCGACCTAGAGCTCCCGGCCGACTCCCAGCTCGCGCGCACGCTCGACCGCGACGGCCGCGATCGCGACGTCCCACGCCGCGAGGCCGTTCGACTTGAAGAGGATGATGTCCTCGGGATCGGCGCGCCCGGGCACATCGCCGACGACGACCTCCTGGAGCTCGTGCACCTCGAGCCAGTCGAGCACGCCGCTCGCGACGGGCTCGATCAGGTCGCCGGACTCGAGCTTTGCGTTCTCGAGCGAGTCGCAGCAGACGAAGGCCGCGCGCTCGAGCACGACGTTGTCGAGCTCCCGCTTCGTCGCCATGTTCGCCCCGACCGCGCAGACGAGCGCTCCTTCCCGGAGCCATTCGCCGCGGAGGACCGGGTCGCGCGACGGCGTCACCGTCACGACGACGTCCGCGTCGGCCGCCTCGCTGTTGCTCTCGGCCGGCTCGGCGCCGACCCGTTTGCAGAACTGCCCGAGCTTCGTCCGGTCCCTCGCGTAGACCCGGACGCGCTCGATCCCCGGCAGCGCCGCGCGGATGCACGCGATCTGGGTCTCCGCCTGCCAGCCCGCGCCGATCACGCCGAGGCTGGATGCGCCCGGCCGCGCGAGGTAACGGGCCGCAACGCCGCTCGCGGCACCGGTGCGGAGCTGGCCGAGCTTGTCGGCGTCGATCAGCGCCACGAGCTCCGGTGCGTCGGCGCGGAACAGGCAGACGACGAACCGCGCGCCCGTCGCGAAGCCCGCATAGGTCTTCACGCCCGCGTAGCCGATCCCGCGGTCGACGGCGGCCATCACGGCCAACATGCCCTCGTCCAGGGGCAGCCGGTAGCGGGGCCTGTTCGACGACCTCGCCGGCGGCGAGGCGCCTGAAGGATCCCTCGACCGCCTCGAGCGCATCCTCGGGGGAGAGCAGCGCGGCGACGTCGTCCTCGGTGAGGTAAAGCGGCACGGCGGTAGTGCGCCCGGCAAGATTCGAACTTGCGACCTCTGCCTCCGCAGGGCAGCGCTCTATCCCCTGAGCTACGGGCGCGGGGCCGAGCTAGTGTAGCCGCAGCGTCGCGCCGGCAGGCACCTCGACGCGGACGTAGGCGAGCGCGACGCCGGGCACGGCGCTCGTGACGCGGCCCACCGGCTTCCCGTCGAGGAACAGCTCCGCGCCGGGCGTGGCGCCGTCGAGCGCGAGCACGCGAAGCTCCCGGTTTGCGTGACCGCGGTGGTGGAGCCGCGCGACCGGCTCCTGCCCCGGGTAGCAGCCCTTCGTGAACGAGATGTGCGTCGCGTCGAGCCCGGCCTCGGCCGGCAGGATCGTGTCGTCGAGCTCCTTGCCCCAGGCGGGGACGCCGGCCTCGATCCGGATCCGCTCGAGCTCGTCCGCGCCGAGGGTGGGCTCGAGCCCCGCGTCCAGCACCTCGACGGCGCCCGGGGAGCTCGCCGGGAAGGCCGTCCGCCTCGCCGAAGACGAGCGTCGAGGTGTGCTCCTCCGGCTCGATCTCGCACTTCGCGGCGAAGCGCCCGCGCAGCAGGGTCGAGCGCACCGCCTCGCCGAGCTCGGGCTCGGTGAGCAGCAGGAAGTCGTCCGAGCCGCGCCGCCACACGCGGAGCGGGGCGATCAGCCGCCCCTTCGGCGTGAGCAGGAGCGCGTCGACCACCTCGCCGCCGGTCACGTCGTTCGAGAGGAACCGCTGGAGGAGGTCCTCCGCGTCGGGCCCCGCGACGCGCACGTACGCGCGCGGGCGGGAGGCGATCCGGACGGTGGAGACTGCCACGCCGATTAGTCTAGGCACCGATGCCGCTCTTCCGGTCGAAGGCAGAGAAGAAGGTCGTCGAGGCGGGCTACGACCCGGCCCGGCTCCCTCCGGGCCAGTACTTCACCGAGAAGTGGCCCGTCCTCCACGCGGGCGGCGTGCCCGAGACCGACCTCGCGACCTGGGACCTCCGCGTCTTCGGCGAGGTCGAGCAGGAGGTGCGCCTGAGCTGGGACGAGCTACGCGCGCTGCCCGCGAGCGAGAGCGTGCAGGACATCCACTGCGTCACGCGCTGGAGCCGCTTCGACGCGCGCTTCCGCGGCGTCCACTGGCGAGAGCTCGCGAAGCTCGCGCGGCCGACCGCCGCGGCGCGCTTCGTCGTCGCCCACGCCGAGCAGGGCTTCACCGCCAACGTGCCGCTCGCCTCGCTCGAGGACGAGAACGCGCTCCTCGTCTACGAGGCCGACGGCGAGCCGCTCACGGTCGAGCACGGCTGGCCGCTCCGGCTCGTGATCCCGGGCAAGTACTTCTGGAAGAGCGCGAAGTGGCTGCGCGCGATCGAGCTGCGGTCGACCGACCAGCCCGGGTTCTGGGAGCGCTACGGCTACCACAACGATGCCGATCCGTGGAAAGAGGAGCGATACGGTTTCTAGATCTCCCTCGTTCGAGGGACTCAAGGAGGCGACCGGAGCGCCGATAGTGTGGGTGAACCACCTCCCCCCTCAAGAAAGACGGCGCCCCATATGGCGCCGTTTTTCTTTCTCGGATCAGGAGGCTCGGCGCTCGAGGAACAGCGTGTCGCGCCAGACGCCGTCGAGCTGCGCGATCCGCTCGCGGCGGCCGACGACGCGGAAGCCGCAGCGTTCGTGCAGGGCGAGGCTCGCCTCGTTCTCGGGGAAGATCGCCGTCTGGATCGTCCAGATCCCGGCCTCGTCGGCGCCCGCCACGAGCGCGTCGAGGAGCGCGTGCCCGACCCCGCGGCCCCGGCTCGCCGCCGCGACGTAGACGCTGTCCTCGGCGACGCCCGCGTAGACGGCACGTGGAGAGACGCGCGAGAGGATCGCCCAGCCCGCGACCTCGCCGTCGAGGCGGGCGACGAGCGCGTGGCCGGGGATCGTCTTCGCCTCGAACTCGTCCCAGCTCGGCACGTCCGTTTCGAACGTGGCCATCCGGGTCGCTATCCCTTCGGCGTAGATCGCCGCGACCGCGGGCCAGTCGGCCGGAAGGAGCGGGGCGATCACCCGTCCATGAAAACACGAAGGGCGGCCCGGAGGCCGCCCTTCGTGCAGGAATCCCGAGGGACTCCTTACATCATCCCGCCCATGCCGCCCATGTCGGGCATGCCGCCGCCACCGGCGCCGGCCTTCTCGGGCGCCTCGGCCACCACGCACTCGATGGTGAGGATGTTCTTCGCGATCGACGCGGCGTTCTGCAGCGCCGAGCGCGTGACCATCGTCGGATCGATGATCCCTGCCTTCACGAGATCCTGGTACTCGCCCGTCTCGACGTTCAGACCCTGGCCCTTGCCGGCCTCGCGGATCTTGTTGACGACGACCGAGCCCTCGAGGCCCGCGTTCTGCGCGAGCTGGCGGATCGGCTCCTCGAGCGAGCGCGCGACGATCGAGGCGCCCGTCTTCTCGTCGCCCTCGAACGTGTCGAGCTTGATCGACGTCGACCGCGTTCAGCAGCGCGACGCCGCCGCCCGGGACGATGCCCTCCTCGAGGGCCGCGCGGGTGGCCTGCAGCGCGTCCTCGACGCGGTGCTTCTTCTCCTTCATCTCGGTCTCGGTGGCCGCGCCGACCTTGACCACGGCGACGCCGCCGGCCAGCTTGGCGAGCCGCTCCTGGAGCTTCTCGCGGTCGAAGTCCGAGTCGGTGGTCTCGATCTCGCCCTTGAGCTGCTTGATGCGGCCCTTGATCGCGTCCGCGTCCCCGGCCCCGTCGATGATCGTGGTCGAGTCCTTGTCGACGACGACCTTGCGGGCCTTGCCGAGCTGCGTGAGCTTCGTGTTCTCGAGCTTGAGGCCCATCTCCTCGGTGATCACCTCGGCGCCCGTGAGGATCGCGATGTCCTCGAGCATGCGCTTGCGGCGGTCGCCGAAGCCCGGCGCCTTGACGGCGACGGCGGTGAACGTGCCGCGCAGCTTGTTGACGACGATCGTCGCGAGCGACTCGCCCTCGACGTCCTCGGCCACGATCAGCAGCGGGCGGCCGGCCTGGATGACCTGCTCGAGCACGGGCAGGATGTCCTTGACGGCGCCGATCTTCTGGTTCGCGACCAGGATGTACGGATCGTCGAGCACGGCCTCCATGCGCTCGGCGTCCGTGATCATGTACGGCGAGAGGTAGCCCTTGTCGAACTGCATGCCCTCGGTGAACTCGAGCTCGAGGCCGAAGGTCTGGCCCTCCTCGACGTTCACGACGCCGTCCTTGCCGACCTTCTCGATCGCCTCGGCGATCACGTCGCCGATCTCGCGCTCGCGCGCGGAGATGGTGGCGACCCGGGCGATGTCCTCCTTGCCCGAGATCTCGGCCGACTGCCCCTTGAGGTCCTCGACGACTGCGTCGACGGCGGCCTCGATGCCGCGCTTGAAGCGCCATCGGGTTCGCGCCGGCGGCCACGTTCTTCAGGCCCTCGCGGACGATCGCCTGGGCGAGCACGGTCGCGGTGGTGGTGCCGTCGCCGGCGACGTCGTTCGTCGCAGTGGCGACCTCGCGCACGAGCTGTGCGCCCTGGTTCTCGAAGACGTCCTCGACCTCGATCTCGCGCGCGATCGTGACGCCGTCGTTGGTGATCGTCGGTGCGCCGAACTTCTGGTCGAGCACCACGTAGCGACCCTTCGGGCCGAGCGTGACCTTGACCGCGTCGGCGAGGATGTTGACGCCACGCTCGAGCGCGCGCCGTGCATCCTCGTTGAACTTCAGCTCCTTGTGAGCCATAGCTTCTCCGTTCCTCTCTCTCTAATTACTTGGCTGCTGCGCGGTCGCCGACGACCTTCGCCAGGACGTCCGACTCGCGCAGGATCAGGACTTCGTCGGTGCCGACCTTGATCTCGGTCCCGCCGTACTTGGAGAAGATGACCTCGTCACCCTCCTCGACGTCCATCTTGATGTGCTCCCCGTCCTCGTCGCGAGGGCCGGGGCCGACAGCCAGGACCTTGCCGCGCTGCGGCTTCTCCTTGGCGGTGTCGGGCAGCACGATGCCGCTGAACGTGATCTCCTCCTCCTCGAGGATCTCGACGATCAGGCGGTCACCAAGCGGCTGAAGATTCATTCATGGCCTCCCTAGTGTTCCCACTTTGTGACACTTGCTGGCACTCTCCCATCGAGAGTGCCGATCCAGTGTAGACGATTCCAGGCGGTCTCGGCAAGAGTCTCGTGAGGACGTGTCCCCGTGCTGGGTGTCACAAACGGGGCGATGGAGCGCGAGTTCTCTGCGGGCGGGGTGCTCGTCCGCCGGCTGCGGGGCCGGTGGTGGGTGGCGGCGATCCGGCCGGCGGGCCGCCCACCCGGGCTCTGGGCGCTGCCGAAGGGCCGGATCGACCCCGGCGAGAGCCCCGAGGCGACCGCCGTGCGCGAGGTGCGCGAGGAGACCGGGCTGGAGGGCGTCCTGCTCGCGAAGCTCGCCGACGTGCGCTACGTCTACACCTGGGAGGGCGAGCGGATCTTCAAGGTCGTCAGCTTCTTCCTCCTCCGCTTCCGGCGAGGCCGACTCGCGCCCGACCCGCACGAGGTCGCCGAGGCCCGCTGGCTGCCGCTCGAGGACGCGCCGCGCCTGCTCGCCTACGGCGGCGAGCGCGAGGCCGCGCGCAAGGCGCTCGCGGCGCTCGAGGCTCTATGATCATGCGGCCGTGCCCGCATACGCGCTGAACTTCTACTCGCCGATCGTGGCGGACCAGCTGAAGAGCGGCCGCAAGACGGCGACCATCCGCCTCGGCGACAAGTCCCGCAAGTACGAGAAGGGGATGATCGTCTCCGTCCTGTGCGGCACGCGCTTCGGCACGCGCGAGCACGTCTTCGACGCGGTGATCGACAAGGTCGACGTGAAGCGCCTCGGCGACCTCTCGCCGCGCGAGATCGAGCACGACAATCCCGAGATCAAGCGCGCCGACGACATGGCGCACTTCCTCGGCACGCTCTACAACCGCGACGTCACCGACGAGGACCTCGTCACGGTGATCCGCTTCTCGCCGATCCGCCCGGCGAGCTAAGCCTTCCGGATCGGGATCCCGAACAGCTCGTTCGGACGCAGCGGGGCGCCGCACTCCTCGCAGTCGACCGCGAAGGTCGACGAGAACGGCGCGTCACACGCCTTGCAGCGGTGCAGCAGCTCGCCGCCGCAGGCGGGGCAGTCGGCCGGGAGCTCGTCCTCGAACTCCTCGAACCACCGCACCGCGCCGCCACAGCGGAGGCAGACGGCGACCCAGTCGCCGAGCACCTTGCGCCGCTCCTCCCGGAGCCAGTCGGAGGCCTTACCCATGCGCGCCGACACCGTAGATCATCGAGCCGTGGGCGGTCGTCGCGACGGTGACGCCGAACCCGAGCTCCGCGAGCCGCTGCTCGAGCTCGGGCGGCTCGTGGTAGCGCTTCACGATCCGGAACTCCCGGCCGTCCGACAGCCGGCGCAGCTCCGTCTCGGGCGCCCGGTCGCGGGTGTGCACGCGGTCGCTCCGGCCGATGCCGCTGTCGACGAAGAACAGGCGGCCGCCCGGGCGGAGAGCAGCGCCGACGCCGTCCCAGAACTCGGCGAACCGCTCCTCCGGCACGTGCGAGAGCCAGAAGCCGAAGAAGCACGCGTCGTACCGGTCGGGAAGCCGGAGGTCGAAGATGTCGGCCTGGACGTACTCGACCGCCGCGTCTCCGACCCGCGCGCGGTTGAGCTCGATCACCTCGGGGCTCGCGTCGACCGCCGTCAGGCGCCTCGGCCGAGCGCGCCAGATGCCGCGTCCAGAGCCCGGTGCCGCAGGCGAGCTCGAGCACGTCACCGCGCGCGTCGAACCGCTCGAGCGCAGCCTCCACCTCGGCCACCTCCGCGAACCAGCGGCCGTTCCACTCCGGGACCGTTGTCGTAGCGCCCGCGGCGAAACCACCAGTCGTCGTACTCGGCCGCACGCGCCCGGTAGTAGCTGACCTGCTCGGCGAGGAGCTCGTCCGTGTCCACGGGGCGAAGATAGCTGTCGCGGGTGGTCGAGTCGTTAGAGTTCCGGGGCGATGGCAGTCAGAGAAGCGGAGCCCGTCGGCTCGCTCAGCGAGGTGCGCGACGCAGGACTCGACCGCGAGGATCTGCTCGGCGTCTACCGGAACCTCCTGATCACGCGCGGCGTCGAGGAGCGCGGCCACATCCTCTACCGGCAGGGCAAGATCCCCGGCTCGTTCTACACCGGGCGGGGCAACGAGGCCGCTGCCGTCGGGGTCGCGACCGCGATGGGCGCGGACGACGTCGGCACCCCGCTCCAGCGCGACATGGGCGTCCACATCACCCGCGGCGTCGAGCCCTGGCGGATCTTCGCCCAGTACATGGGCCGGGTCGACGGGCCGACGCGAGGACGCGACGGGAACGTCCACTTCGGCGATCCGAACCTCGGCCTCCACGCACAGGTCAGCCACCTGCCGGCGATGCTTCCCGTCGCCGTGGGGATGGCGCTCGCCTTCCGCATCCGCGAGGACCCGCGCGTCGCGATCGCCTGGTGCGGCGAGGGCGCGGCGGCGCGCGGAGACGCGCACGAGGGGATGAACCTCGCCGGCGTCCGCCGCCTGCCGGTCGTCTTCGTGATCGACAACAACCAGTGGGCCTACTCGACGCCGTCCCATCTCGAGTATGCGGTCGAGCACCTCGCCGACCGCGCCGCCGCCTACGGCTTCGAGGGCGTCGTCGTCGACGGCACCGACGTGCTCGCCGTCTACCGCGAGGCGAAGCACGCGATCGAGAAGGCGCGCGAGGGAGGCGGCCCGACGCTGATCGAGTCGATCACCCTCCGGATGGAGGGCCACGCCGTCCACGACGACGCCTTCTACGTGCCGAAGGAGAAGTTCGAGGAGTGGGCGCGGAAGGACCCGCTCGAGCGCTTCCGCAACTGGCTGCGCGACCACGCCGACCTCACCGAGGGCGAGGAGGGCGAGATCCACGAGGACGTGAAGCGCCTCCTCAACGAGTCGCTGCGACGCGCCGAGGAGAGCCCGCTGCCCGATCCCGCGACGCTCCTCGACGGCGTGTACGCCGAGCCCGAGGAGCTCGAGACCCCGCACCACAAGTGAGCCGTGGCCGAGAAGACCTACCTCCAGGCGATCTCCGACGCGCTCCGGCAGGAGATGCGGCGCGACCAGCGCGTCTTCATCATGGGCGAGGACGTCGGCGTCTACGGCGGCGCGTTCAAGGTGACGCAGGGCTTCTACGAGGAGTTCGGCGAGATGCGCGTGCTCGACATGCCGCTCTCGGAGACGGCGATCCTCGGCGGGGCGACGGGCGCCGCGTTGATGGGGCTGCGGCCGGTCGCGGAGATGCAGTTCGCCGACTTCATCTCGTGCGGCTGGGACCACCTCGTCACCGTCGCCGCGAAGCAGCACTACCGGATCGGCACGCCGATCCCGATCGTCGTCCGCCTGCCCTCGGGCGGCGGCTTCTCGGGCGGGCCGTTCCACTCGCAGAACCCGGAGAGCTCGTTCGCGCACGTCCCGGGCCTCAAGGTGATCTGCCCGGCGACGCCCGAGGACGCGAAGGGCCTGCTCGTGAGCGCGATCGAGGATCCCAACCCCTGCCTCTTCTTCGAGCACAAGCACCTCTACCGCCGGATCAAGGGCGAGGTGCCCGACGAGCGCTACTCGATCCCGCTCGGCAAGGCGCGCATCCATCGCGAGGGCGCCGACGTGACGGTGATCACCTGGGGCGCGATGGTCTACACCGCGGGCGAGGCCGCCGACGAGCTGGAGAAGCGACGGCGTCTCGGTCGAGATCGTCGACCTGCGGACGATCCTGCCGTGGGACAAGGAGGCGGTGCTCGCGAGCGTCCGCAAGTGCTCGAAGGTGCTCGTCCTCCACGAGGACGTGCGCACCGGCGGCTTCGGCGGCGAGATCGCGGCGACGATCGCCGAGGAGGCGTTCGAGGACCTCGACGCGCCCGTGAAGCGGATCGCCGCGCCGGACACGCCGGTACCCTTCTCGCCGCCGCTCGAGAAGGCGTTCATTCCCCAGCCGGCCGACGTCGTCGCGGGTCTCCGCGAGCTCGCCGAGTACTAGGAGTAGAGATGGCCACCGGAACCGCGATCGAAGTCGTCATGCCCCAGATGGGCGTCTCCGTCTCGGAGGGAACGATCACGAAGTGGCTCAAGCAGCCGGGCGAGACCGTCGCCGCGGACGAGCCCCTGCTCGAGATCTCGACCGACAAGGTCGACACCGAGGTGCCGAGCCCGGGCAGCGGCGTCGTCCAGGAGATCCTCGTCCCCGAGGGCGAGACGGTCGAGGTCGGGACGGTGCTCGCGACGATCGCCGCCGAGGGGACGGCCGCCGCACCGCCGCCGCCGCCGCCCGCGCCTGCCGCCGAGCCCGAGCCAAGTGCTCATGAGCACAAGGAATCTGCGCCGGAGCCGGTCGCGGCCGCCGCGCCGAGCCCGAGCCGGAGCCCGAGCCGGTCTCGGAGAACGGCAAGACCTTCGTCTCGCCGGTCGTGGCGCGGATCGCGGCCGAGCACGGGGTCGACCCGGTCGCGGTGCCCGGCACCGGCCGCGGCGGACGCGTCACGAAGAAGGACATCCTCTCCCACCTCGAGACCGAGCCCGCCCCCGCGCCGGCCGCTCCCGCCGCGCCTGCGCCGCGCGCCTCCCCGTCAGCGCCGCCCGCCGGCGCCCGTCCCGGCCGGGGCCGGCGAGATCGTCGAGCCGATGACCGCGATGCGCCGCGGCGTCGCCGAGCACATGCGCCGCTCGCTCGACACCTCGGCGCACGTGACGACGGTGTTCGAGGTCGACCTGACGAAGGTCGTGAACATCCGCCAGAAGCTGAAGCCGGAGTTCCAGAAGAGCTACGGCGTCAACCTCACCTACCTCGCGTTCATCGCCCGCGCGACGGTCGCGGCGATCGAGAACTGGCCGTGGGTGAACGGCGAGATCCGCGGCGACACGATCGTGCGCAAGCAGTTCGTGAACCTCGGGCATCGCCGTCGCGCTCGAGGGCGGCAAGGGCCTGATCGTGCCGGTGATCCGCAACGCCGAGGGGCTGAACCTGCTCGGGATCGCGCGCGCGATCGCAGACGTCGCCGAGCGCGCCCGCACGAAGAAGCTCGTCCCCGACGACGTCCAGGGCGGCTCCTTCACGATCACCAACCCGGGCGGCTGGGGCGCGATCATGGGCACCCCGATCATCAGCCAGCCGCAGGTCGCGATCCTCGACGTCGAGGCGCTCGTGAAGCGGCCCGTCGTGATCGAGGACGAGAACGGCAACGACGCGATCGCGATCCGCTCGATGATGAACCTCTGCCTCTCGTACGACCACCGGCTCGTGGACGGCGCCTACGCGGCCCAGTTCATGAAGGAGCTGCGCGAGAACCTCGAGGGCTGGGGCGAAGACGACTACTAGAGGCGCGTATCTGATGCAGCTCGCCGGACTGACGCCGTACGCCGAGGCGTGGGAGCTGCAGCGCGCGCTCGCGGGCGCGGTCTCGCAGGGCGCGATCCCCGACACCGTGCTCTTCCTCGAGCACCCGCCGGTGGTGACGCTCGGCCGCCGCACCGACGAGCAGGAGATCCACGTGCCGGAGGGTGCCGAGGTCGAGATCGTCGAGACCGACCGCGGCGGCAAGTCCACCTTCCACGGCCCGGGCCAGCTCGTCTGCTACCCGATCCTCGACCTCAACCGGCACGGGCACGACGTGAAGCGCTACTGCCGCGACCTCGAGGAGGCCGTGATCCGCACGCTCGCCGCGGTGAGCGTCGAGGGGGAGCGGATCGAGGGGCTGACCGGCGTCTGGCTCACGAGCCCGCCGCGGAAGATCGCCTCGATCGGCGTCCACATCTCGCGCTGGGTCACGACCCACGGCTACGCGCTGAACGTCGACCTCGATCCCGCGCCGTTCACGCAGTGGATCACGGCCTGCGGGCTCGAGGACGCCGCGTTCACGACCGTCGCGCGCGAGCTCGGGCGGCCGATCGGCGTCGACGACATCCGCCCCGCGGCGGTGCAGGCCTTCGCCGACGTGTTCGATCTCACCTTCGAGGAGCTCCCCGCCGAGGACGGCGCCGGGCTCTGGGCCCAGCCCGTGCACGAGCAGCTCGCCGCGCGCTGAGCTAGCTAGGCCGCCTCGGGAACCGCGGAGGCCTCGGCCTCGATCCGCGCCACGTGGTGCTTGCGCAGGAGCGCGAGGAACACGACCAGCGCGACGCCGATGAACACCGCGCCGCCGAGGAAGGCGACGTGGAAGCCCTCGACGAGCGCCTCCGACTGGGAGACGCCGTGCAGGCTCGAGGTCTTGCTCGCCGCGAGCGAGGTGAGGATCGCGAGCCCGAGCGCGCCTCCGATCTGCTGCGAGGTGTTGAAGAGGCCCGAGGCGAGCCCCTGATCGTCGGTCGTCGAGGCCGGTCGTCGCGATCAGCGTGAGCGGCAGGAACACCGCGCCCATCCCGAGCGAGGTCAGCAGCAGCGCGGGCAGCACGTCCGCGGCGTAGGTGCCGTTCGCCTGGATGTGCGTGAGGTACAGCATCCCGGCGATGGTGAGGACCATCCCGACGACCGCGACCGGCCGGACGCCGACCCGCGGCGCGAACCGCGAGGCGAGGCCGGCCGAGACGATGATCCCGAAGGTGAACGGCAGGAACGCGAGCCCGGCCTTGAGCGGCCCGTAGCCGAGCACCCGCTGGAGGTAGAGCGAGTTGAAGAAGAACATCGCGAACAGGCCCGCGCCGACGAGGAACATCGTGGTGTTCGCGGTCAGGAGCGAGCGGACGCGGAAGATCGAGAGCCGCACGAGCGGCGCCTTCGAGCGCTGCTCGATCACGACGAACGAGACGAGCAGAACGGCGGACAGGACCAGCGTCCCGATCGTCTGCACCGACGTCCAGCCCTTCTCGGGCACCTGGACGATCGCGAACACGAGCGACATCAGCCCGGCGGTGACCGCGACCGCGCCCGCGACGTCGAAGCTCCGGTGCGCGGCCTCGTCCTTCGACTCGGGCAGGTACCAGAGCGAGAGCGCGAACACGGCGATCCCGACCGGGACGTTGATGAAGAAGATCCACGGCCAGGAGAGGAGCTGGGTCAGCGCGCCGCCGACGATCAGGCCGACTGCGCTGCCGCCGATCGCGATCGCCGCCCACACGCCGAGCGCCTTCGCGCGCTCGGCCCCCTCCTCGAAGGTGGTGCTGATGATCGCCAGGGCGGCCGGCGAGATGAAGGCGGCGCCGAGCCCCTGGAGCCCGCGGCAGGCGATCAGCATCGTCGAGTTCACGGCGAGGCCGTTCAGCAGCGAGGCGGCCGTGAAGACGACGAGGCCGAACAGGAACAGGCGCTTGCGCCCGAGCAGGTCGCCCGCGCGGCCGCCGAGGAGCAGGAGGCCGCCGAACGCAAGCGTGTAAGCGTTGATGATCCACTGGAGGTTCGCCTCCGAGAGGCCGAGGTCTTTCTGGATCGACGGCAGCGCGACGTTCACGACGGTGGCGTCGAGCACGACCATGAACTGCGCGAAGCAGATCAGGACGAGGATCAGCCAGGGATTCGTCGCGTGCCGCGGCATCTCCCCAGCCTAGCGATCGAGTCCAGGTCTCTGCCGAGCCGTAAACTGGGGCCCATGGAGACCTCGCGCCCCGTCGCCGAGCGGCCCCGCCGGCCGGAGTGGATGAAGGTTCGCGCGCCGAGCGCCGACTCGCGCTACTTCGACGTCAAGAAGCTGATCCACGGCGCGAGCCTCAACACCGTCTGCGAGGAGGCGCGCTGCCCGAACATCGGCGAGTGCTGGGGCCACGGCACCGCCACCTTCCAGATCCTCGGCGACACGTGCACCCGCGCCTGCCGCTACTGCTACGTCAACTCCGGCAGGCCCGAGCACGCGCCCGACCCGCTCGAGCCGCTGAGGCTCGCCCAGGCGGCGGCGCAGATGGGGCTGCGCCACGTCGTCGTCACCTCGGTCGACCGGGACGACGTGCCCGACCGCGGCGCCGCGCATTTCGCGGCGACGATCCGCGCGCTGCACTCGCGGCTCCCCGAGGCGAAGGTCGAGGTGCTGACGCCCGACTTCCTCGACGTCGAGGAGGAGGCGCTCGCGACGGTGCTCGCCGCGCGCCCGGAGGTCTTCAGCCACAACATCGAGACGGTGCGTCGGCTCCACCGCCGGATGCGCGGCGCGAAGGTCGACTACGACCGGGCGCTCTGGCTCCTCGCGCGCGCAAAGGAGGTCGCCGACTATCCCGTGCTGACGAAGTCCGGGCTGATCGTCGGGCTGGGCGAGACGAACGAAGAGATCGTGGAGACGCTGCGCGAGCTGCGCGCCCACGGCGTCGACGTCGTCACGATCGGCCAGTACCTGCAGCCGTCCTCGAAGCACACGCCGATCGACCGCTGGGTTCACCCCGACGAGTTCCGCTGGCTGCGTGAGCAGGGCGAGGCGCTCGGCTTCGGCTCGGTGTTCGCCGGCCCGCTCGTGCGCTCGTCCTACCGCGCAGACGAGCAGCGCCGCGCGGCCGAGACCGGACGCGGCGCCGTTGCATACTGAAGGGGCCGGGGCGTCCTTGCGCGGCGGCCCGGCTCCTTCGTTGCTCAGCCCCTAGTGCCCGCCGGGGAACGCGTCGAAGTACCGGGCGGTGACGCTCCCGACACCGGTGACGTCGTCCCAGCCCGGGCCTGTCACCAGCGACCCGTCCTGGTCGAACGTCCTGACCGAGTAGGTGATCCCGCCGTCGGCGTTCTGGCCGTTCGGGTAGTCGGCCCGGACGTTGCCAGCGTCGCCCTGCGGCGTCACGTCGTAGTACACGCGCGGTCCATGGCCGGCGCGTCTGCGGGGCATCCTCTCTCAGAGGACTCACAGTTGCAACGGGTCGTGATGGATTGCGGTCGGCCCGGATCGGCCTACACTCAGAGGGTGCGAAGCCTCGCCGCCCTCGTCGCCACTGCAGTCGCCGTCGTCTCGCCCGCGGCAGCTGTCCGACCGGCCCCGGTCCTGCGCCTCGCGCACGCGCGGCCGCTCGTGGTCGTGGGGGCGCACTTCGTAGCGAGCGAGCGCGTCACGGTCGTCGTCCACGTGCGAAGGCCGTACTTCCGGCGCGTGGTCACGCGCGCGGACGGCTCGTTCAGCGTGAGCTTCGGCGTCGTGGCTGCAGCACCGTGCGGGGCCCTGAGAGCCGACGCCGTCGGCGCCGCGGGTGACCGGGCCTCTCTCCGGATCCCGCGCCAGGCGTGCTTCGAGCCGCCCGCCGGCGCGGCCTAGTGCTGCGGGCCGCGTCCGACCTGGATCACCTGGGCCTCGTCCCGGCCGCTCGGGTTGTCGTGGGTCACGATCATCAACCCGAGTGAGGGCGTGAGCGCCCACTCGACCGGGTCGATCGTCACGGTCTCCGTCGCGCTCGTGTTGGGCGCGACCGTGTCGAACATCCCGGTGCTGATTGACGGCGCAAAAGCATTGAACTGCGCCGTCGCGGCGATGGTGTCCGAGGTCTGGTCCGTGAGGCCGAAGCTCTCCACGGTGTAGGTGAACCGCGGGCTCGACGCCGACAGGCACGGGAAGCCGGTGCCGCAGAGCTGGCTGAAGTCCACCGGCAGCGTCATCGTGTTGCTGTCGGTAGGCGCGTCGGCCAGGTAGTGGATCGACCCCGCTCCGGTCACGGTGTTGAACACCGCGACCGCGTCGACCCCGGTTGGAGTCCCGGTCGTCAGGGAGCCGATGTCCGCGGCGACGACGTCGTAGTCGGGGGTCCTGTCGTTGTTCAGGTCGACGAGGACGTCGAACTCGTTTTGGGCCGCGTTCGACCAGCGCTTGGTGGTACTGATCGCGAACACGAGCAGCGGCGCGCCCTGCGGGTACAGGGACTGGACGCCTGCCGCGCGCAGGTCGTCCGAGCCGAGTCCGTGGTCTCGCTTGTCGGCGAGTCCCCACGAGTACCAGTCGGCGTTGCCCGGGACCGCGCCGCGCCTGTTCGCGACGGTTGCGATCGTCGAGCCCTTCTTCAGCAGCCTGTTCACGTCGAGCGACGTCGACACGTGCGAGACGGCCTGCGCGACGAGGTAATACGGCACTCGGAGCGTGACGCCGTTGTTGCTCCCCGCAGCGGGGGTGAAGGTGACGAGGCCGGAGACGTCGTGGAACGAGCCGGTGGGGTCGGTCGCGGCTCCTGCCGTAGCGGCGGGAACGTCGAGCTCGACCCTCACGTCGCGGCTGTCGTGCGGGCTGACCGTCACCTCGGTGTCACGGAGGACGACTGAATGAGGACTGCCGGCGTCGAGCTGCGTCGAGACGGCGAAGGTCGCCGGCTGGTCGCCGAAGTTCCTCAGCGTGACCGTGTCGCGCGCTGCGTAGTCGCGGTCGAGCTCGGCGAAGCCGAAGTTCAGCGCGGGCCCGTCCTTGTCGGCGGTCGCGACGACCTGAGTCTGGACGGCCGGCAGCGCCTGGACGAGGCCGGTGCCGGCGCCCGCGGTCGCGTAGCCGCCGACCTGCGACGGATCGGCCGTATTCACGACCGCGGCCTTCCAGTACTTGACGCGGCGCCACGAGGGATCCGCCTGCTTCACGAGCGCAGCCACACCGGTGACGTTCGGGGCGGCCATCGAGGTGCCTGACATCGTCGCGGAGAGGTAGCCGGTCCCCATCCCGACCGAGGCGAGGGCGACGCCGGGCGCGGTGAGATCGGGCTTCAGCCAGCTGTCGCCCGAGCGCGGCCCGAACGAGCTGAAGCTCGCGAGGTTCAGGAAGCCGGGATTCGCGAGCGTCGTGTTCGTCAGCGTCGCCGACCCGCTGCCTGCTGCGATCAGCGCCGGGGTGGCGCTCGCCGGCACGCCGAGGAACGGGATGGTGACGGTGTACGGCTCACCGGTGTCCGGGTTCTTGGTGATCTGCCCCTCGACCGGCGGGAAGTCGTTCGTGTTGTTCACCATCACGACAGCCGCCGCGCCGGCCGTCTGGCCGTAGATCGCGCGGGCGACGCGGGCGCAGCCGCCAACCACCCGGCGCGTCACCACGACCGCGCCTCCGACGCCCGAGTACGAGGCGGGGTTGCAGCCGCTCGCGATCACGGTCGAGCTCGACATGAGCACCTTGACCGGCAGCGTCGTGCCGTCGGAGAAGGTGGCGCCGTTCGCGTTGATCGCCTGGAGTGTCTGCCCCGTCGAGAGCGCGAGGTTCGCGCCCGGGTTCGCCTGGGTCGGGTCGTTGGCGGCGACGCTGATCGCGCCGGTTCCCGATCCGGGCGAGGTCGTGATGTACGGGCTCGAGGCCTCGTTCCCGGTGGAGGCCACCACGATCACGCCGGCCTTCGCGGCGTTCGAGGCGGCCTGCGCCGCGGGATCGTCGGCGCTGCCGAACGGCGAGCCGAGCGAGAGGTTGATCACGTCCATGCCGTGGTTGACCGCCCACTCGATCCCGTCGATGGTGGCGTCGGTCGACCCCGCGCAGCCGAAGATCTTGATCGCGTAGAGGTCGGCCTTGGGCGCGACGCCCGGGCCGACGTTCCACGAGCCGCCGGAGACCGTGCTCGCGTTGTACGGACCGGTGTAGGTCTGGCCCCCCGACGTGACGCCGAGGCCCGCGGCGGTGCCCGCGACGTGCGAGCCGTGGCCGGCGCAGTCGAGCGGGTTCGCGTCGGGCACCGGGTTCGGGTCGTAGGACGGGCTGGTCGGGTCCGCGTTGTAGGCGTCCCCGACGAGGTCGACGCCGCCCTTCACCTTCGGCGCGGCGGGCCCGAAGCAGGGCGCCAGCGCCGGTGTCATGCAGTACGAAGTGAGCGTCGGGTCGGCAGTGTCCTGGGCGAGCGCCGTCTGGTAGGCGGCCGCGGTTCCCGGGCCGCCGAAGTCGGCGTGCGTGTAGTCGATCCCGGTGTCGATGATCCCGATCTTGATCCCCTCGCCGTGGAGGCTCGAAAGGCCGCCCCAGACCTGGTCGGCGCCGATGAGCGGGATCGCGTGGACGTTCGACGGCTCCATCACCTGGAGCGGGTGGACGCCGACCACTCCGGGGAGGGTCGAGAGGGACCTGGCCTGGTCGGCGCGGATCCGCACCTTGAGCCCGTCGTATGAGGACTGGTAGCTCGCGAGCACCTGGCCGCCGAGCGACTGCACCTGCTGCGCGACGGGAGCCTGCTGCGACCGGAGCTGGCTGCGCAGCTGCTGCTTCTGCCCGTCGGTGAGCGGCGTCGTGGAGTCCGCGTCGACGACGGTGATCGGGTCGGCCGCGAGCTGAACGACGACCGTGGTCGGCTGGTTGCTGAGGCCGAGCGGCATCACCGCGGGCGTGAAGTCCCCGGGGTCCGGCGCCGGGATCGGAGTCGGCGCCGCGGCGCCGGCCGAGGTAGCGCAGAAAGCCGTCGCCAGGACGACGAGCAACCCCGTGAGCTTCAGTTTCATCGCAGAACGGGACACGCCGTCTCCCTTCCCCAGTACAACTCCAGGCCGCTCGGTCGCTCCGTAGGGAACGTATCTCCGCAACCTCTCCGGTATTCGCGTTCTGATCGTGCGGACCTCCCGACAACCTGTCAATAACCTTGTGGGGGGTCTACGACCCTGTGGGGGCCTGCGCTACTTTCGCACGCCGAACTCGCTGACCCAGATCTCCACGTCCCTATTGCCCAGAAATCGGGAAACCGAGAGCAGAGCGATGCCCTGCTCCACCCAGGCCGAGTTGAAGAGGTTTTCTCGATGGTGCGGTGAGTTGAGCCAGTCCGCGACGATGACACGGGGGTCTGCCGAGGTTCGAGTCGCCCAGGCGATGTTCTCGCCGAACGCCGTCTCGTGGGCTCCCTCGTAGCCGACGGCGGCGAACGTCGCGCCGAACGGCCTGCCGCACGCCGTGTGCGAAAAGTCTTGGCAACGCTTGATGGCCAGCGCCTTCAGCATCGCCGAGCGGTCGAGCAGTGACACGACTCTGAGCCGAGCCAGGCCGCGCTGGGCCCGCGCGTAGTTCAGGAGACAGACCATCTCGCGCTCCTGGGAGAGCGGATCCGAATCCCCCTTACAGGACGAGGATGGAGCGACGTAGGCGACCCACGGATTGCGCGCGGCGCGGGCCTCGTCGATCTGGCCGCGAAGCCAGCCCGGCGGGTTGTGAGCGACCAACGCGCCGAGCGCGCTGGCGGCGAGGGCTGCTGCGGCGATCCGGGCGACCGACATCATCACGTTAAGTATCGGCTCGACGCGACGGTTCCTTCACCTAGCCGTTCGGCTTGGCCATCGTCCGATAGTCCAGGGCCTGGTCGAGGATCGCGTCCTCGACTCCGGCCGCACGGGCGGCCTCGCGCAGCGAGCGGCCGGACGCGGCGGCGTCCTTGACGATCTCCGCCCCCTTGTCGTAGCCGATGTACGGGTTGAGAGCGGTCGCGGCCGAGAGGGTCAGCTCCGCGTAGTGCTCGCAGGTCTCGCGGTTGGCGACGATCCCGTCGACGCACTTCTCGGCGAGGAGCCGGGAGGCGCTCGCGAGGAGCGCGATCGACTGGAGCAGGTTGCGCGCCATCACCGGCACGTAGACGTTCAGCTCGAAGTGCCCGTTCATGCCGCCGATCGTGATCGCGGCGTCGTTCCCGATCACCTGCGCGGCGACCTGGGTGACGACCTCGGGGATCACGGGGTTCACCTTGCCGGGCATGATCGAGCTGCCCTTCTGCAGCTCGGGCAGCGCGATCTCGGCCAGGCCGGCCCGCGGGCCGGAGCCGAGGAAGCGGAGGTCGTTCGCGATCTTCGTCAGCGAGACGGCGACGGTCTTGAGCGCCCCGGAGGCCTCGACGAGGCCGTCGCGCGCGGCCTGCGCCTCGAACGGGTCGGCGGGCGCGCCGATCGTGAGGCCGGTGTCAGCCGAGAGCCGTCGCGCGCACGCGCGCGGCGAACTCGGGGTGCGTGTTGAGGCCGGTGCCGACGGCGGTGCCGCCGAGCGGGATCTGGCCGAGCCGGTCGAGGGTCGAGCCGACGCGGTCGAAGCCCTGGCGGGCCTGGGCCGCGTAGCCGGAGAACTCCTGGCCGAGCGTGACGGGGACGGCGTCCATCCAGTGCGTCCGGCCCGACTTGACCACGTCGTCGAACTCGGCCGCCTTCGCCTGCAGCGAGTCCGCGAGCTTCTGCAGCGCCGGCATCAGGTCGTTCGTCAGCTCGTCCAGCGCGGCGAGGTGGACGGCGGACGGGAAGACGTCGTTGGACGACTGCCCCATGTTCACGTCGTCGTTCGCGTGGACGTCGTCGCCGGCGAGGGTCGCCATCACCTCGTTCGCGTTCATGTTCGACGAGGTGCCGGAGCCCGTCTGGAAGACGTCGATCGGGAACTGGTCGTCGAGCTCGCCCGCGGCGATCCGGTCGCCCGCGGCGGCGATCCGCTGCGCCTTGTCCGCGTCGAGCAGGCCGAGCTCGGCGTTGACGAGCGCGGCTGCGGCCTTGATGCGACCGAGCCAGCGGGCGACGGGGGCGGGGATCGGCTCGCCGGAGACGGGGAAGTTGGCGATCGCCTTGCGGGTCTCGCCGCCCCAGAGCTCCCGGGTAGCCTCGGTCTCGCTCACGGAGAGGACTCTAGCGCAGGCTCAGGCGACGGCGTGGAGCCTGCGGCGCTCGAGCGGGCGGTCACGCAGCGCGCGGCGCTCCAGCTCGCTGAGTGACGCGGTCGGTGCCCAGCCCAGGTAGCCGCAGCGAGGACACTCGCCGGACTGGAGCTGTCGCCAGGGGCCGTGGCCGAGCCGGTGCGTCTCGCCGCAGCGGAGGCACTCCACAGTCATGCTCTCCATCAACCACTGCGTCGGAATCCGGAGGGATGGCCGTGACCCCCTAAAGAGTGATGCGGGTCAGGCGGCGGGGACGCCGCGGGCGGCGGCGAGCAGCTCGTCCCAGGTGCAGAGCTTGACGCGAGGCCGGCCCTGCTCTTCGCCGCGGGCGCACTCGAGCTCGTCGATCGCCCGCCAGCCGTCGTAGGTCACGACCTCGACCCCGCGCTCGGCGAGGAGCTCGAGCACACGGCCCGGGTCGTCGGTCTCCGGCTTCGGGAGCCGGCCCTCGCGGGCGTCCTCGAGCAGGAGCTCGACGGTCTCGGTCGCGCACTTCTTGTTGGTGCCGATCACGCCGCTCGGGCCGCGCTTGATCCAGCCTGCGCAGTACGCGCCCGCGATCGGGGCACCGGCGTCGTCCACGATCCGGCCGCCCTCGTTCGGGATCGTGCCGGAGCGCTCGTCGAAGGGCGCGCCGCCGACCGGAGCGCCGCGATAGCCGACGCTGCGCAGGACGAGGCCGCAGGGAAGCACCTCGCGCTCGTCCGTCGCCACCGCCTTGACCCGGCCGGACTCGTCCGCGACGAGCTCGTTGCGGACGATCTCGACCGCCTCGACCTTCTCCTCGCCGAGGATCGCGACCGGCGAGACGCAGAAGCGGAGGCGGAGCGTCTTCGGCTTGCCCGACGGCGCGCGTGCGGCGTACTCGCGCATCACCTCGAGGTTCCGGCCCGCGGTCGGTGTCGCTCTCGACGAAGCGCCTGGCTCGCGGGATCGAGCTCGAGGTCGGCGGGATCGACGATCACGTCGGCGCCCGCCAGCTCGCCGAGCTCCACGAGCTCCGGGGTCGTGAACGCTGCCTGGGCCGGCCCGCGCCGGGCGAGCATCACGATCTCGCGTGATGTTCGAGCCGAGGATCGCCTCGATCGCGGCGTCGGTGGTGTCGGTGCAGCGGAGCTCCTCCTCGGTGAGCGCGAGCATCCGCGCGACGTCGACCGCGACGTTCCCCGCGCCGACCACGACCACGCGCTCGCCGGAGAGGTCGAAGGTCAGGTCCTGGAAGTCGGGGTGGCCGTTGTACCAGGCGACGAACTCGGTCGCCGGCCAGGAGCCGGGGAGGTCCTCGCCGGGGATCCCCATCCGCCGGTCGGTCTGCGCGCCGACGGTGTAGACGACCGCGTCGTAGAGGCGCAGGAGCTCGTCGTGGCTCAGGTCGCGCCCCACCTCGACGTTGCCGAGGAAGCGGAAGCCGGGGCGCTCTGCCGTCTTCTCGAACGCGCGCGAGACGGTCTTGATCTTGGGGTGGTCGGGCGCAACGCCGAGGCGCACGAGCCCCCACGGCGTCGGCAGCCGCTCGAACAGGTCGACCTCGACGGGCAGGTCGGCGCCGAGCAGCGCGCCCGCGGCGTAGAACCCGGCCGGGCCGGAGCCGATCACGGCGACGCGCAGCGGCTTTCCGTTCGCGCTCATCTCGACTCGATGTTA
This sequence comes from uncultured Actinomycetes bacterium, assembly GCA_963746005.1. Lineage (GTDB taxonomy): Bacteria > Actinomycetota > Thermoleophilia > Gaiellales > Gaiellaceae > CAVQZA01. Next base: position 20,807 of record CAVUZM010000015.1, on the reverse strand, counting down.
CGCAGCCCGCACCACGGCAGGCCTCAGTATTTCCGCGGATTGGAGCTGCGGGTCAGTGACTACAGCCGGAGCCGCAGCCGCCGACGTGGGCCTCGGCGCCCTCGGCGCCCTCTTCCACCTGGAAGGAGTGGCCGCAGCCGCACGAGGAGCTCGCGTTCGGGTTGGAGATCGCGAAGCCGGCCGCCTGGATCGAGTCGACGTAGTCGATCTCGGCGCCCTTCAGGTACGGGGCGCTGAACGGGTCGACGACGACCGGCACGCCGTGCAGCTCGAGCTCGAGGTCGCCTTCCTGCGAGCCGCGGTCGAAGCCGAGCCCGTACTGGAACCCGGAGCAGCCGCCGCCCTGGATCGCCACGCGCAGCACCGCCGCCTCGCCCTCGGGCTCCTCGGCCATCAGCTGCTTGACCTTCGCCGCCGCCGCCTCGGTGAGCGAGAGCAGCTCGGTGTCGGCCTGGGTGCGCTCCTGAATCTCCACGGTCGCATCGTAGCAACCGGGTCGAGGGTCACATGTTTGTGACACTCGGCTCAGGCTCTCAAAGCAGGCTTGGCGCAGTGATTGTGGCGAGCGCTACCACTCTGCTAGGTTGGCGGGACGGTGCTCGAGAACTGGTTCCCGTTCCTGATCTACGCCCTTCTCGCACTGGCCATTCCGGCGACGATGATCATGCTTTCCTTCGTCCTGCCGGGGAAGCCGAAGAAGCGGACGCGCGCGCGGATGGTGCCGTTCGAGTCGGGCGTCTCGACCGGCGCGCCCGACCAGCGGCGGCGCTTCACGGTCAGCTTCTACCTGACCGCGATGCTCTTCATCCTCTTCGACATCGAGATCGTCTTCCTCTACCCGCTCGCGGTGATCCTGCACGACCTCGCGTGGTTCGGGTTCGTCGAGTTCGCGTTCTTCGTCGTGATCCTCGCGATCGCATACGTCTACGTCTGGCGGAAGGGAGCGCTCGAATGGGAGTAGACCCCAAGAAGAAGCGCCTCGCCGACTACGGGCTCCAGAGCGAGCGGGTGATGTGGGTCGGCAAGGGCCCCGGCAAGTTCGAGGAGGAGCTCGGCGACCTCGAGCGCGCGCTCGGGCTGACCACGCTCGAGAAGGCGGTGCACTGGTCGCAGACGAAGTCGATGTGGCCGGACCAGTTCGGGCTCTCGTGCTGCGCGATCGAGATGATGTCGGTCGTCAACTCGCGCTACGACATCGCGCGCTTCGGGATGGAGGCGTTCCGCGCCTCGCCGCGCCAGGCCGACCTGATGATCGTCTCCGGCCGGGTCGCGCACCGGATGGCCGCCCCGCTGCGCCAGATCTACGACCAGATGCTCGAGCCGAAGTGGGTGATCGCGATGGGCGCCTGCGCGAGCTCCGGCGGGATGTTCAACAACTACTCGATCCTCCAGGGCGTCGACCGGATCGTCCCGGTCGACATCGACGTGCCCGGCTGCCCGCCGCGGCCGGAGGCGCTGATGGAGGGGATCATCCGGCTCCACGAGAAGGTCCAGGCCGGGGTTCCGCCCGCCTACGAGCTGCGCGGAGTGGCGAGCTGAGCTGGGACGCGGTACCCGGCCTCGTCGAGGTGCGCGAGGCCCACGGCGAGACCACGATCGTCGTCGAGCCGGCGCGGCTCGTCGAGGCGGCGACCTACCTCCGCGACGAGCACGGCTTCGCGTTCCTCGCCGACGTCTCCGCCGCCGACTACCTCGGCTGGGGCGGGCACGGCGTCGCCGGCTACATCGGCACCGCGGCCGGGCGCGACCTGAACTTCCCCGCCACGCAGGGCCTCGCGGCGCTGCCCGAGCCGAAGCCGAAGCGCTTCTCCGTCAGCTACCACCTCCTCGCACTGCGCCAGGGCGCGCCGCGCGTGCGCCTCCAGGTGTGGGTCGACGAGGACGAGCCGGTGCCGAGCGTCGTCTCGGTGTGGCCGACCGCCGACTGGCACGAGCGCGAGGCCTACGACCTGATGGGGATCGCGATCTCGGGCCACCCGAACCTGAAGCGGATCCTGATGGACGAGGACTGGGAAGGGCACCCGCTGCGCAAGGACTATCCGATCGGCGGCGAGCCCGTCCGCTTCTCGGGGGAGGAGTAGTGGCGGTCGCGCCCGAGACGGCGAGGCCGGTGTACGAGGGGACCCGGATCCCGGCCCCGATCCCGACCGTGCTGCAGGTGCCCGAGGCGCTGCGCGAGTCGGGCGAGCTGCTCGAGGTCAACTTCGGCCCGAACCACCCGTCGACGCACGGCGTGCTGCGCCTGATCGTCGAGCTGAACGGCGAGGAGGTCGTCGGCCTCGCGGCGTCGATCGGCTACCTGCACACCGCGTTCGAGAAGAACATGGAGCAGAAGACCTGGTGGAAGGCGATTCCGTACCCGTCCCGGATGGACTACCTCGGCTACCAGGCGAACGAGCTCGCGTTCGTGCTCGCGATCGAGAAGCTGCTCGACCTCGAGACGCCGCCGAAGGCCGTCTGGATGCGGATGCTGCTCTGCGAGCTGAACCGGATCCAGTCGCACCTCGTGTGGCTCGCGACCGCCGCGCTCGAGCTGGGTGCGATCTCGATGTTCTGGTACTGCTTCCGCGAGCGCGACACGATCCTCGACCTCGCGGAGATGGTCGGCGGAGTGCGGATGCACACGCGCTACTTCCAGGCGGGCGGGCTCGCCGAGGACATCCCCTCCGGCTTCTTCCCCGAGTGCCGCAAGTTCACCGAGTGGATGCCGAGCGCCGTCGACCAGTACGAGCGGCTCGTCAACCGCCAGCAGATCTGGCTCGAGCGGACGAAGGGGCTCGGGCTCCTCTCCGCCGACGACGCGATCGCGCTCGGCCAGTCCGGGCCGGTGCTGCGCGGGTCGGGCGTCGACTGGGACCTGCGCAAGAACGACCCGTACCTCGCCTACGACGAGGTCGACTTCGACGTCCCCGTCCATCCCGAGGGCGACGTCTACGCGCGCTACCGGGTGCGGATGGAGGAGATGCGCGAGTCGACCCGGATCGTCGCCCAGTGCCTCGACCGGCTCGAGCAGATGGAGGGCGAGCCGTGGATCGCCGACGACCGCAAGGTCGTGCTGCCGCCGCGCGAGGAGCTCCACACCTCGATGGAGTCGCTGATCCACCACTTCAAGATCGTGACCGAGGGCTACCGCGTCCCCGAGGGCGAGGTCTACGTCCCGGTCGAGTCGCCGCGCGGCGAGTTCGGCTGCTACGTCGTCTCCGACGGCGGGCCGAAGCCGTGGCGGGTCAAGTTCCGCGCGCCGTCGTTCGTCGCCCTCCAGGCGACCGCGACCTGCATGTCCAGCGCCTACATCGCCGACATGATCGCGATCGTCGGCTCGCTCGACACGGTGATGGGGGAGGTCGACCGGTGACCGAGCTGCACGACGAGATCCGCGCGCTCGCCGCGCAGTACCCGGAGGAGGGCTCCGCGATCCTGCCCGCGCTCCGCCTCGCGCAGGAGCGCCACGGCTGGCTGCCGCCCGAGGCGTTCCGCGAGGTCGGCGAGGCGCTCGACCTCAGCCCCGCGTACTGCAAGGCGGTCGCCTCGTTCTACGACTTCTTCCACCTCGAGCCGATCGGCGAGCACCTCGTCGAGGTCTGCACGAACGTCTCGTGCGCGCTCGCCGGCGCGCAGCGCACGCTCGAGGCGTTCGAGGCCGAGCTCGGCTGCCACGCGGGCGAGACGAGCGAGGACGGCAAGGTGACCCTGCGCGTGGTCGAGTGCTACGGCGGCTGCGGCTGGGGCCCGGTCGTCGCGGTCGACGAGCGCTACCGCGAGCCGGTGTCGGCCGAGGACGTGCCCGCGATCGTCGAGGAGCTTCGTCGTGGCTGAGCGGATCTCGATCGTCCTCGGCGGCGCCGACGGGCCGCGACCTGACGCGGTACGACGAGTACACGGCGGTGGGCGGCTGGCAGGCGCTCGCGAAGGCGCGCTCGATGGAGCCCGACGCGGTGATCGAGGAGCTGCTCACCTCGGGCGTGCGCGGGCGCGGCGGCGCAGGCTTCCCGATGGGCCGCAAGGCGAGCTTCATCCCGAAGCCGGAGACGCGCGTCCGGCCCGCCTACCTCGTGGTCAACGCGGACGAGTCCGAGCCGGGCACGTTCAAGGACCGCGAGATCATGAAGCGGGTGCCGTTCCGTCTCATCGAGGGCTGCCTGATCACCGCGCACGCGATCCAGTCGACGCACGTCTTCGTCTACATCCGCGGCGAGTACCTCGAGGAGTTCGAGATCCTGCGCGCCGCGCTCGACGAGACCCGCGCGCACGACCTGCTCGGCGGCGTCACGATCGTGCTCCACCGCGGCGCGGGCGCCTACATCTGCGGCGAGGAGACGGCGCTGCTCGAGTCGCTCGAGGGCAAGCGCGGGCAGCCGCGCTCGAAGCCGCCGTTCCCGGCGATCGCCGGCCTCTACGCCGCGCCGACCGAGGTGAACAACGTCGAGACGGTCTCGACGGTGCCGCCGATCATCGCGATGGGCGGCGCGGAGTACGCGAAGCTCGGCGTCGAGAACTCGACGGGCACGCGGCTCTTCTCGCTCTCGGGCAACGTCGAGCGCGGCGGCAACTACGAGCTGCCGATGGGCACCTCGCTGCGCGAGCTGATCTTCGACATCGGCGGCGGGATCCCGGACGGGCGCGAGCTGAAGGCCGTGATCCCGGGCGGCTCGTCCGTGCCGGTGCTGACCGCCGACCAGATCGACGCGACGCTCGACTTCGACTCGATGGCCGAGCACGGCACGATGCTGGGCTCCGGCGCGGTGATCGTGATCGACGACCGCTGCTGCATGGTGCAGCTCGGTCTCAGGGTCGCGCAGTTCTACCAGCACGAGTCGTGCGGGAAGTGCACGCCGTGCCGCGAGGGGACGCGCTGGATGGTGCAGATCCTCCGCGCGATCGAGGAGGGCCGCGCGGGCCAGGGCGACCTCGACCTGCTGCTCGACGTCTGCGACCGGATCCTCGGCAAGTGCCTCTGCCCGCTCGGCGACGCGGCCGCGATGCCGGTCGCGAGCTACGTCTCCCGCTTCCGCGCCGAGTTCCAGGCGCACATCGACGAGGGCGCCTGCCCGTACGGCGACTCGTCCTCGCTCGCGCGGGTGCTCGCGCCGGTCGACCAGCACGCGCACCGCCCCGAAGAGGTCCCGGCATAGCCATGTCCATCCTTGTGCTCATGAGCATTTGGCGGTTTTGGTGAGCGACCTCGTCACGCTCACGATCGACGGCCGCGAGGTGCAGGTGCCGAAGGGGACCGGGCTCGTCGAGACGGCCGAGGCGGCCGGGATCGAGATCCCGGTCTTCTGCTACGAGCCGCGGCTCGGCGCGCCGCTCGGCGCCTGCCGGATGTGCCTCGTCGAGGTCGAGGGGATCGGGAAGCTGCAGGCCGGCTGCACCCTGACCGCGCAGGACGGAATGTCCGTGAAGACGGCGCAGACCTCGCAGCTCGCGGCCGAGGGCCAGAACGCGACGCTCGAGTTCATCCTCGTCAACCACCCGCTCGACTGCCCCGTCTGCGACAAGGGCGGCGAGTGCCCGCTGCAGGACCTCACCTTCCGCTACGGCCCGGGCTCCACCCGGATGACCTTCGAGAAGCTGACGCTCGACAAGCCGATCCCGATCAGCCCGCTGATCGCGCTCGACCGCGAGCGCTGCATCCTCTGCTACCGCTGCACCCGCTTCTCGGAGCAGGTCGCCGAGGACGGGCAGCTCGTCGCGGTCAACCGCGGCGCCAACTCGCTGATCGCGACCTTCGAGGACGAGCCCTACCGGGCGCCCTTCTCGGGCAACGTCGTCGAGCTCTGCCCGGTCGGCGCGCTCACCTCGACGCAGTACCGCTTCCAGGCGCGGCCGTGGGAGATCCAGGACGTGCCGACGGTCTGCGCCCTCTGCCCCGTGGGCTGCAACACGACCGTCACCACGCGCGAGGGGAAGGTGAAGCGCGTGCTCTCGCGCAACCACCCGGAGATCGACGAGGGCTGGCTCTGCGACAAGGGGCGCTTCGCAACCCAGCACCTCCACGCGGACGACCGGATCCGCGAGCCGCTGCGTCGGGCGCGGACCGGGCTCGAGGCGATCTCGTGGGACGAGGCGCTCGACGAGGCCGAAGCGTCTGCTGCGCGCGGCCGGCACACGCATCGTCACCGCGCTGTCCGGGACCGAGACCGTCGAGCAGGCCTATGCGCTCGCGCGGCTCGTCCGCACCGGCCTCGGCGCGCACAACGCCGTCTTCCCCGAGGAGGTCTCGAGCGCGCTCGATCCGTTCCGGCTGCCGCTCTCCGCGATCCGCGACGCGCAGATCGTGGTCGTGGTCGGCGGCGACGCCGTGGTCGAGCGGGCGCCGATCGTCGACCTCTGGCTCCGTGCCGCCCGCCGAAACGGCGCGCGCGTCCTCGAGGTCGCCGGGCCGGAGCTCGACGCGCCGCTCGCCGACGAGATGAGGGCGGCCGACCGGGCCGTGCTGATCTGGTCGGGCCCGCACGGCGAGGGCGGGATGCGCGTCGCCGCGCTCGCGGCGGCGCTCGGGCTCCACGGCCGCGAGGGCTCGGGCGCCTTCTACCTGCCGCAGACCCCGAACGCGCGCGGCGTCTGCGAGGCGTGGGCCGCAGCCGACGACGCCGACGAGACCGACCCGCACCCGATCGGCCTCCTGATCGTCTCCGGCGACGAGGCCGCCGCCGACCCGGCGGTGCGCGCGCTCGCCGAGCACGCCGAGGCCGTGATCGCGATCACGCTCTTCCAGGGCCTCGCCGTCGGCTGGGCCGACCTCGTGCTCCCCGGGACGAGCAACCTGGAGCGCGACGGCACGCTGATCAACCTCGAGGGCCGGCTGCAGCGCCTGCGCCGCACCGTCCTTCCGCCCGTGCCCGACGAGCTCGCCTGGCTCTCGAAGCTCGCGTGCCGGTTCGACGTCCAGCTCTCGCCCCACGCGCCGGTCGTGTTCGAGGAGATCTCGGAGAAGGCGTTCGGCGGGATCTCGTTCGGCGCGATGGGCGAGCGCGCGCCGCTGCCGGCGCCGACGCCGATCGAGGACCTCCCGGCGCTCGAGCCGGCCCAGGTCTCCGTGACGGCGCCGCTCCGCCTCCACCGCTACCGGCCGCTCTTCTCGGGTGCCGCGGTCGAGCGGACGCCCGAGCTGCAGTTCCAGCGCCCCGCCGCGGAGGTCGAGCTCGCGCGCGCCGATGCCGAGAGCCGCGGGATCCGGCCAGGGCGACGAGGTCGTCGTCTCCTCGAACGGCACCTCGGTCACGCTGCGCGCGCGCCTCTCGCGCACGCAGCCGCCCGGAATCGCGCGGATCGCCGAGGAGCACGCGGGCGCGCTGCCAGCCGGGGTCGAGGTGAGGCGGGCATGACCCCCGAGACCTGGTGGGTCGGCCTGATCGAGGCCCTGATCGTCCCGAACCTGCTCCTGCTCGCGTTCGCGTACACGACGTGGTTCGAGCGCAAGCTGCTCTCGCGGATGCAGCTCCGCTACGGGCCGAACCGGGCCGGGAAGTTCGGGCTCGTGCAGCCGTTCGCGGACATGGTCAAGCTGCTCTACAAGGAGGCGTTCGCGCCCTCCGACGCGATCCGGACGCCGTACATCATCGCGCCGATCGTCTCCGCGTTCACCGCGATCCTCGCCTTCAGCGTGATCCCGTTCGGCCCCGGCTGGACGATCGACGGCTACACCGTCCAGGGTGTGGTCGCCGACGTGCCGATCGCGCTGATCCTCGTGTTCGCGCTCGGCTCGATCGGCGTCTACGGCTTCATCGTCGGCGGCTGGGCCTCCGACTCGAAGTACTCGCTGCTCGGCTCGATGCGCACCTGCGCGCAGCTCGTCAGCTACGAGGTCTCGATCGCGCTCGCCGTGCTCGGCGTCGTGATGATGGGCCAGTCGCTCTCGCTCGTCGACATCGTCGCCAAGCAGAGCTCGACGATCTGGTTCGTGATCCCGCAGCTCGTCGGCTTCGCCGTCTTCATCGTCGCCGGGGTGGCCGAGACGAACCGCGCCCCGTTCGACCTGCCCGAGGCCGAGACCGAGCTCGTCGCCGGGTACCACACCGAGTACAGCGGCATGCGCTGGGGCCTGTTCCAGATGGCCGAGTACATCAACATGATCGTGCTCTCGGCCCTCGCGGTGACGCTCTTCTTCGGCGGCTATCACGGGCCCTGGCTGCCCGGCCCGCTCTGGTTCCTGATCAAGCTCGCGCTCTTCGTCACGCTCTTCATCTGGATCCGCGCCTCGCTGCCGCGGCTGCGCTACGACCAGCTGATGCGGCTCGGCTGGAAGGTGCTGCTCCCGGTCGCGACGATCAACGCCGTGATCACCGCGCTCCTGGTGGTGTGGATTTGATCCGGCGCGCGGTCGCAACCGGGCCTTGTGCTCATGAGCATTTGGCGGTCGGAGGCGCTAGTGCCCGCAGCCATTCGACAGCGTCAAGGGCTTCGGCGTCACCTTCCGCCAGATCTTCCGCAAGCCGATCACGCAGCAGTACCCGGAGTACAAGCGGCCGGTGTACCCGCGCTTCCGCGGCCGCCACCGGCTTCACCTCCACGAGAACGGGCTGGAGAAGTGCGTCGGCTGCTCGCTGTGCGCGGCCGCGTGCCCGGCGGACTGCATCCGCGTCGTCCCGGCCGAGAACACCGCCGAGCACCGCGTCTCCGCGGGCGAGCGCTACGCGCGCATCTACGAGATCAACCTCTCGCGCTGCATCTTCTGCGGCTACTGCGAGCTCGCGTGCCCGTTCGACGCGATCACGCTCGGCAACGAGTTCGAGCTCTCGGAGTACGTGCGCGACGACCTGATCTACACGAAGGACATGCTGCTCGCCGAGCCGATCAAGCAGATGCCCGTGGCCGACGCGGCGCTGTACGACACCCCGATCCCCTACTACAAGTCCCACTCCTGATGGGCAACGTGATCGTCTGGATCGTCTGGGTGCTCGCGGCCTTCTCGTGCCTCGGCTCGGGGGTCGCGGTCGTCAGCTTCTCGAATCCGTTCTACTCGGCGCTCGCGCTGATCGGGAACCTCGCCTCGCTCGCCGTCCTCTACCTGCTGCTCTCGGCCGAGTTCGTCGCCGCGGCGCAGGTGCTCGTGTACGCGGGCGCGGTGATGGTGATGTTCCTGTTCGTGATCGCCTACCTGGGCGGCCGGGCCGACGCACCGTGGGCGAGCGGGCCGAGCGTCCAGTCGGTCGCGGCCGTCGGCGCGGCGGCGGCGCTGCTCGTCGAGGTGATCGTCGTGATCGGGCTCGCGGCGGGAGGCACCCTCTCGTCGTCGGCGAAGGTGCCGAGCTCGTTCGGGAGCCCGGCCGAGATCGGCCAGGCCTTCCTCACCGACCACCTGCTCGCCTTCGAGATCACCTCGGTCGTGCTGCTCGTGGCGGCGGTCGGCGGCGTGATCCTCGGCCACCACGCGCGCGCCGGGACGCAGTGGGGATCGGACAGGCCGTGAGCGGCCCCGGGATCGTCTGGTACCTGGCGCTCGCCGCGTTCCTGTTCGCGACGGGGATGCTCGGCGTGCTGATCCGGCGCAGCCCGCTGATCGTCCTGCTCTCGCTCGAGCTGATGCTGAACGGGGCCAACCTCGCGCTGATCTCGTTCGCCCGCCACGCCGGCAACCTCGACGGGCAGATCTTCGCGCTCGCCGTGATGGCCGTCGCCGCGGCCGAGGTCGTCGTCGGCCTCGGGCTGATCGTGGCGATGGCGCGCAAGAAGCTGACCCTCGACGTCGACAAGCTGTCGATCCTCCGCGGATGACCTTCGCCGGCTGGATCACCCTGTTCGCGCCGCTCGCCGGCGCATTCGCGATCACGCTCGCCGGCACCCGGATCGGCCGCCGCACCGCCGGCTACATCGCGACCGCCTCGACGATGATCGCCTTCGTCGCCGCCGTCGTCGCGTTCGTGATCGCGCTCGGCAAGAGCCCCGACTCGCGCAGCCAGCTCTCGACCGCCTACACCTGGATCCAGGCCGGCTCGTACCACTCCGGCTTCTCGATCCTCGTCGACCAGCTCTCGATGCTGATGATGCTGATCGTCACCGGCGTCGGCTCGCTGATCATCGCCTACTCGCTCGGCTACATGGAGGGCGAGGACGAGGAGCGGCGGTACTTCGCCTACATGGCGCTGTTCGTCTTCTCGATGCTCTTGCTCGTCGAGGGCGGCAACCTGATCCTGCTGCTCGGCGGCTGGGGGATGGTCGGCCTCTCCTCGTACCTGCTGATCGGCTTCTACCACCGGAAGGCGAGCGCGGTCGCGGCCGCCAAGAAGGCCTTCGTGATGAACGCGGTCGGCGACGCGACGATGGCGATCGCGTTCTTCCTGCTGATCAAGTACACCGGCTCGCTCTCGTTCTCGGCGCTCGGCCACCCTGCCGGGAACCGCTGGGTCCTGAACATCGTCGCGCTCGGGCTGCTCGGCGGCGCCGTCGCCAAGTCGGCGCAGCTGCCGCTCCAGACGTGGCTTCCCGACGCGATGGAGGGCCCGACCCCGGTCAGCGCCCTGATCCACGCGGCCACGATGGTCACCGCGGGCGTCTACCTGATCGTCCGCTGCAACGCGGCCTTCCAGGCGGCGCCGCACGTCCAGAACCTCGCCGCCGCGCTCGGCACCGTCACCCTGGTGATGGCCGGGCTGATCGCGCTCGTCCAGGTCGACATCAAGCGCGTGATCGCGTACTCGACGATGTCCCAGATCGGCTACATGTTCCTCGGCGCGGGGCTCGGCGCGTACGCGGACGCGATCTTCCACCTGATGATGCACGCCTTCTTCAAGGCGTGTCTCTTCCTCGCGGCCGGGATCCTGATCCACGCCCTCGGCGGCGAGCAGGACATCCGCAAGATGGGCGGCCTGCGGAAGCTGATGCCGTTCACCTTCCTCGCGTTCCTCGCGGGCGGGCTCGCGCTCAGCGGGATCCCGCCGTTCTCGGGCTTCTTCTCGAAGGACCCGATCATCGCCTCGGCGCTCGCGCGCGGCGGCTGGTTCGGCTACACGCTCTGGGTCGCCGGGCTCGCGGGCGCGCTCCTGACCGGGATCTACACCTTCCGCCTCATCTTCCGCGTCTTCCTCGGCGAGCCGAGCGCGTACGTGCGCGAGCACCTCCACACCGACCACGGCGAGGGGCCGATCTCGATGCGCTGGACGGTGGGCGTGCTCGCCGTGCTCGCCACGATCGCCGGCTTCATCCAGTTCCCGCCGTTCTGGGAGCCGGTCTCGAAGTGGCTCGAGCCCGTCGCGCCGCCGCTCGTCGTGCCCACGAACGCGCAGGAGATCGGCACGCTGCTGATCGGGGTCACGATGGGCGCGACCGGGATCCTGATCGCCTGGCTGATCTACGGCTCGCACCGCTTCCGCGCGCCCGCGCGCCTCCGAGGTGCTCGAGCAGAAGTTCTACTTCGACGAGCTGTACGACGCGATCTTCTACCGCCCCGCGGTGTGGGTCGCGAAGACGCTCCGGCGCGGGTTCGAGGAGCCGGTCATCGACGGCTCGATCGCGGAGGTCGTGGTCGGCACCCGCGACGCCGCCCGGCTGGACCGCCCGGCTCCAGACCGGCCTCCTCCGCACCTACGTGTTCGCGATCGCGGCGAGCCTCGCCGTCCTCCTCGTCGTCTTCGTGGCGGTCCGCTAGATGCTCACGACCGTCCTCATCTGGCTCCCGATCGCGGCCGCGCTCGCGATCTGGATCCTGCCGCTCTCGCGCTACGCGGCCGGCTCGTTCGCGCTGCTCGTCAGCCTCGTCGAGGTCGGGCTCTGGATCGACGCGCTGCTCCGGTTCGACTTCGGCAGCGCGAAGCTCCAGTTCGCGCAGCAGACCGACTGGATCTCGAGCCTCGGCGTCTCGTACTCGGTCGGGCTCTACGCCTTCTCGCTCTGGCTCGCGGGGCTCTCGGTGATCGTGATGGCCGCCGCGGTCGCCTACGCCTTCTGGGCCGGGCGCGAGCGGGCGCGCGCGTACTTCGGGCTGATGCTCTTCCTCACCGGCGCGGTGATCGGCGTCTTCTCCTCGCAGGACCTGCTGCTCTTCTACGCCTTCTTCGAGATGATGCTGATCCCGCTCTACGTGCTGGTCGGCGTCTGGGGCGGGCCGGGCCGGCGCGCGGCGACGATCAAGCTCGTGATCTACACGATGGTCGGCTCGCTGCTGATGCTGGCCGCGCTGATCGTGTACGGCCTGGACGAGGGGACGTTCGACCTCAACAAGATCCAGCCGAGCAACAACACCTGGATCTTCCTCGGGTTCGCGGTCGCCTTCGCGATCAAGGCGCCGCTCTTCCCGCTGCACGGCTGGCTGCCCGACGCCTACCGCAAGGCGCCGCCCGAGGTCGCCGCGGTGCTCTCGGGCGTCGTCTCGAAGACCGCGGTCTACGGCTTCCTGCGGATCGTGATCGCGAAGTTCCCGGGGCCGGTGCACGACTTCCGCGTGCCGATCCTCGTGCTGGCGACGATCGGGCTCCTGTACGGCTCGCTGCTCGCCTTCCGCGCGCCCGACGTGCGCGGGGTGATCGCCTACTCGAGCCTCGCCCAGATGGGGCTGATCACGCTCGGCCTCTTCGCGGCGAACGACCTCGGCTTCGACGGCGCGATCCTCCAGTCGGTCAACCACGGGCTCGTCTCGGCGGCGCTGTTCCTGCTCGCCGCGATGGTGGAGCGGCGCACGTCGACCGGCGAGTTCGACCGGCTCGGCGGGATGGCGCGCGGGCGGCCGCTGCTCGCGACGATGCTGATCGCGGGCGGGGTGCTCACGCTGGCGGTGCCGTTCTCGACGAACTTCGCGGGTGAGTTCCTCGTGCTCGCGGGCGTCTTCCAGCAGGGCTGGGCCTACGGCGCGCTCGGCGCCCTCGCGATGGTGCTCGCGGCGATGTACGCGCTGCGCCTGATCTCGGCCGTGCTGCACCGCGAGCCCGGCAGCGCGGTGTCCGATGCCGCCCTGGACCTCCGGCCGGCGGAGCTCGGCATCGTCGTCCCGCTCGTCGGCTGCCTGATCGCGCTCTCGTTCTGGCCCGCGGCGATCAGCGGACACGCGTTCGGCGGCAACGGCAAGCCGACCGGCCGCGCTCACGGCGCTCCGCAGTTGCCGTCGGGCAGCCTCCCGATGAACTGCGTGACGAAGAAGACGGCCGTCGGGATCGAGGGCTCCTGCCAGCAGGTCTTCAAGGTGGCCGCGAAATGATCCACGGCCCGCACGTCGACTGGTTCGCGCTCTCGCCCGAGCTCGCGCTGCTCGTGGCCGCTGCGGTCGCGCTGCTCGGCGCCGTGCTGGTTCCGCGCTCCTGGCGCACCCCGTTCGGCGCGGCGGTCGCCGCGGCCGGCTTCGTCGCCTCCTTCGCGTTCGACGCTGTCCTCTTCGCCCAGAGCCCGCACGGCCAGACGATCGTCGACGGCGCGATGCGGCGCGACCGCTTCGGCGCGCTCGCCGGGCTGATCGTCGCCGCGGCGGGCCTCCTCGCGGTCGGCCTCTCCTACGGCGAGCGGATCCGCGAGCACAGCGGCGAGTACTACGCGCTCCTGGCCGCGGCCGGCGGCGGGATGATCTTCCTCGGCTTCGCCGACAACCTGATGACGCTCTTCCTCGGGCTCGAGTGGTTCTCGATCGCCCTCTACATCCTCTGCGCGATCGACGGCGACCGGGAGCGCTCGCTCGAGGCGGGGCTCAAGTACCTCGTCGTCGGCAGCTTCGGCTCGGCGATCCTGCTCTTCGGCTCGGCGCTCGTCTACGGCGCGACGGGCACGATCGACTTCGAGCGGATCGCGACCGTGACCGCGACGCAGCACCTGAGCGGCGACGCGCTGCTCGTCGCCGGGCTCGCGATGCTGCTCGTCGGCTTCGGCTTCAAGACGTCGGCCGCGCCGTTCCACATGTGGACGCCGGACGTGTACGAGGGCGCGCCGACGCCGGTGACCGGCTTCATGTCCGCGGCGACGAAGACCGCGGCGCTCGCCGTGATGCTGCGCGTGCTGATCACGGCGTTTCCGGCCGAGGAGCACCTCTGGACGGTCACCGTGGCGGTGCTCGTCTGCGCCTCGCTCGCCGTCGGGAACTTCGCCGCGCTCGCCCAGACCAACATCAAGCGGCTGCTCGCGTACTCCTCGATCTCGCAGGCGGGCTTCATGCTGATCGGCGTCGCCTCGGCGAACAAGCTCGGCGCCGAGGCGGTGCTCTACTACCTGATCCCGTACGGCGCGATGTCGCTCGGCGCGTTCGCGGTCGTTGCGGCGCGCGAGCGCGAGCTCAACACCGCGGTCACGCTGGACAACCTCTCCGGCTTCGGCTGGGAGCGGCCGCTCCTCGGCGCCTCGATGGCGACGTTCATGCTGGGCTTCGCCGGCTTCCCGCTCACCGGCGGCTTCATGGGCAAGTTCCTCGTCTTCTCGGCGGCCGACGAGCACGGCTGGTGGTGGCTGACCGTGGTCGGCGTGCTGGCGACCGCGCTGAGCCTCTACTACTACCTCGGCGTCGTGCGCGCGATGTACATGCGCCCGAGCGAGGAGCTGCAGCTCGCCGCCGTCGGCGGCTCACCGCCCCGCGAGCTGCTGCTCCAGGTCGTGGCGGGCTCGTGCGTCGTGATCACCGTCGCCACGTTCGTCTTCGTGCAGCCGCTGCTCGACCTGTGCCAGAAGGCGGTCGCCGCGCTGCCGTACTAGGCGATGCGTCCGACGGCCGAGCGGCGCGTGCCGGCCTGAGCCGCTCGGGGATCCATCCAGAGGACGGTGAGGTCGATCGCGAAGTTCGACGACGACGATCACGACGCCGATCACCAGGACGACGCCGAGGATCATCGGCAGGTCGTAGCCGGCGCCGCCGCTGAGTGCGCCCAGGGTCGTGAGGCCGAGCCCGGGGAGGCGGTAGACGGACTCGATGTAGAGCGCGATCCCGAGCGCGAGGCCGACGTCCATGCCGACGAGCGTCAGGACGGGGCTCATCGCGTTGCGGAGCGCGTGGTGGCGCACGACGCGCGAGCGCGACGCGCCCTTGGCCGCTGCCGTGCGGATGAACGGCTCGTCCATCACCTCGATCATCCGCACGCGCACGAGCCTCGTGTAGATCGCGAGGAAGAAGAGCGCGAAGGTGATCCACGGCAGGATCAGGTGCGAGGCCCAGGCCGTCGGGCCGCCGCAGCTCGACGCACGGGTCACCGCGGAGAAGTCGAACGGCCCGGGCTGCGAGGTGCCGAAGAACGGGCAGTAGTTGCCGGGCGGCGCGAGCCCCCAGCTTCGCCCCGGAAACTGCTGCAGCAGCAGCGCCACGACGAGCGGGTGCGTGCAGATCCCGACCAGCGTGACGACGAGGATCGTGCGGTCGGTCAGCGAGCGCGGCCGCGACGCGGCGATCGCGCCGAGCGGGATCGAGAGGAGCAGCGCGAACAACGCTCCTCCGAGCACGACCGAGCCGGTCACCATCGCCGCGTGCACCACCGCCGGGCCTACCGCCTGCCCGGTGCGCTCGTTCGAGAGCGGAACCGCCCTCGTCCCCTCGAACGCGATCCCGAGGTCGCCGTGCGCCACCCGCCAGAGGTAGAGGCCGTACTGCTCCCAGAGCGGCTTGTCGACGCCCAGCGCCTTTTTCGCGCGGGCGATCTCCGCCGGGCTTGGGAACGTGCCCCGGCGACAGGTCGACGAGGAAGCCGGCCGGGTTCGCCGGGATCGCGCGGTAGAGCGCGAACGTGAGCAGCGTCAGGACGAGCAGCATCAGCACCGACGCGCCGAGGCGGCGGAGCGCATACCCGAACGTGATCATCGAACGCCCCTCGGGTCGAACGCCTCGCGCAGTCCCTCGCCCAGCAGCGTCAGCGAGAGCACGGTGAAGAAGATCGCCACGCTCGGGATGACGGTCAGCCACGGCGAGAACGAGCTCGCGTTGTACGGCAGCGGCGCCAGCACCGTGCCCCACGTGGCGGCGAGCATCGAGCCCCAGCTCGTCGTCGGCAGCTTGATCCCGAAGCCGAGGAACGTGATCCCCGCCTCGAGCATGATGTTCGTCGCGACGGCGAGCGTCGCCCAGACCGCGAGCGCGGGGATCACGTGCGGGAACAGGTGCGTCCGCATGATCTTCGCGTCGCTGGCGCCGATCATCTCCGCCGCCTCGACGAACTCGCGCCGGCGCAGCGAGAGGATCAGCGAACGCACGATGCGGGCCGGGTAGAACCAGGTGAAGAGGCCGATCAGCAGGATCAGCGAGAGCACGCCCTTGTTGAGGGCGCCGCCTAGCGTGACGTCGCTGACCTTCCCCGAGACCGTGCTGCCGAGCACGATCGCGAGCAGCAGGACCGGGAAAGGCCATCACGAGATCGGTGAAGCGCGAGACGACGGAGTCGACCCAGCCGCCGAAGAACGCGGCGAGGGTGCCGAGCGTCGTGCCGATCAGGAGAGCGAGCAGCGTCGCGCCGACGGCGACGGTGAGCGACACCCGGCCGCCGTAGAGAAGCCGCTGGAGCTCGTCACGGCCGAGCGGGCCGTCGGCTCCGAGTACGAGCAGCGTCTTGCCCGTGCCCGCGGGCGGCGGCGTCTGCTTGAACGTCTTCGGGTCGATGTCCGGCACCATCGAGGTGTCGGGCACCGACGACCACGGGCCGACGGGCTTCAGCGCGATGCTGACGGCGTAGGGAAAGAGGTCGTTCGGGCCGTGACCGACGATCTTTCCCAGCAGCGGCGCCCCCGCGAAGACGGCGAAGACGAGGAAGACGAGGAAGCCGGCCGAGACGAGTGCTGCGCGGTCGCGCCGCAGCCGCCGCCACGCGAGCCGCGACGGGCTCTGTGCAGCCGACTCTGCCTCGTCGATCGTCGCAGTGGCAGCAGTCGCGCTCACTTGTGAGCGGGGAGTATCCCTTGTCTAGCCGACGCGGTTCGCCGGGTCCGCGGCCCTCGAGCAGCACCGCGCGGAGCGCCTCGACGCAGAGCCGGCCCATCCCGTCGCGCGTCGCGTCCGTCGCGCTGCCGAGGTGCGGGGTGAGGACGACGTTCTCCATCGAGAGGAGCGCCTCGGTCACCTCCGGCTCTCGCTCGTAGACGTCGAGCGCGGCGCCCGCGATCGTGCCGCGCTGCAGGGCCTCGACGAGCGCCGACTCGTCCACGACCGGGCCGCGGGCCGTGTTGACGAGCACCGCCGTCGGCTTCATCCGCGCGAGCGCGGCGGCGTCGATCAGGTGGCGGGTCTCGGGCTTGAGCGGGCAGTGGAGCGTGAGGACGTCCACCTCGCCGATCCGATCCAGCTCGCGCATCGGCAGCACCGTCATCCCGAACGCCTCGGCGAGCCGGCCCACTTCCCGGCCGATCCGCCCGTAGCCGACCACGCCGAGCGTCAGCCCCTGGAGGCCGGTCCCGAGCATGAAGCTCGTCGACCAGCCCCATTGCTCTCGCCGGCGCAGGAAGCGGTCGCCCTCGGCGATCCGGCGCCGGAGCGCGAGCAGGAGCCCGATCGCGAGCTCGGCGGTCGCAGCCGTGAGGACGTCGGGCGTGTTGGTGATCACGATTCCGCGCGCGCGTGCGGCCTCGAAGTCGATGTTGTCGGTTCCGACCGCGAAGTTCGCCACGACTTTGAGCTGCGGCCCGGCCGCGTCGAACAGCGCATCGCCGACCGGGTCGATCGGCGTCGCCACGATCCCGTCCGCGCCCGCCACGTCGCCCTCGCGGAACTCGAACAGCCGCTCGAGCTCGGCCCGGGTCGCGTCGGGCAGACGCTGGGTGGCGACGACGACGGTCAGGCCGACTCGGGGACGCGCCGAGCGGTGACCAGCGCGGGTAGACCGGCGAGGAACTGGATCCCGAGCAGCACCAGAATCGCCACCAGAGCGGACACGGCGGAGGTCGGCAGGGCGCCCTGCGTCACGTACGGCGCTCGCGCCGCGGCGCCCGCGACGACGAGCAGCAGCACGAGCGCGGCGAGCAGCGCCTGCAGTCCCTCCTCGGTGCCGCCCTCGATCGCCTCGCCGAAACAGGTGAGCGAGGCGGCGACCGCCGCGGGCACCGCGAGCAGGAGGAGGTAGAAGGCGAGCCGATGGGCCCCTGCGCCGTCGGCGAGAGCAACGAGGAGGACAGGGCCGAGCGGCAGGAGACGGCGAAGCATCCGCCGCACTTTTCGTGGCCCGGCGGCGCTCTCCTCCGTTAGATTCCCCGTATGTCCGGAACACTCACCTGGCTCGGCCACGCAGCCTTCAGGCTCGACTCGCCGGGCGGCAAGCGGATCTACATCGACCCCTGGCTCTCCGGGCCGACCGTGCCCGAGAGCGAGCGGGAGCCCGAGCGCGTCGACCTGATCGCGCTCACGCACGGCCACGGCGACCACGTCGGCGAGACGGTCGCGCTCTACGAGAAGTTCTCGTGCCCCGTCGTCGCGCTCGTGGAGCTCCGCGGCTGGCTCTCGGGACAGGGCCTCGACGACAACATGTCGCTGGCGCCCAACAAGGGCGGCACGGTGAACGTGGACGGGATCAGGATCACTCTCACCGATGCGAACCACTCTTCGAGCGCAGACGACGGCACCTACCTCGGCGAGCCGGCCGGCCTCGTGATCGAGCTCGAGGACGGCACCACGGTCTACTTCGCGGGCGACACGAACGCGTTCATGGACATGCAGCTGATCGGGCGGATCTATGCCCCGGACATCGCGGTGCTTCCGATCGGCGACCACTTCACGATGGGCCCGCAGCGAGGCGGCCGTCGCGCTCGAGCTGCTCGGCGTGAAGCGCTGCGTCCCCTGCCACTGGGGCACCTTTCCGCTCCTCCACGGCACCCCGGCCGAGCTGAAGAAGCTCGCGCCGGGAGTCGAGGTCGCCGAGATCGAGCCCGGCGGCAGCGTCGAGCTGTGAGACAGCGCTGGTTCGGCGACCGGGGGCTGCGCGTGCCCGAGCTCGCCGTCGAGGGCGACCCGGCCGTGCCGCTCGAGGACGCGCTCGTACTGGACTCCGTGGACGACGAGGCGGCGCTGAAGGAGGCCCACGCGGCCGGAGTCCCCGTCGTCGTGAGAGCGTCGAGCGCCGAGGCGGTGCGCCGCGCGCTCTCGCGGCCCGAGGTCGCGGCGGTCCTCGTCCCGGTGGGCTCGGAGGAGCTGCTCGACCTCGATCTGACCGGGCTGACATATGGGTAGCCCGGTTGTGGCGACGTACTCGATCGCGGCTTGCGACCTCGCCGCCGGGCAGTGGGGCGTGGCGGTGCAGTCGAAGTTCCTGGCGGTGGGCTCGATCGTGCCCTGGGCCGCGCCGGGGGTGGGCGCGATCGCGACCCAGGCGTGGGCCAATCCCCGCTACGGGCCGGACGGGCTCGAGCTCCTGGCGCGGGGGCTCGCGGCGGAGGAAGTGGTCGCGCGCCTGACGGAGGCCGACGGGGCCTGTGAGACGCGCCAGCTCGGAGTCGTCGACGCGCACGGCCGCGCCGCGAGCTTCACCGGCTCGCAATGCAACGACTGGGCCGGCGGGCGCACCGGCCCGTGCTTCGCGGCGCAGGGGAACATCCTCGTCTCGTCGGCGACCGTGGACGCGCTCGCCGAGACGTTCGAGGCGACGACGACGCACATCCCGCTCGCCGAGCGGCTGCTCGCCTGTCTCGTCACGGCGCAGGCCGCCGGCGGAGACCGCCGCGGACAGCAGTCCGCCGCGGTGCTCGTCGTCCAGAAGGACGGGGGTACGGCGCCCTGTCCGATCTCCTCGTCGACCTGCGGGTGGACGACGCCGACCGCCCGATCGACGAGCTGCAGAGCCTCTACAGGGCGCACCAGGCGCTCTTCGGGTCGACCCCGCGCGACGAGTGGCTGCCGGTCGAGGGCGAGCTCGCCGCCGAGGTGCAGTCGCGGCTCGCCTCGCTCGGCTACGAGCGCCTCGCCGACTGGGCCGGGGTCGAGAACCTCGAGGACCGCGTCGACGGCGAGGACGCGATCGACCCGGTCGTGCTCGAGCGGCTGCGGGAGCTGACCGCGTGAGCTGGAACGTCGTCAACCTGTCCGAGCTCGAGAGCTTCCCGGTCGGCGAGCGCGGCCTCCTCTGGCACCCGATCAGGAGCAGGCTCGGGATCGAGGCGTTCGGGGTCAACGCGTACACCGCGGCCGAGATCGGCGGCGAGGTCGTGGAGGAGCACACCGAGGAGAGCCTCGGCCACGAGGAGATCTACGTCGTGATCGCGGGCCACGCCACCTTCACCCTCGACGGCGAAGAGGTCGACGCGCCGACCGGCACGATCGTCCACCTGCCCGAGCCGACGGTCAGGCGCTCGGCGGTCTCGCTCGAGCCGGGGACGACCGTGCTCGCGGTCGGCGGCAAGCCGGGCGAGGCGTTCACGCCGTCGGGCTGGGAGGTCGGGTTCCGGGCGAACCACCTGCCGCCCGACGAGGCCGTGCGACTGGTCGAGGAGTGGGTGGACGGTCACCCCGACGACCCGGCGGCGTACTACAACCTCGCGTGCTTCCGGGTGCGCGCGGGCAACCGCGACGGCGCGCTCGACGCGCTCCGGCGCGCGTTCGAGCTCGATCCCGAGCGCGTGCGCAAGTGGTCGGACGGCGACGCTGACCTCGAGCCGATCAGGGCCGAGGTCTCAGCGATCACCGGGTAGGCGCACGCCGGTGGCGCGCAGCGCCGGCACCGGATCGGCCTCCGGCCGCGCGACGAGCAGCACGGCGCCGTAGCTCTCCCCGCGCGGCGAGCGCGTCCACGACCGCCTGCAGCCCGACCGCGAGCGCGAACGCCTTGTGCGCCTGCTCACCGCCGAACGGGACGAGATCCTCGGCGCGCGCGGCCCCGCGCAGCACGTCGCCGTGGGTGACCTTCCCCATCGAGACGTCTGCGACGAGCGGCCGCCCGTCGGAGCTCGGCACCGCGAGTGCGAGCGGGTTCGTGCCCGCGATCTCCGGGCCGCCGTCCGGCGAC
>CAVUZM010000014.1:0-348692 GCA_963746005.1 uncultured Actinomycetes bacterium | reverse complement strand
CGGAGCTTCCCCCCTACTGAGGCGGCTTGCAGCGCCCGTCGCGCTGCTCGTCGTCGTCCTCGCCTACTACACCTGGCACGAGTCGCTGCCGGCGTTCTCGCTCTGGTGGAACGTCGCCTGGCTCGCGTTTCTCGTCTTCCCCGCCGTCTTCGGGCTCGTCTACTTCCTGCTCCCGTTCTGGGACAGGGCCTGGTGGCAGCTGCTGACGGCGGGCGTGGCCCTCCTGCTCGCCGCGCTCCTCGTCCAGTCGATCGGCGGCGGGCTCGAGGGGAACTTCCTCAAGCTCGCCGCGATGACCGCGCTCGGCTTCTTCGGCGCGACGTTCATCGAGGAGGTCTGGTGGCTCGTGCTGATCGGCTCGGCGATCGCGCTCGTGGACGCCTACTCGGTGTGGCGCGGCCCGACCCACCAGATCGTGAGCAAGAACCCGCATGTCTTCACGACCCTGTCGATCGCGTTCCCGGTGCCGGGGCTTCCCGGCGCGGCGCGCCTCGGTCTCCCCGACGTGTTCTTCTTCGCGCTCTTCCTCGCCTCGTGCCCCCGCTTCGGGCTGCGCACGCGGCTGACGTGGCTCACGATGGTGCTCTCGTTCGGCGCGACGATCGCGCTGGCGGAGTGGCTGAGCCGGGGCGGCCTCTCGTTCCTGCCCGCGGCGTTCAAGCTGGGCGGCCTGCCGGCGCTGCCGCTGCTCGCCCTCGCGTTCCTGGCGACGAACGCCGACCTGCTCTGGCGCGCGATCCGGAAGGCTAGGTCTTCCGGAAGTACGCCTTGACGCGCTCGGGCACGTAGAGCAGCACGAGCACGACCACCGCGAAGCCGAGCATCACGAGGGCCTCGATCAGCGCCGACCGCGGAGCGTTGAACGCCCAGACGATCGCAAGGATCCCGGAGACGACCGCGACGAGCCCGAGCAGGAGGCGGACGATCCTGATGCCGCGCGGGAGGAGCCAGCCGAGCACCGCGAACACGACTCCGATCGCGATCAGCCCCTCGCCCCACGGGTCGCTCACGGAGTTCTGAGCCAGGATCCCGATCAGGCCGAAGAACAGCAGGAAGGAGGCCTTGCAGAGCGTGATCACCGCCACGAGGTCGACCCAGAACGGGGCCGTTCCCCAGCTCTTCTTCGTCACTGTCGCCATGCTGAGGACGATCATCTCATGCGCCCCAGGTCGCACGCAGCACCCTGAGCCAGTTGCCGTGCGCGATCGCGGCCAGGTCGGCCTCGCCGTAGCCCGCGGCTCGCAGCGCGTCGAGCAGGCGCGGGAGCCCGGCGGCGTCGCCGAGCTCGGTCGGCATCATCGCGCCGTCGAAGTCGGAGCCGAGCGCGACGTGCTCGATCCCCATCCGCTCCGCGAGGTGGTCGACGTGGCGGACGAGCACGTCGAGCGGGGTCGCGGGATCGCGGCCGCCGTCGGGGCTCGTCATCGGCACGTCGAAGACGACGCCGACGACGCCGCCGGAGTCGCGGATCAGGTCGAGCTGGCCGTCGACGAGGTTGCGCGAGTGCGGGCAGACGGCGTGGGCGCCCGCATGGGTGACGACGAGCGGCGCGTCGGTGAGGCCGGCCACCTCGCGGAAGCCGCGCTCGTTGAGGTGGGAGAGGTCGACCACGATCCGCAGGCGGTTGCAGGCGCGGACGAGCTCCCGGCCGGCGGCGGTGAGGCCCGGGCCGGTGTCGGGCGAGGACGGGATCCGGAACGGGACTCCTTCGGCGAAGGCGTTCGGGCGGCTCCAGACGGGGCCGACCGAGCGCAGGCCTCGCTCGTGGAGCGGCTCGAGCCGGCGGAGCTCCGGGTCGAGCGGCTCGGCGCCCTCGAGGTGGAGGATCGCGCCGACCGCCTCGCCCTCGACGCACTCGGCGAGCTCGGCCGCGGTCCGCACGACGCGCACGGCGCCGCCGGAGGAGGCCTCGATCGCGAACAGCAGCTCGATCTGCTCCTCGGCGAAGCGGTACGCGTAGTCCGGGTCGAGCGCCGGCATCGGCGGGATCTCCCAGCCGCCGGGCCGCTCGACGACGAGCTCCTCGAGCGCCGCCTCGCCGGGGACGTACACCGCGAAGAACCCGCCGGCGAAGCCGCCCGCGCGGGCGCGCGGCAGGTCGAGGTGCTCGGTGACGCCGCCGCCGAGGAAGCCCTCGGGCCCGGCACCGGCGCGCCGCAGCGCGAGCAGCGCGTCGTTGTGGCCGTCGAGCACCCTCACCGGGTCAGGAGCGAGACGCTCTCGACGTGCGGCGTGTGCGGAAACATGTCCACCGGAGTCACGTGCTGGAGCGCGTACCCGTACTCCCCGAGCAGCACCTTGAGGTCGCCCGCGAGCGTCGTCGGGTTGCACGAGACGTAGACGAGCCGCGGCGCGCCGGTCTCCCCCACCCGCTTCAGCGCCTTCCCCGCGAGCCCGGCGCGCGGCGGGTCGACGACGACGACGTCCGGCTCACCCGCCCGGCTGCGCAGCTCCTCGAGCGACTGGCCGACGTTGCCGGCGAAGAAGGCGGCGTTCGAGATCCCGTTCAGCTCCGCGTTCTCGAGCGCGCAGGCGACCGACTCCTCCGAGATCTCGACCCCCCACACGGAGAGCGCGTGCGCGGCCATCGCGAGGGCCATCGTGCCGGTACCGCAGTACAGGTCGTAGACCGTCTCCGTGCCGGTCAGCCCGGCCGCCTCGATCGCGAGCCGGTACAGCGTCTCGGCCATCTCGGTGTTCGTCTGCAGGAACGCGTTCGGGCGGACGCGGAAGCGGAGGCCGAGGATCTCCTCCTCGATCGCCTCCTCGCCCCAGAGCAGGAGCGAGGGCAGGTTCGTGACCTCGGCAGGCGTGTCGTTGACGGCCCAGTGGATCGACTTGACCTCCGGGATCCTCCGGAGCGTCTCGATCAGGTAGTCGCGGTCGAAACGCTCGCCCTCCGCGGTGACGAGCTGGACGAGCGCCTGCCCGGTGTTGCGGCCCTCGCGGACGACGAGGTGGCGCAGGTAGCCGGTGTTCTCCGCCTGGTCGTACGCAGGGAGACCCTCCTCGCGGGCCCAGGCCTGGACGGCGTCGCGGATCGCGTTGCCGGTGTCGGTCGTGAGCAGGCAGACCTCGATCGGGAGCACCTCGTCCCAGCGCCCGGCGGCATGGAAGCCGAGCGCCGGCCCCGCCTCGGTCTGCGTGAACGAGT
Source organism: uncultured Actinomycetes bacterium (assembly GCA_963746005.1). GTDB lineage: Bacteria > Actinomycetota > Thermoleophilia > Gaiellales > Gaiellaceae > CAVQZA01. The sequence goes on along the minus strand of CAVUZM010000014.1, from coordinate 345,538 downwards.
ACTCGAGCTTGTTGCGGTAGCCGTAGACCGACGCCGCCGGGACGATCGGGCCGACCGGCGGCTCCGCGATCCCGCCGAGCCGGCGGAGCGAGTCCACGATCTGCGCCTGCTTCGACTCGAGCTGCGCCTCGTACGCGAAGTCCTGGAAGCGGCAGCCGCCGCAGGCGCCGAAGTGCGGGCACGGCGCCTCGACCCGCTGCGGGCCGGGCTCGAGCACCTCGAGGGCGAGCGCCTCCGCGTGGCTGCGCTTCACCTTCGTGACCCGCGCGCGAACGCGGTCGCCGGGCAGGCCGCGGCGGACGAAGACGACGTAGCCGTCGAGACGCGCGACGCCGTTGCCGCCGAAGGCGAGCGAGTCGATGCGGAGGTCGAGCTCCTGGTCTCGGGTGACGGGCGCGGGCACCCGGCCAGACTAGCTACGCGAGGGGTGTGACCAGGACCGTGCGCGTGCGAGGCCCGTCGAACTCGCAGAAGAAGATCCCCTGCCACGTGCCGAGCGCGAGCTTGCCGTCGCGGACCGGCACGAGCACCTGCGGGCTCATCAGCGAGGCCCGGATGTGCGACGGCGCGTTCTCCTCGCCCTCCTCGATGTGGAGCCAGCCCCAGTCGTCGCCGACCATCCGCTCCATCGCCGCCTCGAAGTCGCGCGCCACCATCGGGTCCGCGTGCTCGTTGATCGTCACGCCCGCCGTGGTGTGCGGCACGTAGACGAGCACGGCCGCGGCGCCGTCGAGCTCACCGTCGAGTGCCTTGCGCACCTGCTCTGTGACGTCGACGAGCTGGGTGCGGCGCTCGGTCGTGACGGTGAAGTCGCGCATGCGTCTATCCTAGGCGCCGTGCCGACCGCCACGCTCAGCCCTCAGGAGCTCGACGCCTTCCGCGACCGCTCCGACCGGTTCATCGCCACGCTCGACCAGGAGTTCTACGACCACTACGCAGGCCTGAAGGAGTCGTTCGACCTCCAGCCGATCTACGAGGAGTTCGCCGACCTGACGACGCTCGAGCAGGCCCAGGCGATCGGCGCCTCCGTCGACGGCGACCACGGAGTCCGCGAGCTCTGGCGCTTCGCCTGCGAGGGCTACCTCGGCAACCTCACGAAGGCGCAGGAGGAGCAGATCGGCGGGCTCGAGGCGACGCTCAAGGTCAAGGTGGACGGCGAGGAGATCGGCTTCCGAGACCTGCGCGCGCGGATCTCGAACGAGCCCGACCGCGCGAAGCGGGAGCGCCTCGAGCTCGCGCGGAACGAGGTGAGCGAGGAGCACCTCACCCCGATCTACCTCGAGGGCTACACGCGCACCCAGGAAGGCGTGCGCTCGCTCGGCGCGGACAGCTACCTCGACCTCTACCGGCGCTTCGGACTCGACCTCGACGGGCTCGCGGCCCAGTGCCGCACGCTGCTCGCCGACACCCAGGAGCTGTTCGAGACCGCCGCCGACAGGGTGTTCCGCAAGGCCGCCGGGGTGGGGCTCGCGGAGGCGGAGCGCTGGGACGTCGCTCGGGTGCTCCGCGCGACCCAGTGGGACTCCGGCTTCCCGGCCGAGAAGATGCTCCCCGCGCTCGAGACGACGCTGTCGGGGCTCGGAATCGACCTCGGCTCGCAGGCGAACGTCCACCTCGACCTCGAGGACCGGAAGCTGAAGTCGCCGCGCGCCTTCTGCTCGCCGATCGAGGTCCCCGGCAAGGTGATGCTCGTGATCAAGCCGATGGGCGGCTTCGACGACTGGCGCGCGCTGTTCCACGAGGCCGGCCACACCGAGCACTTCGCCCACACCTCGGCGGAGCTGACCGTCGAGCAGCGGCGGCTCGGCGACAACGCGGTCACCGAGGGCTGGGCTGCGCTGTTCGAGCACCTCACCTCCGAGCCCGCCTGGCTCAACAGGCGCCTCGACTTCGGCGATCCGCGCGGGCTCGCCGCGGACTCCGCCGTGCAGCTGCTCTGGATCGCGCGCCGCTACTCGGCAAAGCTCCTCTACGAGCTCGAGTTCCACGCAGCGGCCGACGCGACGGAGATGCGGTCGCGCTACGTCGAGATTCTCGGCGGCGCGCTCAGGATCGAGCCGAGCCCCACGGACTACCTCGCCGACATCGACTCGGGCTTCTACGTCTCCGCGTACCTGCGCTCGTGGGCCTTCGAGGCCCAGCTCCGCGACCACCTGCGCGAGCGCTACGGCGACGAGTGGTTCTCGAAGCGCGAGGCGGGCGGCCTCCTGCGCGAGCTGTGGTCGCTCGGGCAGAGCGTGACGGCCGAGGAGCTGCTGAAGGACGTCACCGGCGCGACGCTCGACATGGCCTCGGTCGACGCGCGCGCCCGCGAGCCGCTCGCGTAGTTGCCGACCGTCGTCGCCCTCGGCGAGACCGTCGACGGCACGGCCGCCGAGCAGCTGGCCGATCTGCGCGAGCGGATCGCCGACCTCGCCGACACCCTCGCCGGCGAGCGCGTGGTCGTGACCTTCGGAATCGGCCCACAGCTCGATGCCGACCTCCGCCGGCAAGCGCACGCCGCCGCCGAGGCGCCGCAGCTTCCGCTCTACGTCGGGATCGCGAGGGCCCAGGCCGAGCTCGCCGAGCTCGTCGCGACCGAGCTGCGGCCCGTCACCGCTCGGCCGATCGTCTGCGTCCAGCTCCACGTTCTGGTCGATGCCGACGGCGACGGGACGGCAGCAGCGCCGCTCGAGCTCGTCGAGCGGGTCGAGATCGAGGCGCTGCTCGACACCGGCGCGATCGTCGTGCTCGGGCCGGGCATCCCGGTCGCCCGCCGGAGCGAGGGGCTGCGCGGAGTGAACGTGCGCGTCGATTCCTCCCCGCTCCTGCCCGGAATCGACGGAACTTGACAGAGATCCGCCCCGCAGGCACAGTCAGAGTCCACCGATGACCGCTGCAACCACCACCGCGCGCGCCCTTTCGCTTCCCGGCGCGCTCGCGGCTGCGGTAATCGGGCTTCTGATTGTGGTCATTCTCCCCCACTAGGGGGAGCATGCGACCACGTGCCTTGAGGGCACATACACCGACCGAGACGCAGGAGCAGTGCGTCTCCGTACCGAAGAGCCTCGAGAACAGGAGCACACTGTGGAATCGACGAACACGAGGAACCAATGACCGGTCACGAGCACACGGTCGCCTGCCTGGCGGGCGGCGGGGTCGGCCCTGAGCTGATGGCCGAGACCAGCCGTGCGCTCGCCGAGGTCTCGCGACTCCACACCTTCCGGCTCCACGAGGTGCACGTCCCGTTCGGCAGCCAGGCGCTCTCGGCCTGGGGCCACCCGCTGCCGCCGGTCACGCGCGAGGCGTGCCGCAGCGCCGACGCCGTCCTCGTCGCGGGCGACAGGGAGCCCGCGCTCCAGGGCGTTCGCGCCGAGCTCGAGCTCTCCGCGACGGTGATGCGGATCCGCTCGCAGCGAGGCGATCTCGCTGTCGTGAGCCCGCTCGACGAGCGCTTCTCCCGCTGGACGGTCGAGCGCGCCTTCGCGCTCGCGCGCGGGCGGCGCGCGCACGTCACCTCGATCGGCTCCGGCCACGCGTGGCAGTTCCTGGTCGAGGAGATCGCGGAGCAGCACCCAGGGATGGAGGTCTCGCACCTGACCCTGGCCGAGGCGCTGCCCGACCTCACGGCAGAAACCGGCGGCTTCGACGTCGTGCTGACCGAGCAGATCTTCGCGGAGGCGGTGCACGCGATGGCGACCTTCGAGCGCGACGACACCCGCGCCGTCGCGGTCGGCGAGATCGCCGAGCGGGGACCGGGCGTGTTCCGGTCGATCCACGGCCCCGCCGCCGCGATCGCCGGCTTCGGCGTCGCGAACCCGAGCGGGATGCTGCTCGCCGCCTCGCTCCTGCTCGAGGAGGGGCTCGGCGAGCGGGCCGCGGGGCTGACGCTCTCCGAGAGCGTCGCGAGCGCGCTCCGCGACGGCGCCCGCACCCCCGACATGGTCGGCACCGGCGCGCACGACACACGTGGTTTCATGGATGCGGTGCTCGCGCGGCTGCCGCGCACGCGCACCGACACGGAGTTCGGCAGGGAGGTCGTGGCATGAGTGGACAGCGAATGACGGGCGCCGACGCGATCCTGCGCTGCCTCGAGGCCGAGGGCGTCGAGGTGATGTTCGGGATCCCCGGCGGGGCGATCCTGCCCCTGTACGACGCGATGGCGAAGGGCACCACCGTGCGCCACGTGCTCGCCCGCCACGAGCAGGGCGCCGGCCACATGGCCGAGGGCTACGCGCGCGCGTCCGGCCGCGTCGGCGTCGCGATCGCGACCTCGGGCCCCGGCGCGACGAACCTCGTCACCCCGATCGCCGACGCGTGGATGGACTCGACCCCGCTCGTCTGCGTCACCGGGCAGGTGCGCTCCCACCTGATCGGCACCGACGCCTTCCAGGAGTGCGACATCACGGGGATCACGATCCCGATCGTCAAGCACTCGTGGCTCGTCCAGGACGTGAAGGAGATCCCGCACGTGATGAAGGCCGCGTTCCACGTCGCCCGCACCGGCCGCTGCGGCCCCGTGCTCGTCGACGTGCCGCGCGACATCCAGGAGGCCGAGTTCGAGTTCAGCTACCCCGACAACGTCGACCTGCCCGGCTGGAAGCCGCCCAAGCGCGGCCATCCCAGGCAGATCAAGGAGGCGGCGAAGGCGCTGGCCGCGGCGGAGAAGCCCGTGCTCTACGTCGGCGGCGGCACGCTCAACGCCGACGCCTGCGACGAGCTGCGCGACCTGGCCGAGACCGGCCGGCTGCCCGTGATCACGACGCTCATGGGCAAGAGCGCGTTCCCCGAGACCCACGAGCTGTTCTTCGGCTGGCCCGGGATGCACGGCCCCAAGTGGTCGAACTGGGCGATGAACAAGTGCGACCTGCTGGTCGCGGTCGGCTCGCGCTTCGACGACCGCGTGACCGGCAAGCTCTCCGCGTTCGCCGCGGGCGCGAAGGTGATCCACCTCGACATCGACTCGGCCGAGATCTCGAAGCTGCGCCACGCGGACATCCCGGTCGTCGGCCCGCTCAAGCAGGTGCTCCACGACCTCGCCGACGAGATGCGCGAGCTCCGCGTCGAGGGCCGCACCGAGCCGTGGCTGCGCCAGATCGCCGAGTGGCGCGACGCAGTTCCCGCTCAAGTACGGCGAGACGAAGCCCGGCGACCTGCTGAAGCCGCAGGCCGTGCTCGAGGCGCTGGAGTCGCTGACCGCCGGCCGCGACGACGTGATCTGGACGACGGGCGTCGGCCAGCACCAGATGTGGGCGATGCAGTACCTCCTCTGCGACGAGCCGCGCACGTTCATCACCTCGGGCGGCCTCGGCACGATGGGCTACGGCGTCCCGGCCGCGGTCGGCGCGAAGGCGGCCCGCCCCGACGCGACCGTGGTCTGCGTCGACGGCGACGGCTGCTTCCAGATGACCCAGCAGGAGCTCGCGACCTCGGTGCTCGAGGGATTGCCGATCGTCGTCGTGATCGTCAACAACGGCTACCTGGGAATGGTGCGACAGTGGCAGGACATGTTCTTCGACGAGCGCTTCTCCCAGATCCACCTCACCCACCAGGTGCCCGACTACGCGGGCCTCGCGGTCGCCTACGGCGCGGCCGGCTTCACGGTCGAGTCGGAGGACGAGCTCGAGGGCGCGCTCGCCGAGGCGCTCGCCTGCGGCCGCACCGCGGTTGTCGACTGCCGCGTCGACCCGCGCGAGCACTGCTTCCCGATGATCCCCGCCGGCGCCGCCGCGCTCGACCTCGTCGAGTACCCCGACGAGGAGACGGTGGAGTCGCGATGATCCACACGCGTGTCCGTCCTCGTCGAGAACAAGCCCGGCGCGCTGATGCGGATCTCCAGCATGTTCGCGCGTCGCGGCTACAACATCGAGAGCCTCGCCGTCGGCCCGACCGAGCGGCCGGACGTCTCGCGGATCGTGCTCCGCGTCGACTGCACGCAGCACTCGCTCGAGCAGATCGAGAAGCAGATGCACAAGCTCGTCGAACGTCCTGCGCGTGAACGAGCTCGAGCCCGACACCTCGCTCGAGCGCGAGCTCGCGCTGATCAAGGTCGCGGCGCCGCCGGAGAAGCGCACCGAGCTGATGGCGCTCGCCGACGTGTTCAACGCCCGCGTGGTCGACCTCGGCCCCGACGCGCTCGTGTTCGAGATCGTCGGCCCGGCCGAGGAGCTCGAGGCGTTCGAGGAGCTCGTCCGCCCGCACGGGATCAAGGAGCTCGCCAGGACAGGCAGAATCGGCCTGCAGCGCGCCTCCGCCGGCCGCTCACCGCGTCGCCAACACGTCCTTTCCTGAGAGGAGCCCAAACGCATGGCTGAGATCTACAAGCACGGCAACCTCGACCTGCTCTCCGGCAAGGTGGCCGTGATCGGCTACGGCAGCCAGGGCCACGCGCACGCGCTCAACCTGCACGACTCCGGAGTGAAGGTCGTGGTCGGCCTGCGCGAGGGCAGCCCCTCGCGGGCGGCGGCCGAGGCGGCGGGGCTCGAGGTGGGCACGCCCGCCGAGGTGACCCGCGGCGCGCAGCTCGTCGCGATGCTCCTGCCCGACCAGATCCAGCCCACGGTCTACCACGACGAGGTCGAGCCGAACCTCGAGCCGGGCGCCGCGCTCCTCTTCGCCCACGGCTTCAACATCCACTACGGCCGGATCGTGCCGCCGCCGGGCCACGACGTGATCATGGTCGCGCCGAAGGGCCCCGGCCACGTCGTCCGCCGGATCTTCACCGAGGGCTACGGCACCCCCGCGCTGTTCGCGGTCGCACCAGGACGCGAGCGGGCACGCGCGCGACCTCGCGATGGCCTACGGCGCAGGGCATCGGCGCCGGTCGCGCCGGGATGCTCGAGACGACGTTCATCGAGGAGACCGAGACCGACCTCTTCGGCGAGCAGGCCGTGCTCTGCGGCGGCGTCACCGAGCTGATGCGGCTCGGCTTCGAGACGCTCGTCGAGGCCGGCTACCAGCCCGAGATCGCCTACTACGAGTGCCTGCACGAGCTGAAGCTGATCGTCGACCTGATCTACGAGAAGGGCTTCGCCGGGATGCGCTACTCGATCTCGGACACGGCCGAGTACGGCGACCTCACGCGCGGCCCGAAGGTGATCGACGACCACGTGCGCGACAACATGCGCGAGGTCCTCTCGGAGATCCGCGAGGGCACCTTCGCGCAGGAGTGGATCAAGGAGATGGACACCGGCGAGAAGCACCTCGACGAGCTCCGCGAGAAGGCGGCGGAGGAGCGGGTCGAGGACGTCGGTGAGAGACTGCGCGGGTTGATGCATCGCGAGGAGGCAAGTGGCGTCAGTTGACGTCCCGGTAGCGCTCCTGGGCTACGGGACGGTCGGCGCCGCGGTCGACCGGCTGCTGCGCGAGCGTGCGGGCGACATCGAGCGGGCGACCGGGCACCGGCTGCGCGTCGTGCGCGCGCTCGTGCGCGACCCGGAGAAGGAGCGCGGGTTCGCGCCCGAGCCGGGCGTGCTCACGACCGACTCCGGCGGTGATCCGCGACGACCCGTCGATCGCGCTCGTCGCCGAGGTGATGGGCGGGATCGAGCCGGCCCGCGGCTACGTGCTCGACCTGCTCGGCGCCGGGAAGCCGGTCGTCTCGTCGAACAAGCAGCTCGTCGCGCGCCACGGCGACGAGCTCTTCGCGGCCGCGTCCGCAAACGGCGATTCAGCTGCGGTTCGAGGCCTCCGTCTGCGCGGCGATCCCGGTGATCAAGCTGCTGCGCGAGGCGCTCGTCGGCGCGAACGTCCACCGCATCCTCGGGATCGTGAACGGCACCACCAACTTCATCCTCACGCAAGATGGAGGCCGGCGCGGACTACGCGGAGGCGCTCGCGGAGGCGCAGCTGCTCGGCTACGCCGAGGCCGACCCGACCGACGACGTCAGCGGCGCCGACGCGGCCGCGAAGATGGCGATCCTCGCCACGGTCGCCTTCGGCGCGCGCGTGCCGATCGACGACGTCCCCCACTCCGGGATCGACACCGTGACCTCGCTCCACGTCGCCGCGGCGCGGGAGCTCGAGATGGTCGTCCGCCTCGTCGGCGCCGCGACGCTGATCGACGACCGCTACGACGTCCGCGTGCAGCCGGTGTTCGTCGACCGCCACCATCCGCTCGCCGCCGTCGAGGGCGCCGTTCAACGCGGTGATGCTCCAGGGCGACGCGATCCGCGAGCTCACGCTCGAGGGGCCGGGCGCGGGCGGGATGGAGACGGCCTCGGCCGTCGTGGCCGACATGGTCAGCGTGATCGGCACCACCGGCACCGGCTTCCTCCAGAACGACCCCTGCTGGCGCACGCTCGAGCGGCTGCCGCCGGGGGAGCTGCGCTCGCCGTTCTACGTCCACATCGAGGTCGCCGACCGGCCGGGCGTGCTCGCGGTCGTCGCGCAGCGGCTCGCCGGGCAGCAGGTCTCGATCGCCCGCCTGGTGCAGCAGCCCCACGCCGACGGCGCCTCGCTCCACATCGTGCTGCACGAGGCGCCGGTGGGGACGATCGAGGCGGCGCTCGCCGAGATCGCGGACCTCCCCGAGGCGAGGCAGGCACCGGTCGCGATCCCCGTGATCTCCGACCGCGGCGTCGCGGAGCTCGGATGGGCGTAGGCCTGATCGAGCGCTACCGCGAGCGGCTCGCGCTCGCGCCCGGCACCCACGCGGTCTCGCTCGGCGAGGGCTCGACCCCGCTCCTCCACGTGCCCCGCCTCTCGGCCCGGCTCGGGATCGAGCTCTGGGTCAAGTGGGAGGGCGCGAACCCGACCGGGAGCTTCAAGGACCGCGGGATGTGCGTCGCGGTCTCGCAGGCGCTCGCCGAGGGCGCGGACGCGGTGATCTGCGCGTCGACCGGCAACACGGCGGCCTCGGCGGCGGCGTACGCGTCGCGCGCCGGCCTCCGGGCGATCGTGCTCGAGCCGGAGGGCGCCGTCGCGCTCGGCAAGCTCGCGCAGGCGCGCGCGGCCGGGGCGACGGTGCTCGCGGTGCGCGGCAGCTTCGACCAGGCGCTCGCCGCGGCGCGCGAGCTCGGCACCCGCGGCACCCACGTCCTCGTCAACTCGGTCAACCCGTTCCGGATCGAGGGGCAGAAGACGGCCGCGTTCGAGATCGCCGAGGAGCTGGGCCGCGTGCCGGACGTGCTCGCGCTCCCCTACGGCGGCGGCGGCAACACCCGCGCGTTCTTCAAGGGCTTCTCGGAGCTGGGCGACGGTTCCGCGCTTCCTGCCGTGCCAGTCCGCCGAGCGGGCGACGACGCTCGCCTCTGCGATCAGGATCAGCGAGCCCGCGCACGCCGCCGAGGTCGCCGAGGCGATCGCCGCCTCGGACGGCACCGTGCTCACCGTCACCGACGCGCAGATCGTCGAGGCGTGGCAGCTGCTGGCGCACGAGGAGGGCATCTTCTGCGAGCCGGCCTCCGCCGCGCCGCTCGCAGGCCTGCTCACCGCGGGGCTCCCGCCCGGGACGCAGGTCGTCTGCGTCGTGACCGGGCACGGCCTCAAGGACACCGAGGCCGTCGACCGCACCGCGCCGCAGCCGGTCACCGTCGATGCCGACCCGGACGCGATCGCCGAGGCCGCGCGGTGACGATCCGGGTCAGGGCCCCGGCGACCACAGCAAACCTCGGGCCCGGCTTCGACTGCGCAGCGGTCGCGCTCGAGCTCTGGAACGAGCTGGAGGTGGACGACGGCGGCAAGCCCGATCGAGAGCACCTGGGTGTTCGGGCTTTCGAGCTGCTCGCCCCGCCCGAGGGGCGCACGTTCAGGTTCACGAGCCGCATCCCGCGCGAGCGGGGCCTCGGCTCCAGCGCGGCGGTGATCGCGCTCGGGCTCGTCGCGGGCGCGCGGGCGGCCGGAGCTCGACCCCGATCCCGAGCGGCTGCTCTCGCTGGGGCTCCCGCTCGAGGGCCACGGCGACAACCTCGCGGCCGCGCTCGCCGGCGGCGTCTGCCTGACCTGGGAGACGCGCATCGCGCGGATCGCAGACGACGTCCCGGCGGCGCCGATCGCGCTCGTCCCCTCGACTCGCACGAGCACCGCGACCTCGCGCGCCGCGCTGCCCGACTCCGTCTCCGCACGACGACGCCGCGTTCACGGCCGGCCGCGCGGCGCTGCTCGGGGCGGCGCTCACGTCCGGAGACGCGAAGCTCTTCGCCTCGGCCCTCCACGACCGCCTGCACGAGCCGTACCGCTCGTCGCTTCCTCGAGGACGTGCGCGCGCGCATGCCCGCGAGCGCCCTCGGCGCGACCCTCTCCGGCTCGGGCCCGACCGTGATGGTCTGGGCCTGGAGAGACGAGGCCGAGGCGTGCGCCGGCGACGCTCGCCGAGCTCCATCCCGAGGTCGAGGTGCTGCCGCTCGCCGTCGCCACGAGGGGCGCCGAGTGACCTACCGGTTCGTCGACTGCCGCTTCGACCTCGCCGACCACGGCGCCGGCCGCCGCCTCTACCTCGAGTCGCACGTCCCCGGCGCGGTCTTCCTCGATCTCGAGACCGACCTCTCCGGCTCGAGCGGAAGCGGCGGGCGCCACCCGCTGCCGACCGCCGAGGAGTTCGCCGCGACCGCCTCGCGCGCCGGGATCGGCGAGGGCGTGCTCGCGGTCGCCTACGGGAACGGCGCCGCGCGGCTCTGGTGGCTGCTGCGCCACTTCGGCCACGACGACGTGGCGGTGATCGGCGACTGGCACGGCCCGCGCCGCTCGCGGCGAGGAGCAGCGCCGAGCCCGCCGAGTTCGTCCCGCGAGAGCGAACCGACGACGTGATCGGCGCCGAGGAGCTCGCTGCCCGGCTCGACGAGCTCGTCGTCGTCGACGCGCGCGCACCCGAGCGCTGGCGCGGCGAGCGCGAGCCGATCGACCCGGTCGCCGGCCGGATCCCCGGCTCCTTCAACTGGCCGGCCGGCACCGAGCAGCCGCCGCTCCCCGAGGGCGAGCTCGTCGCCTACTGTGGTTCGGGCGTCGCCGCGTGCGAGCTCGTCCTGAAGGCCGACCGGCCCGCGCGCCTCTACGCCGGCTCCTGGAGCGACTGGATCACCCACGACCTGCCCATCGAGAAGGGATGACAGTGCCGAACCCATACGACCGCCCGTCCGACCCCGACAAGCGTCATTCCGCCGCGCTCACCGACGGCCCCGACCGCGCGCCCGCCCGGGCGATGCTGAAGGGCACCGGCTTCACCGACGAGGATCTCGCGCGCCCGATCATCGGCGTCGCGACGACGTGGATCGAGACGATGCCGTGCAACCTCAACCAGCGCGCGCTCGCCCAGCACGTGAAGCGCGGGATCCGCGACGCGGGCGGCACGCCGATGGAGTTCAACACGATCTCGGTCTCGGACGGCGTCTCCATGGGTACGGTCGGGATGCGCGCGTCGCTCGTCTCGCGCGAGGTGATCGCCGACTCGATCGAGCTCGTCGCGCGCGGGCACCTCTTCGACGGCCTCGTCTGCCTGGTCGGCTGCGACAAGACGATCCCGGCGGCGGTGATGGCCGTCGCGCGGCTCGACCTCCCCGGCGCTCGTGCTCTACAACGGCACGATCGCGCCCGGGCGCTTCCGCGGCAAGGACGTGACGATCCAGGACGTGTTCGAGGCGGTCGGCTCCTACGCGGCCGGGACGATGAGCGCCGAGGACGTGCACGCGCTCGAGGACGTCGCCTGCCCGGCCGCGGGCGCCTGCGGCGGCCAGTACACCGCGAACACGATGTCGACCGCGCTCGACTTCCTCGGCATCTCGCCCGCGGGCCTGAACGGGATCCCGGCGCTCGAGCAGACCAAGGACGAGGCGGCCTACGAGGCCGGCAGGCTCGCGATGGAGGTGCTGCGGAAGGACCTGCGCCCGAGCCAGATCATCACGCGCGAGGCGCTCGACAACGCGGCCGCCTCGGTCGCCGCGACGGGCGGCTCGACGAACGGCGTCCTGCACCTGCTCGCGATCGCGCGCGAGCTCGGGATCCCGTTCGAGCTGGAGGACTTCGACGCGATCTCGGCGCGCACGCCGATCCTCGCGAGCCTCAAGCCCGGCGGGGAGTACGTCGCCACCGACATCTACCGCGCCGGCGGCGTCGCGCTCGTCGCGCGCGAGCTGGCCAAGCAGGGCCTCGTCCACACCGGCGCGCCGAACGTCGACGGGCGCACCCTCGGCGAGATCGCGACGGCGGTCGTCGAGACGCCCGGCCAGCAGGTCGTCGTCCCGATCGAGACGCCGATCAAGTCGTCGGGCGGGCTCCGCATCCTCCGCGGCAACCTCGCCCCCGAGGGCTGCGTCGTCAAGCTCGCGGGCCACGACCGCCTGCTCCACCGCGGCCCGGCGCGCGTGTTCGAGTCCGAGGAGGAGTGCTTCGCGGCAGTGAAGGCACGCACGATCGACCCCGGCGACGTCGTCGTGATCCGCTACGAGGGCCCCGCCGGCGGCCCGGGCATGCGCGAGATGCTGCACGTGACCGCGGCGATCGTCGGCGAGGGGCTCTCGGACGAGGTCGCGCTCGTCACCGACGGCCGCTTCTCGGGCGCCACGCACGGCTTCATGGTCGGCCACGTCGCCCCCGAGGCGTTCCGCGGCGGCCCGATCGCGGCGCTCCGCGAGGGCGACATCGTCGTGCTGGACGTCGAGGCCCGCGAGCTGCGGGTCGAGCTCTCCGACGACGAGCTCGCCGCGCGCCTCGCCGACTGGCGCCAGCCCGCGCCGCGCTACCCGACCGGCGTGTTCGCGAAGTACGTGGCGCAGGTCTCGTCGGCCTCGGAGGGTGCGATCACGCGGCCGATCGGCTAGGATTCGCGGACTGCAAACGGAGGCGGGCCTCGGTCCGCTCCGCATCAAGAGAGGCTGAGGGACCGGCCCTGTGAAGCCTCGGCAACCTGCCCACCCGGGCAAGGTGCCAAACCCGGACGGATGTCGAGCGTCGACAAGGAGGTCCAGGAATGCCCGCTTCATCGCTTCGCTGCCGCGCATGCGGCACCGCACACACGGCCGACACGCTAGGCCCTTGCACGCGCTGTTTCGGCCCGCTCGACCCGGTCTACGACTGGGCGAAGCGGCCGACCCGCGAGTCGATCGCGGCCGGCCCGCCGTCGATCTGGCGCTACGCCGACCTGCTGCCGGTGACCGCGCCGGCCGAGCCGCGGCTCGCGCCCGGCCTGACCCCGCTCGTCGCCGCGCCGCGCCTCGCCGACCAGCTCGGGGTCGGCGAGCTCTGGCTCAAGCTCGACACGGCCAACCCGACCCACTCGTTCAAGGACCGGGTCGTCGCGGTCGCGTGCCGGAAGGCCCAGGAGCTCGGCTTCACGACGCTCGCGTGCTCCTCGACGGGGAACCTCGCCAACGCGGTCGCCGCGCGCGCCGCCGCCGAGGGGCTCGAGGCGGCGGTCTTCTGCCCCGCCGATCTCGAGCCGGAGAAGCTCCTCGCGACCGGCGTCTACGGGGCGACGCTCTACGCCGTCAACGGCACCTACGACGACTGCTCGCGCCTCTCGGTCGAGCTCTCGTGGGAGCTGCCGTGGGGCTTCGTCAACGTCAACCTGCGCTCGTTCTACGCGGAGGGGTCGAAGACGCTCGCCTTCGAGGTCGCCGAGCAGCTGGGCTGGGAGCAGCCCGACGCGGTAATCTGCCCGATCGCTTCCGGCGCTCTCTTCTCCAAGGTGCACCAGGGCTTCGGCGAGCTCCGCTCGCTCGGGCTCGTCGACGGTCCCGCGCCGCGGCTCTACGGCGGCCAGGCCGAGGGCTGCTCGCCCGTCGCCGCCGCGTTCCTCGAGGAGCGGAAGGTGACCCCGCTCCGGCCCGACACGGTCGCCCGCTCGCTCGCGATCGGCAACCCCGCCGACGGCGACGAGGCCGTCTCGGCGGCGCGCGAGTCGGGAGGCGCGATCCACGTCACGCTCGAGCAGGAGATCGGCGCGAACATGCTGCTCCTGGCCGAGACGGCCGGGGTGTTCGGCGAGACCGCCGCGGGCGTCACGCTCGGCGCGCTGCGCGAGGCGGTGCGCCTCGGCGAGATCGGCCCGGCCGACCGCGTCGTCCTGCTCGTCACCGGCGACGGCCTCAAGACGCCGGGCCCCGTGGCGTCGTCGCTCCAGCCGATCCACATCGAGGCCGACGCGGACGCCGTGCTCGAGCGACTGGGGATCGCCGCGTGAGCCTGGAGGAGCTGCGCGAGCAGGTCTCCGCCAACGATCGGGCGATCGTCGAGGCCGTGAACAGGCGGCTCGAGCTCGTCGCCGAGATCAAGCGCTACAAGGAGGCGAACGGGATCGACTTCCTCGACCCGGACCGCGAGGCGTGGCTGCTCGAGGACCTCCGCCGCTGGAACCGCGGCCCGCTCTCGGACGAGGGTCTCCAGCGGATCCTCGGAGAGCTGCTCGACCTCTCCAAGCGCGAAACCGCATGATCGCCGTCCTCCCGGGAGACGGCATCGGGCCGGAGGTGGCCCGTGAGGCGACCCGCGTGCTCGACGCCTTCGGCCTCGACTGGGAGGAGCACGTCTTCGGCGGCGCGGCGATCCGGGCGACCGGCACGCCGCTCCCCGAGGAGACGCTCGAGGCCTGCCGGCGCGCCGAGGCGGTGCTGAAGGCGCCCGTCGGCGACCCCGAGTTCGACGCGGCCGACGTCCGCCCCGAGCAGGGGCTGATGCGCCTGCGCTCGGAGCTCGACGTGTTCGCGAACCTCCGCCCGGCCGCAGCAGGGCGAGATCGACATCCTGATCGTGCGCGAGCTCGTCGGCGGGCTCTACTACGGCGCGCGCGGGACCCGCGAGGACGGCACCGTCTTCGACACGTGCGAGTACCACCCGAGCCAGGTCGAGCGGGTCGCGCGGCGGGCGTTCGAGCTCGCGCGCGGCCGGCGCGGGCACCTGACCTCGGTCGACAAGGCCAACGTGCTCGAGACCTCGCGCATGTGGCGCCGCGTCGTGAACGAGGTCGCGGCGGACTATCCCGGGTGTCGAGGTCGAGCACATGCTCGTCGACAACGCGGCGATGCAGCTCCACTCGCACCCGACGCGCTTCGACGTGATCGTGACCGAGAACATGTTCGGCGACATCCTCTCCGACCTCGCCGCCGCGGTGACGGGCGGGCTCGGGCTCGCGCCCTCGGCGAGCCTCGGCGAGCACCCGCCGGGGCTGTTCGAGCCGGTGCACGGCTCCGCGCCGGACATCGCCGGCCGGGGCGAGGCCAATCCGGCGGCGATGCTGCTCTCGACGGCGCTCCTGCTCGAGCACGGGCTCGGCCGGGCCGGAGGACGCCCAGCGGCTCCGAGCTGCGGTCGCCCACGCGCTCGCCGAGGCGCCGACCCCGGACCTCGGCGGCACGGCCACCACCTCGCAGCTCGGCGACGCCGTCCTCTCCCATTTGACCTAGCCCGGCGCGCCGCCTACCCTGATGGCCTGATGACGCGCCCGCACGAGACCGATTTCTTCTTCTCGTTCGAGTTTTTCGGCGCGCGCTCCTTTACGCGCTAGCCGGCGTACCGCTCTCCCGCCTTCGCCGGCTAGACAGATACGCACCCGAGGCGGGAGCCCGTCCACCCATTTGAGAAAGGTGTCATGAACCAGATCAAGGTCGCCTATCCCGGCCGCGAAGGAGCCCACAGCGCCGCCGCGTGCGAGCGGCTCCTCCCGGACGGCGCCGAGGCGCTCCCGCTGCCGAGCTTCCGCGCGGTCGCCGAGGCGGTGGCGGAGCGCGAGGTCGACTTCGGCGTGCTGCCGATCGAGAGCTCGCTCGCGGGACCGGTCGCCGAGACGCACGACCTGCTCTACGACTCGCCGCTCTCGATCATCGGCCAGACCGTGCTGCCGATCCGCCACCAGCTCGTCGGCCGGGCCGGGACGCCGCTCCACGAGCTCCGCGTCGTCCACTCGCACCCGGTCGCGCTCGACCAGTGCCGGCTCCTGCTCGCCTCGATGCCGAACGCGCAGGCGGTCGCCGCCGCGACGACGGCCGACGCCGCGAAGCACGTCGCCGAGACGAGCGACCCGCACCAGGCGGCGATCGCGAGCGAGCGCGCGGCCGTCACGTACGGCCTCGACGTGCTCGCGGACGACGTCGGCGACCATCCCGAGGCCTACACGCGCTTCGCCCTGCTCGCGACGTACACGCGGCTCGACCGGAACGGCGGCAGCGGCGAGTTCCGCACCGCGTTCTCGTTCGTGACCGACCACGCGCCCGGCGCGCTCCACCGGGCGCTCGGGCCGTTCGGCCGCCACGGGATCGACCTCGTCCAGCTCGTCTCGCGCCCGATCCCGAACTCGCCGTTCCGCTACCGCTTCGACGCGGTCTTCACGGGCCACCCGCTCGACCCCGACATCAACGACGCGCTCGCCGAGATGGGCCGCACGACCCAGCGGCTGCGGGTGTTCGGCTCCTACCCGGCCTGAGGCTTGCGCGCCTTGACGATCGCGCCGTGCATTCCGTCGGCGACCTCGTGCGTGAACTCGACCGAGACGTCCTCGAAGCCTGCCGCGTCGAGCGCCGCCTCGTACTCGCCCTTCGAGAGCGCACCGGCCACACAACCGACGTAGCTCCCACGCTGGGCCCGCTCGGCCGGCGCGAGGCGATCCTCGGCGACGACGTCGCTGACCCCGATCCGCCCGCCCGGCCTCACGACGCGCCCGAGCTCGGCGAACACCGCCGGCTTGTCGACCGAGAGGTTGATCACGCAGTTCGAGATCACGACGTCGACGGACTCGGCCGGCAGCGGCACCTCCTCGATCACGCCCTTGAGGAAGATCGCGTTGTCGACTCCCGCCTCCGCGGCGTTGCGCGCCGCGAGCGCGAGCATCTCGTCGGTCATGTCGAGGCCGTAGGCGCGCCCGGCCGGGCCGACCCGCTTCGCCGAGAGGATCACGTCGATCCCGCCGCCCGAGCCGAGGTCGAGCACGGTCTCGCCCTCCCGGAGCTCGGCGACCGCGGTCGGGTTGCCGCAGCCGAGGCTCGCAAGCGCAGCCGCGTCGGGAAGCTCGCCGCGCTGCTCGATCGTGTAGAGCGACTCGCCGAAGTCGCCGGTGTCCGGCGAGCAGCAGGCGCCCTCGCCGCAGCCGCAGCCGCCGCCCTCGTCGACGGCGAGAGCCGCCTCCGCGTACCGGCGCCTGACCTCCTCGCGAAGGGCATCTGAAGTCGTGGTGCTCATGCGTGTGTTCCTTCCAGCTCGGCGAGGCCGGCGACGCGCGCCATCGCCTCGCGGTTGATCGAGAAGTAGGCCCACTTCCCCCGCTGCTCGCGCTCGAGCAGCCCGGCGTCGGTGAGCTTCTTGAGGTGGTGGCTGACGGTCGCCTGCGCGAGCCCGAGCGCCGGCTCGAACTCGCAGGCGCAGACGGGGTCGCCGCTCGTCGCGAGCAGGTTGACGATCTTGACCCGCGCGGGGTCGGCGAGCGCCCGGTAGACCGCGGCGGTCGACTCGGCCTCCTCGTCGGAGAGCGTCGGCGCGGCCAGCGGGCCGCAGCAGTGGATCAGAGGCAGTTCCGTCATATCGACCAACATCAATATATCGACAGTGGTCGATATGTGTCAAGCGAGCGACAGCGTGTCGATCGGCGCCGCGGTTCGCGCCTCGTAGGCCGCGATCTCGTCCTCGTGGCGCAGGGTGAGCGCGATCTCGTCGAGGCCCTCCATGATGCAGTGGCGCTCGTGCTCGCCGAGGGTGAACGGGATCACGCGGCCCTCGGGCGCGCGGATCTCCATCGTCTCGAGGTCGACCGTCAGCTCCTGCCCGCCGAAGGCGACGAGCTCGCGCGCCTCCTCGACCTGCACCGGCACGAGGCCGATGTTGAGGCTGTTCTGGCGGAAGATGTCGCCGAACGAGGGCGCGATCACGACGTCGAAGCCGTAGTCCTGCAGCGCCCACGCCGCGTGCTCGCGCGAGGAGCCGCAGCCGAAGTTCCGCCCGGCGACGAGGATCTTCGCGCCCGCGTACTCCGGCCGGCGCAGCTCGAAGTCGGGGTCCTTCGCCCAGTCGAAGAAGAGGAACTCGCCGTAGCCGGTGCGCTCGATCCGCTTCAGGAACTGCTTCGGGATGATCTGGTCGGTGTCGACGTCGGGCCGGTCGATCACGGCCGTGACCCCTGTGACCGTCCGCAGCGCCTTCACGCGGGCACCAGGTCGCGGACGTCGACGAAGTGGCCCGCGAGCGCCGTCGCGGCGGCGGTGACCGGGCTGACGAGGTGGGTGCGGCCGCCGCTCCCCTGCCGGCCCTCGAAGTTCCGGTTCGAGGTCGAGGCGCACCGCTCGCCCGGGGCGAGGATGTCGGGGTTCATGCCGAGGCACATCGAGCAGCCGGCGCGGCGCCACTCGAAGCCCGCGTCCTCGAGGATCCGGTCGATCCCCTCCGCCTCGGCCTGCGCCTTGATCACCGCGGAGCCCGGCACGACCATCGCGCGCACCGAGGGGTGCACCTGCTTCCCGCGCACGACCTCGGCGACCGCGCGCAGGTCCTCGAGCCGCGAGTTCGTGCAGGAGCCGATGAAGACGCGGTCGACGTGGATGTCGCTCGATCGCGGTGCCCGGCTCGAGCGCCATGTACTCGAGCGCGCGCTCGACCGCGGCGCGCTCCTCGGGGTCGTCGTAGCCGGACGGGTCCGGGACGGCGCCGTCCACCGGCGCGACCATCCCGGGGTTCGTGCCCCAGGTCACCTGCGGCCTGAGCGAGGAGACGTCGACCTCGAACGTGTCGTCGTAGGACGCGTCCGGATCGGACGGGAGCGCGCGCCAGCGGTCGAGCGCCTGCTCCCACGCGGCGCCCTCCGGCGCGCCCGGGCGGCCCTCGAGGTAGGCGAAGGTGGTGTCGTCGGGCGCGATCATCCCCGCGCGGGCCCCGGCCTCGATCGACATGTTGCAGACGGTCATCCGGCCCTCCATCGAGAGCGCCTCGATCGCCTCGCCGGTGTACTCGATCGCGTGCCCGACGCCGCCGTCGACGCCGAGCTGCCCGATCGCGCCGAGGATCATGTCCTTCGCGGTCAGCCCGAGCGGCAGCGCGCCGTCGAAGTGGAGGCGAAGCGTCTTGGGCCGGCGCTGCGGCAGCGTCTGGGTCGCGAGCACGTGCTCGACCTCCGAGGTGCCGATCCCGATCGCGAGCGCGCCGAACGCGCCGTGGGTCGAGGTGTGGCTGTCGCCGCACACGACGGTCATCCCCGGCTGCGTCAGTCCGAGCTCGGGCCCGATCACGTGCACGATCCCCTCGCGCCCCGAGCCGGTCGCGAAGAGCGGGATCCCGAACTCCTCGCAGTTCGCGCGCAGCGCGTCGAGCTGGGCGCGCGCGAGCTCGTCCTCGATCGGCCCGGGCAGCGTCGGGACGGAGTGGTCCATCGTCGCGACCGTGAGGTCGGGCCTGCGCACGCCGCGTCCCGCGAGCCGGAGGCCCTCGAACGCCTGCGGCGAGGTGACCTCGTGCACGAGATGGAGGTCGACGAAGATCAGCGCGGGCTCGCCGAGCTGCCCCCGCACGACGTGGGCCTCCCAGATCCGCTCGAAAAGCGTCTGCGGCATCCCCCTATTCTACGATTCGCGCGGTGGACGACTTCGAACGCATCGTGCAGAGCGCGCTCGCCTCGCTGCCGCCCGACCTCGCGGCCGCGGTGAAGAACATCGAGATCGTGGTCGAGCGCGAGAATCCCGAGGATCCCGACCTCTTCGGCCTGTACGAGGGCGTACCGCTGCCCGAGCGCGGCGACTGGGCCGGGATGATGCCGGACCGGATCACGATCTACCGGCTGCCGCTGCAGGAGGAGTTCCCCGACCCGGCCGAGCTCGAGGACGAGATCCGGATCACCGTCCTCCACGAGCTCGCCCACTACTTCGGGATCGACGAGGACCGCCTCGACGAGCTCGGCTACGCGTGATCACGCTCTACAACGTGGTCGCGGCGGCCGCCGCGCTCGTGGGCGCGGGGGTTCTGGCCTACTTCTTCCTGGGTAAATGGCCCCGGGAATGACGAGAAGTTGTCGAGCGTTCTGTAGTGCATGAGACCGCTACAGGAGATCCACAACGAGATAGATGTCGAGAGCGCCCGACGCGCCGATCTCTGGCAGGCCCTCTCGCAGGCCCACGACCCTGCCGTCTCCGCCGAGCTGAAGGCCGTCGATGCAAGGCTCGACGAGCTCTGGCACGAGCACCGGCAGACCCGCGCCACCATGCGGTTCGGCGCCCGTGAGGCGATCATCGTTCGAGCCCGCCAGGAAGAGCGGCTCGAGCGCGCCGCCTAGAGCGCTCCCTTCGAGATTCCGCCCGCCGCCGTCCCTTGAACGAGGGATCGGCGGTGCGGGCGCGGACGCCGATATCAGGCGTGCACTGCGGCATCGTTCGTTCCGGAGGAGGAGGAGTGCCGCTATGCAGTACGAGGGAACAGATCTAACCGTCGTCCTCGCAGAACGCGAGGCCGAGCTCGACCGCCGCGAGGCGGAGTTGCGCCGCATTGAGCAAGAGGTGGCCCGGCTCGAGGCGCTCCGTGTGGAGATGCTGCGCGTGGCGGCGCAGCTCGACATGCGGGAGGCATCGCTTGCCGCGCGGACACACGTCCGAGCGCCCGAGCCGGAGCCACTGCGAGAGCCGCCACTTTCGCCACCGCTCAAGGGCCCCGTCGAGAAGCCGTCGGACTCCTGGGAGGAGTCCTGGTGGGAACATCGCCTGGGCCAGCCGCTCCAAACCGACAAGACGGCAGCAGCAGCGTAAGGAGGGAACGCCGGCGTGGGGCTCCTCTTGGCCGAGGGGCCCCTAGCGGCGTCTCTTGATCCCGGGCGCCGCCCGCGAGCTTCTCTACACTGACGAGGCTCGGGGCGTTAGCTCAGCTGGGAGAGCGCCGGCTTTGCAAGCCGGAGGTCACCGGTTCGATCCCGGTACGCTCCATCGCATCGCCTCCAGCCGTGGCCGTACCTGGGCGACCATGGCGAGGTTCTGTTTGCGTTCGTAGCGGTCGAGCGCCTGCTCGAGCGCCTCGGTTGCCTCGGTCGGGCGGCCGGCGGTTTCGAGGACTTCGGCGAGGTCGCAGAGCGCGTCGCCCTGCGCGTTCAGCGCGTCTGTCCGCTCGCTGATCTCGACCGCCTCGCGCCCAAGCCGCTCCGCTTCAGCGTGCTCGCCGCGGTGGGCGTGGACGAGCGCCTGTACCTGCCGCCAGAGCATCTGGGCTGAGGCGTCATCGGGCGTTCCGAGCTCGCGGCCGAGCCGGGCGAGCCGCTCGGCCTCGTCGTACTGGCCGAGCGCGCACAGTTCGCGGCCGAGCAGCGGCGCGTAGGTGCTCAGAAAGCCGAGGTTTCCTTGCGCCTCGAGCTCGTCGCACACTCGCCGCAGATGCTGTGCAGCGGTCAGGCGGTCGCCGGCGAGTGTCGCGATCTCCGCCAGTTGCTGCTCAGGGGAGTCGCCGAGCTCGCGGGCGCGGGCGCTGGCATCGTTGGCGATCTCGCGTGCTTCGTCGAAGCGGCCGAGCATGGCCAGCAGCTTCGCGCGCAGAAGCTCGGACATCGGCTGCGAGGGGTGCTCGGCAATGAGTTCGTCGAGTCGTTGCAGCGCCTCGCCGGCAGGCCGAGAACCCAGCGCGAGCTCTATGGCCACTAAGAGAGGAACGTCGGCGCGCCGCTCGCCGGCCAATCCGGAGTGTCGAAGCGCCTGCTCCAACGCCGCGGCCGCATCGTCGAAGCGACAGCGCATGTTCGCGACCCTACTGAGCGCATACCAGACGTGTACGAGCCCGTCGTGATCGTCCGCCTGCTCGAGCAGCGGCAGCGCCGCGCGCGCCAGCGCCTCCAGTTCGTCGGTGGTGATCGTGCTGGTGCTGTGGCGGCGGGTCGCGGCGACGACGCGCGCGAGCGCCTCGCCGGCCTCGTCGCCCTCGTCGTGTGCCCGTGCAGCGGCGGCGTCGGCGATCGCCGCCGACTGCAGCGGAGCCAGAACGAGAACGGCCGCCAGGTCGAGCTCGAGGCGGACGTCGAGCCGGGCCGGCCGGGTGAGCTCGAGTGCGCGTTCGAGCAGCGGGGCGGCGCTGCGGTAGTCGCCACGGAAGAGCGCCCGCCGACCGGCGGCGGCGAGCCGTTCGCCGGCGCGCTCGGCCAGCTCAGGGTCTGGGCGGCCGAGCTCTCGCTTGTGGTGGGCGGCCTGTTCGAGGTGGTAGCCGATGATCTCCTCGGCCTCGCTGCTGCGCTCGCCGAGTGTCTGTTCGAGCCGGTCTGCGAACTGCTCGTGCAGTTGCGCACGCAGCTCTTTCGGCATCGACTGGTAGACGGCGTCGCGGACGAGGACGTGGACGAACTGGTAGCCGTCGTCGCCGGGGAACGCGCGACTCGCAGGAGCGGATCAGATTGCGGCGGACGGCCTCGAGCAGCAGCGCGCTGACATCGCCGGCGGCGGGGTCGGCCAGGAGGGCGGTGACCGTGCCGCGGTGGAAGGTGACGCCCTCGACGGCAGCCCGTTCGAGCACGTCCCGCTCGGCGGTCGAGAGCCGGTCGAGCCGCGCGGCCAGCAGCGCCGTGATCGTGGCCGGCAAGGGCAGCCTGTCGTCCTGGTCGTCGTGGTCGGCGTGGAGGGCGACGAGTTGTTCGAGGAAGAGCGGGTTGCCCCCGGCGGTGCCGACCACGCGCTCCCGCATCGGCTCCGAGACGGCCTGCCGGCTAGTGAGCGCATCGACGAGCGCCCGCGCGTCCGGCTCGGGCAGCGGTTCGAGCGTGACCAGCCGGGTGTGCGGGCGTGGCAGCGCCCAGCCGGGGCTCGAGTCGAGCAACTCCTCGCGCGCCGCCGCCAGGAGCAGGATCGGCGCCCCGGTCGAACAGTCGGCCACGTACTCGACCAGCTGGAGGAAGGTCGGCTCGGCCCAGTGCAGATCCTCGAGCACCACCACGACCGGCCGCTCCGCGGCGAGCACCTCGAACAACCTGCGCGTCGCCCACTGCACGTCCGCGACCGACCCTGGCCTGTCCGACACGCCGATCGCGCCCAGGATCAGGTCTGTGACCTCCTCGCCGGCACGACGGGACGCGAGCCCGGCAGCGAGATCGCCGCCGCCGCACAGCTCATGGACGATCTCGGACAGCGGCCAGTAGGTGATCCCCTCCCCGTAGGACAGACAGCGCCCGGTCAGCACGCGCGCCCGGCCGGACACGGACCGGGCGAACTCGCTGAGCAGCCGTGTCTTGCCGATCCCCGGCTCGCCCAGCACCGTCACCAAGCGGCAGCCCGGCTCGGCGCCCGCCTCCTCGAACACCTCCCCCAGCACCGCCAGTTCCCGCCCACGGCCCACGAACCGGGTCTCGAAGTGACGGACGATCGCCTCCGCGCCGGCAGCGACCGACACGAGCCGGAACGCCTCTACCGGCTCGGCCTTGCCGTGCAGCTCGAGCGGCTCGATCGCATCGACCTCGACCGCGTCCCCGAGCAACGCTCGCGTCACCGGCCCGACCAGGATCTCGCCCGGCTTTGCGGCCTGCTCCAGCCGCGCAGCAACGTTGACCGCATCGCCGGAGGCGAACGACGCCCCCGGCCCGAGATCACCCGCCACCGCCTCGCCCGTGTTGACGCCGATCCGCACACCGATCCGAACTCCGCTCTCACGCTCCAACTCGTCGTTCAACCCTTCCAGCGACTCCCGCATCTCCGCCGCCGCCCTGACCGCCCGCAACGGGTCGTCCTCGTGCACGACCGGCACCCCGAACACCGCCACCACTGCATCCCCGATGAACTTCTCCACCAGCCCGCCGTGCCGCTCCAGCACCGCCCGCATCTCCGCGTAGAAGCGGCCCAGCACATGCCGCAGCGCCTCCGGATCCAGCCGCTCCCCCAAAGCGGTCGAACCGGTCACGTCGCAGAACACCGCGGTCACCGTCTTGCGCAACTCGTGCCCCGAGGCCGCCGCCCCCAACGGCGCACCACAACCCCTGCAGAACCGATCCTGCACATCCACGCCCACCCCGCAGCGCGGACACAACAGAGGCTGGGCCACCGAACCTATAGACACGACAACCAGACTCCTTCCGAGCCGGCCCCTCAAGCCTCCCCCCAAACGACAACACCAACATCAGCGAACCCGCTGACCCGGCCTGCCAGGATCTACCGAAGGCCGCTCCCCGGCCTCTCCACCACCGCGGGCCGTGACGACGGCCACCAGTTCCAGCGGCCGAGAATCGCCATCAGCGACGGGACGAGCAGCGCTCGCACGATCGACGCGTCGATGAGGACGGCCAGCGCGATCCCGATCCCGATCTCCTTCACGATGATGATCTGCGACGTCGCGAAGGCGCCGACGGCGACGCAGAAGAGGAGCGCGGCCGCCGTGATGATGCGGCCGGTGCGCTCGAGGCCGACCGCGACCGCCTCACGGTTCGGGAGCCCCGAGTCCCACGCCTCCTTGATCCGCGTCAGCAGGAAGACTCCGTAGTCGGTCGCGAGCCCGAAGGCGACCGCGAACAGCACGATCGGAGCCGTCAGCTCGAGCGCGCCCTGGCGTTGGTAGTCGAGCAGTCCCTGCAGCCGGCCGTCCTGGAAGACGAAGACGAGGATCCCGAACGTCGCGGACAGCGTGAGAACGTTCATCACCAGTGCCTTCAGGGGCAGCACCAGCGATCGCGTCGCCGCCCAGAGCAGCACGAACGTGGCGGCGGCGAGCAGGCCGGCCGCGAGCGGCAGCATCGCGCCGAGCGTGTGCTCCTGGTCGAGGAACTGCGCAGTCGAGCCGCCGACGAGCGCGTTTCCCGGCAGCGCGCGCATCTGACGGACGAGGCGCTGCGACGCCTGGTCGAGGAACGGCTTGCCGGAGGACGCGCGACACCTCCCACACGTTCGGGCCGAGCCTGAGCGGCGCCAGCACCAGCGGCGCGCGGACGGCGGCGGCGTACGCGCGCGCGTCGGCTTCCGTACCGCGGATGACGGCGTAGACGGGCGACACCGCAGTCGTCGGGAAGTCGCGCCGGAGCGCGGTGTCGACGATCCGGGACGACAGCTTCGGCGGCAGCACGGACGCGTCGACGCCCGTGAAGCGGATGGAGAGGAACGGCTGCGCGAGCACGAGGAGGAGCAGCGTCGCGGCGATCGCGACGGGGATGGGCCGCCGCATCAGCGCGTGGGCGAGCCGATACCAGCCGCCGCGCTCGCCGCGCGCTGCGCGCTCCGCCGCGCGCCGCCAGCGGCGAGGCGAGAGCGCGTTGACCCGGGTCTCCGAGCAGGACGAACAGCGCGGGCAGGACGGTCAGCGAGATCAGCCCGGCGAGCGGTGCGACGAGCCCGCCGGCGATGCCCATCGAGCGGAGGAAGCCGAGCGGGAAGATGGCGAGCGTCGCGATCGCCGCGGCGACCGTGACCGAGCTGAACGCGACCGTGCGGCCCGCGGTCGCCATCGTCCGCCGCACGGCGTCGGGACCGGGCCCGAGTCGCGCGAGCTCCTCGCGGTAGCGGGAGACGAGCAGGAGGCTGTAGTCGATCCCGAGCCCGAGCCCGATGCCGGTGACGATGTTCAGGGCATAGGTCGAAACCGGCATCGCGAGATCGACCACGCGGAGGACGAGCAGCCCGCCGAGAATCGTCAGCGCGCCGCAGAGGAGCGGCAGGAGCGCCGCGACCAGGCTGCGGAAGACCCAGAACGCGAGCAGCAACAGGAGCGGGAACGCGACCTCCTCGGCGAACGTCAGGTCGCGCTGCACCTGGCGATTCACCTGGACGGTCGCGAGGGCCGTTCCTCCCATGGCGACGTCGCCGACTGCCGCGAGCCGGCCGTTGACCCGCTCCGCGGCGGTCCCGCCATACGCGCTGCGAGACGCCGGCTCGCGCGTAGGCCGCGAGCAGCACCTCCTTGCCGTCCTTCGACCGGAGCGGCGGCGCGATCACCGGAAACGCACGCTCGGATCGGATCGCCGCGACGACGCGCGTCGAGCCGCTGCGCAGTCGGATCGCGCACGAGCACGAGCACCTGCGGCGCCGCGGAGACGCCGGACGCGGCCTCGACGGCGCGCTCGGCGCGAAGACTCTGGCTTCCGCGGGCGACGAAGTCGTTCGAGCCGCGCCCGAGCAGACGCGGTGTCGCGAGCCCGAAGCCGGCGGCGACGACGGCGAACACAGCAGCAGCCGCCAGCACGCGCCTCGGCGCGCGAACCGCCAGGTCACCGAGCGCGTGCATCATCCGTAGGCCTTTCTCCGTGACCAAGCCTATGGACTCCCGACGCCAAGGACGACGGTGAAAGCCCGCCATGGCTGCGCGGACTTCTACGCGCCTGCGTAACATCGCTCTGATGGCGATCGACTTCGAGGTTCAGCGGCTACAGATCGGGGACGTGATCCTGTTCGACCTGCCCGACGGCGGGGAGGTCGAGGCGATGGTGGTGCGCGACCCCGAGCGGACCGAGAGCTCCGTGCGCGCCACGCTGCGCGTCGCGGGACGCGACGACTTCGTCCAGGAGTGGCCGCTCGGCACGCTGGTCACGGTCGTCCGCGGGCCGTAGCCGCTCTGACCCGCCGCCTGTAGCGCCGCAGCTCGTCGGCCCCCCAGACGACGAACGGGAAGACTGCGAGGAGGGCAAGCTCCTGGGCGCCGAGCGCGGCGGTCCCGAACACGCTCTGGAGCGGCGGCAGGTAGATCACCGCCGCAGCGAAGACCAGCTCCGACGCGATTCCCCAGAGCAGCATCGGGTTGCTGAAGAACCCGATCGAGCCGAGTGACGCGTGGTCGGTGCGGGCCGCCATCGCCGTGCCGACCTGGCAGGCGACGATCCCGGCGAACGTCATCGTGGTCGCCTCGAGATAGGCACCGTGCAGCGGCTGTCCGCTCGAGACGTCGGTCGCCCGAGGTCCAGCCGGCGCGGAGCAGCACGAAGAAGAACCCGCCGAGGACGAGTCCCGCCTCGATCAGGCCGAGGAAGATCCAGGCGCGATAGAGCAGCGGCCAGCGGATCACGCCTTCCGAGCTCGGGCGCGGCGGCCGGTCCATCAGGCCGGGCTCGGCCGGCTCGCGCCCGAGTGCCAGCGCGGGCAGGATCTCGGTGCCGAGGTCGATCGCGAGGATCTGGAGCACCGTGAGCGGCAGCGGGATCGCGCCGCCGGAGAGCGCGAACACGAGGAACGGGACGACCTCCGGGGTGAAGTGGGTGAAGATGTAGAGGATGAACTTGCGGACGTTGTCGTAGACGCGGCGTCCGGCCGCCACGGCGGCGACGATCGTGGCGAAGTTGTCGTCGGTGAGCACCATGGTCGCCGCCTCGCGCGCGACATCCGTTCCGGTGAGCCCCATCGCCACGCCGATGTCGGCCCTGCGCAGCGCGGGTGCGTCGTTGACGCCGTCGCCGGTCATCGCCATCACCTCGCCCTCGGCGCGCAGGGCGTCGGCGATCCGCAGCTTCGCCTCCGGGGTCGCGCGCGCGAAGACGAGCTCCTGCCTGCGCCGCAGGAGCCGGTCGAGCCGACCCTCGCTCATCCCGTCGAGCTCCTCGCCGGTGACGACCGTCAGGCCGTCCGTCGCGATGCCGACCCTGCGTGCGATCTCCGCCGCCGTGGGGCCGTAGTCGCCGGTGACGACGAGGATGCGGATCCCCGCCGCATGGCAGCGCGCGACTGCCTCGGCGACTTCGGGGCGGGGCGGATCGAAGAGGGCGACGAGCCCGAGCAGGACGAGCTCGCGCTCGGCGTCCTCGCGGCTCTCCGGGGGCTCGGTGCCGTCCGGCAGCCGCCGCCGCGCGACGGCGAGCACGCGAAGCCCGGCGGATGCGTACCGCTCCAGGGCGGCCAGCACCTCGGCCCGCCGCGCGTCGGTGAGCGGTTCGTGATCCTCGGGGCCTCCGATCATCGTCGAGCGCCGGAGCACGTCCTCGGGCGCCCCCTTCGCGTGGACCGTGATGCCCCCGTCCTGCCGCTCGTCGACCGTCGACATCAGCCGGAGCTTGGCGTCGAAGCGGTAGAGCTTCCGGCGGTTGTGCTCGCGCCTGGTGACCGCGGCGTCGATGCCGAGCGTTCTCGCCGCCTCGAGCATCCCGATCTCGGTCGCCTCGCCCCGGGACTTCCCGGTCCGCTCCGGGGCGAGCTCGGCGGTGCTGCACGCCGCGATCGCACGGCCGAGGAACCCGAGCACGGGGTCGGCGGCGCGAGCCGCCTGCATGTCGAGATCGCCTTCGAGGTCGAGCTCCGAGAGAGGCGTCCAGATGCGAACCGCGCGCATCCGGTTCTCGGTCAGCGTCCCGGTCTTGTCGCTGCAGATGACCGTCGTCGAGCCCAGCGTCTCGACGGCCGAGAGCCGCTTGACGAGCGCGCCCTGGCGGGCGAGGCTCGCGACCCCCACCGCCAGCGCCAACGTGAGCGTCGGCAGGAGGCCCTCGGGCACGTTGGCGACGATCAGGCCGATCGTGAAGGTGAAGTCGTCCTTGAGCGGGAGCCCGGCGAGGAGCCAGCCGAGCGGCAGGAAGGCAAGACCGGCGAGGACTGCGACCAGCGCGATCAGCCAGGCGACGCGCCGGACCTGCTGCTCGAGCGGGCTCGCCTCGGCGCTGACCCGCTCGGTGAGGGCTGCGATCCGGCCGAGCTCGGTCTGCATCCCGGTGGCGAAGACGAGCGCCTCTGCCTCGCCGCCGACGCACGAGGTGCCGCTGAAGACCAGGTCGCGGGCCTCGAGCATCGGGCCCGTCGTGTCGGCGAACTCCGCTGCGCGGAGCACGGGCTGCGACTCGCCCGTCAGCGTGGAGAGATCGACCTCGACCGCGCCGTCGAGGAGGCGCGCGTCGGCCGAGATCCGATCCCCCTCGCTCAGGATCAGCACGTCGCCGGGGATCAGCTCGCGCGCGGGAATCTGCCGTCTCTCACCGTCCCGGCGAACCGAGGCCTGCGGAGGCAGATAGCCGGCCAGGGCCTCGACGGCCCGCTCGGCCTGTCGCTCCTGAAAGAAGGCGAACAGGGCGTTGAGGAAGATGACGGCGATGATCGCCACGCCGAGCGCAGGCGCCCCACCCACGAAGGCGAGCGCTCCGGCGAGCCAGAGGAGCAGCGCCAGCGGGTGGACGAACTGCTTGGCGAGCTCCCGCGGCCAACGCCTCCCGCTCCGTCTCCGCAGCTCGTTCGGGCCGTAGGCGACGAGCCGGCGCTCCGCCTCGCGGCTCGTCAGCCCCTCGGGCCGCGCACGGAGGTCTCTCAGCAGGAGGCTCACCGGACCCCGAGCCTGGGCCTCGGAGTCGAGCCCGGTGCGGTCGCTCAGCTCAGCGGTCGCCCTGGATTCCATCGAGGTGCCGTCTGAACCAGTCGCACGCAAGCTGCGCGACCTCCTCGAGCGCGCCCGGCTCCTCGAAAAGATGCGTCGCTCCCTCGACGATGCGCAGCTGCGCATCGCACGTCAAGAGTCCGAGCGCCTCGCGGTTCAGCCCGAGCACGACCTCGTCGCGCCCGCCGACGATCAGCAGAGTGGGCGCCCGCACCCCGGCCAGGCGCGGCGCCGCGAGATCCGGCCGGCCGCCGCGGGAGACGACCGCACCGACGGTGTGCTCGGCCGCCGCCCAGAGCGCCGCCGCGCCACCCGTGCTGGCGCCGAAATAGCCGATCGCCAGGCGGCAGAGCTCCGGCTCGGCCTCGACCCAGCCCGTTGCCGCCGCCAGCCGCTCAGCCAAGAGCGGGATGTCGAAGACCCTGGCGCGGTCGCGCGCCTCCTCCTCGGTCAACAGGTCGAAGAGCAGGGTCGCCAGGCCCGCCTCGTTCAGCGACTCGGCGACCTGGACGTTCCGCGGGCTCGAGCGGCTGCTGCCGCTGCCGTGCGCGAACACCACGATCCCGTGCGCCCCGGCCGGAGCGGCAACCGATCCCGGCAGCGTCGCGCCGTCCGCCTGAATCACGACCTCGCGATCCATCCCACCTCCCATGCCTTCGGGATGCAACGACACGATGACGCCCCGCGACGGAATCCACATCGGGGGACGTGCTGACATGCGCTGCCACGACCTACCGAGTCGCGGAACCTGCCTAGCCGCGCGCTTTTGCGGTGCCGCCGGTCGTGTCGAGCCCGTCGAGCGCTCGCATCGCGTCGGAGTCGAGCTCGAAGTCGAAGATCTGGGCGTTCTCGCGGATCCGATCCCGCTTGCTCGACTTCGGGATCACGACCGCGCCGCGCTGGATCGCCCAGCGCAGCATCACCTGGGCCGGCGTGCGGCCGGCGCGCTCGGCGACGCCGACGATGGTCGGGTCCGCCAGCGCCCGCCCGCGCTCCAGCGGGCTGTACGCCACGAACACGATGCCCTCCTCGGCGCAGTAGTCGAGCAGCGCCCGCCGGTAGTGGAACGGGCTGAGCTGAACCTGGTTCGCCGCCGGCTTCACGCCGCCGAGCTTGCGGAGCCGATCGCGGCCGAAGTTGCTGACGCCGACCGCCCGCGCGAGGCCCTGATGCTGAAGCGACTCCAGCGCAGCCCAGTGTCGCCGGGTCATCCCGGGCACCGGGAAGTGGATCAGGTAGAGGTCGACGTAGTCGAGGCCGAGCCGCTCGAGGCTCCGGTGCAGCTCGCGATCGGCGCTGGGATGGGCCGGCATCAGCTTCGTCGTCACGAAGACCTCCTCGCGCGGCAGGCTGCTCCGGGCCAGCGCGGCGCCGACGCTCCGCTCGTTGCGGTAGTACGAGGCCGTGTCGATGTGGCGGTAGCCGGCCTCGAGCGCCCACTCGACCGCCTGCTCGGTCTCCCGCCCGGCCGCCATCTGCCAGACGCCCAGGCCGAGCAGCGGCATCTGCAGGGGCTCGGTCACCGGTTCGACCCGCCGTCGAAGACGATGACGGCACGGCCGCGCATGCCGCCGGCCTCCAGCTGCCGGTGCGCGTCGGGGCTCCGCTCGGGCGGGAACGTGGCGGCGACGCGCAGCGTCAGCGTGCCTCGGGCCGCGAGCTCGCTCAGCTCCTGCAGCCACTCCGTCCGCTCGAGCACGTCCCGACCCAGACCGGGTGGATCGTGATGCCGTTCTCGACATCGTCGCCGTCCCAGCCCCTGACCACGACGATCGCCCCGCCGGTCGCGGATCGCGGGAAATGCTCCGCGGCGCAGCAGCGCGGTGTCGTAGACGGCGTCGACGCCGCCGGGAGCTTCCGCGAGCGCCGCCTCGACGAATTCGTCGCCCCGCGGCAGGACGACGTCGGCGCCGAAGCCGCGCACGAGCTCCTCGTCGGCCGGGCCCGCGTCGGCGAGGACACGGAGCCCGCGCAGCTTCGCGATCGGGATCACGTAGGACGCGAGGAGGCCGGCGCCGCCTGTGACGGCGAGCGTCGCGCCCGGCTCGAGGTCGAGCAGCTCGAGCCCGCGGAGCGCCGTCAGCCCGTTCATCGGCAGTGTCGCCGCCTGCTCGAGCGTCGCGCCGGCCGGGATCGGGACGACCGACGCCTCGGGGACGACGAGCAGCTCCGACTGCGCGCCGCCTTCCGGGCGTCGCGGCGAGACGGCCGCCATCACCTCGTCGCCGACGGCAAGCCTCTCGACGCCGGCTCCGACCGACTCGACGGTGCCGGCGGCGTCCATGCCGGGCACCCACGGCGGCGGCATCGTCGCGTCGCCGCGCTGCCGCAGGCCGATGTCCGTCGGGTTGACCGCGGCGGCCCGGACGGCGAGACGCACCTCGCCGGGCCCCGGATCGCGGACGTCGCGCTCGATCGACGCGCAGGACCTCCGGCCCGCCCGGCTCGAAGATCGCGACCGCGCGCGTCACAGCCATTCCAGGAGCTCCGCGACGGTTCCGACGGTCAGGTCGGGCCTCTGCGCCTCGGGCACGCGGTCGAGGTCGAGGTCGGCGCTGATGCCGCTGCGGACGAGGACGGTCGTCGACCGGCCGAGCCGCCCGAGCGCCACGTCGAGGCGGAAGTCGTCGCCGACCATCGCGATCTCCTCGGAGCGGACGCCGAGCCGCTCCCGCATCACGCGCACCGCCGCCTGCGACGGCTTCCCGACGACGACGGGCCGCGCGCTGCTCGCCTTCGCGATCGCCGCGGTGATCATCGCGCCGCGGCTGAGGATCGGGCCGTCGGCGCCGGCGTAGGCCGGGACGTAGCTGCCGGTGAGGAGGCGTGCCCCTGCGATCACGGCGCGCGCCGCCCGCTCGAGCTCCTCGAAGTCCACGCGATCGGCGTGCGCGACGAAGACGGCGTCGACATGGGTGCCGTTCGCGCCGTCGACGAGGTCGATGCCGACCTCGCGGAGGTATCGGCGCGCCGGCTCGGTCGCGAACGGGCAGGACGCGAGGCTCGCCGCGGAGGCGCTCGAGGTAGCTCTGCACGGAGCACAGCGGGGTGAGCACCTGGCCGTCCTCCACCGGCAGCCCTGCAGCACGCAGCTGCTGCGCGAACGCGTCCGGCGCCACGTGGCTGCCGTTCGTGAAGACCGCGAACGGGCGGCCGGACGCCGCGATCCGGTCGAGGACCTCCCGCGCGCCGGGGATGGCGTGCACCTCCTCCGCGCTCGTCCGGTGCACGAGCGTCCCGTCGATGTCGAACACGAACCCGCGGACGCCCTCAAGAGGCACGGCGCCACTCCACGAGGTCGTCGCCCTTCTGCACGCGGAGGTACGAGATCGACTCGCGCCGCTCGATCTCGTGCAGGAGGCGGACGAGCGGGTGGCGGCCCGCGACGGCTGCCGGCGTCGCCCGCTCGGCGATCGGCGGCGCGGCCCTCATCGCGTCCACCTGCTCCTCCGCCATCGTCAGTCGCAGCAGGAGCTCCTCGTCCGAGATCCCGGCGCCGAAGCGTCGGCGGGCGCCGTCGAGGCTGACGGGCTGCGCGTCGCGGAGCCCCTCGGCCTTCGGCAGCGAGAGCACCCTGTCCGCGATCTCGGGATCGGGCGGCGCCGCGAAGTCGCCGTAGTGACCGAGGAAGTACCGGACCGTCTCGTCCGAGACGGTCGTCCACCGCTCGGCGTCGACCACGTTCCGGAACGCCTGCGTGGCCATGAGCTGCGAGACGGGCGTGACGAGGATCGGATATCCCATCTCCGCCCGCACGCGCACGATCTCCTCGAGCACGGCGGGATAGAGCTCCGGGCGTCCGATCTCGTCGAGCATCCGCGTCGTCGTCGTCACCATCCCGCCCGGAAGCTGGTGGTGGTAGTACGCGGCGTCGTACTCGCGCGGCGCGCCCGGCGGCAGGCGCTTCTCCCACACGAGGTCGCGAAAGTACCCGGAGACCTCGGCCAGCGCGGCCGTGTCGAGCGAGTGCGCGTATCCGTCCGCTTCGAGGTTCCGAAGCGTCGACTCGACGGTCGGCTGGGACGTCCCGCTCCCGGCCGGGCCGACCGCGGTGTGGAGCACGTGGAAGCCCGCGTCGAGGCCCTCCATGTAGACGACCGGTGCCAGCCCGATCGTGCAGTGGCTGTGCAGCTCGACCGTGCGACCCGTCGCGACGAAGTGCGGTGCGAGCTCCCGGACGGCGTCGGTCGTCAGCAGGCCGCCGGGATCCTTGAGGTAGAAGCGGTCGATGTCCGCGCAGTCGGCGAGCGCGGCGACGCGCTCGGCGTAGTACGCGTGCGTGTGCACCGGGCTGATCGAGTACGTCAGCCCGACGACGATCTCCTCGACGCCCTCCTCGCGCGCCATCCGCGCGACGCGGCGGAGCGCCACCGGATCGTTGGCGGGCTCGGCGAACTGGAAGCGGCGGATGCCGTTTCGGGCCACGCACCTGAACGCGAGGCGCATCACCTCCTCGTCGCACGGCTGCCACGAGATGAAGCGCATGCCGGTCGTGATGAAGTTGAGAGGCGTGTTCGGCATCGCGGCGCGCATCAGCCGGATCAGCTCCCAGGGGTCCTCGCGGTGGAAGCGCACGGAGACCGACATGTGCGTGCTCGACGTGAAGTCCAGCGCGTGGAAGCCGACGCGCTCCATCACCGGCGCGATCGCGAGGATGTCGCGCGCGGTCAGGCCGGTCGCGCCCCAGAGGCTCTGGTTGCCGTCCCGCGTCGTCGTGTCGACGATCTCGACGGAACGGCTCACGGCTCCACCCGGAAGAGCGGCGATCCGTACTCGACGGGCTCTCCGTTCTCGGCGCAGACCTCCGCGATCGTGCCGCTCGACGCCCGCGTGAACCGAGTTCATCATCTTCATCACCTCGATGATGCCCACGATCGTGTCCGGCTCGACCGCGGAGCCCACGTCGACGAACGGCGCCTCGCCCGGCGCGGGCGCGCGGTAGAAGGTGCCGAGCATCGGGGAGGCGATGATGTCGGCCGCTTCCGCCGGCGCCGCCGCGGCGGCCGGCGGCGGCGCCGCGCACGACGTGGAGCGACAGCTCCCCGGTCTCGACGCGGAGCTCGTCGAGGTCGGACTCGTCGATGATCCGCAGGATCTCGCGGACGTCGTCGTCGCTGAGCGGCACGTCAGGCTTTCTTCTCGCCCGCGCCGAACGCACTCATCACGAGCGCCATCGCCGACGCCCCGGCCGGCGTGCCGCCCGGCCGCTGCACCGCGGTGACCGGGCGCGACTGGACGACGAAGAGGCTCGCGGGGAGCTCGCCGCCCCTGGCGATCACCCACTCGACGTCCTGATGCGAGCCGAAGTACCGCTCGACTCGTCCCGCGACGTCCACGAGCGCGTCGAGCGCCGCGGCGTCGAGGCACGCGACCCCCCGCCGCTCCTCGGGAACCTCGACCCTGACCGCGCCGCGCCCGCCGGAGTCCGGCACGTACTGGACGTCCTTGCTGTGGACGTGCTCGCGCACGACCTGCTTCGTGACCTTGCTGATGAGGTAGTCGTCGGGGGTCACCTCGCCGCCGACCACCGCGAGGCCGAGGCCCCAGCTCGCGTTCACCGCGACCATGCTCGGGTCGCCGCTCACCGGGTTGCACGTGAACAGCACGCCCGAGACCTCGGCGTCGACCATCAGCTGCACCGCGACGCCCATCGCCGGCTCCACCGCCGCAGGGCCGAGCCGCGCGCGGTAGGCGATCGCCGGCGGGCTGTAGAGGCTCACCCAGCAGTCGCGCACGGCGTCGCAGACGTGGTCGGCGCCGCGCACCCAGAGGTACGTCTCCTGCTGGCCCGCGAACGTGGCGTCCTGGCTGTCCTCGCCGAGCGCGCTGGAGCGGACGGCGACCGGCGGCTCCGCGCCGAGCTCGCCGTACCGCCGCGAGACCTCGTCGCGCACGGCATCCGGGATCGGCGCCGACCGCATCGCCTGGCTGATCGCGTGCGACGCGGCGCCGACGGAGTCGACGTCGCCCGGTGACAGGCGCGACATCTCGGTCGCGATCATGCCGCCGAGGCCCGCCTCCTCGACGAACCCGCGGAACGCGGCAGCCGACAGGGCGAAACCGGGCGGCACCGGGATCCCGGCGGCGATCAGCTCCCCGAGGTTCGAGCTCTTGCCGCCGAACGACCCGCTGTGGTCACGGCGCAGCTCGGCGAGCGGCAGCGTGTGACGCGTCCCGCTCACTCGAGGATCGCCACCGTGCCCGCCGTCCCGTCGACGCGGATCCGCTGCCCCGTCTTGATCTGCGACGTGGCGCGGCCGGTCCCGACCACCGCCGGAAGCGCGTACTCCCGGCAGACGATCGCGGCGTGCGACATCACCCCGCCGATGTCGGTCACCGCCGCCTGGATCTTGGAGAAGATCGGCGCCCACGCCGGCGAGGTGATGCTGCAGACGAGGATCTCGCCGTCGCGGATGTCGCCGATCTCGCCGACGGTCTTCACGACGCGGGCGATTCCCTCGACGATCCCCGGCGACGCGGCGGTGCCGGTCAGCTCCGAGCCGCCCTCCTGATGACGAGCCCAGGCGTGGACGCGCTGCGTCGTCACGCCCCAGAGCATGATCAGCGCCGGATCGAGCACCGCCTCCGGCACGGCGCCGACCGCGGGCGGAGGCGTCCAGTCGGCGAGCCGCGCGAGCAGCTCCTTCCGCCGGGCGACGATCGGCGGCCAGTACTTCGGGCCGCGCGGCTGCCCGCCGGTCGCCCAGGTCAGCAGCAGCTCGTCGAGCGCGGAGTACACCTCGAGCCGCGAGAGCTGGAAGATGTCGTCCCGCTCCTCGAAGAAGCCGTGCGCGACGAGCAGGTCGCCGAACTCGCGGATCTTGTTCCACCAGCTCGTGAGGAACCAGTAGTCGCACAGGAACTTGTGCTCCTCGACGTACGGGAACACCGTCCGCGAGAGCGCGAGCAGCTGCTCGAAGCCCTGCCGCGCCTCGTCGGAGAGCAGCGCGCCGTACTCGGCCGCGAGCCGGTCGCGCTCCACCGCGATGTTGCCGGACGGCGGCTCGATGTCCTCACCGGCCTTGAGCGCGCCGACGTGGCCGATCAGCGACGCGTACGGGATCCTCGGGTCGTCCAGCCAGCTCGTGTACGTGTGGTAGAGGCCGTCGCCCGTGGCCATGTGGAACCAGGGCTCCTTCACCTGCTCCAGCTCCGCGAGCCAGGCGCGGCCGGCCTCGCTCTTTGCCAGCTCCGCGTCGATCTCCTCCGGCGAGCGGCCCTCGACGAACGCCGCGTCGACGCCGGTCTCGATCGCGAGGCGCGCGAGGCGCCGCAGCTCGGCGTCGGGCCGGAAGAGCAGCACGTCGAGGCCCGCGACCATCTGCGCGATGTGCTGGTCGGGGATGTCCGGCAGGTTCGCCTTGCACAGCTCGGCGAACGTCATGTACGCGCCGTAGCCGAGCAGCAGGAACTCGAAGTGGTGCTGCCACATCACGTCGTGGAGCCGCAGCGCGTTGCGGTACGCGTCGAGCACCGCGACGTAGCTCGTCTCCTGGTCCTCGAACGCGACCGCGTCCGGCTCGTACTCGCCGAGCTCCGGGACGCGCAGCTCGCCGAGCTCGGCGATCAGCGCCTCCATCTTCGTGCGCCACTTCGCATAGAGCTCGTTCCAGTTCTCGTAGTAGTAGCCGGCCCGCTGCTGGAAGTAGCCGGCGCGCTCGGCGATCTTCTCCGGGTCGAGGACCGGGTTGCCGGAGATGTAGATGTAGCCGTTGATGCACCGCCAGTCGATGCCCATGGCCGGCGGGACGGCGAAGACGCGGTTCTGCCACGAGCCGAGCGCCTGGTAGGCGGTGTCGATGCAGATCGCGTCGAACGCGGGCATCGGCACCGGGAAGTGCATCGAGTTCCAGAACCAGAACCGCTGCTCGTCCGCCTCGCGGCGCTCCTCGTCGAAGCGCCCGTAGTACGGGTACATCTCCTCCCAGCCCTCGCAGCCGGGCGGAGTCTCGACCTCGTACGGGCTGGGGAAGGACCCGATCGTCGACGGTGCAGCCATCTGGTCTCCCTTCCTCGAAGGTGCGGTGCCGGCTGATTCTTAACCCACAGCGAGCACTTGGCGAGCGCCGACCGCGCTCAGCCGTGCGGAGCCTCCCCGGCCCCGCCGACTCAGGGCGGGTCGATGTACCGGAAGTAGAGGAGGTCGCCGCCCGCCGACGGGTCGGGGTTGCCGCTGCTGAACAAGAGCTGGCCGCCGTCGACGATCGACCCCGGCAGGAAGTACGCGTTCGCGGTGCATTCGGGACAGAGCGGACCGCTCCCGTACTGGTCGCCGCCGACCTGTCGCACGAGGCCGCTGCGCCAGTCGATCAGCTCCAACCCGGTGTTGCCGCCCCCGACGAGGAACCGGTCCTGGTCGATCACCTTCAGGTTCCCGAA
This sequence comes from uncultured Actinomycetes bacterium, assembly GCA_963746005.1. Taxonomy (GTDB): domain Bacteria; phylum Actinomycetota; class Thermoleophilia; order Gaiellales; family Gaiellaceae; genus CAVQZA01. Next base: position 308,068 of record CAVUZM010000014.1, on the reverse strand, counting down.
CGACGGGCCGCAGTACAGGAGGCGCGGCACGCTCAGGCCCACCGTCTTGTCGTAGATCGATTCGTTCGGGTCCGGTCTGAAGGCGAAGGTGGTCAGAGCGCCGTCGGGCGTGGGACACACGTCGGTGGGCACCGTGTACACGATCCGGTTTCCGGCCGCGTTGAAGACCGCCGAGTGGATGATCGGATGGTCGGGCGAGACGGCGTTGTCGAGATCCCAGCGCCGCCGCACCCCCGTGCTCAGGTCGAGGTCGTAGATCCCCGTTGAGCCGGGTACCTCCGTCCCGTCCGCGTAGATGCTCTCGCCCCTGGTCAGGACGTGTGAGCCCTGGATGTCGAGGATCTCGTATGTCGTCGAGTTCTGGTGGCCGTTCTTGTCGAGCCCGAGCAGCTGCCATGAGCCGTCGGGACGGAGCAGGTAGAGATCCGGCAGGATCTCTCCGTCCTGCGAGATGCAGCGTGTCGTTGCTCGTCAGCGCGTCGTCGGTGACGACGAGGAGCCCGCTCGAGTCGGAGGCCCACCCGATCGTCTGAAGGTCGAAGACCCCCGTCGCCGCGACGGACGATGTCCCGGTGGTCGTGTCCCAGATCACGACGTCGTCCGTTCCGTCGTCATCGTGACCGTAGACACCCGCCAGGTACCGCCCGTTCGGCGAGGCGTAGCCGCCGTCGAACGACAGGTTCGGCGGGGTCGGGTAGCGAACGGTCGCCCCGCTGTCGCGGTCCCTGACGAACATGTCGAACGTCCCCGGGACATCGCCGTCGTCAGTGAGATTGTCGACGCTCGAGACGAAGAAGATCTTGCGGCCGGGCAGGAACACGCCGGGGCGCGTCTCGCCCGGCGGCTCCGGAGTCGTCTCGACGGGCGGCGGAGGGAGCACGGGAACAGCGTCGTTCCTGACGTCGATGAAGACCGGGACGGACTGGACGTCGCCGTACTTGTCGGTGATCGTCACGTCGAACGTGAAGTGCCCTTCTGCGAGCACGGTCCCGCGCAGGTGCCCGCCGGAGGTCAGGTTCAGCCCCGGTGGCAGCACCCACGGCACCTGCAGAGCCCACGTCTCCGGGCCCTGCGCACCGTTCTTGTCGAGGTCGACGTCGATCGTGTCGCCGAAGTGAAACTCCCCCGCGTAGCGAAACAGGGACGAGGGGATCGCCGCCGCCCTGGTGCCGAGCCAGTTCTCACCGGCGCCGTTGTCGGCCATCCCGTTTGTGGCGTACTGCGAGTGGCGGGTCTTGATCGTTGCGAGATTCACGATGGAGCCCGAGTCGCAGACACCGTCGCGATTGATGCACCAACTCTTGGTGATGCCTTGGAACCGCAGCGGAATCGGAGCGGGCAACTCGGTCCACGGGAGGACGGGAACGATGCCGCTCAGAACGGTGATGCCGAAGCTCGGATTGGCGGTCCCCGTGTTGACCGGGTCGCCCGGATAGCGCCTCGGGTCCGACAGGAGCGCGACCGCGCCGATGTGCGACGCGACCTGCTCGTTGCCGGCGAGCTCGTCGAGGACGTCGTGGATCACCCACGCTCCCTCGGAGTGGCCCGCGAGCAGGAGGACCTCGTTCGGACACCGGTCGACCTCTGTCTCGATCGCGGCCAACAGGCGCTCCCGACCGATCGCCTCGCCGTTCACGATGTCCGAGAAGTCGAGCGCGACAACCTCCGAGAGGTTCCCCTCCGGATAGTCGAGCGGCTGGTCGTAGATCACGTTGTTGAACCCGATCGGACGGTTGTGCAGCCCATTGAGAACCCCTTGCACGACCTCGCCGTACCCGCTGTCGACGCCGAAGCCGTGCACCCCGATGAACCGCGCGTCGCCGCAGAGCCCGTAGCCCGGGTCGGCGCTCGAGGCGGCCGTGCCCCATGCGAGGCTCCCGGCCCAGACCAGCATCAGGCCGAGAAGGGAACGCCACGCCAGCGAGCCGCCCATCGCCCGAACGACTCTGATCGAAACGCCCGCTGCTGTCTAGAGGTAGCGGCCCTCCCGCCGGCGACGGTATCGCCTTGGAATGTCACCCGGCCCGCAGTACCCTTCCGTCGTACGCTGCGGCGAGTCCGAGTCAGGGGGAATCAGATGGCAGGCACCCGCAACTACGCCGCAGGCAGCTTCTTCTTCAACCTCCAGGGGGTGAAGTGCGGCTTCCTGAAGGCCGTCGACGGCGGCGACATCAGCGCCGAGGTGATCGAGGAGAGGCTCGCGCCCGACTACTTCGTGAAGAAGCACATCGGCCAGCCGAAGTACGAGGACATCGTGCTCACGTTCGGCTTCGAGCTGGTGCAGGACGTCTACGAGTGGATCACCGAGTCCTGGAGCATGAGCTACTCCCGCAAGGACGGCTCGATCGTCGTGACCGACCGAACCTGCAGGCGAAGAGCGAGCGCCAGTTCTTCCACGCGCTGATCTCCGAGGTCACGATCCCGGCGCTGGACGCGTCCGGCAAGGAGGCGGCCTACCTGACGGTGAAGTTCTCCCCCGAGTACACGCGCGAGGTGAAGGCGGCGGGGAAGCTGATCATCCCGAAGCCGTCGCCCCAGAAGCGGTTCCTCCCCTCGAACTTCCGGCTCGAGATCGACGGGCTCGACTGCTCCAAGGTGAGCAAGATCGACTCGTTCACCGTAAAGCAGTCCATCGTCGCCGATCCCATCGGCGAGACCCGCGACGTGCCGAACGAGCCGGGGAAGCTCGACTTCCCGAACCTCCGGATCACGCTGGCCGAGGCCGGCGCCGCCACCTGGACCGCGTGGTTCGACGACTTCGTGCTCAAGGGCAACAACGACGAGTCCGCGGAGAAGGGCGGCCGGATCGTCTTCCTCGCCCCGGACCTCAAGCAGGAGCTGGGCCGGATCGAGCTGCACAACCTCGGGATCTTCGCGCTGCGCCACCCGGCGCCGGCCGCGGAAGCCGTCTCGCGCGTCGTCGCCGAGCTGTACTGCGAGCGGATGGAGTTCCAGGTCGGAAACCCGGCTCCCAAGCCGCCGGCGCCGACGCCGATCCAGCGCAGGCCGGTGCCGCTACCGCGCTAGGCTGGAGGCATGCGCTACACGAAGCTCGGCAGGACCGGACTGAACGTCTCGCAGCTCGGCTTCGGCGCCTGGGGGATCGGCAAGTCGATGTGGATCGGCGCCGAGGACGACGAGTCGATGAGGGCGCTGCGCGGCGCGATCGAGCACGGCGTCAACTTCCTCGACACCGCCCGCGGCTACGGCGACGGGCACAGCGAGGAGCTCGTCGGCGCGGCCGTGCGCGAGTCCGCCGAGACCGTGTACGTCGCCACGAAGGTGCCGCCCAAGAACGGCCGCTGGCCGGCGCCGTCGGGCGTCCCGGCCGACGACGCGTTCCCCTCCGACTGGATCGTCCAGAAGACGGAGGAGAGCCTGCGGAACCTCGGCCTCGAGACGATCGACGTCCAGCAGTTCCACGTCTGGTCGGACGACTGGGTCGGCCAGGGCAGCTGGGCCGACGGGATCGCGAAGCTGAAGCAGGACGGGAAGATCCGCTTCTTCGGCGTCTCGATCAACGACAGCCAGCCGGCAAACGCCGTGCGCCTCGTCGAGTCCGGTCTCGTCGACACGGTGCAGGTGATCTACAACGTCTTCGAGCAGGCACCCGAGGACGAGCTCTTCCCCGCGGTCCTCGCCGCCGGGGTCGGCGTGATCGCGCGGGTCCCGCTCGACGAGGGCGGGCTCACCGGCAACGTCCGTCCAGAGACCGTGTTCCCGGACGGCGATTTCCGCGAGCGCTACTTCTCGGGCGACCGCAAGCGGGAGGTGTGGGAGCGCGTGCAGGCGATCGCCGCCGACCTCGGCGTCACGGTCGAGGAGATGCCCGAGATCGCGCTCCGGTTCTGCATCTCCCACCCGGCGACCTCCACGGTGATCGCCGGGATGCGCTCGCTCGCCCACGTCGAGGCGAACGCGCGCGCGATCGAGGCGGGCCCGCTGAGCGACGACCAGCTGGCCGCGCTCCGAGCCCACCGCTGGGACCGCGACTTCTACCCTAGATAGCGGTTACCGAGTCGCCGACCGCGATCTCGCCGTCGGTGAGGATGTCCGCGTTCAGGCCGGCCCGGTGCACGAGCGTCCCGAGCACGTCCTTGCCCGGTGATCTTCTGCAGGTGCGAGCACGGCTCGCAGAGCTCGACGCCGTAGCACTCGAGCGCGCCGATCCGGAAGCGCCTGCCGACGAGCGCGTTGACGTCGATCCCGCTCGTGAGCACGTTGCGCCTGGTCTCCGCCGCCGTGATCTCGAGACCGGACTCCATCAGCGCCTCGGCTGCGACGAGCGTGAGCGCGTTGCCCGCCGGCGCCTCGCCGTCGGCCCAGAAGTAGCGGTTGCCCTCGAGGCCCTTGCCCGCGAGCGCACTGATCCGCTCGACCGCGTGGGGCAGCTCGCCGTTCTCGGCGGCGACGTAGATCCCCTCGACACGACCGTCGGCCATGGGCGAAGCCTACCGGGCCGTGCGGTTCCATCGCCCGGGACTCAGCGGTTCGGTCTTGTCGAACTCTTTAGTCCCATCAACTGGGACTCGCTGGTACGCTCCCGTTCCGTGATCACCGACAGCAACCCGTTCGTCTACTCGCGCCCGATCGCCCCCGACGAGATCATCGACCGGGACGAGGAGACCGCGAAGCTGCTCCGGTGGGCGGTCGGTGGCCACTACGTCCGGCTCTACGCGCCCCGCAAGTTCGGCAAGACGAGCCTGCTCGGGCGGGTGCTGCGAGACGGCGAGCGCGAGGAGGGCCTGATTCCGATCATGGTCGACCTCTACGGCGTGCTCTCGATCGCCGACATCGCGGTGCGGATCGAGCGCGCCTACGCCAAGGAGCTGAAAGGCGCGGTCCGGGCGCGGATCGACCAGTTCCTCCAGAGCACGGGGCTCGGCCTCTCGCTCGGCGCCTTCGGGATCAGCGCGAAGCTCCAGCTCGACCCCCGGGTCGATCCGCTGCCCGCGCTCCACTCGCTCCTCGACCTCCCGCTTCGGCTCGGGGAGAGCGGCTCACAGCGGGCGCTCGTCGTCTTCGACGAGTTCCAGGACATCGTCAAGGTCGGGAGCATGGACGCCCTCCTGCGCAGCCACATCCAGCATCAGGGCGAGGTCGCCTCGTACATCTTCTCCGGCTCCGAGCCCGGGATGATGCGGCAGCTCTTCGAGGACAAGGCGCGGCCGCTGTACGGCGCCGCAGCGCCGATGCGCCTGCACTCGCTCCGCGACGAGGACATCGCCGCCTACGTCAGCGACCGCTTCCGGGGCTCGAACCGCGCCGCCGGCGAGGGGCTCAACCCGCTCCTGCGGACGGCGAAGGGGCACCCGCAGCGCGCGATCTACCTCGCCCACCGGCTGTGGGAGGAGGTGCCCGAGGGCGAGACGGCGACCTTCGAGCACTGGCAGCGGGCGCACGCGACGGCGCTCGCCGAGCTCGAGCCCGAGTTCGACGCCCACTGGCGGAGCTTCGGCACCTCCGAGCAGAAGGCGCTCCGGGCCGTACTCGCGGGAGAGGGATCGCCGCTCCGGGCGGCCGTGCTCCGGCAGCTCGAGGTGGAGAAGACCACGATCCACAACGCGGTGCAGCGGCTCGCCGCGACCGCCGAGGTCGAGCTCGCCGACCGCAAGTACACGATCGTCGACCCGCTCTTCGCCGAGTGGATCGACTCGCTGAGGGCGTCATGAGGATCATCGCGGTGGAGCAGGCGGACCTGCCGCGCTACGTCGAGCTGCACCGGGCGATCTTCCCGCTCGAGCCGCCGTCGCCGCTCGAGCGGGTCGGGACGGCCGAGCAGGTCGCGGCCTACGTGCGCGCGCATCCGAAGCAGCAGCGCCATCTCGCCGAGCTCGACGGCCGCCTCGTCGGGCTCGCGAAAGCGGTTGCAAACCCCCAGGCTCAGGCCCGCGGCGGCGTGTACGGGTTCGTCGCGCGTGATCGAGGAGTGCCGCGGCGGCGGGATCGGGACGGATCTCTTCCGTGCCGTATCCGGATGGGCCGAAAGCGCGGGGGCCGGCGCGCTGATCACCCAGCTCGCGGAGACCGAGGCCGAGGGCCTGTCGTGGGCCGGACGGCGGGGGTTCGTGGAGATCGGCCGCGACGCTCGCCTGGCGCTCGACCTGCGGTCTGCCCGGGTGCCGGCAGCCGGAGCGCCGGAGGGAGTCGAGCTGACGACCCTCGCCGAGTCTCCCGACCTGATCCGGGGCGTGTACGAGGTGCTGCTCGAGGCAGAGCCGGATGTCCCCGGAACCGAGGCGATCGCCCTCCCGCCGTTCGAGGAGTGGCGGCAGAGCGAGTTCCTGTGGGCGACGAAGAATCCGCAGGCCGTGTTCATCGCCGGACGCCGACGGAGGTCGTCGGCCTGGCGTCGCTCGACCTCAGAGACGACGGCCTCGCTGTCCACGTCGGCACCGGCGTCAAACGCGCCTGGCGCGGGCGCGGCGTGGCGACCGCGCTCAAGGCAACGCAGATCGCGTGGGCGAAGGACGCCGGCTACTCGCGCCTCGAGACGAGCAACGACACCCGCAACGAGCCGATCCTGCGGCTCAACGAATCGTTTGGCTACGCGGAGCAGCCGAGCGTGCTGACCTTACGCGGTCCGCTCGCCTCGTCGTCCGACGGGGAAAGCTAATGCGTCATCGGACGGCGCCAAGCTCACCGGGGGCTACCGCGCGCCTGCCGGCACAGACGTCGACAAGCCGCGCGGTGCCCCCGGTCATCGCCTCGTCCGCGCAACCGCCCCCGAGGAGGGCAACCAAGGCGGTCACGGGCGCGACGAAACTGGAAGACGCCCGCCTCATCGGCGGATCAAAGCACCCGCGCATAAGAGCGGGCTAAGACCCGCCGGGGGCGTACAGTTCGTGGCGAGATGGAGGCCGTCCCGGAGCTCGGCATCACGTTCCTCGGCACCGCCGCAGCATCGATCTCGCGGAGCTCGAACACCTCCGCGCAGCTCGTCCGCGCGGGCGACAGCCGGATGCTCGTCGACTGCGGCACGAACGCGGCGCGCCAGCTCTCGCTCAGCCCGAGCGAGCTCACCGAGCTGACCGCGGTCGTGCTCACCCACTGGCATCCCGACCACGTCTCGGGCCTGCCGACGCTCCTGCGCCGGACCGAGACCCGCAAGCGGGCCGAGTCGCTGCCGGTCTACGGGCCCGCGCCGCCGCGTGGGGTCTGGCGCGCCGTCCGCGCCGCCTCGCGCACCCGGCTCCTCGCGCACCTGCACCCGATCGAGCCCGGCGACGCGATCGAGCTGCCCGGCTTCCGCTTCACCGCGATCGCGACCGAGCACGCGATCCCGTCGGTCGGCTGGGAGATCGTCGAGACCGGCCCGCCCGGCCGCCGGGTCGTCCTCAGCGGCGACACGCGCCCCGTCGCCGGGATCGCAGAGGCCGCACGCGGCGCCGACCTCCTCGTGCACGAGGCGACGTTCATCACCCGCGACCGCGCGAAGGCCCATACGAGCGGCCACTCCACCGCGCTCGAGGCGGCCGAACTGGCCGCCGAGGCCGGGGTCGGCGCCCTCGCGCTGACCCATCTCCCCGACCGCTACGAGCGCGGCCAGATCATGCGCGAGGCCGAGGCCGCCTACACGCCGATCCTCGTCCCGCACGACCTCGACCGCCTCGAGATCGAGCCCGTCGCGAAGCCTGTCGCACCGGAGAGAGGCGTCGGCTGGGCCTCGATCCGGATCGAGCGATCCTCCTCTATGCTCAAAGTGTGAGCGAACCGGGCACAGACGTTCCGGTCGGCGGCTGGGACCCCGACGCGCGCGCAGTCGCGCTCGAGTTCGAGCGCGCCCGTGAGCGCGCGCTGGCGGAGCTCGAGCCGCTGAAGCAGGAGCTGCGGGAGCGCGCGCGGCGGATCGCCGAGCGCGAGGCGGAGCTGGAGGGGCGAGCCCCGGCGACCACCGGAACTCCGGAGGCGGAGCTCGCGCAGCGGGCGCGCGATCTCGCCGCGGCCGAGCGCGCCGCGCTCGAGGCGATCGAGGCCAGGGCCCGCACGCTCGACCTGCGTGCGAAGGAGCTGGCACGACGCGCGCGGGAGCTCGAGGCCGAGGGCGCGCTGCCCGATCCCGGCTTCGTCGGCTTCAGCGAGGGGTTCGAGACGTTTGCCGAGAGCCGCCGCAAACGGCGGGCGCCCGGCCGGTGAGCCTGACCGACGCGGCCGGCCCTCCGCGCGCCAACCCCGTCGACCCCCCCGACCTCGACCTCTTCCCCACCGTCCGCCGGCTGCTCGGCCTCTGGCACGAGCAGTGGCGTCTCGTCACGATCGGGCTCGTCTGCGCCCTCGCGACGACGATCCTCGCGCTCACGATCCCGATCCTGGTCTCGCGCGCGATCGACAACGCGATCGTGCCGAAGAAGACCGGCGCGCTGATCCCCTACCTCGTCGCGATCCTGATCCTCGCGACGCTCCGGCTCTTCACGAACTACACGCGCCGGTACGCGACCTCACGCGTCGGCATCCGCATCGAGGCCCGCATGCGCGAGCTGCTCTACGGCGCCTACCTCCGCTATCCACGCGCCTTCTACGACCAGCACGCGACCGGCCAGGTGATCTCGCGCGCCACCAACGACCTCTATCCGATCCGCTACTTCATCGGCTGGGGGATGGTGCAGGGAGTCCAGAGCATGCTGATGATCGTCGGCGTCGCGATCGTCCTCGCTCGTCGTGAACTGGCAGCTCGCGCTGATCAGCTTCCTGGCGATGCCGCTGATCGCCTGGCTCGCGTGGCTGTTCGCGCACCTCGTGATGCCGATCTCGCGGCTCGTGCAGGCGCGCAAGGGCGACGTGACGGAGGCCTCCGACGAGGCCGTCGTCGGGATCCAGATGGTGCAGGCCTTCGGGCGCGAAGACGACGTCGAGGAGCGCTTCACCACGCGTGCGGTCGCCCTTCGGGACATCTCGCTGCAGCAGGCGTTCGTCGAGGCGAAGTTCCTGCCGAGCCTGATCTTCCTGCCGACGCTCGCGGTCGCGGCCGTGCTGTACGTGGGCGGTCGCGAGGTGATCGACGGCACGCTCACGATCGGCCAGTTCGTGCTCTTCAACACGCTGCTCCTCCAGCTCGCCTGGCCGCTCGAGGCGCTCGGCTGGATCGTCAACCTCGGCCAGCGCGCGATCGCGTCGGCCGGTCGCAGCTTCGCCTGGCTCGAGGGGATCGCGCCGCTGCCCGAGCCCGAGGCGCCGCGGACGCTGCCCGCCGGGCCGCTCGACGTGCGCTACGAGGACGTCCGCTTCTCGTACCTGACCGGCAAGGAGGTGCTGAGCGGCGCGAGCCTCCGGGTCGAGGCGGGCGAGATCGTCGCCGTGTGCGGCCCCACCGGCTCCGGGAAGACATCGCTGCTGAACCTGCTGCCCCGCTTCTACGACCCGACCTCCGGGCGCGTGCTGGTCGGCGGCGTCGACACGCGCGACGTGACCCTCGAGGAGCTGCGCCGCTCGGTCGCCGTCGTCACCCAGCGGCCCGTCCTCTTCTCGGCGCTCCTGCGCGACAACCTCCTCGCCTCGCGGCCCGACGCCGCGTGGGACGACGTCGTCGCGGCGTGCGAGGCGGCGGGGGTGACGGCGTTCCTGGACGACCTCCCGCACGGCTACGACACCCTGATCGGCGAGCGCGGCGTGAACCTCTCCGGTGGCCAGCGCCAGCGGGTCGCGCTCGCGCGGGCGCTGATCGCGGACGCGCGGGTGCTCGTCCTCGACGATCCGCTCTCCGCCGTGGACACGCACACCGAGCGGATGATCACGCGCGGCCTGCGCCCGGCGCTCGAGGGCCGGACGGTGCTCGTCGCCACGCAGCGGCTCTCGACCGTCGAGCTGGCCGACCGCGCCGTCGTGCTCGACGGCGGGCCGGGTCGTCGAGGCCGGCGCGCCGAGAGACCTGATCGGCGCCGGCGGCCAGTTCGCGCGCCTGTTCGGAGACGAAGTCGTTGCAGCATAAGCCTCGCATCGGGCTCACGCGCCTGAGCCGCTACCTCGAGGGGCGCCACCGGCGCGTCTGGGTGCTGATGGGCGCGGCGGCGATCTCTGCGGCCTGCCAGGTCAGCGGCTGGCTGCTCGTCGGCGACGCCGTCAACAACGGGATCGAGAAGGACGACGTGACGCGGCTGACGGTGGTCGTGATCGCGTACATCGCCGTCAACGCCACCGCCTGGGGGCTCGGCTCCTACCTCACCCGCGGCCTGGCCCGGGTAGGCCAGGGAATCGTGCTCGACGTCCGCCGCGACCTGTTCGGCCACCTCACCTCGCTCTCGCTGCGCTACTTCTCGGAGCAGAAGGCGGGCTGGATCATCGCGCGCCTCACCTCGGACATCGACGCGGTCTCCGACGTGCTCTCGCAGGGTCTGACGACGCTGGTCACGAACAGCCTCACGCTGCTCGGCGCCGTGATCGGGCTCTTCATCCTCGACTGGCGGCTCGGCCTCGTCGCGCTCGTGATCCTGCCCGCCGCGATCGTGCTCACGCGATGGTTCCAGCTCAAGTCGCACGTCGCGTTCCTGCGCGTGCGCGAGCGGATCGCGGCCGTCACCGCGCAGCTCGCCGAGTCGGTCGCGGGGATGGCCGTGATCCAGGCCTACAACCGCGAGGCGTACTTCCGCGCCGAGTTCGACGACCTCAACGGGCAGAACCTCGTCGCGAACACCTACGCGCAGCAGCTGAACTCGTTCTTCTTCCCGGCGATCGAGTTCCTCGGCGCGATCGCGAGCGTCGCCGTGCTCGGGTTCGGCGCCTACGCCTACGAGCACGGCACGCTCCAGATCGGCACGCTGATCGCCGCGATCGGCCTGCTCGCGCTCGTCTTCCAGCCGCTCCAGGAGCTGTCCGACCTCTACGGGCAGGTGCAGTCGGCGGGCGCGGCGATGGAGAAGATCACCTCGGTGCTCGACACCGAGCCCGAGATCCACGACCAGGACGGCGCGCGTGAGCTGCCGCGGATCGAGGGCAGGCTCGACATCGACCACGTCACGTTCGCCTACGGCGACGAGCCGGTGCTGCACGGGATCGACCTCCACGTGCCGCCCGGAGGCTGCCTCGCGCTCGTCGGCGAGTCGGGCGGCGGCAAGTCGACGCTCGCGAAGCTGATCGCGCGCTTCTACGACCCGGACGAAGGGGCGGTGCTCGTCGACGGGATCGACCTGCGCACTGTCAAGCTCCGCGCGTACCGGCGCCAGCTCGGGGTCGTGCTGCAGGACCCGTTCCTGTTCGCGGGCACGATCGCCGACAACATCCGCTTCGCGAAGCCGGAGGCGAGCGACGAGGACGTCGCGGCGACGGCGGCCGCGATCGGCGTCGACCGCGTCGCGGCGCGCTTCGAGGGCGGGCTCGACCACCACGTCCGCGAGGGCGGCGCCGGGCTCTCGGCCGGCGAGCGCCAGCTGATCTCGATCGCGCGCGCCCTGCTCGCCGACCCGCGCATCCTGATCCTGGACGAGGCGACCTCGAACATCGACCGGCCGACGGAGATCCTGATCGAGCGGGCGCTCGACCGCCTCCTCCACGGGCGCACCTCGGTGATCATCGCCCACCGGCTCGCCACAGTCCGCCGCGCCGACGAGATCGTCGTCGTCGAGCACGGGCGGATCCTCCAGCGCGGCACGGAAGGCGAGCTGCTCGCGGAGGACGGCCCGTTCCGCCGGCTCGCGCAGGCGCTGGCCGACCCGGACCGCGGGCTCGCCTAGCCGCGCTCGATGATCTCGATCCCGACCGCGGCCGCGAGCTCGCCGGCCGAGGCGACGACGTCCGGCCACGGCATCCGCACGCCGCGCAGCCGCTCCGGGTTCCCGGCGCCGGCGAGGTTGCAGCCGCGCATCTCGCTGCGGGTGAGCGTCGCTCCGGCCCACGTCGCAGCGGCCAGGTCGCAATCGTCGAAGACGACCGACGCCAGCTCGGCACTGTAGAAGTCGGCCTCCTCCATCCGGCAGCTCTGGAAGCTCACGCGTTCCAGCCTGGCGAAGCGAAACGATGCCAGGTCGATCCGGCAGTCGACGAAGACGGCATCCTGTATCTCGGCGTTCGCGAGGTTCACCCCGGTCAGCCGCAGCCGCTCGAGCCGGACGCGACGGAGCGACATTCGCTCGGCGCTCGCGTTGGCCCAGCTTCCCTCCTCGGCGATCACGTCGCTGAACTCGATGCCCTTCAGGTTGCAGCCGCCGAGGTCGACGCCGTCCAGGAAGCAGAGCTCGAGGTCGGACAGCTCCGCCGGCGCCTCGCTGAGCGTCAGGTCGCTCGGAACCTCGGGCGGCCGCGGCGAAAGCGGCTCCGTGGGCTTCATCGGCCGGCGACCTCCTCGCGCGTGATCGCGAAGATGCGGTGGTCCTCCCAGACGCCGTTGATGCAGAGGTACCGCTCGGCGTAGCCCTCCTCGCGGAAGCCCGCCTTCTCGAGCACGCGAACCGAGCCGGCGTTCCTCGGCACGACGGCCGCCTGCACCCGGTGGAGGCCCATCTCGCCGAACGCGAACCGCACCGTCTCGCGCACCGCCTCGGTCGCATAGCCGCGGCCGTTCACCGCCTCGTCGACGAAGTAGCCGAGGTACGCGTTCCCGAACACGCCTCGCACGATCTCGTTCAGCGCGACCCGCCCGACGAGCTCCGGCGCGAAGATCCCGAGCGCGTAGCGGCGGTCGGCGCGCGCCCCCTCGATCCCCGCCGCGATGTCGGCCCGCTGCGCCTCGAGCGTGTACCAGTACTCGTCGCGCACGGGCTCCCAGGGCTCGAGGAAGGCGCGGTTACGCACCCTGAGGTCGAGCAGCGCCGGTGCGTCCGCAGGCTCGAGCGGCCGCAGCGAGATCAGGCCAGCAGCCACTCGTCGCCGCGCAGCAGGGGCACCGCCTCGCCGGCGGCGGTCAGCCCGTCCACGTCGACCTCGGGGCCGCCGATCATGAAGTCCGTGTGGACGCTCGCGTCGTTGATCCCGAGCGCCTCGAACTCGCCCGGATCGAGCTCGTCGCCGTCCTCGACGCACTCCGGGAAGCCCTGGCCGAAGGCGATGTGACAGGTCGCGTTCTCGTCGAAGAGCGTGTTCATGAACGTGATCCCCGTCTGCCCGACGCGCGAGGTGCCGTCGACGAGCGCGAGCTCGCCGAGGAACGGCGCGTTCGGGTCGGAGTCGAGCTGGGCGCGCACGACGTCCTCGCCGGTCGAGGCGGAGACTCCGGTGATCCGGCCGCCCGCGAACGTCACCTCGAGGTCGCGGATGATCGCGCCCTGCAACACGAGCGGGCGCGTCGAGCGGACGTGACCCTCGGTGCGGAGCTTGTGCGGGGTCGTGAAGACCTCCTCGGTGGGCATGTTCGGGACGTGGCGCTGGCCCCAGACCGTCTCCGTCGCCGCCCCCGCCCACAGCGAGCGCTCGAGCAGGCCGACGGTGAGATCCGTGCCCGGGCCGCGGAACCGGATCGCGTCGAAGCGGCGCTCGTTGAGCGACTCGGCCCGCGAGATGAGCCGGGCGGCGTGCTCCGTCCAGGCGGCGACCGGGTCGGGCTCGTCGAGGCGCACGGAGCGGGCGACCGCGTCCCAGAGCCGCTCGACGTCGGGCTCGCCGAAGATCGAGCGCGCCCAGCCGTCGGTCGGGCAGGCGATGATCGACCACGCGACGCGCCGCTCCGTCACGAGCCGCAGCGAGGCCTGCACGAGCTCGGTCATCCGCGCCGCTCCGACGCGGCGCCCGTCGAGGTCGGCGAAGAGCTCGGGCTCGGGATCGCCCGAGACCGTGATGCGCGCGCCCTGGTCGGCGCCCGTCGCCTCGAGGCGCGTCAGGAGCCACGGCGGCGTGAAGTCGAGTGCCTCGTCGGGGCCGGATGCGACGAGCGCGTGCTTGACGTGCTCGTCGACGTAGCGCGCGTCCACGTGGCGCGCCCCTGCCTCGTACCCGGCCCGGGCGATCGCACGAACCAGCGGCGCGTGCTCGACGAGGCCGTTCACCTCGAGGCGCTGCCCCGGCTGCAGGTTGACGCCCACCTCGACGGCGAGCCGCGCGTAGCGGTCGAGCAGGTCGCCTTCCACGGCGAGAACCATAACGGTCGCCCTCACCGGAGGGCGTCCGCCCTACGCTGCCCGGGCCTCGTCCTTCAGGATCCGCAGGCAGACCTCGACGACCTCCGGGTCGAACTGCGTCCCGGCGGCGGCCTCGAGCCGGCGGAACGCCTCGTTGGCGGAGAGCCGCTTGCGGTACGGCCGGTCGGTGGTCATCGCGTGGTAGGCGTCGCAGACGAGGATGATCCTCGACTCGAGCGGGATCTCCTCGGCCACCTTCCGGTCGGGGTAGCCGCTGCCGTCCCAGTGCTCGTGACAGGAGCGCACGATCGGCCGCACCTGCTGGAGGCGGTCGATCGGCGCGATGATCCGCTCGCCGAGCTCCGGATGCATCTGGATGATCGCCCTCTCCTCGGCCGTGAGGCGGCCCGGCTTGGAGAGGATCGACGCGGGGATCCCGAGCTTGCCGATGTCGTGGAAGAGCGCGCCCAGCTCGAGCCGCTTCAGCGACTGGCCGTCCAGCCCGAGCTCGCCGCCGACCCTCAGCGCCAGGTCGGTGATCCACCGGGCGTGCGACGAGGTGTACTCGTCGTTGGCCTCGAGCGCGTTCGCCAGCGCCTCGACGGTGGAGAGGAAGGTGGCCTCGAGGCTCTCGAAGTTGCCCGCGTTGGTGATCGCGAGGGAGGCCTGGTAGGCGAGCCCCGCCAGCAGCCGCAGCTCACGGTCGCCGAACTCGACTCCCGCGTCGGGCCGCGCGGCCGCGATGCAGCCGTGGCGGCCGCCGTCGACCAGGAGCGGCGCGATCGCGAAGTCGTGCTCGAGCCCCGAGGGCACCTCCGCCATCTCGGCGAGATCGCGCTCGGGCAGGATCACCGGCTCCGACATCGAGGCGAGGTCCGCGGCCAGCTCGGCCGGGTAGCGCGCGGCGAACGCGTGCTCCGTCTGCGCCTCGTCGTACCCGTGCAGCGCGCATGCGATCAGGTCGCCGGTCTCGCCCTCCTGGAGCCAGACCGAGACCTGCGGCGAGGAGAGGATCTCCGCCGTCCGTGCGACGACGAGGCCGAGGATCTCGTCCATCCCGGCCGCCGCGGAAAGCTCGCGGCTGAACTCGAGCAGTGCGCGCGCGCTCTGCGCCTCGCGCCGCTCGGCCTCGTAGAGGCGCGCGTTCTCGAGCGCGACCGACGCGTGGCCGGCGAGCACCTCGAGCAGGCGGGCGTCGTCCTCGTCGAACTGGTCGAGGCCGAGCTTCGAGATCGCGACGACGCCGATCACCCGCGAGCCGTAGCGGAGCGGCACGGCGAGGAACGACTCGTCGATCGGATCGGTGCCGGGAATGAACGCGGCGAAGTCGCACCGGGCCGCGTCGCCGAGCCGGACCGACTCGCCGGTCTGCGCGACCCGGCCCGTGATGCCGTCGCCGAGCTTGCACGCGAGCACCTCGAGCGTGGTCTTCTCCTGGCCGGGCCCGGCGAGCTCGCCGCGGAAGGCGACCGGGATCACGTCCTCGCCGTCCACCACGAACACGCGGCAGTTGTGGTAATCGATCAGCGAGCGCAGCTCGTTCGCGATCGTCAGCCCGATCTGGCGCACGTCGTTGAGGCGGTTGAGCTTGCCGCTCAGGCTCTGGAGCATCTTCATGTGCGCGATCGAGCGCACGGTGCGGGCGCCCTCCTCGGAGGTCTCGGGCCGCTCGAGCGCGTCGTCCTCGAAGAACACGATCTGGTTCTTGCCGCGCGCCTTCGCGGTCATCATCGCCGCCTCCGCGCAGGCGATCAGCTCGCGCGGGTTCATCGCGTGCTTCGGCCCCTGCGCGATCCCGATCGAGACCGTCACCTTGCCGGCCGGATCGAGATCGATCTCCTCGAGCAGCTCGGTGAGCCGGTTCGCGAGACCGAGCGCCGCCGCCTCGTCGCACGAGGGAAGGATCACCGCGAACTCCTCGCCGCCGAGGCGGCAGACGACATCGGAGCCGCGCACGGTCTGCGAGAGCTCGGTCGCGAGCGCGGAGAGGACCTCGTCGCCGGCGCCGTGCCCGTGCACGTCGTTGACGCGCTTGAAGTCGTCGATGTCGAGCATCAGCACCGAGACCGCGTCGTGCACGCGGCTGGCACGGCGCAGCTCGGAGCGCAGGCGCTCGTGGAAGTAGCGGTGGTTGTAGAGGCCGGTGAGCGAGTCGGTCTGCGCCTGGTGCTCGAGCCTCGCGCGCACGTGCGCGTTGTCGAGCGCGAGGGCGGCCGCGTCGCCGAAGCGCCGGGCGAGCTCGAACTCCTCGTCGGTGAAGGTGGCGTCGCCCTGGCGGTACATGTTCAGCGCGCCCTTGAGGTGCGCGCGGGCGATGAGCGGGATCGAGACGAGCGCCTCGGGCTCGTCGGCCGGCGTGCCCGGGACGACCTTCACCCGCGGATCGAGATGGGCCTGGTTGACCAGCACCGCCTCGCGCTGCTCGGCGGCCCAGCCCGTGATCCCCTCGCCGAAGTGCAGCGTGTGCCCGAGCAGCTTCTCGGCCCACTGGTCGCGCGAGAGCACCGGCAGGAGCAGCCGCCGCGGCTCGTCGGCCGAGTAGATCGTGAGCGAGTCGTGCGGGATCAGCTCCTCGAGCGTGTCCGCGATCCGCTCGAGCAGCGCGTCGAGGCTCTGCTCGGCCAGGATGTCGTGGTAGACGTCCGCGAGGCGGCGGTACGACTCGACGAGCCCGTCGAGGCGCGCGGGATCGGCCGCCGCGTACGGCGGGACGAGATGAACGGTCTGGGCCGACGGGTCGCCGGCGCGCGCGTTCAGAGCGCGATCCACAGACAAGATTCCCCGGCTGGGACGCCGGAGGCGAGATGGAAGTTCGGCCGCACGAGTCCCTTCCTCGGGATTGCTGTCTCAGGATCGCCACGAGACAGCACGCCGGAATCCCCCATCGGAGGGAAACAGGCTGCTGACGCGGCGACCCCTCTTACGAGGCGGCGGTGAGGTCAGTCACCCCAGTCGAAGTCGCGCGAGCGGCTCCAGAGGCTCTCTTCGAGCTCCGGGAGTGCCTGCTCTGCGGTCTCTTCGGTGGGCCACGCTGCGAGGACGGTCTCGGCTGTCGCCTCGGCCTCGAACGGGGACTCGACCCCGTCGAGCGTCTCCTCGAGACGCGCCTGCTCCTCGGTCTTGAACAGAGGATGGTTGTCGAACGGATCCTCGGGCTGATACTTGCTGAGCGGCATGTTCCGCTCGAGCTCCGCATTGCGGCGCTTCAGATCGAGATGATCCTGGATTACCTGGGCAAAGATGTTCGGTGTCTCAACCGGCATCGGTACCTCCGGCTCGGGGGCGAACGGGGACAGACGGACTCTACCGCTTCAAGACGGGATTGTGTGGAAGAGGTTAGCAGTGTTTACGGATGTGTCAGCGGCAGAGGCGCCGTTCCGACCCGGTTCTTGCCCGCGTTCTTGGCGTCGTAGAGCGCCCGGTCGGCGGCCGAGATCAGCTCTCCGGCCTTCGCCAGCGGCGGCGCGGTGGCGACGCCGAAGCTCGCGGTGATGCGGATCGCCGCACCGCCCGGCGTGACGATCACGCGCTCCGCCAGGGCGGCCCGCACCCGCTCGGCGACGTTCGTCGCCCCGGCGAGGTCGGTGCCCGGGAGGAGCAGCATGAACTCCTCGCCGCCGAAGCGCCCGGCGGTGTCGATCTCGCGCACGCTCTCGCGCAGCAGCTCGGCGAACGCGCAGATGACGGCGTCGCCGGCGGGATGGCCGTGGAGGTCGTTCACGGCCTTGAAGTCGTCGAGGTCGGCGAAGACGAGCGCCGTCGGCCCGCCCAGGCGGTCGGCGCGCAGGAGCTCGGCCTCGAGCTCCTCCTCGCAGTGGCGCCGGTTGGCGAGGCCGGTGAGGCCGTCGACGAGCGCCTGCCGCTCGACGACGTCGTGGAGGCGGGCGTTCTCGAGCGCGACCGCGGCCTGGGCCGCGAGCGAGCGCGCCGTCTCCTTGCTCTCGTCGTCGAAGTTGGAGCCGTAGAGGACGAGCGTGCCGAAGCTCTGGGTGCCGGAGGCCGCGAGCGCCAGCTCGAAGGTGTCTTCGCCGGCCGTCGGGTCGCCGGCCTCGATCACGTCGCCCGTCCGGCCGAGCAGGACGGCGCCGTCGGCGCGGGTCGCGTCGACCACGGTCTCGACGACGACGCGCATCAGCTGCTTCGAGTCGTGGGTCGCGGCGAGGGCCGCACCGAGGCGCGAGAACGCCTCGCGCAGGCGCGCGCGCTCGGCCTCGAGCTCGTCGAGGCGGCTCTCGAGCTCCTCCGCCATCGAGTTGAAGCTGTGCCCGAGCACCGCGAGCTCGTCGCGTCCCTTCACCTCGACACGGCTGCTCAGGTTCCCGCGCGCGAGCTCGTTCGCGCCGACGACGAGGCCCCCGACGGTGCGGACGATCGAGCGCCCCTGGAGGAACGCGACGACCCCGATCGCCAGGAGGCAGAGGAGCACGGCGAGCAGGAGCTCGCGCTCGCGCGAACTGTTGGCGGCGTCGATCGCGGCCTGCGGCGTCAGCGCGGCGAGCGCGATCCCGGGCCGTTCCGGGATCTCGTTGCCGGCGACGACGCGGAAGCGCGAGCCGCCGACCTTCACGCTCCGCGACAGCCCGGGCGGAGTGCCGATGGTCCCGCCTGCGACGCTCGGCGCCCCGGCCACGACCCGGCCGCGGTCGAGGATCGCGATCGCGTCCTGCGGCTCGAGCCCCGAGCGTGCCTGCAGACCCGCCGCCAGGGCCGAGTCGAGCCGGACCGAGGCGATCACGGAGCCGACGAGCCCCGCGGGCCCGATCACCGGCACCGGTTGGGCGATCGCGAGCGACGGCGCCGAGCCGACCCGGAAGCCGTGGTCACCGACCACGCGCAGGTCGGGCTCCTCGCGGAGGAGGCGCGTGAGCGTCTCGCGATCCTGCGAGGCGACCGCCTGGATGAACTCGGGGTCCCGGCAAGCTCCGTCGCGGGCCGCTTGGCCGAGGCGATCTGCTCCTGGAGCGCCGCGCTCGACGCGCGCAGGCCCGCCTGCATCCGCGCGTCGACGAGGCGCGTCTCGCTGCGCTCGGCGACCTGCCGGAAGCCGAAGAAGAACCCCGCGAGCGGGATCAGCGCGAGCAACAGGAAGTAGCCCACGAGCTTGAGCCGGAAACTGCCCATCGTCAGGCCTTCGTCATGCCGCATTTTCACTTCGTTGACATCCCTCGATCTAGGGACTTGATCGGCCACGAGGCCCCTTCCCATGAGGGGAACCGTCGGGCGGGCGCGGCGGGCGGGGCGGCCTCGCCGGCGGAGCCTTGCCGCTGAGCAGCTCCTCGAGGCGCAGCAGCGACCGGGCGAGGGCATCCGCCTCCCCCGGCGGGAGGCCGGAGAGGAGGGGCGAGAGGCGGTCGCGGATCGCGTCTCTCGCAGAGTCAAGCACCCCCCGGCCCGCCGCCGTGAGCGCAAGCTGCTGGCGGCGGCGGTCCGCAGGCGCACGGAGCCGTCCGACCAGACCGGCCTGCTCGAGCGTCGCGACGAGCTGGGAGATCGCCGCGGGCGAGACGGCGGCGCGACGGGCGAGCTCGGAGCCGATCATCTCTCCCTCGGCGACCGCCTCCAGCGCCAGGAACTGGCCCGTCGTGAGCGGCGGATGCTGCGATGCGAGCACGCGCTCGACCCAGCGGGCCGCGACCGGAGCGACCCGGCCGAGCGCGTCGGCCGCCCCACGGCTACCGGTGTGTGGACGTGATGGAGTAATAGTTAAGCTATATTGACTGTTAAGGATGCTTCTCCTTCCCATCATAGACAGGGCGCTGCAGCAGGACGCGACGCTGGGCGTCTTCCTCGCCGCGGCGATCTGGCTCGCCGCGCTCGCGGCGCAGTCGGGCCTCGCCGAGCGCGCCGCCGGGCTGCTCGCGCGGTGCGCGCGCGGGAGCCGCATGCGCCTGTTCGCGATCACCTGCGCGGCGTGCGCGCTGCTCACGGCGACGGTCTCCCTCGACGGCGCGGTCGTGCTGATGGTGCCGCTCGTGCTCGTGCTCGCGCGCGAGGAGCGGGAGCTGTTGCGGCCGCTCCTGCTCGGCGTCGTCGCCGTCGCCAACGCCTTCTCGCTGGCGGTCCCGCAGGGCAACCCGACGAACATCGTGATCATGAGCCGGCTCGGCCTCTCGCCCGAGGCGTTCGTCAGGAACCTGTTCGTGCCGGCCCTGCTCGCGACGCTGGTCTGCGTGGTCGCACTCGCGTTCGGCGAGCGCACGTCACTCCGCGGCGCGTTCCGACAGGACCCGTGCCCGCGGCGGTCCGCTCTCGGCCGACGAGAGGCTGCCCGCTGCGGCCCTCCTCGCCGCGGCACTCGCGGGCGCGGCCGCTCCCTGGCTCGGCGTCGCGCCCTGGTGGACGCTGGTCGCGGTCGCGGCGGCGGTGTTCGTCGTTGCCCGCCTGAGACGACGCGCCGTGCCGCCGGTCGCCGTGCCGTGGCGACTGTGCGCCTGGATCGGCGTGTTGCTCGTCCTCGTCGACGTGGTCGCAGCGTCGGGACTCGAGCCTCTCGTCATGGTCTCGTCGCCGTTCGCGCTGGTCGCGGTCTCGCTCGGCGCCGCAGCCGTGGCGGGCATCTCCAACAACCTCCCGGCGAGCGTCGCGGTCGCAGCGCTCCTCGGCCCGCGTGCCCTCACGGCGTATGCCGCCCTCGCCGGCCTGTCGATCGGCGCCCTCGCGACGCCGCGCGGCTCGGTCGCGACGACGATCGCGTTCGACCGCGCCGGCCCGGCCGCGCGGCCTCGCCTCCGGTCGCTACCTCCGGCTCCTGGCCCCTGCAGCCCTGGTCGCGACTGCCGGTGCAACCGTCTCCGTGTGGCTCCTCGCGGGCTAGGACGAGGCCGGCGCGAGCGCCTCGCGCACGATTCGATCCTGCTCGCGCTGGTGCGCGGTCGGGTAGCCCTCGCTCGGGCTCGCGCGCCACGGCCGGCCGACGAAGCGCAGAGGCACGCCGTCGGGCTTCGCCTCCTCGAGCCGGTGGCGGATCGCGCGCCACGGCCCCATGTTCTGCGGCTCCTCCTGCACCCACACGACCTCGTCGAGGTTCGGGTAGCGCGCCGTCAGCTCGGCGGCCGCCTCGACCGGGAACGGGTAGAGCTGCTCGAGCCGCGCGATCGCGATCCCCTCGGCGGCCGGGTAGCGCTCGCTGCCGACGAGGTCGTAGTAGACCTTGCCCGAGCAGAGCACGAGCCTCCGCACCGTCTCGTGGTCGGCGGCGGGGTCGTCGAGGAGCGGCCTGAACGAGCCCTCGGCGAGGTCGGCCAGGGTCGAGGACGCGGCCTTGAGCCGCAGCAGGCCCTTCGGTGTCATCACGATCAGCGGCCTCGCGGTCGCGTCGAGCGCCTGCTTGCGGAGCAGGTGGAAGTGCTGCGCCGAGGTGGTCGGGTTCGCGATCCGGATGTTCTCCTGCGCGGCGAGCTGGAGGAACCGCTCGAGCCGCGCGCTCGAGTGCTCGGGCCCGTTCCCCTCGTAGCCGTGCGGGAGCAGCACCGTCAGCCGGCAGCTCTGGCGCCACTTCGAGAGGCCGCGAGACGACGAACTGGTCGATCACGATCTGCGCGCCGTTGATGAAGTCGCCGAACTGCGCCTCCCAGAGCACGAGCGCCTCCGGTGCGGCGACCGAGTAGCCGTACTCGAAGCCGAGGCAGGCGAACTCGGACAGCGGCGAGTTCGCGATCTCGAACGCGGCGGCGCCGTCGCCGAGGTGCTGCATCGGCACGTACGGCGTGCCCGTGTGCAGGTCGTGGAGGACGAGGTGGCGGTGCGAGAAGGTGCCGCGCTCCGAGTCCTGGCCGGTGAGGCGGACCGGGATCCCCTCGCGCAGGAGCGAGCCGTACGCGAGCGCCTCGGCCTGGCCCCAGTCGATCCCGCCCTCGTCGAGCGCCTCGACGCGCCGGTCGAGCTGGCGCGCGAGCTTCGGATGGACGGTGAAGCCGTCCGGGACCAGCAGCAGCTCGGCGTTGAGCTCGCGCAGCCGCTCGGCGGGGACAGTGGTCGCGGGCGACCCCGCGGAGGAGTCCGGGCAGCCGCTCCTCGTGCTCGACGTGGCCGGTGCCGAACGACGCGCGCAACGCCTCGTGGGCCGCCTTCATCGAGGCGACGACCTCGGCCTCGAGCTCCTCGGCCTCGGCCTGCGTGACGACGCCCTCGGCGACGAGCCGCGCCGCGTACAGCGCCCGCACGGTCTCGTGCCCGTTGATCGCCTCGACCATCAGCGGCTGCGTGTAGGCGGCCTCGTCCTGCTCGTTGTGGCCGAAGCGCCGGTAGCCGACCAGGTCGACGACGACGTCGTGGTGGAAGCGGCGCCGGAACGCCATCGCGAGCCGGATCGCCGAGACCGCCGCCTCGGGGTCGTCGGCGTTCACGTGGACGATCGGGATGTCGTAGCCCTTCGCGAGGTCGCTCGAGTAGCGCGTCGAGCGGCCCTGGGCGGGATCGGTCGTGAAGCCGACCTGGTTGTTCGCGATCAGGTGCAGCGTGCCGCCGGTCGAGTAGGCCGCGAGCGCGCTCAGGTTGAGCGTCTCGGCGACGACGCCCTGGCCGGCGAACGAGGCGTCGCCGTGGATCAGCACCGGCATCGCGACGCTCGGGTCGTGGAGCGCCGGCGCCGCCGGCGCGGTCGGTCTGGAAGGCGCGCGCCGTTCCCTCGACGACCGGGTCGGCGGCCTCGAGGTGGCTCGGGTTCGCGGCGAGCGTGACCGCGATCTCGCCCGCCCGGGTCGCGCGCTGGGCCCTCGCGCCGAGGTGGTACTTCACGTCGCCGGTGCCGCCCTCGGGGTCGGCCGCGACGGCCTCGAGCGCGCGCTCGCCCTCGAACTCGCGCAGGATCGTCTCGTACGGGCGCCCCACGGTGTGGGCGAGCACGTTGAGCCGGCCGCGATGCGCCATCCCGATCACGACCTCGTGCGCGCCGTCCTCGGCGGCGAGCTCGATCGACTCGTCGAGCATCGGGATCATGACGTCGAGCCCCTCGAGCGAGAACTGCTTCTGCCCGAGGAACGACCGGCGCAGGTAGGCCTCCATCCCCTCGACCTCGGAGAGGCGCCCGAGCAGGGCGCGGCGCTCGTCCGGCGAGAGCGGCGTGCGGTAGCGGCCGGACTCGATCGCCTGCCGCAGCCAGACGCGCTTCTCGTGGTCGGAGATGTGCTCGATCTCGTAGGCGATCGTGCCGGTGTAGGTCTCCTGCAGCTGGGGCAGCGCGTCGGCGAGCGTCTCTGCGGGCACGTACATCCGCAGCACCGACGCGGGGATCCGCGCCTGCAGCTCGGGCGTGAGCCTGGGGATCAGCGCCATCGGGTCGAGCGCCGGGTCGCCGGGCGGCTCGGAGCCGAGCGGGTCGAGGCGAGCTGCGAGGTGGCCGACCATGCGGTAGGCCTTCACGAGCGCCATCGCGGCCGCGACGCCGCCGAGCAGCTCGGCGTCGGGCTCGGCGACCGGCGCCGGCGGCGCGGGCGGCGAGGCCGCCTCGACGGCCGCACCGTTGCCGCCGCCGTTCTCGAGCAGCCGCGCGAGCCCGGGCAGCGCCTCGACGAGCTCCGAGTCCCCGCTCTCGAACAGCTCCCGCCACTCGGCCGGGACCGCGGCCGGGTTGCCCAGGTACTCCTCGAGGAGCAGGCTCGCGTAGCCCGCGTTGAGGCCGTCGACGTCCTGTCGGCTCATGCCGTGTGTTGTAGCAGCCGGGCTACCAGAGGGAGTGCTTGGTGACGACGGCGACCGTCATCCCGAGCACCCAGCAGATCACGCAGGTGAACATCGCGACCCGGGCGAGCCGCGCGTTGCGCCCGCCGATGCCCGTCGCGATCAGCGCCAGGAGGATCGCCGGGAGGATCAGGCGAAGCGGCTTGTAGAAGACGCCGATCGCCGCGAAGAAGATCGAGAACGCCGCCAGGAAGCCGGCGACGGTGTCGGCGGCGCCGCTGCGGCGCGGGATCGGCTCGCTGTTCATCTGTCGACCTTACCGTGCGCGAAGGCTCCGCGCCGGGCACGTGGTGGCATGCGCAGAGGGCCTCCGCGCGGGCCGGGGCGGCCGGGGCGCGCGATGGAGCGCCGCCACCAGCCCGGCGGGCCGCTCGACCAGCCCGTTTCGCCGGCGGTGCCCTCCCCCGGCTCGGGCTCGGCCTTGATCGCCCACCTGATCACGACGTACAGGTAGACGATCGGAATCTTGAGCACGAACATGAAGAAGACGAACTCCCACCACGTCATGAAGGGAGGAAGTGTAGGGGATCGTCCCGGACTGCTCCACTCGGCCGCAGACGTGAAGCGGCCCCCGGGGGAGGGGGCCGCTTCGGGCACGGGAGAACCGGTGCGGACTACGGGTGGAGCGTGATGCCGAGCGCTGCGATCGTGTCCGACGCCGGCGGGAGCGCGAGGTCGGGGTCGCTCTGGATCTCGGCGAGGCTCTGGAGATCGAGAGTCGGGGCCGGGACCACCGCGTCGGCCGCGGCCACGTCCGACCAGGAGGCGGTGTCAGACCACGAGGCGGTGTCAGACCACGAGGCGGTGTCAGACCACGAGGCGGTGTCAGACCACGAGGCGGTGTCCGACCACGAGGCGGTGTCCGACCACGAGGCGGTGTCCGACCACGAGGCGGTGTCCGACCACGAGGCGGTGTCAGACCACGAGGCGGTGTCAGACCACGAGGCGGTGTCCGACCAGGACGCGACGTCCGGCCAGGACGACCAGGACGGGTTCGAGGTGACCTCGTTGACCCAGGACGGCGCGTCGAACGTCAGCCCGTTGACCGGGTCGGCGCCGACGAACTGGTCGCCGTTCCCCGGTTTTCGGGCTTCCCCAGAGGGCGCTGTGGCGGACGTCCATCGTGCCAGCTGAGACGCCGCGCCCTGGGGAAAACTTGTGCAGTGTCAACAGGGTGTGGAAAAAGATCCCTCTCACGAGGGGCTGAGCCGCTCCAGCTCGGCGGCGACGAGGTCGGCCCAGCGAGCAGCGCGCGGCAGCGGCACGAGCGCCCGCCCGAGCGGCCGCACCGCCAGGCCGTGCACCGCGCCCCGGATCAGCGTGTAGTCGGCCTCGACGCCGAGTGCGCGGACGCGCTCGAAGCCGGCGCGGGAGTGCCCCGGCGCGACGCCCGGGATCCCCGGGAGCCCGCGGTCGAGCGCGCCCTGGAGCACGGCGAGGCGCCTGCCGCGCAGCGGCTCGAGGTCGAGCCGGTCGGGAATCCACGGTGCGAGGCCGACCACGGTCTCGACCGACGGCTCGTCCGCGACCCCGATCGCGACCGCGCCGCCCATCGAGAACCCGATCAGCGCGGTCCGCCGGCCGCCCGTCGCCTCGATCGCGGCGCGGGCGTCCTCCATGCACCAGGGCAGCCGCTGCCACGACTTGATCCGGTACCGGAGCTCCGCGAAGCGCAGCTCGGGGAAGCGAGGCCGCAGCCGGGTCACGAGCCATTCGATCGTCGCGCTCCAGGTGCCCTCGACCTCCGCGCCCTGGCCGCCGTTCATGCACACGACGGCGAGCGGCCCCTCGCCGCCCGAGACTCGCAGCTCGGCACCCGTCGGAAGTCGCATCTCGCAGACGCTACCTTCCACGGTGTGACCGGCCGCGAGCTTCCCGTGCGGAACCTGAGCCGCCGCCGGCGGGTCGCCTCCGGCTCGGACGCTAGCCTGTCCAGGAGATGACGTGGAGCACGCACGCGCGACACGGCGCCCCTCGCCGGAGCGTCTCTGCTGCTGGTGGCCGTGCCGCTGCTCCACCTAGCTCAGGCTCGACACGCTCCCGCCGCCGTCCGCGACGTCGAAGCCGATCCGGTTGCCCTGCGAGGTCGTACCGAGGTAGTGGCCTGCCGTGGCGAGAGGAGGCGGCTTCGGCGCCGGCAGTCCCTTGACCGTCTCGCAGTCCGGCGCGACATCGTCCGACGTGTCCGCATCGACGGTGTCCTTGCCGGGCCCGCAGACGATCCGGTCGGCGCCCGGCCCACCGCGCGATCGTGTCGTTGCCGGGACCGCCGCGGAGAACGTCGTTCCCCGCGAGCCCGGAGATCACATCGTTGCCACCCTTCCCGTCGATCACGTCGGCGCCGGCCGTCCCTCGCAGGACGTCGTTGTGCGACGTGCCGACGATGTTCTTCGTCCAGGCGCCGCTCGCGAGAGCCAGGACGACGACGGCCGCGACCACGAGCGCCACGGCTGCGCGGAGTGCCCTCGTGCCCGTTGCGCGACGCCGGCTGGTCAAGACGCTGCCTCCTGTCAGACGGACCGTAACACGGCCGCCTTCGGTCGACCACCGGCCCAGGCACTCGTCGGGACGCGCTACTTCGGCTGCGTGCGCATGATCCCGTTCGAGGTCACGGCGCCGTGCGCGTCGAACTGGAAGACCCCGGCGAACTTGTCGGAGATGCTGACCCCGAGGCTGCTCGGCAGAGGGCTCTCGGCCGTCGCGCGGTAGCAGCTCACCTTGACCCCCTGGTAGACCGGAGCCACGGACGCGTCGGCGACGTTGATGATCTTGCAGCCGAGCGCGATCTTCGAGGTGATCTGAAGCCCGAACACGTCGCCGGCGCCCAGCCGGTAGACCTTCCCCGCCGCCCGGCCGCTGGCCGCCGGCTTGCGCTTGAAGATCTGCTGGGCCGAGCCGTCTGGCTTGAGCTTGCTGAGCACGGCGGTGCCGTCGACCGCGAGGCCCACGCTGTAGCTGCCGGGAAGCGGCTTGCTGTTCCCCCAGATCACACAGCCGACCCCGTCCTTGCCGCTCGAGTTCACCGCGAAGCACGCGACACGGGTGTTGACGAACGTCGACCGCGTCCCCGATCTTCAGCTGCACGCTCTTCTGCGACGCCGCGGAGGCGCTCATCGAGAAAACGGCGACGAGTGCGAGGGAGAAGAGAGCAACCACGAGCAGCACTCGCCTGATGTGCATGCTCTCATCCTCCTGATGCGGGGCGGCAGCGCATCCGAGGCGCCACGGAGGCACCTTGCGGGAAACCCGCGAACGACGAAAGCCGCCCCATGAGGCGGCTTACTCGATGGACCCAACCGGTCAGCTTTCAAAGCGCTTCCGTGACTACATCAACGATCAGTTTCCTGAGTTCTTGCAGGCGTGACTGCATCCAATCGCTGCCGAACCTCCGACGATTTCACGCCGAGAGCGCCCAGCAGCACCGCGGCAGGATCTGGTGGTTGGAGAGTGAGGATCTGGGCCAGCACCTGCTGGGCCGTGACCTGGGTCTTGCGGCGCATGGGCTTGACCGCTTCCTCAAGCACTTTCTTTGCCGCGGGCGTCATGCGGAGGCGATCTTTCTTCATGACGTCTCTGATCGTCCGCTTATTCGGCACGGCGCGCATCGGCAGTGGGGGAGCGTCGGTGCCGGACGCCATGCCCAGGGCACCCAGGGCTTCCCGATCGAGCGACTCAAGGCCCTGGCGAGCTTGCTGCAGGGTCACGCCCAACACGACTTCGATCGAGGGATCCTCGAACAAGCCGAGCAAGAGGTGATCGGTGCCAATTCGGCGATCACCTCGGCGACGAGCCTCCTCACCGGCCCGCAGATAGATGGTCCAGACGCGAATCACCTCTGGCGCAACGGATTCGGTGGTCACGATGACTCCTTGCTGTACTTGGCGTGCACGGATTGGCGGGTAATGCCCAAGGCGTCTCCAATCTGCTGCCACGACCAGCCCCTTTCCCGGGCCGACGCGACGTGGTTCGCTTCGACCCTCTCAGCCAGGCGATGGAGCGCCAAGGAGGCGCGAAGCCCGGTTGCCGGGTCGTCCGACGAGAGATTGGCGCCGAGTTTCTCGATGTCCATGGCTGTCAGTATAGACTGACAGCTTGGGTTGTCAACCTAAACTGACGCCACGTTCTGGAACCGCGCCAGAGCGGCAGGTATGAACCCTCTCGGTTTGAGTAAGCCCTTACCGGCGCGATCGACCATCCATACATGCCCCTGAGCAGGGGCATGTATGCGATAACGACAACGGATGGAGCCAGCCGGGCTCGAACCGGCGACCTTCTGGCTGCCAGCCAGACGCTCTCCCAGCTGAGCTATGGCCCCAGAGCGGAGAAAGTGTAGCGCGCCTACGCGGGGATGGCTTCGACCTTCTCGGCGGGCACGTCGCCCCAGAGGTCCTCGAGCCGGTAGTACGCGCGGGCATCCGGCGTGAAGACGTGGAGCACCACGTCGAGATAGTCGGCGACGATCCAGGTGCCCTCCTTGGCGCCGTCGACCGACTTCGGCAGCAGGCGGCCGTCGCGCTTCAGCTGCGCGTGCACCTCGTCGAAGATCGCGTCGGTCTGCCGCGGGTTCTGGCCCGTGCAGACGACGAAGAAGTCGGTGTACGTGCAGACGGGCCGCATATCGAGGATCACGACGTCCGTTGCCAGCTTCTCCTGGGCGAGAGCGGCGATGCGACGGGCTTGTTCTAGGGAGTTCAGGAGCGGTCCGGATCCTCTGTCGGGTGCGGCCAGTCTAGCCGAGGTCAACGGACGTACAGCCGGAGCTCGGCGATCAGGTCGGCGACCCCGTCCGGGACGAGCCCGTCGATCGGCTCGCCGCGGGCGACGCGCTCTCGCACCTCGGTCGACGAGGCCGCCGTCGGCTCGATCTCGAAGAAGACCACCCGCTCGGGGCGGCGGAGGCCCTCGAGCACCGGTTCGAGGGTCTCCCGCGGGTAGCCGGGGCGGGTCGCGACGCCGAGCCGGGCGAGCTCGAGCACCTCATCGGGCTCCGTCCACGAGAGGAACGCGGCGAACTGGTCGGCGCCGACGAGGAAGAGCGGGTCGTCCCAGTCGCCCGCGCGCAGGGAGTCGACGGTGCGCGCGAACGGGTCGAGGCGAACCTCGGCGAGGCCTGCGAACGCGGCCCGGGCGAGCGCGAGCCGGGCCTCCGCGGGCGCGTCGACGCCCTTGTGCCCCGGGTCTGCGACGACCAACACGACGAGTTCGTCCAGGTCGAAGTGCTCGAGCGCGCCGCGCGCAAGCGCGACGTGGCCGACGTGCGGCGGATCGAACGCGCCGCCGAGCAGACCGGTGGTCATCCGAGCTCGAGCTCCTGGCCGCCGACCTCGACCAGGTCGCCCTTGCGGGCGCCGGCCGCCTTCAGCGCCGCGTCGAGCTCCTCGTCGCCGGGCGCCTCGCCGACGACCCGGAAGCCGCGGTCGGTGCGGTAGATGCGATAGCCGGCCCGGCGCGCGGGCTGCGGCCGGTAGACGAGGAACTCCGGCAGCTCGCCGCTCGGGGCGACGGCCGGCGCCGGCTCCGCGGGACAGAGCTCGAAGAGCGCGCGCCTGAACTCCTCCACCCCGGCCCCGGTCGCGCACGAGAGGGCGAAGGTCCGCAGGACGCGCGGGATCGCTGCTCTCCCAGATCGGGCGGCTCGGGCAGCAGGTCGATCTTGTTGAGGACGATCACCTGGGGCCGCTCGTCGAGGCCCGCGCCGTAGGCCGCGAGCTCCTCGTTGATCGTCGCGATCCGCTCGTCGACGTCCTCCTCGGAGCAGTCGACGACGTGGACGATCAGCCGCGCGCGCTCGAGGTGGGCGAGGAACTCGTGGCCGAGGCCGAGCCCCTCGCTCGCGCCCTCGATCAGCCCGGGCACGTCGGCGACGGTGAGCTGGCGGCCGCTCGGCGAGTCCACGGTGCCGAGCACCGGCTGGATCGTGGTGAACGGATACTCCGCGACCTTCGGGCGCGCGTTCGAGATCCGGGCGAGCAGGGACGACTTGCCCGCGTTCGGCAGGCCCGCGAGCGCCGCGTCGGCGAGCAGCTTCAGGCGGAGCTCGAGCTCGCCGTCCTCGCCGGGAAGCCCGACCTCCGCGTAGCGGGGCGTCTGCCGGGTCGGCGTCGCGAAGCGCTTGTTGCCGCGGCCGCCGATCCCGCCGCGGGCGACGACGACGCGCGCGCCCGGCGCGGCGAGGTCGGCCACCAGCTGCTCGTCCTCGTCGAAGACCTGCGTCCCGACGGGCACGACCAGCTCGACCGTCTCGCCGTCGGCGCCGTGCTTCAGCGCGCCGGTGCCGTTGCCGGCGCGGCCCGCCTTGAAGAGCTTGCGCGCGCGGAAGCCGGAGAGGTCGCGGAGGTCGGCGTCGGCCACGAGCACGACGTCGCCGCCCTTGCCGCCGTCGCCGCCGTCGGGCCCGCCCTTCGGCACGTGCTTCTCGCGGCGGAAGTGCAGGCTGCCGTCACCGCCGCGCCCCGCCTGCACGTGGATGCGCGCCCGGTCGTGGAACACGACCTAGCCCGAGATCGAGATGGTTCGCTTGTCGCCGCTCGTGCGGAACTCGACCTTGCCGTCGCGCGTGGCGAAGATCGTGTGGTCGCGCCCGAGGCCCGTGCCGGGGCCGGGGTTGAACCGCGTCCCGCGCTGGCGCACGAGAATCGAGCCGGCGGTGACTTCCTCGCCGTCGAACCGCTTCACGCCGAGGAACTTCGGCTTGGAGTCGCGGCCGTTCTTCGAGGAGCCAAGACCCTTCTTGTGGGCCATTAGGTGTCCGTCTCCTTCTTGGGTGTCGGCTTGCGCGCCGGGGCCTTCGGCTTCGCGGCTGCGGCGGGCTTCGGCTTGCTGCGGCGGCCGCTTCGGCTTCGCGGGCGCCTTCGGCTTCGCGGCAGCAGCCGCTTCGGAGTCGCCGCGGGCTTGGGCTTCGCTGCGGCGGCCGGCTTGGGCTTCGCGGGCGCCTTCGGCTTCTCCTCGGCGACTGCGGGAGCCTTCGGCCTGGGCGCGGCCTTCGGCTTGGGCGCCGCGGCCGGCTTCGGTGTCGCTGCCGCCTTCGGCTTCTCCTCGGCCTCGACGGGCTCGGGCTGCGCCTTCGCGGCGGCGGCCTTCACGGAGATCGACTCGACCTGGATCTTCGAGAGGCGGCTGCGATAGCCGTTGTGGCGCTTGTAGCCGTTCTTCGGGCGGTACTTGCCGATGCGGATCTTCTCGCCGAGAACGTGCTCGACCACCTTCACGGTGACGGTCGCGCCCTTCGCGTCGAAGTCCGCGTTGCCGTCGCCGCCGAGCATCAGGATCGTCGGGGTGAACGTCTTCCCCGGCTCGGTCGGAACCCGGTCCACGAGCAGCCACTCGCCCTCGCGGACGCGGTGCTGCTTTCCTCCGAGTGAGATGATCGCGTAGCTCAAAGTCGTCCTAGTCGTAAGCGTGGAAAACGCGGGCGTAGGCCCGCGGCGGAGGCGAAGTGTAGCGATTCGCCGCCTATTCCGTCGGGCCTGGTCTCAGGTCATCCTCCCACTGGGACATGGGCACGTAGCCCCAGTCGCCGCCTGCGGGCTCGGCGACCGGCTCGGGCTCCGGCTCGCTCGTGCTCATGAGCAGAGCGGGCTCCGGCTCGGGCTCGGGGGCTGCCTCCACCTCGGGTCGGGCCGGGCTCGCCGTTCGTCTGCCGCGGCGGTCGCGGAGACCGGGCGCTTGCGGCCGCGGCCGCCGCGCGAGCCGCGGCGCGTCTTCTTCTTCGGCGGCGGCGACACGTCCCCTCGGGCGCCGGCTCGCCGTTGAGCTCGGGCTCGACGACCGGCTCCTCGACCACTCGAGCTCGATCAGGGCGGCTTCGGCCTCTTCGGGCTCGGCCGCGCCGTTGACGGCGGCGACCGGGGCCTTCTTCGTCCGGCCGCGGCCCCCGCGCGAGCCGCGGCGGGTCTTCTTCTTCGGCGGCGCCGCGGGCGTGTCGCCCTCCGCCTCGGCCTCGGCCTCGACCTCGGCCTGGGGCTCGGCCTCGGCGACCGGCTCGGCCGTCTCCTTCTTCGCGGGCGGCTCCTCGAGCTCGCGCGCAGGCACGTGGATCCGTGGGCCGGTGGGAGCCTCGGGCTCGTCCGCGACGGGCGCCTCGGCGCCGTCGGCCGCAGGCGTCGGCCGCTTGCGACCGCGCCCGCCGCGCGTGCCGCGGCGGCTGCGCTTCTTCGCCGCGGTGACTTCGCCGTCGGCGGCCACCTCGGCCTCGGCCTCGGGCTCGGCCTCGCCGGGCTCGAGCTCCTCGAGCTCCTCGAGCTCCTCGAGCTCCTCGGCCTCGACGTCGACGACCTCGCCCTCGGCGGCCTTGCGGGCGCGCGGGGCACGGGTCGGCTTCTCGGCCTCGGCCTCGGCGGTGAGCGGGCCCGGCGGAAGCGCGGGCGCGTCGAGCCGGACCGCGTAGGCGGTCTGCTCGAGGGCGCGTGCGATCCGCACCTTGACCTTCTTGCCGACGAGCTTGGCCGCGTCGGCGACACAGACCTCGTAGGAGTCGACCTTGCCGACCGCGGCGGTCGGGTCGTGCCGGTCGATCTCGACGAGCTTCACCTCGATCTCGGCGCCCTCCTCGAGCGGAGGCTTCGGCTGGAGCTGGGCGACGGAGCCCTCCGCGATCACGAGGAAGTGGTCGAGGTGCGTGTCCTCCTTCGCCGTGATGAAGAACCGGCGCTTGGTCGTCGCCTCGATCTCGGCGAGACGCGACGCGCCCGGGCCGATCAGGATGCTCGCGACCTTCGCGCTGAGCTCGACCTTGTAGGACTGCGTGCGGGAGCCGGCGGCGAGCGCGCGCAGCTTCCGCTCGGCGTCGACCGCCGCGGAGGTCTCCGAGAGGATGATCCCGTCGCCGCCGCAGGTCGGGCACTTCTTCGTGAGGATCTCGCGCGGGCCGTCGGTGACGTTCTGGCGCGTCATCTCGACGAGGCCGAGCGGCGAGATCTCGACGACGTAGGTCTTCGTCCGGTCGCGCTCGAGCTCGGCGGCGAGCGCCTGCTCGACCGTGGCGCGGTTCTGCGGGCTCGCCATGTCGATGAAGTCGATCACGATGATCCCGCCGATGTCGCGGAGGCGAAGCTGGCGGACGACCTCCTTCACCGCCTCGAGGTTGTTCTTCGTGATCGTGTCCTCGAGCCGGGCGCCGGAGGTCTTCGAGCGCGAGCCGACGTAGCGGCCGGTGTTCACGTCGACGACGGTGAACGCCTCCGCGTAGTCGAAGATCAGGTAGCCGCCGGAGGGAAGGTCGACGCGCCGGCTCAGCGTCGAGCGGATCTCCGCGTCGACACCGGACGCCTCCATCAGCGGCGTCTTCTCCTTGTAGCGGATCACGCGCTCGACCATGTGCGGCGAGGTCTTCTTGAGGTAGCCGACGATGCGCTTGTAGGCGCGGTCGTCGTCGACGAGGGCGCGCTCGAAGTCGCCGGTGAAGAGGTCGCGCACGACGCGGAGCGGCAGCTCGGCCTCCTGGTAGACGAGCTCGGGCGACTTCGCCGTCTTGGCGCGGGCCTGGATCGTCTTCCAGAGCCGCTGCAGGAAGACGAGGTCGCGCTCGATGTCCTCGGCCGAGGCTCCCTCGGCGGCGGTGCGGACGATCACGCCGCCCTTCGAGACGTCGAGCTTCTTGATGATCTCCTTGAGCCTGTTGCGCTCGTCGTCGGGGAGCCGCCGCGAGACGCCGAGGCCCTCGCCCTGCGGGACGAACACGACGAAGCGGCCGGGCAGCGAGATCTCGGTCGTGAGCCGGGCGCCCTTCGTCTTCATCGGGTCCTTGACCGCCTGCACGAGCAGCGTCTGGCCGCGCGCGATCAGGTCCTGGATCTTCTTGCCGTGCCGCTTGCCCTCGAGCTCGGGCACGACGATCTCGTCGACGTAGAGGAAACCGTTCTTCTCGAGGCCGATCTCGACGAACGCGGCCTCCATCCCGGGCAGGACGTTGTCGACGGTGCCGAGGTAGATGTTCCCGGCGATCGATCGCCGCTCGGGCCGCTCGAGGTAGACCTCGGCGACGCGGTCGTCCTCGAGCACGGCGACGCGCTGCTCGCCGACGTCGACCGAGACGAGGAGCTCGCGCTTGGCCGCCGGCAGCGGGGCCCGCTTGGGCGGCTGGCGGCGGCGGGTGGCCGCGCGGGCCGACCCCTGCGACTGGCGCCGCTCCGAGGCCTGGGACTGCGTGCGCCGCTCGGACGACTTGCGCTCGGGCGTCTTCTTCTCGCCGGCGGGCGTCGCCGCGGCGGCTGTCGCCGTGTCGCCGGCGGGCTTCTTGCGGCCGCGTCCTCCGCGGCTGCCGCGTCGGCGCTTTGCTGCTGATGTTGCTGTCTGCTCCCCCGCCTCTGTGGCGGGAGGAGCCGGGGTGACCGCCGCTACGGGCGGTGCTGGTGCGGATGGAGCAGGCTCAGACGGCCGCTCCTGGGTCGTTTTCTTGCTTCGAAACCAAGGCAGGGGCAACGAAAACTCCTTCATGAGCGCGCGCACGGCCGAGACCGGAGTGCTCCGGGCGGCGCGCGCGCTGCTGGTTGTGGGTGAAAGCTGTGGGCATAGGCCTCTCCACAAGGCTAGCAGGAGTGCCGTCCGACGCCGGTCCTACGATCCGACCAACCGTCGACTGAGGGGGTGCCATGCCGACGAAACGCGAAGCGGAAGAGCTGCTCTTGATCGAGGAAGCGGACGCCTGGTTCGAGTACCTCGAGGCGACCCGCGGCCAGACGGCGACTCGTTACGGCGAGGTCGAGCCCTGGGCCTGGGCGCGGCTGATGCAGCGCCAGCGGGCGATCAGGGCCCGCCGAGCCAAGCTCCGTCCGGCGGCCGCCTGATGGCGAGCTGGGCGATGCGGCCCGAGCCGGTGCGGATGCCGAGCGTCCGCAGCAGGATGCTCCGCCGCGCCAGGGTGTTCCGGCGCCGCCGGCGCCGCTACTAGCGCCAGCTCGAGGCGACGGCCAGCGCGGCGGCGATCCGCTGCGCCTGCGTGTAGCCGCCGAAGTGCAGCGACACGAACGCGCCGTGGCCCTCCACGTTGAAGACGACGAGCACGTGGTCGCCGTTCATCCCGCCTCCGGGGTAGGGCGGCGCGACGAGCACGAGCGCGGGCCTTCCTCCGACCGCGGCGTGCCGGACGATCCGGAGGCTCGGCAGGTGGAGGAGGGGCAGCGGAGCGGGCTCGCCCGGCCGGGGCCAGCAGCGCCAGGATCATGCCGAGGAGCGCGCCTCGTACACCCGCACGGCGGCCTCGCCGAGCGCGCGGGTGCCGGTGTAGGCGACGCCGCCCTTCACCGCCCAGCCGATCCCGGGCACGAGGCCCGCGAACGAGCGGGCGACGGTGCGGAAGCCGAGTGCGGCGCCGACGATGCCGAGCGCCTCGGGCATCCGGGCGGGCCCGACCTCCAGCCCGTGCGCCGCCGCGATCCGCAGCACGAGGCGAAGCTGGTTGATCGTGAGTACCGGCATGTCGACGCCCGGGACGAACACCGCGGCGCCGATCAGCCCGTTCTGGCGTGACGCCGTACGGACGAGCGCCTCGCAGACCGCCGGGCGCAGGACGGGGAGGCGCGCGGCGAGCGCGAGCCCGCCGGCAGCGTGTCGGACCAGCACGTCCGTCATCTCGTCGATCGGGAATCCCTTCCCGGGCTCGACGACGACGATGTCCTGTGCGAGGACGTGCGGGACATACGAGCGGTCCCGCGCGAGCACGACGATCGGCGACACCGGCCTGCTTGGCGCCCTTGAGCGCGCGGCGGTCCTCGTCGGTGACCGCACCGCCGAGCACGTGGACGTAGGCGGCGGCTCCCTCCGGCCCGGCGAGGGTGACGGCCGTCTCGTCGCCGCCGGCGACGAGCTCCTTGCGAAGCTGCGCCGCGAGGGCGCCGCCGACCGCGAGGGGGCGCCGGTCCTTGTTCGCCTTCGCGACCGCGCCGAACTCCCGGGCCATCACCATCGGCCTGAGCGGCCACTGCTTGAGGCCCTTCACCGCCGCACTCCCCTTCCCCGCGCGTAGATCGCGAGCAGGACGCCGATCGCGGCGAGGTTGGCGATCATCGACGAGCCGCCGACGCTCACGAAGGGCAGCGGGATCCCGGTGATCGGGGCGATCCCCATCGTCATCCCGACGTTGACGAACACCTCGAACAGCATCATCGCGACGATCGCGCCCGCCACGATCGCGGAGAACGCGTCCCGCGCGAGCGTGACGATCCGGAGCCCTCGCCAGACCACGAGCAGGTAGAGCAGCAGGAGCACCGAGGCGCCGAGGAAGCCGCGCTGCTCGGCGAGCGAGGCGAACGCGAAGTCGGTCGCGTGCTCGGGCAGGTAGTCGAGGTTCGTCTGCGTCGCGCCCGCGACGCCGCGGCCCTTCACGCCGCCGGCGCCGACCGCGGTGATCGACTGGTTCACGTTGTACGTCGAGCCGGACGGGTCCTTGGACGGGTTCGTGAACCCGATCAGGCGGTCGAGCTGGTACGGCTTGAGCACGTGGATGCCCGCCGCGGGCAGGAACCAGAGGATCGAGAGGGCGCCGATCAGCACCACCGCGCCGATCGCCGCGAGCTGGATCCAGCGCGTGCCGGCGATGAACAGCACCGCGAGCAGCGCCACGCCGTAGACGAGCGCGGTGCCGAAGTCCGGCTGCAGGAAGACGAGGCCGATCGGGACGAGCGCGAGCCCGATCGCGGAGAGCGTCACCCGTGGGTCGCCCGCCGCCACCCGCTTGTAGCGATCGGCGAGGAACGCGGCGAGGAAGAGGACGAGGAGCAGCTTCCCGAACTCGGACGGCTGGAAGCGGAACGGGCCGAGATCGAGCCAGCGGCGGGAGCCGCGCGTGACGGGGCCCGCGAGGAAGACGAAGGCCACGAGCCCGACGGCGGCCGCGTAGAGCAGCCGCGAGTAGCGGTGGTAGACGGCCGGATCGATCACCGCCGCCACGACCAGGGCCACCAGCCCGACCGCGACGAAGCTCACCTGGCGGACGACGTAGTAGTTCGGGTTCCCGGTGACGTCGTGCTGCGTGATCCCGGCGATCGCCCAGAGGCCGTACGCGACGATCGCCGCGACCGCCGTGAGGAGCACCCAGTCGACGCGCCGGACGAGCGAGGAGGCCTCGACCTCGACGCGGCGGGCGCGGCGGCGGGCGCGGCTCTGCGTGGTTGTGTAGTCGACGGCCATCAGTCGCTCTTGATCACTCCGACCTTGGCGGTCTTGACGCCGAAGTACGACTCGAACACCTTCAGCGCCGCGGGAGCCGCCGCGGTGCCGCCGTGGCCGCCGTTCTCGATCAGCGCGCAGACGACGAGCGGCGGCTTGCCGCGCACGGTCTGGCCGTCCGCGGAGCCGTAGCCGCACCACCACGACTGGTTCTGCAGGCCGGTGTACGAGCCGATGTGGACGATCTTCTCGGCGGTGCCGGTCTTGCCGGCGATCCGGACCGGGAAGCTGCCGAAGATCGCGGCGGAGGTGCCGATGCTCGCGTGCGTCGCCTCGAAGAGCCCGTCGCGCACGACGGCGAGCGCCGCGGGATCGACGCCGCTCGGCTGGGTCACGCCCGTGTAGGAGCGGAGCACGCGGCCGGGGCCGGCGCTCGAGCCGCCCTGCTCGACGTCCATCAGCACGTGCGGGGTGACGAGCCGGCCGCCGTTCGCGATCAGCGAGTAGAAGCGCGCCATCTGCAGCGGCGTCACGAGGAGGTCCTTCTGGCCGATCGCGAGCTGGATCGAGTCGCCGGGCTTCCAGAGCCGGTCGATCTGCCAGCAGCACGGGTCGGTCTTCTTCGTGAACGTCTGCTGCCGCCATTCGGGCGTCGGCAGCAGGCCCGCCGTCTCGGGGCCGACGTCGACACCGGTCGCCTGGCCGAAGCCGAAGCGCGCGGCCCAAAGCTGCAGCGGATGGCCGCGCTCGGGCGGCAGGTTGTAGAAGTCCTCGCCGACCCGGTAGAAGTACGTGTCGCACGACGCGGCGAGCGCGGTCGGGAGCGTCATCAGCGAGTTCGCGTAGGGATCCCAGTTGTGGAAGACCTGGCCGTGCGACTTGTAGCTCCCGGTGCACGGCAGCGACGAGTACGGCGAGAGCAGGTGCTCCTGCATCGCGGCGAGCGCGGTCACGGGCTTGAACACGGAGCCCGGCGGGTAGCCGCCTGCGACGGCGCGGTTCAGCGACGGGAAGTTCTTTGCCTCCGCCGTCTTCTGCGTGAGGCCTGCGTTGTCGAGCGCCTTGAGGCCGACCCGGCCGACGAAGACGCTCGGGTTGTAGGTCGGGTACGAGGCCATCGCGAGGATCGAGCCGTCGCGCGGGTCCATCGCGACGATCGCGCCGCCGTCGGCGGCCCACTGGCCCGAGACCTTGATCCCGTACACGATCGCCTGCTCGGCGGCGGACTGCAGCTTGGCGTCGAGGGTGAGCCGGAGCACGTTGCCGGGGCGCGGCGGCTGGGTGAGCGTGAGGTCGCTGCGCGGCCGGCCGAGGGAGTCGACCCGGAGCTTCGCCTGCCCGGCGACTCCGCGCAGCAGCGTGTCGTAGCTCGCCTCGACCCCCGCCTGGCCGATCGTGTCGCCCGGCCGGTAGCCGAGCTTCGCGTCGGCCTTCAGCTGCTGCGCCGAGATCTCGCCGGTGTAGCCGAGGAGCTGTGCCGCGAGGGACCCGTACGGGTACTGGCGCAGGTAGGTCTGGGAGATCTGCACCCCGGGGAAGTCGTCCTGGTGCTCGTAGAGGTAGGCGACCTGGTCCTCGGTCACGCCCTGCTTGACGATCACCGGGGTGAGCGGGTCGCCGCCGCGCTGGTCGATCTCGGAGGCGACCTGGGCGAGCGGGAACGACACGACCCGCTCGAGCTTGTGGAGGAGCGCGTAGCGGCCCTGCTTGGGCAGGTCGGCGGGCCAGATCTGGATCTCGGTGCCGGCCTTGTTCGTGACGAGCGTGCGGCCGTAGCGGTCGAGGATCGGGCCGCGCGGCGCCTGCACGCGCACGGTTCGGAGCTGGTTGTCCTGCGCCGTGCGCAGGTACTGGGAGCCCGAGAGCACCTGCAGCGCCCACAGCCGCAGGAAGAGGATCGCGAAGATGCCGAGCGCGAGCATTCCGAGGATCGCGACCCGCAGCGCCAGCTGCGGCGTGACGCGGAACGGCTCCTCGACGTTCGGGCTCGGCGGCAGGAAGCGGCCGGGCGTGACGCTAGCCAAGGAGCGACACCTCCCCCGAGCGGTCGGCGCTCCAGTCGCGCGGCGGCAGGAGCCGGCGGGTGACCGCGTAGACCGGCGCGGTGAGCAGGAGGTTGAAGATCAGCCCGGGCACGAGCGCGTCGACTAGCACGACACGCGCCGAGACAGGGTCACCGAGCATGAAGTGGAGCGCGAGCGCACCGAGCGCGTAGAGGACGGTCACCACCGCGACCGAGACGTAGGGCGCGTGGGCCCGGTCGCGGCCGGTGGTCTCGCCGTAGCGGCCGATCCAGTAGGCGCCGACCGTGAGCAGGAGCGAGGTCAGGCCGAGCGTGCCGAGCGTCGCGGTGTCGAGCACGAGCCCTGCGAAGAAGCCGCAGACCGCGCCGAAGATGGCGCCGCGGAGCAGAGCGATCGAGAGCAGCGTCACGAGCAGGAGGTTCGGCGCCGCGCCGAACACCGAGATCGACTGCATGATCGAGACCTGGATGATCGCGGCCGCGAAGAGCAGCACGCCCGCCTTGACCGCGTCGATCGTCATGGCAGGTGCGGGACGGGCTTGCGGCTGGCGAGGACGGTGACCGCGTCGAGCTGGCCGAGGTCGACGAACGGCTGCACCTGGATCTGCTTGTAGAGGTCGGTGTCGCTCTGGCCGACGCTCGTCACGCGGCCGATCGAGATCCCGACGGGGTACGAGGACGGAAGCCGGCTGCCGAGCTGCGAGCCGGCGGTGACGACCGTGTCGCCGACCTGAACGACCTGGTCCTTCGGCACGCGGTCGAGGATCAGCGAGCCGGTTCCCTGGCCGTGGCGGAGGATCCCGAAGGCGCCGCTGCCGAGGTCCTTCGCGGCGACCGCGAACGAGGCGTCGGTGAGCAGCGTCACGAGCGAGGCGCGGGAGGCGCGCAGCGTCACCTGGCCGACGAGCCCGTCGTTCGTCACGACGGGGGCGCTCGCCGGGACGCCGTTCGCCGAGCCGGCCGAGATCACGATCTGCTGCTCGAACTCGCCCGGCGGCTGCGCGATCACCCGCGCGTTCACGGGGTAGTAGTCCTGTGGGAAGCGCGGGCTGTCGACGTAGTTGAGCTCGGCCCGCAGGTGCGCGTTCTCCTGCAGCGCGGTCTGGTTCTGGATCACCTGCTGGCGGAGCTGGTCGACCTCGGCGCGCAGCTTCCCGTTCTCGGACTTCGCGTCGACGAGCCCCTTGCCGTAGCCGTAGGCATCGCGGAAGGGCCTCGCGACGCGCTCGGCGCCGACCTCGAACGGGCGCAGCACGGTGGCGCCGGCGCTCTGTGCGCCGTGGAGGACGCCTCCCTGTGCCTCGCGGAAGTAGACGGTGATCAGCGCCAGCGAGGCGAGCACGAGCACACCCACGACGAGCCGCCGCTTGAGCGGGCCGTTCCCGCGGGAGGATGGGTTCTGGGCGGCGGGGCGCTGAGCGGGCGATCCCAGCACCGCCACGCGTGCTGAGCGATTGCGAGGCACGGACGCTCAAGGGTACCGCGAGATCCGGCGGGCTGTCGCTGGTAGCGGCTAGTAGCGGTGGCGGCCGTTGCGAGAACGAGCCTTGTTCGAGCGGTGGATCGCCTCGAACTCCTCCAGGCTGCGGCCGGAGCCGACGGCGACGCAGGTGAGCGGCGACTCGGCGAGATGGACCGGCATCTGGGTCTCGTGGCGGAGCCGCTCGTCGAGCCCGGTGAGCAGCGCGCCGCCGCCGGCGAGCACGATCCCGCGGTCCATGATGTCGGCCGCGAGCTCCGGCGGTGTCTTGTCGAGCGTCGACTTGATCGCGTCGATGATCTGGATCACCGGATCGTCGAGCGCGCGGCGCACCTCCTCGGAGGAGAGGATCACCGTCTTCGGGAGGCCCGTGAGCATGTCGCGGCCTCTGACCTCGGCCTGGACCTCCTCGCGCATGTCGAACGCGGAGCCGACCTCGAGCTTGATCTCCTCCGCGGTCTGCTGGCCGACGAGGAGCTTGTACTCGCGCTTGATGTGGTTGACGATCGCCTCGTCCATCTCGTCGCCGCCGACGCGCAGGGACTGGCTGACGACGATCCCGCCGAGCGAGATCACGGCGACCTCGGTGGTGCCGCCGCCGATGTCGACGATCATGTTCCCGGTCGGCTCTGCGACGGGGAGCCCGGCGCCGATCGCGGCCGCCATCGGCTCCTCGATCAGGTAGGCCTGGCGCGCGCCGGCCGAGAGCGTGGCCTCCTCGACCGCGCGCTTCTCGACGCCGGTGACGCCGCTCGGCACGCAGACGACGACGCGCGGGTGCGCGAAGCGGTGCTGGTGGACCTTCTGGATGAAGTGGCGCAGCATCTGCTCGGTCACGTCGAAGTCGGCGATCACGCCGTCCTTGAGCGGGCGGATCGCGGAGATCGTCCCCGGGGTGCGGCCGAGCATCCGCTTCGCCTCGACGCCGACCGCGTGCACCTCGCCGGTGCGCTGGTCGATCGCGACGACGGAGGGCTCGGAGAGCACGATCCCGCGGCCGCGCACGTAGACGAGCGTGTTGGCGGTGCCGAGGTCGACGGCCATGTCGCGGCCGCCGAAGCCGGTCATGGAGGTGAAAAGGCCCATGGCGCCGACCGAGTGTAGCTTCCATCGGGGTCAGGCACCGGGACCTGTCACAAAAGGCGAGAGGAAGCGTTTCAAGTCATGCGCGACTCGTCTGATCGGTGTCGCGGCCTCGCCTACCCTCGCTCCATGGCGAGACCTGCACGCGTCGCACCTCCCGGCGGCGTCTTCCACATCACCTCACGCGGAAACCGCCGGCAGGAGATCTTCCTGGACGATCGAGATCGGCTGCGCTTCCTCGAACTGCTCGGAAACGCCGTTTCTCGCCACGCCTGGCACTGCCATGCCTACTGCCTGATGCCGAACCATTTCCACCTGATGATCCAGACGATCGAGGGAGACATCTCGACGGGAATGCACGCGCTCAACGGCGTGTACGCGCAATGGTTCAACCGTAGACACGGCTACGACGGACACCTCTTTCAGAGCCGATTCCACTCCGTCCTGCTCCAGAGCAACTGGCACCTGCTGGAGCTCTCGCGATACATCGTCTTGAACCCGGTACGGGCGCGCCTCTGCCGCGACCCGGTGGACTGGCGGTGGAGCAGCTACCGGGCGGCCATGGCTCTCGTGGCAACCCCGCCCTTCCTGACTGTCGATTGGTTGCTGGAGCAGTTCGGCGCCGATTCCCAGAGCGCACGGACTGCGTTCCGGCGCTTCGTCGGCGAAGCGCTCACTGCCTGACCGAACCGGACATGTCCCGGTGCCTGACCCCAGGGCGGCGTCAGCGTGGACACGTCTCTAGCCGAATCCGTACTGCCCGGGGAACCGCTCCGCCAGCAGGCGCACCAGCAGGGCGCCCGGAAGGCCCACGACGTTCAGGTAGTCGCCCTCGACCGCCTTCACCAGGCTCGCGCCGAGGCCCTGGATCGCATACGCGCCCGCCCGGCCCTCCCACTCGCCCGCGGCGACGTACGCGGCCACCTCCCGCTCGCCGAGCGGGCGGAACGTCACACGCGTCGCGTCGTGCTCGACGAGCTCCCACTCCTCCGTGAGCAGGCAGAGCCCCGACACGACGACGTGCGTCTCGCCGCCGAGAGCCGACGAGCATCGCGACCGCCTCCGCGGCATCCGCCGCCTTGCCGTAGATGCGCCCGCCGAGGGCGACCGTCGTGTCGACGGCCGAGCACCGGCCGGCCCGCCGCCTCGCCCGCCACCGAGCGCGCCTTCTCCTGCGCATGCGCGCGGACGAGCCGGATCGCGTCGGCGCCGGGCGGATCGACCTCCTCGTACCGGGGCGCGACGACGTCGAACGGGATCCGCAGCTGCTCGAGGATCGCGCGCCGCTGCGGCGAGGTCGAGGCGAGCAGCAGCTTCATCGGACCTTGCGCGCTCGCCAGATCTCCTCGGCGGGCCAGCGCCGGCCCCAGTCGGGCGTCGGCAGCGCCCCGTAGCGGTGCTGGGCCGCATCCTCCGGCGCCCGGATCTCGATCAGGTCCTCGACCTCGAAGCCGTTCGCCCGCAAGAGGCGGATCATCTCGCCGTAGCCCAGGTGGAACTCGATCCCGTCGTCGTCGGGCCACTCGAAGCGGTGCATCCCGAAGTAATCGCGGAGCAGCTCCGGCCCCGGCGGCACCTCCTCCTCCCGGGCGCAGAGCATGAAGATCGTGCCGTTGACGAGGAAGACGAGCTCGCCGCCCGGACGGAGCAGCCGCGCCGCCTCGGGAATCCAGCGGTAGGGGTCGCACCAGATCGAGGCGCCGTACTCCGAGATCGCGACGTCGAAGCTCGCATCCGGCAGCGGCACGTCCTCGGCGCTCGCCTCGAGCAGCGGGAACTCGAGCCCGAACTGCTCCTGCATCGCACGAGCGGTCTCGAGCTGCGCGGGGGTGACGTCGACCCCGACCGGCCGGGCGCCCAGCCGCGCGAGCCATGCCGAGACATACGCCGTGCCGCAGCCGAGCTCGACCACGTCCTTGCCGGCGACGTCGGGAAGGGCGTGGAGCTCCGACTCGGGCACGTTCCAGACGCCCCAGTCGAACTCCCGCGCCCATGCCCGCGGCGCGCTCTCGGCGTACTCCGCCGCCCACCCGGTCCAGGCCTCGCGGTTGTGACGCGCGTGATCCGACAGGCTCACGGCCTCCGCACCTTCCAGATCTGCTCGAGCGGCCACCGGCGCGCCCAGGCGAGGTCGAATCCGTACGTCGTGGTCGCATCCTCGGGCGGCTGCGGCTCGATCAGGTCCTCGACCACGAGCCCGTTCCCGCGGAAGAGGCGGATCCACTCGCCCACCGGCAGCTGGAAGGTGACCGAGCCGTCGGCGTCCTCGTGGCGGTGGAGGCCGAAGTAGTCGGCCCGAAGCGAGGGAACGACCCCGTCGGTCTCGTCGTCCCAGCAGATCCACGCGAGCGAGCTCGTGATGCTGAACGCGAACAGGCCGCCGCCGCGGAGCACCCGCGCGACCTCCGGCACGACGAGGTACGGATCCGCGAAGGTCATCGCGCCGTGGTCGCAGAAGACGAGGTCGAAGCTCTCGTCGGCGAACGGCAGCGACTCGGCGCTCCCG
This sequence comes from uncultured Actinomycetes bacterium, assembly GCA_963746005.1. Lineage (GTDB taxonomy): Bacteria > Actinomycetota > Thermoleophilia > Gaiellales > Gaiellaceae > CAVQZA01. The sequence goes on along the minus strand of CAVUZM010000014.1, from coordinate 264,215 downwards.
TGCACGAGCGGGAAGCCGGCGCCCGCCGCGCGCGCGTGCTCGAGCTGCCGCTCGGAGTTGTCGAAGCCGACGCACCGTGCGCCCTGCGCCGTCAGCAGGATCGACCACTGCGCGGCGCCGCAGCCGAGCTCGAGCACGTCCTTTCCGGCCACCTCACCGAGCACCTGCAGCTCGCGCTCGGGCAGCTGCCAGATCCCCCAGCGGGGCTCCGGCCGGCCGATGTGCTCGCGGTGCGTCTCCTGGTAGTCGTCCGCCCGCTGGTCCCAGAAGGCGCGGTTCCGCTCTGCGTCAGACGAGCTCATCGTCCGCGAACCAGAGCGCGATCTCGCGGACGGCCGACTCGGGGGAGTCGGAGCCGTGGACGAGATTGTCCGGCATCGCGAGCGCGAGGTCGCCGCGGATCGTTCCCGGCCCGGCCTGCGCCGGGTTGGTCGCGCCCATCGTCTGGCGGACCGTCGCGATCGCGCCCTCGCCCTCGACGACGAGCGCGAGCGTCGGGCCCGAGGTGATGAACGCGATCAGCTCGCCGAAGAACGGCTTCTCGACGTGCTCGGCGTAGTGCTGCTCGGCGAGGGCCTGGTCGACGCGGAGGAGCTTGGCGCCGCGCAGCACGAGCCCGCGCCGCTCGAGGCGCATCACGATCTCGCCGGCGAGGCCGCGCTCGACGGCGTCCGGCTTCGCGAGCACCAGTGTCCTCTCGACGGCCATGCCGCGGGGAGTCTATTCAGAGGCGCGGCGTCGTGGAGCCCGTAGCGCCGTGGGACCGGACTCGAACGAGGGCAGCGGCGGCGGGGCCGCGACCGGCGTCTCGCAGTACGGGCAGATCTGCCAGAGCGCCTCGAGCGGCGCCTTGCAGGAGACGCACGACTGCTTCAGCTTCGTCGTGCAGACCGGGCACACGAGGTAGGTCGCGTCGACCTCCGCGCGGCAGACCGGGCAGAAGAGGTCGCGGCGGGCGAGCCGCTGCTCCATCGCCTTGATCTCGAGCTGGCGCTCGCGCGCGTCCTCGAGGTACTCCGGCGGCCGGAAGAGCATGTAGATGAACGCTCCGAAGAACGGCGGGATCAGCCCGAGGATCACGGCCATCCCGACGAGCCACGGATCCTCGATGCGGCGGCGCGCGTCCTTGTAGACCCAGTAGCCGACCGCGAGCCAGAACACGAAGACGAAGAAGAGCGCGAGGTTGCGGACGACGAGCCACGTCCCCGAGTTGAAGAACGCGTGGATCCCTCCGAAGGTGCTAGCGACCATCCGTCCTCCAGCTCACAGAAGCAGTTTGCCGATCACGTAGCCGACTGCAAAGGCGAGTCCCACGAACACCGCCAGAAAGAAGGCGGCGAACGCGAACACGCTCAGCTTGTCGCCGAACTGAGCCATGGTAGGCCGCCGGGCCGGACGGCGGCGAGATCGGCGAGGAGGTAGAGCGAGCCGGTGACGAGCACGGGCTCGCCGAGTGAGTGTGCACGCGCGAGCGCCTCGACCGGGTCGGGCACGCATTCGACCACGGCGAAGTGGCGCGAGGCGGCGTCTGCGAGCGCGTCGGCAGGCAGCGCGCGCGGGCTCGACGAGCGCGTCGCAACGAAGCGGGAGGAGCGGGAGGCGAGGGCCGCGAGCATCGCATCGACGTCCTTATCGGCAAGGACCGAGCAGACAATGACAGCAACTTGCTCGATCCGCTCGACGAGCCACAGAACACCTGCAGGATTGTGGGCGCCGTCGCGGATCTCGCCGTCCAGGCGCTCGAGCCGGCCGGGCGGCGCCGCGGGCACGAGCTCGACCGCGCGGCCGAGAAACGCCTCGGCGGCCTCGCGCGCGCCGCCGATCACCACCGTGTTGCCGGGGACGAGATAGGCCCACTCCGGCTCGCCGAGGACGACGGTCGCGCCCGGGCCGGCGACGGCGAGCTTCTCCCGCGCGATCGCCTCGCGCGTCTCGCCCAGCACGTCGGTGTGCTCGAGCGAGACGTTCGTCAGCACGACCACCCGGGCGTCGAGCACGTTGGTCGCGTCGAGGCGGCCGCCGAGCCCCGCCTCGACGACGGCGACGTCGACCTCCGCGTCGGCGAACGCCTGCAGCGCCGCGGCGGTCAGAGCCTCGAACTGGGTCGCGCCGAGCCGCTCGCACACCTCGCGGACGCGCGCCACCGCGGCCTCGAAGTCGGCCTCCTCGCCGTCGACGTGGATCCGCTCGCCCCAGCCCGAGACGTGCGGCGAGGTGAACGAGCCGACGCGAAGCCCCTGCGCGCGGAGCGTCGCGTCCACCGTCCTGGTCAGCGTCGACTTGCCGTTCGTGCCGACGACGTGGATCGCCGGATAGCGGCGCTGCGGCTCGCCGAGCTCGGTCAGCACCGCCCGGATCCGCTCGAGCCCGAAGCCGTCCTCGGGCCACGGGCTGAGCCGCGCGACCCAGTCAGTCGCCGAGGGCATCGAGCTCCCGCCTGTAGCGGGCGAGCTTCTCGCGCTCGGCCTCGACCACCTCGGGCGGGGCGTTTCGCACGAAGCGGTCGTTCGAGAGCATCCCCTCCGAGCGCGCGACCTCCTTGCGCAGCCGCTCGAGCTCGACCTCGACGTTGCCGTTCGCCTTCACGCGCTCCGGCCGGACGACCGCGTCGAAGATCCGCTTCTCGTCGCCCTCGAGCGGCACGAGCACCCCGGAGCGGCGGAAGATCGCGGCCGCCTCCTGCACCGCGCCGTGAGCGCGCCCTCGGCCTCCGCGAACTCCGGTGCGGGCTCCGGCCAGGCCGCGACGATCAGCCGCGAGGCGCGCGACGGCAGGTTGCTCCAGATCTCCTCGGTCACGTGGGGCATCACGGGATGGAGGAGCTTCAAGAGCCGCTCCAACACCGCGAGCGCCGTCGCGCTCGCGTCCCGGTCCTGCTCGTCGTAGAGCCGCGGCTTGATCGCCTCCGCGTACCAGTCGCAGAACTCGTCGAAGGTGATGTGGTAGAGCGTGTCGATGGCCGCGGCGAAGTCGAAGCGGCCGAGCGCGTCCTCGAGCTCGGCGCGCGCAGTGTCGAGACGCGCGAGGATCCAGCGCTCCTCGAGGCTCTGCGGCCGCAGCCCGGGCTCCGCGTCGCCGACGTTCTGCGAGGATCAGCCGCGACACGTTCCACAGCTTGTTGGCGAGCTTGCGTCCCTCCTCGATCGCGCCCCAGCTGAAGCGGACGTCCTGCGTCGAGGAGATCTTGAGCAGGCCGTAGCGGGTCGCGTCGGCGCCGTGGCGGTCGATCGCCTCGAGCGGGTCGACGCCGTTGCCGAGGCTCTTCGACATCCGCCGGCCGTCGGTGGCGAGCACGGTCGAGTGGATGATCACGTCGGTGAACGGGACCTCGCCCATCAGCTCGAGCCCGGACATGATCATCCGGTTCTCCCAGAGGCGGATGATCTCGCGGGCGGTCGAGTTGACGTTGCCCGGGTAGAACGCCGCGAGCTCGGGTGTCTGGTCGGGCCAGCCGAGCGTCGCGAACGGCCAGAGCGCCGAGGAGAACCACGTGTCGAGCACGTCGGGGTCGCGGACGAGCTCCGCGGAGCCGCACTCGGCGCACGCATCCGGCTCGGTGTCGGCGATCGTGACGTGACCGTCGGGGCAGTACCAGATCGGCAGCTGGTGCCCCCACCAGAGCTGGCGCGAGAGGCACCAGTCGGGGATCGTCTCGAGCGACTCGATCGCGAAGCGGTGCTGCGACTCGGGGTGGTAGCGCACGCGGCGCTCCTTCAGCGCCTCGATCGCCGGCTGCGCGAGCCCCTCCATCGCGCACCACCACTGCAGGGAGATGAGCGGCTCGATGCGGTTGTGCGTGCGCTCGCACGTCCCGACCGAGTGGCGGTAGTGCTCGCGCTTCTCGAGCTGGTCGTGCTCCCGGAGCCAGTCGAGGATCTCCTTCTCCGCCTCCTCCTGGGTCCGCCCGTCGCTCATCCGGCCGTCGAGGCCGATCACCATGATCTCGGGCAGGCCGTGGTCGCGGCCGATCTCGAAGTCGGTGGGGTCGTGGCCGGGCGTGATCTTGAGCGCGCCGGTGCCGAACTCCGGCTCGACCCGCTCGTCGGCGATCACCGGCACGACCCGGCCGACCACCGGCACGATCACCTCGCGGCCGACCGCGTCGCGGTAGCGCTCGTCGTCCGGGTGCACGGCGACGGCGACGTCGGCGAGGATCGTCGGCACGCGCACCGTCGCGATCGTGATCGACCCGTCCCCGTCGGCGAACGGGTAGCGCACGTAGCTGAGCGTGTCGTCCATCTCGACGTGCTCGACCTCGAGGTCGGAGATCGCGGTGCCGCAGACCGGGCACCAGTTGATGATCCTGTTGGCGCGGTAGATCCAGCCGCGCTCGTGGAGGTGGACGAAGAAGCGCATCACCGCGCGGATGTAGTCGTCGTCCATCGTGAACCGCTCGCGCGAGTAGTCGAGCGAGGCGCCGAGGCGGCGGAACTGGCCCATGATCACGCCGCCGTACTCCCGCAGCCACTCCCAGACCTTCTCGACGAACGCCTCGCGGCCGAGCTCCTGCCGCGAGGTGCCCTGGCGCGCCAGCTCCTTCTCGACCACGGCCTGGGTCGCGATCCCCGCGTGGTCGTAGCCCGGCTGCCAGAGCGCGTCGAAGCCGCGCATCCGGTGCCAGCGGATCAGCGCGTCCTGGATCGAGCCGTTGAGCGCGTGGCCCATGTGGAGCGCGCCGGTCACGTTCGGCGGCGGCACGCAGATCACGTACGACTCGCGCGAGGGGTCGGGCTCGGCGTGGTAGAGGCCCTCCTCCTCCCACGTCTTCTGCCAGCGCGCCTCGACGCCTTCGGGCTTGTAGAGCGGCTCCATGGAGACGAATCGTAGTGCGCTTATCCGAGGAACCGCAGCAGGAGCTCGGCCACGCAGACCGGCTTGTCGTGGCCCTCGCGCTCGACCATGGCCGCGATCGCCGCCTGCGTCCCGCCGGGGACCGGCTCGACGCTCTCGACCCTGAAGCGTGCGCGGATCCGGCTCCCGCTCGGCACCGGCGCGGGGAACCGGACGCGGTTGAGGCCGTAGTTCAGCGTCGTCCCCTCGTGCCGCTCCGCGACCTCGGCCCACATCGGGACGATGAGCGAGAGCGTCAGGAGGCCGTGCGCGACGGTCGTCCCGAACGGGCCGGTCGCCGAGAAGTCCGGGTCGACATGGATGGCCTGGCGGTCATCCGTGGCCTCGGCGAAGGCGTCGATCCGCTCCTGGGTGATCTCGAGCCAGCCGCTCGGGCCGAGTTCCTGGCCGAGCTCGAGGGTCAGGCCGACTCTTCGGCGAGCTCTTCGGGCTCGTCGAGTGCGGGCCCGGCGCTCGTGACGAGCGTCGGCTTGAGACCCTTCACGATCGTCTCCTTCGTGATCACGCACTTGGAGACGTCCTTGCGCGAGGGCAGCTCGAACATCACGTCGAGGAGCGCGGTCTCGATGATCGAGCGCAGGCCGCGGGCCCCGGTCTCGCGGGCGAGCGCCTTCTGGGCGATCTCCCACAGCGCGTCCTCGGTGAAGACCAGCTCGATGTCGTCGTAGCCGAAGAAGCGCTGGTACTGGCGGACGAGCGCGTTCTTCGGCTCGGTCAGGATCTGGACGAGATCCTCCTTGCGCAGCTGGTGCACCGCCGAGATCACCGGCAGGCGGCCGATGAACTCGGGGATCAGGCCGAAGTTGAGCAGGTCCTCCGGCATCACCTTGGCGAGCAGCTCGGAGGCCTCGACCGAGTTCTTCGAGCGGACGTCGGCGCCGAAGCCGACCGCGTTCTGGCCGATCCGCTTGCCGATGATCTTGTCCAGCCCGGCGAACGCGCCGCCGCAGATGAAGAGGATGTTCGTGGTGTCGATCGAGAGGAACTCCTGGTGCGGGTGCTTGCGCCCGCCCTGCGGCGGCACCGAGGCGACCGTCCCCTCGAGGATCTTCAGCAGCGCCTGCTGGACGCCCTCGCCCGACACGTCGCGCGTGATCGACGGGTTGTCCGCCTTGCGCGCGATCTTGTCGACCTCGTCGATGTAGATGATCCCGGTCTCGGCCTTCTTGATGTCGAAGTCGGCCGCCTGGATCAGCTTGAGCAGGATGTTCTCGACGTCCTCGCCGACGTAGCCGGCCTCGGTGAGCGCCGTCGCGTCGGCGATCGCGAACGGGACGTTGAGGATCCGCGCGAGCGTCTGGGCCAGCAGCGTCTTGCCGCAGCCGGTCGGGCCGAGCAGGAGGATGTTCGACTTCTGCAGCTCGACGTCGCCCTCCTCGGTGCCCATCTGGACGCGCTTGTAGTGGTTGTAGACGGCGACGGCGAGGGTGCGCTTGGCCTCCTCCTGCGAGACGACGTAGTCGTTGAGGACGGCGTAGATGTCCTTCGGCCTCGGCAGGTTCGCGAGGTCGAGCTGCGCCGGTGTCGTCAGCTCCTCGTCGATGATCTCGTTGCAGAGATCGATGCACTCGTCGCAGATGTAGACGCCGGGCCCGGCGATCAGCTTCTTCACCTGGCGCTGGCTCTTGCCGCAAAAGCTGCAGAGCAGCTGCTCGTTTCCGTCGCTCGCTCGGGCCATCGTCTCGATACTCCTTGTAGCGCGCCTGCCGCCGTTAGTCCAGCTAGCGGTGCGCGATGACGTTGTCGATGATGCCGTATTCCTTCGCTTCTTCGGACGTCATGTAGTAGTCGCGCTCCATGTCCTTCGACACGTTCTCTGCGTCCTTGCCCGTGTGCAGGGCGAGGATCTCCTCGAGTCGCCGCTTCAGCGCGATCGTCTCTTTCGCCTGGATCTCGATGTCGGTTGCCTGCCCCTGGAATCCACTCGTCACCTGGTGGATCAGGATCTTGGCATTCGGCAGCGCCATCCGCTTCCCTTTCGCGCCGCCGGCGAGAATCACCGCGCCCATCGACATCGCGATGCCGACGCAGATCGTCTGCACGTCGGGCTTGATGAACTGCATCGTGTCGTAGATCGCCAGGCCGGAGTACACCTGGCCGCCCGGCGAGTTGATGTAGATCGAGATGTCCTTGTCCGGATCCTCGGACTCGAGGTGGAGCAGCTGCGCCACGATGAGGTTCGCGATCTGGTCGTCGATCGGCGTGCCGAGGAAAATGATCCGCTCATTGAGAAGGCGGGAATAGATGTCGAACGAGCGCTCGCCGCGCGAGGTCTGCTCGATCACCATCGGAATCAACGGGCTCATCGCTACTCCTTGCTACCGGGGGTCCATAGCTTCGTCTCGGTCTGCTGCTTTTCCTTTTCGGGAGTCCAGATCGCCTCGCGCGCCTCTGCGAGCTCGACCGGGATGCGCTTCACCTCGGCGGCGATCCTGTCGAGCGAGTCGCGCAGGCGCAGGTCCTCGCGGAGGCGCTCGTACTCGCCGCGCTCGCGGAGCTCGGCGATCACCTCGTCGGCGTCCTCGCCCGCGGCCTCGGCCTGCTCGCGCACGAGCTCGTCGACCTCGGTGTCCTCGACGGTGAGCGCGAGCTTCTCGGCGGCGGCCTCGAGCGTGACCTCGCGCGCGACGGAGTGCGCCGCCTCGAGCCGGACGCGCTGCACGAGCTCGTCGGCGGAGCCGCCGGTCATCTGCAGGTAGGCCTCGAACGGGATCCCGCGGCCCTCGACGGAGCGCACGAGCCCGTTCAGGAGCTCGCGGGCGCGGGACTCGACGAGGGGGCCGGTGGCCTGCACGTTCGCGGCCTCGACCAGCGCGTCGACGACGGCGGAGCGGAACGCCGCCTCCGACTCGGCCTCGACCTGCTCCCTGAGGCGCTGCTCGAGGTCGGCGCGCAGCTCGTCGAGCGTGTCGAACTCGCTCGCGGTGCGCGCCAGCTCGTCGTCGAGCGGCGGCAGCACGTGCTCCTTGATCTCCTTGAGCCGGACCTCGACGGTCGAGGTCGACTCGTCGGCGAGCTCGAACACGATCTCCTTCGTCTCGCCGGCCTCCATCCCGAGCACGCCCTGCTCGATCTCCTCGACGAGGCGGCCGGCGCCGAGCTGGACGACGTAGTCGTGCTGGGTCTCGCCGCCGGGGCTGATCAGGTCGACCACGACCGTGTCGCCGGCCTGCGCGCCGCGGCCCTCGACCGGGGTCAGCTCGGCGACCGACGAGCGCAGCACCTCGAGCTCGTGGTCGACGAGCCCGTCGGGCACCTCGGGGTCGACGTAGGGGACCTCGAGCTCCGACCAGTCGGGGAGCACCGGCGTCGGCATCACCTCGACCGTCGCGGTGAACCGCCACGGGTCGGCGTCGTTCGCGGGCAGCTCGAAGTCGTACTCGGGCTGCGAGACGGGGCGCAGCCGCGCGCGGGCGGCCGCGTTCCAGAACCAGCCGGAGATGTGGCTCTCGACGGCCTCGGTGTAGAGGCGGTCCCTGCCGACCCGGGAGATCAGCACCGGCATCGGCACCTTGCCCTTGCGGAAGCCGGGGATCTTCACGCTCTCGGCGAGGTCGTTCGCCGCGTGCTCGACCGCGTGGTGGACGTCGTGGCTCGGCACGTCGACGGTGAGTCGAACGGTGTTGCCGGCCAGCTCCTCTACCTGCGAAGACATTGCGGCCATTCAAGCAGAGAGAGGGTGGGCGGCCGTCGGCCGAAGGTTTACGGTTCGCGCACGGAACCGGCCGGGGAGCCGGTTCGATCCAGGAAGGAGAGGGGATGAGCACTCGCTGGATCCGCTTCGCCGTCGTCTCGACGGTGCTGCTGGGCGCTGCGGCCGGAATCGGGTCTGGACGGTCGACTTCGGCGGCCAGAACACGACGTTCGACTTCATCTTCGTCGACAGCTGCTGAGTTCCCCGGGCTCGGCGAGCGCGAGTCGGCGCTCGCCGAGCCCGCCTCTCAGCGGAGGATGCCGGTGTGGCCGAGCGAGTAGCGGCCGGGCTGGGGCCACACGCAGACGCCGTGCGGGCCGCTGCCGACCGGGATCTTCGCGAGCAGCTTCCCGTCGCTCGTCGAGATCGCGTAGACGACGTTGTTGTAGCGGCCCGAGACCCAGAACACCTTCCCGTCGGCCGAGACGCCGCCCATGTCGGGGCTGCCGCCGCCGGGGATCCGCCACTTCGCGACCTGCTTCCGCGTGCGGAAGCTGATCACCGAGATCGACCCTTCGGCGCGGTTCGTCACGTAGAGGTACCTGCGCGTCGCGGCTCGGGTAGAGGCCGTGCGCGCCGAGCGCCGGTGTGCATGAAGCCGAGCTTGCGGTTCGCGTTGCCGTCGATCTCCCAGACGCCGCCGGACCACATGTCGGCGACGTAGAAGACCTTGCCGTCGGGCGAGAGCTTGACGTCCTGCGGCATCGCGCCGAGCCGTGGAGCGCGATCGTCTTCACGACCCGCTCGCGGGCGATGTCGATCTTCAGCATCAGCCCCGAGAACTCGCAGCTCGCGAGCGCGTAGCGGCCGTCGGCGGTGAAGTCCATGTGGTCGACGCCGGAGCACGGCACCGTGACCGACCGGTGCAGGGCGAAGGTGTGCGCGTCGCGGAAGTCGAGCCGGTGGAGCCGCTCCGCGACGACGATCGCGTAGCGGCCGTCGGGGGTGAAGTACATGTTGTAGGGGTCGTCCACCGGGATCGGCGGGCCTTCGGGCGGCCCGTCTTCGGGTCGATCGGCGTGAGGCTGTTGCCGAGGTCGTTCGTGACGTACAGCGTCTTCAGATCCCACGAGGGCACGACGTGCTGGGGCAGGCCCCCGACCGGGAAGTGGGCGACGATCTTGTACGTGTTCGGATCGACGACGTCGACCGTGTCGCGACATGCTGTTCGGGACGTAGACGAGCGACCGCGCGCCGCGCGACGGCCGGGCTCAGCATGTTCGCGCCGTCGGCGGCGTAGACGTTCGTCTTCGAGAGGAGCGGCGGGATGCGGCCCATCGCGACCTGGGTGGCCCGTCCCGGCACGAGCTCGCGAGATCGTCGCCACGGTCCCGCTCGCGGCGCGACCGCCGGCGAGCAGGATCCGGCCGCCGAGGCCGATCGCGGCGAGGTCGGAGCGGGCGACGTCGAGCGTGCCCGCCGCCCGGACCTTCCGTGCCGCGGGATCGACCGAGACGATCCGGTCGGTCACGGAGCCCAGCGTCGGCACCGCGGCCGCCGATCACGTAGGCGAGCCCGCCGATCGCCGCGGCCGCGGCATGGGTCGTCGGCGCCGGCAGCGTCCCGAGCCGCCGGACGGAGCCCGTGGCGGGGTCGAAGCCGAGCACCGCGGCGCTCGCCGTCCCGGCGGGAGCGAGCCGCCGGCGATCACGACCGTCCCGCCGACCGCGGTGACGGCGGCGTAGCGGACCGGGCTCGGCAGGTGCGCGACGACGTGGGCGGCGCCGCCCGGCTTCCAGGCGACGATCGTGTCGAGCCAGCGCGTGCCGGTGTAGCCGCCGACGACGTAGGCGGTGCCGCCGACCGCGGCCGCTCCGGAGTCGGAGCTCGCCGCCGGCAGGCGCCCGGCCGCGGTGACGCGCCCCGTCGCGGGATCGATCCGGAGGATCTCGTCGAGCTGCTTCGTGCCGTCGCCGCCGCCGAACAGGTAGACGGCGCCGCCGATCGTGACGGCGGCGGTGTCGTGCCGCGCCGTCGGCAGCGTGCCGCGCGGCCGGTCGCCGCGCGCGTTCACGTAGAGGATCGAGCTCGAGGAGGTGTCGGCCGCCGTGAGCCCGCCGAGCAGGAGGCCGCCGGCGCCGACGGCGGCGTAGGCGGGATCCTGGAGCGGCGCCCCGAGCGAGCCCGTCACGTGCTCCGAGAGAACGGGCACGGTCTTCACCTTCGCGACGACGACCGTCGTGCGGACGGCCGTCGTCGTGGCGGCGGGCGCGGCCGTCTTCGTCCCGCCCCGGGCGAGCCCCCACCAGAGACCGACCGCAGCCAGCGCGGCGAGCCCCAGGACCACGCCGATGCGCCTCGCGGTCACGGGGCTAGCTTGCCTGACTCGGGATGAGCGCGCGATGAGAGCAGTGCGGGCGGGAGGACTCGAACCTCCAAGAGCTTTCGCCCAACGGGACCTAAACCCGCCGCGTCTACCAGTTCCGCCACGCCCGCGTGTCGATGTGAACGATAGGGGCTCCGGCACGGCTACGATCGGGGTATGAGCTTCATCGTGGTCGGGATCGACGGCTCGGACGAGTCGAAGCGGGCACTCCACTGGGCGCTCAACGAGGCGCGCCTGCGCGAGGCGAAGCTGCTCGCCGTCCACACCTGGACGTACCAGTTCACCGCCGGCCCCGGCTACCTGCCCGGCGCCGACCCGGAGGTCCGGGCCTCGATCCAGAAGGAGGCCGAGCAGGTGGTCACCGACGCGCTGGCCGAGGTCGGCACCGTCGGCGTCGAGGTCGAGGTCAAGGCTCTCGAGGGGTCTCCGGCCGCGACGCTCGTCGATGCGGCCGAGGGCGCCGATCTCCTCGTCGTCGGCTCGCGCGGACGGGGCGGCTTCTCGGGCCTCCTGCTCGGCTCGGTGAGCCAGCAGTGCGCACACCACGCGCCGTGCCCGGTCGTGATCGTCCCGCCTCGGCTCCGCGTCAATTCCCACGATGTGCGCGGCGACCCCGCGCGGGACGATTCGTGGTGCCTACACGAAGGAGGTGGAGTCATGCCGACGACGCCGCTGATTCCGTTCCGCGAGCTCGACTCGATGGAGCGGAGAGCGCGACGGATCTTCGATGCGTGGGGCCTCGTTCCCATGCTCGCACCCGCCGCCGACGTCTACGAGACGGCCGACGAGCTCGTCGTCGAGCTCGAGGTCCCCGGCTTCGACGAGAAGGATCTCGACGTCGAGGTCATCGACCACGTGCTGACGATCAAGGGCACGCGGAAGGAGACCACGGAGCAGGAGGACAAGACGTTCCGCCTGCACGAGCGGCTCGACCGCGAGTTCCTGCGCCGCTTCGAGCTTCCGCCCGAGGCGGACACGACGAAGGTGAAGGCCGTGTTCACGAAGGGCGTGCTGGAGCTCCACACGCCGAAGACGGTCGAGGCGAAGCCTCACAGGATCCCGATCGCGGCCAGGTAGCCCTGCCGGCTGCGCGGCGCCTCCTCAGAGCAGGCGCCGCGCAGCCGCGCGCGCCGCGAGGCCGTACGCGAGCGCGAGCGCGGCGAGCCACGCGCACTCGCGCAGGAACAGATCGGCCGGGTTCGCGTCGTAGAGCGCGACGGTGAACGCGTGCACCGCGTGGCCGAACGGGAACAGCGCGCCGATCCACGCGACGACCGGCGCGGTCCCGTGCGGGACGAGCGAGACGAGGGTGAGCGGCAGTGCGACGAGGAACGCGAACAGCGTCGCCGTCCCCGCCTCGCGCGCGAGCGCGCCCACGAGGACTCCGAACGCGCCGAACGCCGCGGCCGCGAGCAGGAGCCCGGCGAGGAGGAGCGGCACGCGCTGCCACGGCTGGCCGCCCGAGACGTGCCCGAGCTCGACGATGAGGCCGAACACGAGCGCGAGCACCAGCCCGGTCCCGGCGGCGATCAGCGTCACGAACGCGATCTTCTCCGCCACGAGCCGGCCGAACCCGGCGAGGCCGCCGACGAGCCGCCCGAGCACGTTCTCCTCCCGCTCGGCGACGATCGCGCCCGCGCCGAGCAGCACCGCCACGAACGCGAGCGCGAGCGCGAGGGCGTACGCCTGCACCTGCGCGGAGAGGATCCACGAGCGCCCGCTCTGCTGGACGTGGACGAGCTGGATCGGATTCGCGGTCGCCCGGAGGAACGTTCCGACCTGGCCGACCGCGCCGCTCAGCTGGCCCATGAACGTGCCGAGCTCCTTCGCGCGCGCCGCGGTGGCCGGATCGGGCGAGCGCGCGAGCACGGCCAGCTCGGCCCGCGCGCGGCGGACCCCGAGGAGGCTCGAACCTGGTTCTCCCGATCAGCCCGCCGCCGCCGTGGAGCAGCAGGTTCACCGCGCTCAGGTTCGCCTGGATGTAGGCCTGCTGCAGATCGAGGTTCGTCGAGTAGATGAACGAGCGGAGCTTCTCGACCACCCGCGTCGAGAGCCCGCCTCGCGTCGTACGCAAGATCAGCTTCGGGCTCTGCTTCAGCCCGCGCAGGTCCGAGGTGAAGCCCTTCGGCACGGTCAGGACCGCCAGCACCTGGCCCGAGGAGAGCTGGTGCTCGGCCTGGGCCGCCGGCATCCGGACGAGCTTCACCTCCTTCGCGTTGTCGAAGAGCTGCTGGAGGTCGAAGGTCTGCTTGCCGACGACGATCACGCTCGGCAGCCCCTCGGGCGCGACGAGCGCGACGCGGGGGCGCTCGCCGGCGTAGCGGACGACGAGCCCGACGAGGAGCGCGACGACGAGCGGGTAGACGATCAGCGCCCCCGCGAGTGCGGGCGAGCGGCGGAGCAGCCGGACGTCCTTCCCGAGCAGGAGCCGGATCGCCCTCACACCTGCTCCTCGCGGTAGGCGGCCGGCGCGCCCTCGTAGACGAGCCGCCCTCCTCGAGCACGAGCAGCCGGTCGGCGACGCGGCGCGCCTCGTCGAGGTTGTGCGTCGCGAAGAGGACGCCGCCGCCCGCGCCGCGCACGCGTGCGACGAGCTCCCAGAGCCCGCCGCGGCGGCGCGCGTCGAGCGAGGCGGTCGGCTCGTCGAGCAGCAGCACCGAGGGCTCGCCCAGGAGGCCGATCGCGAGGTTGAGCCGCTGCTGGTTCCCGACCGAGAGCTCGGCCGCGCGACGGTCCTCCACCGCGAGGCCGACCTCCGCGAGCGCGCGGTCGACTGCGGCGTCCACGTCCGTCACCCCGGCCAGGCGCGCGAAGAGCTCGAGGTTCTCGCGCGGGGTCAGCCGGCCGTAGAGCGCGGGCCGCTGCGGCATCCAGCCGAGCGTCGACGCGGCCGCGACCGTGCCGCCGCTCGGCCGCAGCGCGCCGGCGAGGATCGCGAGCAGCGTCGACTTGCCCGCGCCGTTCGGGCCGCCGAGCGCCACCACCTCCCCCGCCCCGATCTCCAGGTCGGTCGGCTCGAGCACGACGCGGCGCCCGAACCTCCGGGTCACGCCTCGAGCGGAGAGGAGCGGAGGCGTCAGGGCTTGACCGGAGCCACGATCAGGACTGGCTTCCCGTAGTTCGAGAGGTCCACGGTGCGGACGGCGTTCGACGGATCGCCCGACTCGACCGGGCCCGGAGATGCGGACCCGCAGCAGGCGGGAGCTCTGCTTGTCGATCCAGAGCTCGACGTCGACGAGCTTCGAGCTCGGCGGGTTGCCGAGGATCGGCGAGATCGCGCTCACCGGGCACCTTGCCCTTGACGCGGTAGGCGTCCTGCCCGCCGACCTTCTCGCTGCCCGCGCTCTGCAGCTGGGTCGCGCCGGCGATCACGGCGAGGACGCCCTTGGCGGGATTGAAGAACGCAACCGGGTTCGTCGCCACGCTCACCGTCTGCCAGGCCTGCGTGAACGGATTGCGGATGTAGTAGTCGCCCGTCGAGCACGATCAGCGTCGAGCGCAGGGGCAGGCCGAGGAGCGTGCCGGTCACGTCCGCCTCGACGTTGCCGGGAAGCGCGACGTCGCCGTCGGCGTAGATCAGGTGGAGACCCTTCTTCGACGGAGGCCCGTGCTGCTCGTCGTAGACGAAGTGGAAGCTCCGCTCGGCCGAGGTCGCCTTCGTCGCCGCCTTGACGATCTGCTCGGGCGGCGGGCCCTTCGCGCCGCCGCCGCAGCCGGCGACCACGAGCGCGACGGCCGCGAGCAGCGTGGATCCGAGGAGCGGGCGCACGGACGGATGGTGTCGCCCGTGCGCCCGCAGCGCAACTCGCCTCGCTACATCCCCTTCACGAGCCCGATCACGTGCCCCTCCGGGTCCGCGAACATCGCGAGCGTGACCTGCGGGAGCTCGGTGACCGGCATCACGGTCTTGCCGCCGAGCGCCTCGGCCTTGTCGAGGATCGCCTGCGGATCGTCGGTCGAGACGTAGAACGTCACGTAGCCCGGCCCGCCGTCCTGCGACTGGCCGAGCCCGCCGGCGATGCCATCGCCCTCCTTCTCGACCATCGCGTAGCCCATCTCGGGGATCGCCTCGCTCTTCCAGCCGAACAGCTCGCCGTAGAAGCCCTGCAGCGCGGCCAGGTCCTTGCCGACCACCTCGAAGTGGATCACCGCGTTCGCCATCACATCTCTCCCGTGACCCAGGGATCGACGCCCGGGTCGCCCCCGACGCCGGCGATCGCGAGCCTTCCGAGGTAGTGGTCCCAGCCGTGCCCGTGCGACTCGGCGGTCGCCTCGCTCGGCAGGCCGCTGTGGGTGAACCGCAGCGCGGTCCCTGCTCCGCTCGGGACGAGCTCGATCTCGACGGTCGACGCGCCCGGCGGCACCGAGGCGGGGCCGTCCTCGCCCGGCTCCCACCCCCAGGTGTAGACGAGCCGGCGCGGCGGGTCGACCTCGACGAACTCGCCGGCCGCGGTGTGGCCGGGGATCACCTCGACGCGGTACTCGCCGCCGGGGCGCGCGTCGAACGTGGCGGACATCCCCATCCAGAGGACCGCCTTCTCCGGGTCGACCAGGAACTCCCAGACGACCTCCGGGCTCGCGTCGATCACGAGCTCTCGCTCGATCGTGACGCTCTCAGTCGTGCTCTCCATGCTGCTCCCTCTCCTCTCGTTCGGCCTCGCGCTTGAGCGCCTCGAGCCGGTCGCCCCAGAACTCCTCGAGGAACGCCTTCAGCTCGGCGATCCCCTCAGGGCGCGCCCGGTAGAGGCGCCTGGCACCGTTGCGTCGCTCGCTCACGAGCCCCGCCCCCTTCAGGACATTGAGGTGCTGCGAGACCGCCGGGCGCGACACGTCGAAGTGCGAGGCGATCTCGCCCGCCGAGAGCTCTGCGTCCCAGACGAGCCGCAGGATCTGACGCCGATGAGGCTCGGCGATCGCTCTCAGCGCAACCTCCACGGCGCGTATGTAAGCATTTGCTTACGTAAGTGTCAACTTACAGCGGAGCTTCGGCGAGAATGAGCCCATGACAACCTTTCCCGAGTCCCACGCCGACCTGCTCGAGGGCCAGGTCGCATCGCTCGCGACGATCGACGACAACGGCTTCCCGCAGCTCACCGAGGTCTGGTTCCTCCACGAGGACGACGAGCTCAAGCTCTCGCTGAACACCTCCCGGAGGAAGACGAGGAACCTGGTCGCGCGGCCGCAGTGCAGCCTGCTCCTGCTCGACCTCGCCAACCCGTACCGCTACCTCGAGGTGCGCGGCCGCGCCCACGTCGAGCCCGACGACGACTACGAGTTCGCGGCGCGGGTCGGAGCGAAGTACGGAGCCGACCTGAAGGTGCACGACCGGCCGGGCGAGTCGCGCGTCGTCGTCACGATCGAGCCGGTCAAGATCCACCCGGTCGACATGAGGGGATAGGCGCCGCACCGTCGACGATCAGATCCGCGTGGAGCCGGGGCTCGTGCGCGAGCCAGGTACCGCTCCTCCTCCGGCATCCACTCGTCGAGCCATCGCGAGCGGGCGCCCTCGCCGTCCCGCGCGAGGCCGCGGGCGAGCCGTAAGTCGTGCGGCGCGTCGACCCAGACCCGGAAGTCGTAGAGGTCGCGAAGCTCCTCCCGCGTGGAGTAGTTGCCCTCGACGACCACCGCTCCGCGCGCGGGAACGCCGTGCCACTCGGCCATCGAGTCGCTGCCCCAGTCGTAGCGCCGGTAGCGGGCCTCCTCGCCGCGAGACAGCGGGAGCAGCACCTGGTCTCGGAGCCGCCGCCACTCGAAGTTGCCGCCGATGTCGGAGTCGCCCGGCGGCAGGCGGGTCGCCGTCGGCCGGTAGAAGTCGTCGAACTCGACCACCGACGCAACAGAGAGCCGCGCGGCCAGCGCCCGCGCGAAGGTGCTCTTCCCCGCGCCGCCGCGCCCGTCGATCCCGACGAGCACGACCCGTTCCGGGCCGGCGCGCCGCCCGACCTCGGCGACCAACGCGCCGATCGCAGCTCTCGGTGCGTTGCGGCGCACTCCGGCATCGTAGTTCGAAGGGCGCCGCACCCGACCCGCGCGGCCTATCGCACTCCGTCGCACCGGCTAGGGAAGAACACGGGCGACCGCCCCGTCCGGTTGGTGTCAAGCAACTGGAGGAGGCGGAGATGTACCTCAGCAAGATCATCGTTCTCGTTTCACTCGCGGCCGTGATGGCGGCTCCCTCGGCGCTCGCAGCGCGGCCGCCGATCGCCAACGAGGCACAGACCTCGACGGTGTGTAAGGGCGAAGGCCCGTACGGCCCCTACGGGTGCGTGGCGTTCGGCAACACCGGGACGCAAGTCGTGACCCACGCGAAGCGCATCCAGGGCAAGAAGGCCCACAAGGCGCAGACCTCGACGGTGTGCAAGGGCGAAGGCCCGTACGGCCCGTACGGGTGCGCGGCGTTCGGCTTCTAGGACGGAATCACGCGAGTCAGGCTCGTCCGGCTTCCCGGCGAGCCTGACGTTCGTCCGCATCGGGGCGTTGATCGCGCTCCTCGACGAGTACGAGATGGAAGTCTCTCGGAGCAGGAACTTCGCTAGCGGCCCCGGGAGGAGTCGAACCTCCGCACGCGGATTCGAAGTCCGCCGCTCTGATCCGCTGAGCTACGGGGCCCTGTGCCGTGAGTATGCCCGGCCCGCTCGATTCAGCGGGTGACGGAGCGCCCGCTGAGCTCCGTGAGGCGGATCCGGAAAGCGACCACGCCCTGGCCGAGCGGGCGGGGACCCTCCGAGGTCGTGCCACGCGCGAAGTGCCCCCGCAGCAGCGCGAGCGCCGTCTCGACGTCGTCCCCGCCGAGCTCCTCGTAGCCGCCGTAGGCGATCACGCTCCGCCAGCTCCCACGCCCGTCCGCGTCGTACTCGTCGACCTCGACGCACACGCTCGGGTTCTCGCGCATCATCGCCACCTTCTGGCCCTCGGTCGTGACGGAGTAGACGCACGCCCCGTCGTAGACGTAGATCACCGGCACGACGTAGGTGAGCCCGGCGACGTGGCACCCGAGCCGGGCGATGCGCTGCGAGAGGAGGAACGTGTCGATCTCCTCGCGGGAGAGCTCGGCGATCGCGCTGCGATCGGGCGCATGCATGGGCGCCACGCTATCCTGTCCCCGCTCACGGTGGCGGTAGCTCAGTTGGTAGAGCCCCCGGTTGTGGTCCGGGTGGTCGCGGGTTCGAATCCCGTCCGCCACCCTCGTCGGCCGGTGTCGCGGGCACGCGCCGGGCGGCTGCCGCTCCGGTGAACGCGGCGGCGACCGAGACCGCGGCGAAGAAGATCCACATCGCGGTGTCGCCGAACGCGTGGCGCACCTGGAGGCCGAGCAGCGGCCCGAGCGCGAACCCGGCCGCCGCGGTCGCGCCGAACGCGCCCATGTAGGCACCGCGGAGGTCCTCCGGCGCGATCGCCGCGACCACCGTCTGCGACGTGGGCACCCAGAGCATCTCGCCGAGCACGAACACGAGGAGGATCACGATCACCACGAAGATCGACGCGTTCAGCGAGAGGAGCAGAAACGGGAGCCCCATCAGCAGCATCGAGACGAACAGCTTCGTGGCCGGCGAGATCCCCGTCACCCGCCGTGTCAGGCGCAGCTGGAACAGGGTCACGAGCAGCGGGTTGACGACCACGAGGAAGCCCCAGGTCGAGGCGGAGAACCCGTGCGACGAGACGAGCGAGATCGGCAGCACCACCGCGAACGCGACGTAGACGATGAAGGCGAGCACCCCGGAGACGAGGAACAGGAGGAAGACGCGGTCGTGGCGGATCACGCCGAACGAGCCGCGCTCGGGAGGCGACTCGGGAGCGAAGTCGCCCCGGCGCGGCAGCCAGCGCAGCGCGACGGCGAACGCCGCGACCGACAGCACGAACACGCCGAGAAAGAGCGCCGTCCAGCTGCCGACGAGCAGTAGCAGGCCGCCGATCGGCGGGCCGAGGGTGGTGCCGAGGTTCGATGCGACCCGCGTCGCCGCATACGACGCCTCGCGCCGCTCCGACGGCACGAGGTCGGAGACGAGCGCCTGGTCGGCCGCGCCCCCGAGCGCGCCGAAGGCGGGGATCACCGCGAGCAAGGCGAGCCCGTAAAGCGTCTGCGTGCCGACCGTGAGGAAGAGCAGCCCGAACGCGGCCTGCCCTCCCCACCCGAACAGGATCAGCGGGCGCCGGCCCAGGTAGTCCGAGAGATGGCCGCCGTAGTAGCCCACGCCCGCGGAGACGAGCGCCCCTGCGAGATAGGCGAGTCCGATCTCGAGCGCGCTCGCATCGAGGCGCTTGATCGCCCAGATCCCGAGGAAGCTCCAGCCGGCCGAGCCCGCGAGCGACCCCGCGAGGGAGACTGCGAGGAGCGGCCGAAGCGCGGGCACGACATCCGAGCCCCAGACGAGCAGGTAGAGACGGCGAAGAGCCCTCACGGCTCGAGCCTATGCGCCCGGCAGGATTCGAACCTGCGACCAACGGCTTAGAAGGCCGTCGCTCTGTCCACTGAGCTACGGGCGCGACAGCCGGAAGGGTACAAGGGCGAATCCGCGCCTGTGAAAAGGGGTCAGACCCCGCAACGACTATGTGCCGATTGCGTCGACGAAGCGCAACGCCGCCCGCGTAGGGAGCCCATTCCTCCGCAATTTGGGCTCGCGGGACACGTCCCGGGGTCTGACCCCTGCCGGCTGTAGAAAGTGCGATACCGTGCCGCCCATGACCACAGCCACGCTGCATACAAACCACGGCGCGATCGTGCTCGAGCTCTATCCCGAGGATGCGCCCAAGACCGTCGAGAACTTCGTCACCCTCGCGAGCGACGGGTTCTACGACGGTGTGATCTTCCACCGGGTGATCCCCGACTTCATGATCCAGGGCGGCGACCCGACGGGCACCGGCCGCGGCGGCCCCGGCTACCAGTTCGAGGACGAGTTCAACGACCACAAGGTCGTCCGCGGCGCGCTCGCGATGGCGAACGCCGGCCCGAACACGAACGGCAGCCAGTTCTTCATCGTCACCGCCGACGCCGCCTCCTGGCTCGACGGCAAGCACACCGTGTTCGGGAAGGTCACCGACGGGATGGACGTCGTCGACACGATCTCGCAGCTGCCGCGCGACGGGATGGACCGTCCCGAGGACGAGGTCACGATCGAGCGAGTCGAACTGGCCTGAACCGGCTCGTCTTCGCGCGGCACGGCCAGTCGACCTTCAACGTCGAGGGCCTCGTCAACGGCGACCCGGCCGTGCCCGTGCCGCTCACTCCTGCGGGTGAGGAGCAGGCCCGCCGGCTCGGGCAGCAGCTGGCCGGCGCGGCGTTCGGAGTCTGCGTGCACACCCGTTTCGAACGGACGCGGCGGACGGCCGAGCTCGCGCTCGCCGGCCGCGACGTGCCCTTCCTCGAGGAGTCCGGGCTGGACGACGTCGAGATCGGCGAGCTCGAGGGCGGCACGCTCGAGGACTACCGGCGATGGAAGGCGTCGCACCGCCGCGACGAGCGCTTTCCCGGCGGCGAGAGCCTCGACGAGACGGCCCGGCGCTACGTCGCCGCGCTCCGCCGGGTGCTCGCGCTGCCGTTCGAGTCCGTGCTGGTCGTCTGCCACGAGCTGCCGATCCGCTACGCGCTCAACACCGCGGCAGGCTCCGACGATCTCGACCACCCGCTCCACGACATCCCGAACGCGACCCCGTACCTCTTCGACGGCCCCGTGCTGGCGGCCGCGGTCGACCGGATCGAGCAGCTCGCGGACTGAGTACCCTTCGCAGGAACGCGGGCGTAGCTCAATGGTAGAGCCCTAGCCTTCCAAGCTAGTCATGCGGGTTCGATTCCCGCCGCCCGCTCCTCGCCGGAAAGTCCGCCCCGCGCCTGCCGGCGCGGGGCATGACGACTTTCCGGCGTCGTCTTCTCTCGTCCCGGCCGCCACGAGCCGCGCCCGCGCAGGTCGGGCGCGGCGTACCATTCGCCTCGATGCTCGGTCGTCTCCGTCACCTCTTCCGCCGCGAGCCGGCCGTACCCCAGGTCGGGCCCCAGGGTGAGGAGTACGAGGCGCTCGAGATGGAGCGGCGTTGGCAAGAGGAGCGGGACCGCTACGGCGAGAATCTCATCAAGAAGGTCGGCCACAAGAACCTCCCGTTTCTGGACGACCCCTACAACTGACGGCTGGAGGCCATGACCACACTCGAGAACCGGCCGAACGCCGCGCTCCTCGTCGTCGACGTGCAGAACGGCGTCGTCGCGGGGGCTCACGAGCGTGAGGCGGTCGTCGCGAACGTCGGCAGCCTCGTCGAGAAGGCGCGGGCCGAGCACATTCCCGTCATCTGGGTCCAGCACTCGGACGACGGGCTTGCGAAGGGGAGCGACGAGTGGCGGATCGTCCCCGAGTTGAGCCCGGACGAGGCCGAGCCGCTCGTCCAGAAGAACTACGGCGACGCCTTCGAGGACACCGACCTCGAGACCGTGCTCTCGGGTCTCCGAGTCGGGCGGCTCGTCGTCGTCGGCGCGCAGACCGACGCGTGCATCCGCTCGACGCTTCACGGCGCCTTCGCGAGGGGCTACGACGCGACGCTCGTCAGCGACGCTCACACGACGGAGGACCAGACGGCCTGGGGGGCGCCGCCGCCGGACCAGGTCATCGCGCACACGAACCTCTACTGGGCCTACCAGACCGCACCGGGACGGACGGCCGGGACGGCCGAGACCAAGGATGTCGACTTCGGCGGCTCGTCCTAGAGACGGTGCCACCGGGACACCGGAAGGAGAGACTGATGCACGCAGTCATCGGACGGGTCGAGATCAGGCCGGGCCGGGAGGACGAGACACTCGCGATGATCGTCGAACACGGTGTCGCGATGCTGCAGGGCATGGCCGGCTCGGCGGGTGGCTACTGGGCTCGGAGCATCGAGGGCGAACTCGTCCAACATTCCTTCTGGCTCTTCGACACGGAAGACGACGCTCGGGCGGCGGAGGCGACCTTCAACACGCTTCGCGACATGCCCGATGCGCCCGCGGCATTCGTCAGTGTGGACGTCTGCGAGATCGTCGGTCACGCCTAGGGAAGGCGAGCCGTAACCCGCAGCGGGCCCCTACCCGAAGTGCCCCCAGTGGGTGGCGACGATCAGGAGCAGGCCGCCGATCGCGAGCGCCACGCCCGCGACGATCGACCGGGTGTTGCTCGACTTGAACCAGGCGATATGCGCTGCGGCGAGCCAGATCCCGGCGAAGACGATGAGGAGGAACCCCACCTCGGCGAGGCGCACGCCCGTCTGATCCGAGAGACCGACGACCGGGTTCATGCGCCTAGGGACGCTCGGGCACAGGTTCGGACGGCCGCACGCGCAGCAGGCGCGCGGGGAACCGCGGCAGCCACCAGTTCCAGCGGCCGAACAGCGAGACGAGAGCGGGCACGGTGAGAGCCCGCACGACCGTCGCGTCGAGGATGATCCCGGCGGCGAGGCCGGTGGCGAAGATCTTGATGATCACCTGCGGCCCCGAGGCGAGCGCCGAGAACGCGAGGAAGAGGATCAGCGCCGCGCTCGTCACGAGGCGGCCCGTGCGGCCGATCCCGAGGACGATCGACTCGTCGGTCGAGCCGGTCTCGTCGTAGGCCTCCCGCACGCGCGCGAGGATGAACACCTCGTAGTCCATCGAGAGCCCGAACAGGAACGCGAACACCATCAGCGGGATGAACTCCGTGATCGCGCCCGTGCCGCGGATTCCCCAGATCAGGTGTGAGCCCCACCCGTTCTGCCAGATGATGACGAGCACGCCCCACGCCGCGGCCACGGACAACAGGTTGAGCAGCACCGCCTTCAGCGGCAGCAGGAGCGACCGGAACGCGCGGGCGAGCAGCAGGAAGGTCAGCAGCGAGACGAGCCCGATCATCAACGGGAAGCTCCCGTAGACCGCCGCGACGAAGTCGGCGCTCTGCGCGGGGCTCCCGCCGACCGACGCACCGACCTCGTGGGCCGCCTGCTTGAGCCGCGTGTTGAGCCCGCGGCCCCACGAAGTGTTGGCGTCGCGATTCGGGAAGACGGTGACGAGCGCCGTGCCCTGGCTCGTCCAGCCGGCCGGGGCGGCCGTGGCCCGGACGCCCTTCACCTGCGCGAGCCGCTTCGCCGCCTCCTGCGCACGCGCGCCGTCGGGCACGAGCACGGTGAACGGCGTCAGCGCGCCGGGGCCGATCCCCGACCGCTCGAGCGCGACGAGGCCCTGGCGCGCGTCCCCGCTCTTCGCGAGCGAGTCCGCCTTCGCGTTGCCGAGCTGGATGCCCGTGGCCGCATAGGCGAGCGCGACGAGGATCGTGAGACCGACCGTCGCAGCGACCCAGCGGCGCCGGACGACGAAGCGGCCCCAGGCCGTCCAGGACCGGCTGGCCTTGTCCTCGCGCCGTGCGCGCGGCCACTCCAGCTTCGGGCCGACGGTCGAGAGGATCGCCGGCAGCGCGGTGAGGGCGACGATCACGCTGACGAGCGGGATCAGCATCCCGGCGTAGCCGATGCTGCGCAGGAACGGCACCGGCAGCACGACGAGCGCGAGCAGGCCGATCGCGACGGTGGTTCCGGAGAAGACCACGGCGGAGCCTGCGGTCGCCATCGCGTTCTCGATCGCCTCGTCGTTCTCGAACCCCTTGTCGCGCTCCTCGCGCCAGCGCATCACGATCAGCAGCGCGTAGTCGATCGCGACGCCGAGCCCGATCAGCGCGACGAGGAACGTGACGATGAACGAGACCTGGGCGAAGCTCGTCACGAGCCAGAGCAGCATGAAGGTCGCGACGATCGCGAACGCGGCCATCAGGATCGGGACGAGCGCGATGAACGACGCGAACACGAACGCGAGCACGAGCAGCGCGCCGAGTCCGCCGACGAGCGCCTCGACGAGCACTCCGGCGGTGCCGCCGCCCGACCCGCCCGCGTCGGAGAGCGCCCCGATCCCGGTGACGTGGAAGCCCGACCCGGCGACAGGCGCGGCCGCGAGCGCGGCGCGGATCGCCTTCGTCTCGATCGCGCCGGCGTTGAAGCCCTGCCCCGGTCGGCGTTGCGGGTAGACGAGCGCGAACGTCGTCCGGCCGTCGGCCGAGACGAAAGCGCGGTTTCCGGTGGACGCGTACGAGGCGACGCGCGCGCCGGGCGCGACCGCCGCGATCTTCGCGTCGGCCGCCGCGAGCTGCGCCTTCACGCCGGGCGAGTCGACCGTCTTCCCCTCCGGCAGCGTCAGCACCGGCACGATCACGTCGGTCGTCTGGTCGATGCCGTAGAGCCGCAGGATCCCGGCGTTCGTCTCGAAGCCCTCGCGGCCGGGCACGGAGAACTCCTGCGAGAACGCGCCGGTGGCGCGCGAGAGGTTCGGCAGGCCGGCCACGAGCACGACCACCCATGCGACTAGCACGAGCCGACGGTGCCGGAGGACGGCGCGCGCGATGTCACGCATCAGACGAAGACCCCCCGGCTCGACACGATCTGGACACTACCGACGGCGGCGGCGCGGACGCGGCACTAGCCCCAGCCGTGCTCGAGCACGTCCCGAACCTCCTCGACTCCTGCCTGCCAGATCAGGAGCACGTCCTCGTCGGGCCGCTCGTACAGCCCGCCGAACGAGCCGTCTCCGAGCTCTTCGCGGACCGCGGCGGGATCCACCGCGTTGCGCGCAACCTTCGGCTTGCGCTCAGCCGGGAGCTCGACGCCGGGCAGCCGCGTCCACGGGAAGTTCTCCATCCACGAGGCGTGACTCGAGTCGGGATCGAGCTCCTGGATCAGCGCCCAGACCCGCGGCGCGTTCCACCAGCTGTGGAAGAGGACACCGCCGCCCGCCAGAGACTCGGCGGGAGCGTTGCCGCCGTGGCCGTTCAGGAGCAGGATCCGGCCGAAGCCCTGGCCGCGGAGTGAGCCGAGCAGGTCCCGGAGCAGGGCGAGATAGGTCTCCTCCGAAACGCTCGGACTGCCGGGATACGCGGCGAAATACGGCGTGATCCCGTAGGCGAGCGCGGGCAGCACGGGCACGCCGAGCGGCTCGGCAGCCTCGACTGCGACGCGCTCGGAGAGGATCGAGTCGGTCGCCAGCGAGAGGTAGGCGTGCTGCTCGGTCGAGCCGAGCGGGAGCACGATGCGGTCGTCGACTTCGAGGTGCGCCTCGAGCTGCATCCAGTTCAGGTCGGCGGCCCGCACGGGCGGAGAGTACCGTCAGTGGGGATGAGCGACAGCGGAAGACGCGATGTCGCGCTCGTCCTCTCCGGTGGGGGCATCAACGCGACGGTGATGGAGCTCGGCTTCCTGCGCCGGGTGCGCGAGAGCGAGCTCTGGCCGCGGGTCGGCTGGATCTTCGGGACCTCGGCCGGCGCGCTCGCCGGGGTCATGGCGGCGCTCGACCGCCTCGACGACCTCGAGCGGTTCCTCCTCACGCTTCGCCCGGAGGACGTCTTCCGTCCGCACCGGCTCTGGCGGCTGCCGCTGCTCGGGCTCCACGACTACGCGCTTCCGCGCACGATCGCGGAGCGGATGGAGCCGGCGCTCGACCTCGTGCTCGGGCTCGAGGGCTCGCCGATCGAGCTCGTCGTGCTCGCCACCGACCTCAGCGTCGAGGTCGAGGACAGCTCGGACGAGAGCTACGAGCTCGCGTACTCGTCCCGCACCACCCCGCCGGAGGAGATGGCGCAGGCGCTGCTCGCCTCGGCGGCGGTGAGCGCCTTCGTGCTGCCGCTCCGCGTCGGCGACCGGATCGCCTCCGACGGTGGCTGGGTGCGCAACTTCCCGCTCGGCTACGCCTACGAGCGGCCGGAGGTCGAGCTGATCGTCTCGTTCCGCTACCTCCCCCGCTACCCGCAGTTCACGGCGCTGCCGCTGCAGGCGATGCGGAGGCGGCTCGAGCGGCTCGGCCGCGTGCCGCCGGTGCGCGCGTTCATCGCCGAGCTGAAGGAGGCCGAGGAGCGCTCCGACCGCGGCGAGCCCGCGCACCTCGCCGACATGCTCGCGCGGCTCGGCCGCGTCTCGATCCTCCGCAACACGGTGCTCGAGGAGCGGGACCGCACTGGAGAAGGACGAGTCGATCGCGGAGCTCGAGTCGCTGCGCGCCGACATCCACCGGCTGCTCGAGACCGTGGTGCACGACCCGGTCGAGCGCGCGGCCGCCGTGCGCGAGGTCGAGGAGCGGTTCGCGGCGGCCCGGTTCCCGTTCCGTCACGACCGTCACGTGCCGCGGATCGCGGTGCTCGGCTCGATCGGCGAGGTCAGCCTCGATCCGGGGCTGCGCTCCCAGAAGCCGTGGACGGAGAGCGCGATCCGCAGCCTGATCGCCCGCGGCTACGAGCTGGCCGACGCCGAGCTGCGCGCGGCCGGCGCCTAGGTTTGACTTTACGTCGGGTTTACGTACTTCGGACCTTGGCCTTACTCCGGGCCGCGAACCTCAGGTTCCATCCGAGGGATTGAAGCGCTGGAGCGCACCGCCGAGGAAGACGGCGGAATGTGAGCGGCGGTGCGGCCCGCCCTCCCAGCCACACCAACTGGAGGGGTTCAATCATGGGACGAAATGACCGGCTCGATGCCAGACGCTATGCCTGGCTCAAACTACCTGCAGTGCTCGTGGCGGTCTTCGCGATCGGCGCGCTCGCCGCCGTCGCGCAGGCCGCAAACAGCCATCACGGTGACGCGTCCGCCGGCGCCAGCAGCGGAGGCGGGCACAACCACGGCGGAACCACGACGAGCAGCCAGACAACAACCGGTAGAACGACGCCGACCACGACCGCAACGACGGCCAGCGGGGGTGGCCACAACCACCACGGCGGAACCGGTGCGACTTCTACGAGCGGCCACACAGCAAAGACGGCAACGACGACCACGACGACACCGACGGCTCCGGCCCCCCCGGGCAGCTATTCGCTCCACACGAACATCGTCGCTACGACGTTCTGGGTCGGGGAGATCTTCAACGCGTCGATCGCGGACGGCTCGCAGGTGTGCTCGACCTACGACTCGCAGTGGGCCTATCACTGGTCCGGCGAACTGAACCTCGGCACCGACCCGTCCACCGACTGCTCGGGCGCCCCGATCGGCGGCTGTGACGGCCAGCCCTCCGGGAGCGGCTCGACGTTCAAGTGCTCGACCGAGGCCCGCGACGCAGCCGAACGGCTACTTCCCGAAGAACCCGAACGTGCACCCGGCCGAGAACCCGTTCTACCTCGACCTCCCCTTCGACGACATCAACGACTCGACCGCTTTCAAGGAGCGCTGCCAGGTGATCCCCTGGGCCGCCGGCTCGACCCAATGCAACAACCAGAACTACAGCTTCATGAAGAACCACTGGGTCGCGATCACCGGCCCCAACGGCAAAACCTGCTACGGGCAGGTCGAAGACGCAGGCCCCTCACACGGAAGCCTCTACCACGACGCCGCCTACGTGTTCGGAACGAACAACGCCCAGCCGGTGCAAGGCCAGTTCAACAACGCCGGCATGGACGTCTCGCCCGCACTCAACGGCTGCCTCGGCTTCAAGGAGCTCGACGGCGACAGCGACAAGGTGAGCTGGCGATTCGTCGACTCACCACCCGCCGGACCCTGGACGAAAATCGTGACGACGAGACAGGCGAGCTAGCCGGCACCGGCTCTTTTACGGCCTCCTTACAAGGTTGGGACCGGGGCGTTACGCCGTGCGAGGACGATCCGTCCGACCGCACGCCAGGCCGCCCCTCCGCTGGCACCCCAACCTTCTAAGGAGGCCGAGCATGCGAAACCGAATCGCACTAGTCGCCGGGCTCCTGCTCGCGCTCGGCGCCTTCGCCCCGAACGCGTTCGCAGGGACGCACCGCACGATGACCTACGTCCATCCGTTCGTCGACTGCGTGACCCAGGGGTCGGGCTCATACGACGCGACGTTCGGCTACACGAACCAGAACTCCACGGCGCAGACCGTCGCCGTGGGGAGCGACAACTACTTCACGCCGCCGCCGATCGACCGCGGCCAGACGACCGTCTTCCAGCCGGGAACGGTGCACGACGCGTTCACGGTGACGGCGATCCCGAGCGCCACGAAGCTCACCTGGACCGTGTCGCTCAACGGGCACACCGAGTCGGTGAGCGTGAGCTCGTCGTCCTCGCACTCGTGCAGCACGACGCCGCCGACGCCGGCGATCCACGTCTCCGTCGACTGCGTGACGAAGAACACCGACAACACCTACGACGCGACCTTCGCCTACGCGAACGACGCCACGGCCGCGCAGACCGTCCCGGTCGGGACCGACAACTACTTCGCCCCGCCGCCGATCGACCGCGGCCAGACGACCGTGTTCCAGCCCGGGTCGCACCACGCGGCCTTCACGGTGAAGGCGATCCCGAGCTCGACGAAGCTCGTCTGGACGGTCCTCTCGCACAGCACGACCGCGAGCTCGTCCGGCAAGTCGTGCACGCCCACCTCGACGACGCAGGTGATCCACGTCTCGGTCGACTGCGTGTCGAGGGGAGCGACGACCTACGACGCGACCTTCGCCTACGCGAACGACAACGCGACCGCCGAGACCGTGTCGGTCGGGACGGACAACTACTTCTCCCCGCCGCCGATCGACCGCGGCCAGACCACGGTGTTCGCGCCGGGGTCGCACCACGGCGCCTTCACGGTGAAGGGGATCCCGAACGGGACGAAGCTCGCCTGGACGGTCGCGTTCGGCGGCTCGTCCCGGACCGCGACTGCGAGCTCGTCCGACCCCTCGTGTCAGCCCGCGTCGACCGGCGTGATCCACGTCTCTGTCGACTGCGTGACGAAGAACGCGACGAGCTATGACGCGACGTTCGCCTACGCGAACGACAATGCCGCCGCACAGACCATCGTGGTGGGGAGCGACAACTTCTTCTCCCCGCCGCCGATCGACCGCGGCCAGACGACGACGTTCCAGCCCGGCCTGCACCACGCCGCCTTCACGGTGACCGGGATACCGCTCACCACGAAGCTCGCGTGGACGGTCGCCTTCGGCGGCTCGACCCGGACTGTCGTGGCGAGCTCGTCGAACCGCTCGTGCACGCCGACGGCGAAGCCGATCGAGGTCTTCGTCCAGTGCGTGACCCGGAACTCGGGCAGCTACGACGCGACGTTCGGCTACGAGAACCAGAACACGACGGCGCAGACCGTGCCGGTCGGCAGCGACAACTACTTCTCGCCGCCGCCGATCGACCGCGGCCAGACGAGCACCTTCCAGCCGGGCAAGGTGCAGAGCGCCTTCACGGTGAAGGGGATCCCGACCGGGACCAGGCTCACCTGGACGGTGAACTCCGCCGGCCGCTCGGACACGGCGACCGCGAGCGAGTCCGGCCACCAGTGCGCCGCGACGACGCCGCCGCCCAAGGTCACGATCTGCCACAGGACGAACGGCAAGCGCCAGTGGGTGCAGATCACCGTGAGCCAGAAGAACGCCAACTGGTACCTGCGCCACGGCGACGTGATGCCGAGCTCGACCGGCAGCTGCCCCACGCCCAAGACACCATCACAACCAGGTCCGCCACAACAAGCGGCACTAGCGATCGCCGCTCGCAGAGGGGCGGGGTGTGCCAGCGCCCCGCCTCTCTCTATGCCCGTTTCGTGTCGCGCCGGTACGCGCGGCCGGCGAGAACGATCATCGCGGCGGCCCAGGCTCCCATCACGATCCAGCCCGTCGCGCCCCAGGCCTGGCCGCCGACCGCGATCCGGCTTGCCTGGACGAGCCAGTACGACGGGATGAGCTGCGCGATGTCGTGCATCGTCCCGGAGCTCGCGATCGGGAACCACGCGCCGCCGAGGATCGAGAGCAGAGCAGTGAGGCCGCCGATCACCGGGCCGATCGAGTCGACGGTCAGCAGGTGCCCGAGCAGGATCCCGGCCGCGGCGAACGGGATCAGCCCGACCAGGATCAGCAGCGTCATCTGGACCCAGTCGCCCGCCGCCATCGAGACGCCGAGCGTCGCCCCGGCGGTGTAGAGGAGCAGGAGGCTGGTGAGCGCCAGCGCGTAGCCCGTGAGGACCTTGGCCCGGAAGTAGTTGCGCGTCGTGAGCGGCGTGATCCGGAGCTGGCGGTTCCAGCCGACCTGGCGCTCCCCGGCGATGCGCGCGCCGCTCGAGAGCATCGCGCTCATCGTCCCGAAGGCCGCAAGGCCGCACATGATGTAGAGCGGAGCCGAGATGCCCGAGTTGCCGAGGTCGCCGACGTTTCTGTTCGGGGCGGCGATCAGGTAGTAGAGGGCGAGCGGGAACCCGAGCGAGAAGATCATGAAGCGCTTGTTGCGGAACGTCCGCAGCAGCTCGTAGCGGAGGTAGGTCGCGGCGCTCATTCGCCCGCCTCGTCGCCGGTGAGCCGGAGGAAGGCCTCCTCGAGGCCGGCGCCGGTGATCTCGATGTCGTGGGCCTCGGGGAACCGCGCGAGCAGGGCGCGGATCGCCTGGTCGGAGTCCGAGCACGCGAGCACGACCGCCTCGCCCCGCGTGTCGACCCCGGTCACGCCCGGGAGCTTCGCGAGCTCGCCGAGGTCGACTCCCGGCAGCGTGGCGCGGATCGTCTTCGAGCCGACCATCGCCTTGATCTCGTTCGGCGGCCCGTCGGCGACGATCCGGCCGTGGGCCATCAGCACGACGCGGTCCGCGTAGGAGTCGGCCTCCTCGAGGTAGTGCGTCGCGAAGACGACGGTCTTGCCACCGGCGGCGAACTCGCGCATCGCACGCCAGAACGCCTGCCGCCCCTCGACGTCCATCGCGACGGTGGGCTCGTCGAGCACGAGCAACTCGGCATTGCTCACGAGCGCGATCGCGAAGCGGGCCCGCTGCGTCTCGCCGCCCGAGAGCTTGTGCGTGTGCCGCCCCGCGAACTCGCCGATCCCCGTCAGTTCGATCACCTCGTCGACGCCGAGCGGGTTCGGATAGAGCGACGCCATCACCGTGACGAGCTCGCGCACCGAGAGGTCGCGGATCAGCGCACCGGTCTGCAGCATCGCGCCGATCGCGCCCGCGTCGACCGCCGCGGCCGGCCGCATCCCGAACAGCGAAACCGTACCGCCGTCGGGCTCCGTCAACCCGAGCAGCATGTCGAGCGTCGTCGACTTCCCGGCCCCGTTCGGCCCGAGCAGCGCGACGGTCTCGCCGCGCCCGATCGTCACGTCGATCGCCCGCACCGCGCGCACGGGCCCCTGAGGGGAGCTGAACGACTTGGTCAGTCCCTGCAGCTCGATCGAATCCATCACGCCAATGCCTTTTCGTTGAGGTACTCCGCCAATTCACGCCGTGCGATGTCCGCGACGCCGTTCCGAATTATCGGATCGGAGCGTTCAAGGAACTCGCCATAAGTGATGGCGGCAAGCGCCAGTGCCTCTTCCGCCTCCTCACCGCGTGGGTGTTTGAGCGGCACTCGACCGCCGCCGGTGACCGTGTCCGGGTAGTCGAGGAAGCCGTCGAGTGCGCTTCCGATGGAGTAATGCACTACGTCCGAGGCAACGCGGTAGACACGCGCGTAGTACGCGAGTAGCCCCAGCGAAGCTAAGAGGTCGTGGTCGTTGGGAAACGGCGTCACAGTGCGCCCGCTTTCGGCGTCTGCGATGCGTGCTATTCGGTCGCGGTCGTCGCTTGGCTCGAAGCCCGTCGCGGAAAGATCATCGAGCGTGCGCCGAGCCTGCTTGGCCCAAGCTAGTCGCCATGCAGCGAGCCGACGCTCCCTTTCTGCGCCGTCATCCGGCTCAACGAGGTACAGCGCGCGAGCAACGATGAGCAGCAAGGAACGGGTCAGGATCAGGGCGTCATCCGCTTCGCCCCGTCCGGCTAACTCTCGGATTGATCGCATGCAGCGGTAGGCACGTCCGTATGCCGCGCCAAGAAACGAGTCGTTCAGGTCCCGCGGTGCTGGCGGATTGGTCGCAGCCTCCTCGACCGCCGAGAGCGTCCTGTCGACAGCCGCGCAGAGTCGCACAAGTGACGTAGTTGGAACGCCGGTCACTCTTCGAGTGTCGCCTCTGACCCGGACAGGCGGCCAACTCCCTCGCGTCGACCACGGTTCCAAATCCGTTCCAAACCGGCCCCATGTGAGCCATGACCGACCGACCGCAAGTGGGAAAAGCTCCACCTAGCAAGGGCTTCTCGTAATCGGGACGGCGAGATTCGAACTCGCGACCCCCTGCTCCCAAAGCAGGTGCGCTACCAGGCTGCGCCACGTCCCGTGCTGCAAGTGTAGAGAGGGCGCAGGCGGGCCTCTGTAGATTCTCTGTGATGACGATCCGCAGGCTGCTTGACGAGACCGCCGGGTACGCGGCCGACTTCCTCGAGGGGATCCCGGACCGGCCGGTGACCTGGTCGGCCGACGTCGACGAGCTGCGGGCGAGTCTCGGCGGGCCGCTACCGGACTCGCCGACCGATCCGCACGAGGTGATCGCTCACCTCGCGACCGCCGCGGATCCGGGCCTGGTCGCGATCCCGAGCGGCCGCTACTTCGGCTTCGTGATCGGCGGCGCGGTACCCGCCGCGGTCGCCGCGGACTGGCTCTCCTCGGCCTGGGATCAGAACGCGGGGCTCTACGTCGGCGGGCCGTCGGCCGCGGTCGTCGAGGAGATCGCAGGCGCGTGGACGGCGGAGCTGCTCGGCCTGCCGGACGGCGTCTCCTTCGGCTTCGTGACCGGCTGCCAGATGGCGCACGTGACCGCGCTCGCCGCCGCGCGCCACGCGGTGCTCGAACGGGTCGGCTGGGACGTGAACGAGGGCGGCCTGATCGGCGCGCCGCCGGTGCACGTCGTCGTCGGCGAGGAGCGCCACACCACGATCGACCGCGCGCTGCGCTTCCTCGGCCTCGGCACCGCCTGCATCGTCCCGGTCGCCGCCGACGGCCAGGGCCGGATCCTGCCGGACGCGCTGCGGGAGACGCTCGCCGGGCTCGACGGGCCGACGATCGTCTGCGCGCAGGCGGGGAACGTCAACACCGGCTCGTTCGACCCGCTCGAGGAGGTCGCGGACGCGGCCGAGGCGGCCGGCGCGTGGTTCCACCTCGACGGCGCGTTCGGCCTCTGGGCCGCGGCGAGCCCGGGGCTCCGCCACCTCGTCGCGGGCGCCGAGCGGGCCGACTCGTGGGCGACCGACGCGCACAAGTGGCTCAACGTCCCCTACGACTGCGGGATCGCGTTCTGCGCGCACCCCGACGCGCACCGCGCCGCGATGAGCGTGCGCGCGAGCTACCTGATCCACGCCGAGGAGGGCGGCCCGCGCGACCAGATCGACTGGAACCCGGAGTTCTCGCGCCGCGCGCGCGGCTTCCCGGTGTACGCGGCGATCCGCTCGCTCGGCCGCGCGGGGATCGCCGAGCTCGTCGAGCGCTGCTGCCGCCACGCGCGCCGCTTCGGCGAGGAGCTCGGCGCCGCGCCGGGCGTCGAGGTGCTGAACGATGTCGTCCTGAACCAGGTGCTAGTCAGGTTCGGCGACGATGCGCGCACGGCCGCCATCGATCGAGGCGGTGCAGAACGAGGGCACCTGCTGGCTCGGCGGCACGAACTGGCACGGCATGGGCGCGATGCGGATCTCGGTCTCGAACTGGGCCACGAGCGACGAGGACGTCGAGCGCTCGATCGCCGCGATCCTCGAAGCCGCAGCGGCAAACTGACCGCGCCGGAGCACCGGCGCCGGCCGGGCCTCGGCTACGCGATGGTGCTCACCGGCGCGGTCCTCTTCGGCTTCAACGGCGCCGTCG
Source organism: uncultured Actinomycetes bacterium (assembly GCA_963746005.1). Lineage (GTDB taxonomy): Bacteria > Actinomycetota > Thermoleophilia > Gaiellales > Gaiellaceae > CAVQZA01. The sequence goes on along the minus strand of CAVUZM010000014.1, from coordinate 230,723 downwards.
CGAAGGTTCTGCTCGGCTCCGGGCTCTCGTCGCTGCGACTGACCGAGGTGCGCTCGACCGGCGCGTTCCTCGTCCTCCTCGTCGCGCTCCTCGTCGCGGCGCCCCGGCTGCTGCGTGTCCGGCGGGACGAGCTGCCCTTCCTCGCCGCGTTCGGGGCGATCGGGCTCGCGTCGGTGCAGCTCTTCTACTTCCTCTCGATCCACAGGCTCCCGCTCGGGATCGCGCTCCTGCTCGAGTACACGGCGCCGCTCCTCGTCGCGCTCTGGGCCCGCTTCGTGATGCACCAGCAGGTGCGGCCGCGCCTCTGGGTCGCGCTCGGCCTCGCGCTGTTCGGGCTCTCGCTCGTCGTGCAGGTGTGGACCGGGGTCACGCTGAGCGGAGTCGGGCTCGCCTTCGGCGCGATCACCGCCGTGTCGTTCGCCGCCTACATCCTGATGGCCGAGCACGAGGTCGGCCGCCGCGACCCGGTCTCGCTCGCCTGCTACGGCTTCTTCTTCGCGTCGCTCCTGTTCGCCCTGATCCAGCCGTGGTGGAGCTTCCCGTTCTCGTTCACCGGGCAGAGGATCTCGCTGCTCGGCCACCTCTCCGCGCACGAACTGCCCGCCTGGGCCCTGCTGTTCTGGGTGATCGTGCCGGGCACCGTGATCCCGTTCCTGCTCGTGATCGGCTCGCTTCGGCACATCTCGGCGACCCGCGCTGCGATCGCGGCGATGGCGGAGCCGGTCGCGGCCGCCGCCGTCGGCTGGGCCTGGCTCGGGGAGTCGCTGGGCCCATCGCAGCTCGTCGGCGGGCTGATCGTGATCGCGGCGATCGCGCTCGCCGAGACGGCCCGCTGAGCCTGTTCCGAGTTGCAAAGATGGGCCGGTCGGCCTATTGGAGAAACGCGGCGGGGGGTTTAGCGTCGTCGCCCTGGGCGAATGCGATCCGCGGCGCGCGTTCCTGGCCTAGGAGACCGCGGTGAGCAACGGGAGAGGCCCATCGCGACGACCCCCCGAGCGGCGGGCCTCTCCCACCTTTTCAGCGAACGGTCGGCGACGCGCCGTCACTGCGACCCAGCTACCATCGTCTCCGGTTTGGTCAAGCGAGTACTTCTCGCCTCGCCCCGCGGATTCTGCGCCGGCGTCGAGCGCGCCGTCGAAACTGTCGAGCAAGCCCTCGATCTCTACGGGGCACCCGTCTACGTCCGCAAGCAGATCGTCCATAACCTCCACGTCGTCCGCGAGCTCGAGGAGCGCGGCGCGATCTTCGTCGAGAGCGAGGAGGACGTGCCCTTCGGCGGCACGCTCGTCTTGTCCGCGCACGGCGTCGCGCCGTCCGTCCACGCGGGCGCGGCCGCGCGGGGGCTGAGGACGATCGACGCGACCTGCCCGCTCGTGACCAAGGTGCATGCGCAGGTGATCCGGTACGCGGCGGAGGGCTTCACCGTGATCCTCGTCGGCCACGCCGGGCACGAGGAGGTCGTCGGCACGATGGGCGAGGCGCCCGACCACGTCGTGCTCGTCCAGACGGTCGAGGACGCCGAGCGGCTCGAGCTGCCCGGCACCGACCGGATCGCCTACTCGACCCAGACCACGCTCTCGGTCGACGAGACGGCCGACATCGTCGCCGTTCTGCGCCGCCGCTTCCCGCAGCTGCGCGAGCCGGCGAAGAGCGACATCTGCTACGCGACGACGAACCGCCAGCGCGCGGTGCGCGAGATGCTGCCGCAGCTCGACCTGCTGCTCGTGATCGGCTCCCGCAACAGCTCGAACTCGAACCGGCTGGTCGAGGTCGGCCGGGCCGGCGGCGTCGAGTCCCACCTGATCGACGACGAGACAGGGATCGAGCCGGACTGGCTCGTGGGACGCGAGACGGTCGGGATCACCTCGGGCGCCTCGGCGCCGGAGTCGCTCGTCGCGCGGGTCTGCGACTGGTTCCGCGAGAGCGGCGCCACCGATATCCGCCCGTTCGCGGCGCTGCTCGAGGACGTCGTGTTCAAGCTGCCGATCGAGCTGCGCCGGGCGCAGAGCTCGACCGTCGCCTAGCGGCGCTTCGGGGCGTTCGTGATCGGGAACAGCTCGTCGGCGCGCCTCGTGCCGTTCGGTCCGCTCGACCAGCCCTCGATCCCGATCTGGATCGCGCGGATGCCGCCCTCCGGAACCCGCACCGTCGCCGCGTAGCCGCCCGCCGTCCCGTGCGCGAAGACGGTGCTCGAGGGCCCGCCCGAGGCGCTCAGTAGCCGTACGAAGATTCCCTCGCCGCCGAACGGGCGCCGGCGGCCGTGCTCGTCGCGGTAGGTCAGCGTCCAGGCGACGTGGAGCGTCGTTCCCGCGGGAGAGGCGAGCGGGACGGGCGTGGTGAGCGTCGCCTTCACGCCCTCCTTCCCGGCGGCGGGCAACGCCACGACCAGCGCCACGACCGCGACTCCGAGGCACGCGAGCACGGAACGCATCGTCAGGCCTTCGCGATCCGCGGCTCGGTGCCGCCGTCCGTCTCGATCGCGAGCGCGAGCACCTCGTCCTTGATCCAGTCGGCGTGCGCGAGCAGGTCGGCATCGCTCTCGGGGAGCGTGACGGTGATGCGGTCGGTCAGGGCGAGCCCCTGCTCCTTGCGCATCGTGTTCAGCTTGTGGATCAGGTCGAGGACGCGGCCCTCCAGCTCCAGCTCGGGATCGAGCGTCGTGTCGATTCCCACCGCGAGATTCTCCGAATAGGCCCAGCCCGGCCTGTCCTCGCGTTCGACGATCAGATCCTCCGGTGCCAGATCGTGGCCGGCCGCACGCACGCCGCCGTCGGGCAGCGGCTCGAACTCACGGTTCGCGAGAGCAGCGCGAACGGCGCCGAGCTCCTTGCCGAGCCGCGGCCCCAGGGTGCGGAGGTTCGGCTTCCACGAGAACTGGGCCGCGGGCTGTTCCTGGAACTCGACGCTCTTGACGCGGAGCTCGTCCTTGATCTCGTCGGCGTGAGCCTGGGCATGCGTGGCCCCCGACACGTAGAGCCGGCGCAACGGCTGACGCATCTTGAGGTTCTCCTTGGCGCGGGCCTGCCTCCCGAGCTCGACGACCTCCTTCACCTCGGCGATCTCCGCGAGCAGCGCCTCGTCCAGCTCCCGCGGCTCGGGCCAGCCGGCGAGGAAGACCGACTCGGGCGCACCCTCGCTCGCCTCCGCGACGAGGTTCCGCCAGAGGTGCTCGGCGAGGAACGGCACCACCGGCGAGATCACGCGCAGCGCCTGGGCGAGCGCGACCCAGAGCGTGCGGAACGCGGCCTCGTCGAAGGAGTAGAAGCGTCGGCGCGAGCGGCGGATGTACCAGTTCGAGAGGTCGTCCACGAACCGCTCGAAGGCGCCGATCAGCTGGAAGGTGAGCGTCGCCTCGAGCGCCTCGGTCGCCTCGGCGACGAGCTTGTCGGTGCGCGCGAGCAGCCAGCGGTCGAGCGGCCGCAGCTCGCAGTCGGGTCCGCGCTCGAGGTCGGCGTACGTCGGCCGGAAGCCCTCGATCTCCGCGTACTGCACGAAGAACGAGGCGGAATTCCAGATAGTCAGCAGGCGCCGCTTGATCTCCTCGGCGGGCCCGAACCCGAACAGGAGGTTCTGGTTCGGCGGCTGCGCGCAGTACTGCCACCGCATCACGTCGGCGCCCATGCGCGCGAAAGCGTCCTCGGCGTCGATCATGTTCCCCCACGAGCCGTGCATCTCCTGGCCGCGCTCGTCGAGCATCTTCTCGTAGCCGAGCACGCGCCTGAACGGCGCGCCGCCCGTGAGCACGACGGACATCAGGAGTTGTGAGTAGAACCAGAGCCGGATCTGCTCGCGCATCTCGGTTACCCAGTCGGCCGGGAACCACTGCTCCCAGTAGGCGTGGTCGGGCAAGTCCGCTTTGGTCAGGCCTGCGGCCGCGCCCGTGGCGTAGCCCTGCTCCTTCGACTCCGGGTTCTGCCAGCCGAGCGTGGAGAACGGGACGATGCCCGCGTCGAGCCAGACGTCGCCGACCTCCGGGATCCGGGCCACCTCCTCGCCGCACGACTCGCAGCGCACAGGGACGCGGTCGATCCACGGGCGGCGCAGCTCCCGGAGCTGGTCGAGCCCGCCGAGCGCCCGCTCCTCGAGCTCCTCGCGCGAGCCGATCACGTTCAGCTCCCCGCACGAGCACGGGTAGAACGGCAGCGGCAGCCCGTAGTAGCGGCGGCGGGAGATGTTCCAGTCGCCCATGTTCACGAGCCAGTCGTCCATCCGCTTGCCAAAGTAGTCGGGCACCCACTCGACCTTCGCGTTCGCCTCGCGCATCGGCTCTCGGATGTCCGCGACCGAGATGAACCAGTCGTCGGCGATCCGGAAGATCAGCGGCGTGTGGCAGCGCCAGCACTCGGGATAGCGGTGCTCGTACAGCCCGGCCTCGACGAGCCGGTTTCGCTCCTCGAGGTTGCCGATGATCTGCTCCGACGCCTCGACGGTCGAGAGCCCGTGCAGCCAGCCGTAGTCGTCGTAGAAGCGGCCCGACTCGTCGACCGGCATCAACACCGGCAGGTCGTGCTCCTTCGAGAGCTCGAAGTCCTCGCCGCCGCAGCCGGGCGCGATGTGGACGATGCCGGTCCCCTCGTCGAGCGAGACCTCGTCCCAGGGGATCACGCGGTGCTCGACCGAGCCGCCCGGGGCGAGCTGGTCGAACGGGCCCTCGTAGCGCCAGCCGGCGAGCTCCGAGCCGCGCAGGATCTCGTCGAGGCTCTCGTCGGGGTAGCGCGGCGCGGCGACCCACTCGCCGTTCAGCCTGCGCCCGTAGTCGGCATCCGGATTGACGGCGGCGGCGACGTTCGCGGGCAGCGTCCACGGCGTCGTCGTCCAGATCACGAGCGACTCGCCCGGACGGTCGAGGAGCGGCAGCCGGACATACAGCGACGGGTCGGCCCGGTCGACGTAGCTGCCGGCGAGCTCGTGGGCCGAGATCGAGGTGCCGCAGCGCGGACACCACTCGGTCGAGCGGTGGCCCTTGTAGAGCCAGCCCCGCTCGTGGACGATCGCGAGGAAGCGCCAGATGTACTCGATGTTCGTGTCGCTGAAGGTGAAGTAGTCGTTGCCCCAGTCCATCCACATCCCGAGCCGCTTCGAGCCGCGGGTCAGCTCCTCGGACGACTTGACGACGACGTCGCGGCACTTGGCCGCGAACTCCTCGAGCCCGTAGTCCTCGATCTCCCGCTTCGAGTTGAGCCCGAGCTCGCGCTCGACGCCGACCTCGATCCAGAGTCCCTGGCAGTCGAAGCCGTTCTGGTAGCGCTGGTGGAAGCCGCGCATCGCCTTGTAGCGCTGGAACACGTCCTTCAGCGTCCGGCCCCACGCCGTGTGGACGGCGAGCGACTTGTTCGCGGTCACAGGGCCGTCGACGAAGCTCCAGATCGGGCCGCTCCGGTTGCGCTCGCGCAGCGTGTCGAAGACGGCGTCGCGCTCCCAGCGGTCGAGCACCTCGAGCTCGAGGGCGACGTGGTCGGGGACGGAGGGAAGCGGCGTGTAGATCCGGGCCATCGGGAAGGATTGTAGGGTCGACCGCGTTTACCACTCCGTCCCCCCAACCGAAAGGACCGCACGTTTCATGGCAACTTCCGTGACCGAAGCAACTTTCCAGGACGAGGTGCTCGCCAGCGAGACCCCGGTGATCGTCGACTTCTGGGCCGAGTGGTGTGGCCCGTGCCACGCCGTCGAGCCCGTGCTCAACCAGATCGTCGAGGAGCGCAACGTCAAGCTCGTCAAGGTGAACATCGACGAGGAGCAGGGCCTCGCGCAGCGCTACGGGATCATGTCGATCCCCACGGTGATCCTGTTCGAGGGCGGCCAGCCCGCCACCAGCGCGACCGGCGCCTACCCCAAGCGCCTGCTCGAGCAGCAGCTCTGGCCCGAGGCTGTCGCCTAGCCCGAGGCTGCGGCGTAGCCCGAGGCTGTCGCCTAGCCCGAGGCTGCGGCGTAGCCCGAGGCTGTCGCCTAGCCCAGGTCCTCTTCGGGCTCGATGACGGGGCCGAGCGATGCGGCGCGCTTTGCGAGGAAGTCCTCGAGCTCCGCGATGCCCGCGCCGGCCCAGTCCTCGACCCACGTTTCCGTGAGGTCGTCCTCGATGTAGTGCAGTCCCCTCTCCGTCATCGCGCGGATGATGGGGGTTCGGGCCGGACATTGCAACTCGGACCCGTCGCGAGCCAGGCGTCGAGGACGAGCGGGACGTTCGTGAAGGCGAGCTCCTCCGGCGGCGGCAGCTCGTCGCGCGCGAACCACCGCAGCTCGGAGACGTCGTCGGCGGGGCGCTCGTCGCCGCCGACGACCCGTGCGCGCCAGTAGAGGTTGAGGGTGAACTGCGCCCCGGGCGCGTCGCCGTAGCGGTCGATCCAGGCACCGACATACTCGCCCGGCTCGACCTCGAGCCCGGTCTCCTCGAGCAGCTCGCGCCGGAGGCCGTCGAGCGGCGGCTCTCCCTCGTCGAGGAAGCCGCCGGGGATGTCCCAGTAGCCGCGGAACGGCTCGTGCGCCCGTCGGACGAGCAGCAGCCGCCCGTCGCCGTCCTCGCAGAGGGCGCACGCGGTGGGCGCGGAGTTCGCCCATCCGACGAAGCCACAGGCGTCGCATTCCACGCGGCCCTCGCCCGCCGTGAGCGCGCCGCGGCAGCGCGGGCACCAGAGCCAGCCTTCGAGAACGCCCATGCGGGCACAATAGGGCGGTGAGCCCGCGCGAGTCGCCTGCAACCACGAACGAGCTCGCCCGGATCGCGCTGCTCAAAGGCCTGCCGGGCGAAACGCTCGGCCGCCTCGCGCGGGTGATGGTCCGCGAGGACGTGGCCGCAGGTGCGAGCGTCGTGCGCGAGGGCGAGCCGGGCGAGCGGTTCTACGTCGTGCTCTCGGGAATGCTCGCCGTGAGCCAGTCGTCACGAGGGCAGCGCGGCGTCCTCCGCCCGGGGGACACCTTCGGCGAGGTCGCGCTGGCGATGAACGTTCCCCGGACGGCGACCGTGCACGCGGTCACGCCGTCGGTCGTGGCGAGCTGCGACCGCGCCGCGTTCGACGAGTTCCTGCGCCAGCTCTTCGCCGACGACTAGGCGGCGGCGCGGGCGAGCCGCGCGTTCCACGAGCGGTTCGCGAGCACGTTCCCGTCCGGGCCGACGAAGCGCCCGGGAAGCCCGCGCTCGTCGAGCCAGCCGGGCCCGTCCGCGCCGAGCAGGAGCGCAGCCCTGGCGGCGGTGACCGCGGCGAGACACGTGCTCCCGGCGGCGGTGACCTGCACCCACGGCGATCCCGTCGCGGCGCCGAAGCTCGTCGAGAGGCCGCCGCGGCCCAGCCTGACCGACCCGCCTCCGGGAACCTCGACGGCGGCGTCGCCGCGCACGGCGGCGTCGCCCGCGGCCGAGACGAAGCCCTCGCCCGAGAGCAGCTGGAGCGCGTCGTCGACGGCTGCCGCCCTGGCGACGCGGTCGAGGTCAAGCCGGACCCCGGCAGGGACGAGGACGAGGCGGCCAAGCAGCCGTACGTCGTTCCAGCGCCCCGGGGTCGGATCGACGAGCCCGCCCGTGGCCTGGGCCGCGTCGAGCGCCGCGCCGATCGCACGTGCGAAGAGCGGCGAGACGCCGACCACCGAGCCGGCAGCCTCGTTGACCTCGTTCAGCTCGCTGCCGGCGAGGGAGCGGCTGAAGACGTGGTCGCGCTGGCGGAAGAGCCCGACGATCGCCTGCAGCTCACGCGGGGTCGCGCCGCCTACCGCGATCGCGCAGCCCATCGCGTCGAACCGTGCAGTCCTCACGCGGGCACACTCCTGTAAGCGGAAGGCTCCACGGTTCCAGTGTGCGGGCGGCGCGTTCAGCCCGGGGTAAGGCTCGGTTAAGAACTATTGTCCTGCGTATGACGGTGCTTCTGCTCCATGCAGGCGTCTGCGACTCACGCCAGTGGGAGCGCCAGCTGGCGCTGCTGCCGGAGGCGATCGCCCCCGACCTGCCGGGATTCGGCGACGCGCCGGGGCCCGAGGGAGAGTTCTCCGTCGTCGACGACCTCGCGGCCCTCGTGCCCGGCGGCACGGCGGTCGTCGGCAACTCGCTCGGGGGGAGGGTCGCGCTCCAGCTCGCGCTCGCGCGGCCGGACCTCGTCGAGCGGCTGCTGCTCGTCTCGCCCGGGCTGCCCGGCCACGACTGGTCGCCCGAGGTGCGCGCCTGCTGGGAAGCCGAGGAGGAGGCGGTCGAGCGCGGCGACCTCGATGCCGCGACCGAGGTGTGCGTCGAGTTCTGGGCCCAGCCGCACGTCCGCGACGCCGTCCGCCCGATGCAGAGGCGAGCCCTCGAGCTGCAGGTCGGCGCGCCCGAGGCGCAAGAGCGTCCGGGCCCTGCCTTCGAGCCGGCCGCGGTGCGCTGTCCGACCCTGATCGCAGTCGGCGAGGACGATGTGCGCGACTTCCACGAGATCGGAGCGCGGCTCGCCCACGAGATCCCCGGCGCGCGGCTCGTCACGATTCCCGGCGCGGGCCACCTGCCGAACCTCGAGAACCCCGAGGCGTTCGACCGGCTCCTACTCGAGTTCCTCGAGGACTGAGTCCGACAGGCGCGGCCAGGCCTCCTTCGCCCACTCGCCGAACTCGAGGTCGGTGAGACAGGCGAGCGCGAGACCGGCGTCCGGGTCGACCCACAGGAACGTGCCCGCGGCCCCGAAGTGGCCGAACGTGCGCGGCGAGTTGCGCTCGCCCGTCCAGTGCGGCCGCTTCTCGTGCCGGAGCTCGAAGCCGAGACCCCAGTCGTTCGGCTCGAGGCGGCCGAACCCCGGGAGGACCCCCGTGAGGCCCGGGAACTGCGTCTCGGTCGCCTCGGCGAGCGTCTCCGGCGCGACGAGCGTCGGCGCCAGGAGCTCCGAGGCGAGGCCGGCGAGGTCGTCGAGCGTGCCGCGGTAGCTCCAGGCGGCCGAGCCGGCGAGGTGGGCCGAGAGCGCGAGCGGGACGGTGACGGCGCCGCGCACGTACTCGGGAAACGGCATCTCCGCAGCCGCCGAGACCGTGTCCGCGGCCGCCTCGATCCCGCTGTTCGAATAGATGCGCCGCTGCCCTGGCCGTCCGATCGGCGGGCCCTGGTTGAGCGGCAGCCCCGACGCGTGCGAGAGCAGGTGCCGGAGCGTCGAGCCGGGCGGCCCGGCCGGGTCGTCGAGGTCGACTATTCCCTCCTCGAGCGCGACGAGCGCCGCGGCGGCGGTGAGGAGCTTCGTCACCGAGGCCCAGCGGAACGGCAGCTCGCGGTCGCCGCGCGAGGCGAGCACGCCGCCGGGACCGACCACGGCGACGGCCACGTTCGCAGCGGGCCAGTCGTCGACCTGACGCAGTGCCTCCACGGCGGGCGATAATAGTGCCCCTTCAAGCAATGTCCTCCGACTTCTCGAACACGATCACACGGCGCGGGGCGGCGTCCTCGGTCGCGCCCATAGCTTCAGCTATGAGCGCTCCCTGCGTCCTTGCCTCGCTTGGTGCTCGTGCTCCAGAAGTTCGCCAACATCACTCGAAGGGGCACTAGCCCCGATGGAGCGACGGCTGATCTCGTCCGGCTCCGGCCTCGAGAAGCGCTGGGGCTACTCGCGTGCGGTCGTCGCCGGCCGCCACGTCTACGTGTCCGGGACCGCGCCGATCATGCCGGACGACGCCGACCCGCCGCCCGAGCCGTACGGCCAGGCGCGCCGCTGCCTCGAGATCATCGTCTCGGCGCTCAGGGCGGCAGGGGCCACGCCGGCCCACGTGGTGCGCTCGCGCGTCTTCGTCACCGACATCGAGGCCGTCGAGGAGGTGATGCGGGCCCACGGCGAGGTCTTCGGTTCCGTGCGCCCTGCGGCGACCGGGATCCTGGTGGCCGGGCTCTTCGACCCCCGCTGGCTCGTCGAGATCGAGGTCGAGGCCGTGCTGCCCGCACAATCAGGAGCGGGCCCCGGAGGGCCCGCCCTGGACTGACGGCATGTTGGAGAGGCGGATCTAGTAGCCGCGATGGAACCGTTGGCTACTCCGCCTGACATCCGAGCGAACGTCGACGCGCACGTCCACGTGGGGGACGACGCGCACGTCGGAGCGAACGTCGACTCGAACGTCCACCTTCGGCACTGTCCGGACGTCCGAGCGGACGTCGCTTCGGACATCGGTCGCAAGCGCGGCCGGGGCGAAGAGCGCTGACGTGGTGACGACGGCGGCGATGATGTGGAGCGGTTTGGTCATCTTCTCTTCTCCTGCCTCGGGTGACAGTGGAGTTCTACGAGGCCGCGCTGAAGGGACGCTGAAATCCCCGAAGACCTAGTGCCAGAGCCCGAAACGGGTCAGACTTGTGGCGCGATGAAGCAGATCTACCCGTCCTCGATCACCGCGATGACCTTCGCCGAGGGCGGCAGCGTCCTCGATCACCGCTTCGGGAAGGGCGACCCGTACACGCTCGGGGTCGAGGAGGAGTACATGCTGCTCGACCCCGACACGCTCGACCTCGTCCAGCACATCGACACGGTGCTCGCGGCGACAGCAGGGCACGAGTACGAGCCGCAGGTGAACGCCGAGCTGATGCAGTCGGTGCTCGAGATCGCGACGCCGGTCTGCAGGACGGCGGCCGAGGTCGACGCCGAGCTGAAGAAGCTGCGCGGCTACGTCTGCGAGATCGCGCGCGACCAGGGGCTCCGCGTCGGGTCGGCGGGGACGCACCCGTTCAGCCTGTTCGAGCGCCAGCAGATCACGGCGCGGGACCGGTACCGGCAGCTCGTCGACCAGCTCCAGTACATCGCCCGCCGCGAGCTGATCTTCGGGATGCACATCCACGTCGCGGTCGACGATCCCGAGAAGGCGATCCAGGTCGTGAACGGGCTGCTCGCCCATCTCTCGCAGCTGCTCGCGCTCTCGGCCTCGTCGCCGTTCTGGCGCGGCGAGACGACGGGCCTCGCGTCGAGCAGGCAGATGGTCTTCGCGGCCTTCCCTCGCTCGGGCCCGCCGCCGCGCTTCCGCAACTACGCCGACTACGCCGAGGTGATCGGGCAGCTCGAGAAGACCGGCTGCATCGCCGACTACACGCACATCTGGTGGGACGTGCGCCTGCACCCGCGGCTCGGCACGATCGAGATCCGGATCTGCGACGCCGTCACGCGCGTCGAGGACGCGGTCGCGCTCGCAGCGTTCTGCCAGTCGCTCGTCAAGCTCTACTGCGAGCAGCACGAGAGCGGCGTCGAGATCCCCTCCTACCACCGCATCCTCACGAGCGAGAACAAGTGGCTCGCCGCCCGCTACGGGCTCGAGGCGCCGGTGATGGACCTCGCGACCGGGCGGCGGAACCGCGTGCCCGTGGCCCAGCTGATCCGCCGGACGCTGCGCGGGCTCGAGCCGCACGCGCGCGAGCTCGGGTGCGAGCGGGAGCTCGAGGGAATCACCGAGATCATGGCGCGGGGCAACGGCGCCGACCGGCAGCTCCGAGTCTTCAACGCGAACCGCGACATCCACGAGGTCGTGTCCGAGATCGCCGACGCCACCGAGGTCGCGGCGGCTCCGGCCGCGGGATAGGCTCGGGGCCGTGCTGAGGGTGGGCGAACGCGTGCCGCACGCGACGGTGTGGCTGACCACGAACGAGGCGGTCTCGCTGGACGAGCTCGCCGCGGAAGGGCCGTTCCTGCTCTTCTTCTACCTGTTCGACTGGTCCTCGACCTGAACGAACGAGATGGAGCTCCTGCGTGACAGGAGCGACGAGCTGATCGAGGCGGGCGTCCGGCCCTACGGCATCTCGCGCGACTCCCCGTGGACCCACGTCTCGTGGCGGCAGGTGCTCGACCTCTCCTTCCCGTTGCTCTCGGACTGGAACGGCGAGGCGGTCGAGGCGTTCGGCGTCGCGTTCGACTACCGCGGGCTGAAGGGCGTCGCGGAGCGCAGTGCCTTCCTCGTGGACGGGGACGGTACGGTGCGGGGCGCATGGAGCTACGAGACATCGGAGCTTCCCGACTTGGACGAGCTGCTTCAGGCCGCGCGGGCTTTGTAGCGCTCGCCTGCCTGCTCTACCTCGCGGCCGGGATCGTCGCTGCCTGGCCCGCGGTCGAGCACTGGCGCACGGCCTACCTCGCCGGCGGCGCGCCCGGTTACGGCGAGGCGTCCGCCGGCGACTACCTCCAGACGAACTGGCACTTCTGGCTCGTCGGGCACCAGCTCGAGCACCTGCGCGCGCCCTGGCACGACCCCTACACGTTCCGGCCCGAGTCGGGCGGCGTCGTCAACCTCGGCGGCTGGCCGTTCGGGCTGCTGCTGTGGCCGCTGTACTGGCTGTTCGGCCCCGTCGTGACCTGGAACCTGTTCGTGCTCGGCTCCTACGTCGGCGCCGGCGGCCTCACGTGCGCCTGGCTGCGCGCGCTCGGGCTCGGGCGCGGGGCCGCGCTCGTCGGCGGGCTCGTGTTCGCGATCGCGCCGTACCGGGTCGGCCAGAGCGTCGGGCACCTGCTCGGCCCGATCTCGATGCTGATCCCGCTCGCGCTGCTCGGGGTCGAGAAGGGAGGCCGGCGCTGGGGAGCGGTCGCGGTGGTCGCGCTCGCCTCGATCCCGCTCTCGGGACAGGTCCATCTCGCGCTCGGCGCGATCCCGTTCGTGGCGGCCTATGCGTTCGTGCGCGGACGGATACGCATCGCGGTCGCCGCCTCCGCGGCGGCGATCGCGGGCGGGCTGCTCGTCCAGCGGGAGGCGATCGCCGGCTCGATCAGCGCGGGAGGGCGCTCGCTCGCGTCGGTCGGCTTCTATTCGGCCGAGTGGTCGGACTTCCTGCTGCGGAGCTTCCGCCACGGAAACGAGAGCTTCGTCTTCCTCGGCTGGCTCACGCCGCTCGTCGCGCTCGCCGGCCTGGTGCTGCTGGTTCGAGGTCGCCGCTTCGGGCTCGCCGCGGTGCTGGCCGCGGGCGTGGTCGTGCCGTCGCTGCTCGCGCTCGGCACCAACCTGCCGAGCTACTCGTGGCTCTGGCAGCACGTCGGCCCGTTCCGTTACCCGCGGGTGCCCGAGCGGCTGATGCCGATCGCGTGCCTCTCGATCGCGGCGCTCGTCGCCTTCGCGTTGCCGAGGCGCCGCACGGGTGTCGTCACGGCAGTCGCGATCGTGCTGTTCGCCGCCGACCTGCACGTGCACGCCTACGGCGCCTCTGCCGCCGACCGGGGCAACACGGCCTACGCGGCGCTCCGCGGCTCGGGGCCCGGCCGGCTGCTCGAGCTGCCGGTCTTCCTCCCCGACATCCACTACGGCTCGATCTACTACTCCTACGCGATGCAGGCGCCCAGACAGCGGCCGGGCGGCTACTCGACGATCGCGCCCGTCGCGGCGGAGGCGACGGCGGTTCAGCTCGAACGGCTGAACTGCGGCGACTGGACCGGGATCGACCTCGCCGCGCTCGGTGTCCGCTACCTGATGCTCCACGAGGGCCAGTACACGCTGAACGCCGCCGTGCCGAACCGTGCCTGGTTCGCGTCGCTCGGGCTCGCCCGGCACGGCTACCGCGAGGTCGCACGCGGCGGCGTGATCACGCTCTGGACGCACGGCCCGGGGATCGACTACCGCGCGGGCGTCGAGTCGCCCCACGACACTCCCGTGATGTGCCAGGGCTGGTACGGCCCGGACGGCGGCAGCGTGCCGATGAGCGAGAAGCACGCACCGTTCTGGGTCTACGGGGCGGGCACGCTGGCGCTGCGGGTGGCAGCGCCGGAGCCGCTCCACACGACGTTCGGCGTCGACGAGCACGAGGTGACCCGGCGCGTCGTCCACGACCCCGTGCGGGTCGTGCTGCCGCTCGGCCCGAGACGCGGCTGGCACCTCGTCACGCTCGACGTCCCCCGGCTCCTGCCGACGGAGCCGCGGGCGACCGGCGTCCGCCTCCTCTCGGTCGTCCCCGGCTAGACCACCGAGACGACGCGCTCTTCGGCCTGTTCCCGGTACTCGGGCCCGAGCGCCGAGGAGAGCCTCTCCTCCAGCTCGCCTGTCTCCGCGAGCTCCTCGACGATGTCCGCGCCGCCGACGAGCTCGCCCTTGATGAACACCTGGGGGATCGTCGGCCAGCCCGAGAGCTGCGAGAGCTCCTGGCGAATCGCCGGATCGACGAGGACGTCCACCGCCGTCACGGGCGCGCCGGCCTCGCGGAGCGCGCGCAGTGCGCGGTCCGAGTTGCCGCACATGATGAACTGGGGGGTGCCCTTCATGAACAGGGCGACGGGCTCGTTCTCGACCACGGTCTTGATCCGGTCCTGCAGCTCGCTCATACCGCTCCCTTCGTCTTGATTCGAAGCTCGTGGATGGTGCCGTCCCGCAGCGGCCCGTCGAGCGCGTCGTAGACGAGCCGGTGCTGGTCGACGAGCGAGAGCCCGTCGAAGCGCGCGTCCGCGACGACGACCTGGAAGTGGTCTCCCCCGCCCGTCCGGTCGATCACCGCGAGCTCGGTGGCGTCCGGGAACGACCGGCGGAGGGCTGCCTCGAGGACGTCTGTCGTCGCCATGGCCGCATCGTAGCCGCGACCCCACAGGGTGCCCCGCGCGAGGCATCATTCGTGTTGGGAAGAACCGCGCGATCGGAGCACCGTGGGTCAGATCGGCAACACGCTCCGTGAGGCTCGCCTGCGGCTGGGGCTCTCGCTGACCGACGCCCAGAGGGCGACGAAGATCCGCGCGCGCTACCTCGAGGCCCTCGAGCAGGAGCGGTTTCGCATGCTCCCTGCGCCGGCCTATGCGCGGGGCTTCCTGCGCGAGTACGCGGAGCTGCTCGGTCTCGACCCCGAGCCGCTGCTCCTCGAGTTGGCGGCGGCGCAGGCGGAGCTCGAGCCTCCACCTCCGCCGCCACCGCCCGCCCGCCGCCTGCCGTTGGCGCGGCGGACGCTCGTCGTCGCGGGCACGCTCGCCGCACTCCTTGCGGGACTGGCGCTGCTGGGGCTCGACGTGGACAGTCGAACACCGCCGCCACTGCTGCCGAAGCCGCTGCCCGTCGCGGCGGCACCGTCGCAGCGCCGGGTCGCGCCGATCGAGCCGCCGACTCTCCGGGCTCCCGCCGCCAGACTCGTCCTCACCGCGATCCGCGGCGACTGCTGGCTCTCGGTTCGGCAGGACTCCGCGGCCGGCGCGCTCGTCTGGCAAGGGCTCCTGCGGCGCGGCGCCTCGCTCCGCCTGGGACGCCCGCCGCTGTGGATCCGCATCGGGGCACCGTGGAATCTCGCCGCGAGACTCGGCAGCCGGCCGCTGCCCGGGCTGCCGACCGCGCCGCAGCCGGCCAACGTGCTCGTCACCGCCGCCGGCGCGACCCCTGCCTGAAGCCGCAGCGACCGTCGAAGCGCCACAGATCCGGCACAGATCCGTGACACACGCGTGCGTCGGCTCGGGCTAGGCTCGACGCCCATGGGGAGGGAGGTGGGGTTCCCGGATCTAGACGCGTGAACCTGATAGCGGCGGCTACTCGCCGGCGCGGAGGGTGACGTCCAGGTCGAGCCGGCCGGCCCAGCCCGTGAGGTCGATCGTCCCACTCGCGGCGTCGAACGGAATCGCGAGACCGGCCTCGCGAACCGACTGGATCCGGTCCC
The DNA here is from genome assembly GCA_963746005.1 of uncultured Actinomycetes bacterium. Taxonomy (GTDB): domain Bacteria; phylum Actinomycetota; class Thermoleophilia; order Gaiellales; family Gaiellaceae; genus CAVQZA01. The sequence goes on along the minus strand of CAVUZM010000014.1, from coordinate 215,218 downwards.
CGGCCGGCAGCCGAAGCCGGAGGCGCACCGACAGTGCGGCGGGCGACGAGGGGATGTCGACGCTGGCGCGGACGAGCTCACCGTGCCGCTCGATCGAGTACGAGACCGGGCCGAAGCTGGTGGGGGCGTTCTCGACACCGATCGTCTTCCCGTCCTCGAGCCACGGACGCGGGGTCGAGAACGCCAGCTCGAGACCCCGCGGCGCACCGTCGGGCCCGCGCGTCTCGTGGACGAGCATGAGCCGCAGCGTCTCGAGGAACGTCGCATTCGCCCCCAGGTTCGGCGGCAGGTACATCGAGCGGTAGGCCGATCCGCGGAGCGGCGCGACGCTGCTGCTCTCGCCCGAGATGTACGTGTCCGGGGTCATCCCCGCCGTCAGCGTCCCGTAGAGGCTGAGCACGAGCTGATCCGGCTTGTCGTTGTCGGCCAGGAACCGGGAGACGTTGAGCCCGTAGACCTGGTCGATCCCCGACACCGGGTACTGCCGGTTCCCGTACAGCGACTCGGCCTTCGCGCGGACGACGCCGAGCAGTCGGGAGCCGTGGCTCATCAGGTAGCGGAGCAGGCCGTCCGCCTGCACGCCGTGGGGCTCGAAGAAGCCCGAGGCGAGCGCGTAGGGCATCACGAGGTTCCAGTAGCTGCCCTCGCGGGAGGCGGCGAGGCGTCCGAACGGCGCGTCCTTGTCGAGGAGCGCGACCGGCACGAAGAGCGACCCGTCGGGGAGCCGCCTCGTCGATCGGCGAACCGCCCGGCGGAGGCTCACGTCCAGCCGCACCGCGAGTGCGCTGCTCCGCGCCGCCAGCTGCGGGTGGCCGGTCTGTGCCCAGACGCGGGAGATCGCGAACAGCCCCTCCCGGACGGCCGCCTGCTCGTGCGCGCCGTACACCTGCGTGCCGATGTCCGTGCTGTAGCGCTCGCGCTCCAGCAGTCCCCGGTTCCCGCCGCGCGCGAGCTGGCGGCCGAACCCCCGCATCAGCCGCGCCAGTGACGGCGTCTCCTCCTCGAGGAACGGCCGGTCGCGGTACAGCCGGAAGTACAGCGCGCTCGCGACGAGCTGCTCGCCCGCCCGCCAGTTCGTGTATCGCTTCGGGAGCGCCCGCAGGGTGACCCGGAGGATTCCCTTCGCGACGTCGGGGTACCCGTACTCGGCCATCACCTCGGCGGCGTCGAGCGCCTCCGCGAACGAGAGCTCCTCGTAGTGGTTGCCGGCGCTGTAGCGCCACGCAAGCGCGATCTGCTGGACGAGCACGCCGAGCTCCGCGTCGAGCACGTGCGGCTCCGGGACGACGTACTGCGTTCGCCCAGCGAGGCGCGAGCCCCAGAAGTGGACCACCGTGTTCCTGGCCGTCTCGTAGGTTCGCGCGTCGGCCTCCAGGCGGGTGGTCGGCGCCGCCGGGGTGAGCCAGCCCGCGTACACGTCGGCGACGCCCCCGGCCGCGACGGAGTAGGTGACCGAGGAGCCGTTGAACGTGCCGCCCGCGCTGAAGAGGAGCCGCGTCGCCTTCCCCGACACGAGCCGGTCGCCGACGAGCGCGAGGCCGTGCAGCGACGGAGTGAGCCGCACGACGGCACCCGTCTGGGAGTCCTGCGCGTCGACGGTGAGGTGGACGAAGCTCACCGGCGAGGTCGACCCGTACACACGACCGACGAACGACTCCTGCGTGTACCGGACGCCCGCGCCGTCGACGTACGACGTCTCGAGGATCGGCAGGTAGCCGTCGGCGAGCTGCGCCGGCGTCAGGCGCCCCAGGCAGGAGCCGTACCGCTCGCGGCCCGCTGCCCCGACGGAGACGGTCAGGCTGGGGCCGCCCACGCGGCGCGAGATGATCTGGCTCCCGTCAGCGACGTGGAGCGCGGCGGTCGTGACGTACACGCTGAACGGGAACGCGAACGAGAGGTAGTAGACGCCGGACGCCGTCAGCGGGCGACCGCCGCGACCGTCCGCGTAGAGCAGCGGCTGGAGGTAGCGGCGCGTACCCTCGTAGGTCGGCCCGTTCGGCGCGGCGAGCAGCCTGGCGCCCCAGAGATCGCGTCCGGCGAGCAGCGCCCGCCTCACGCTTCTCGTGTACCCGGGCGCCGCCTTCGGGCCCGAGCACGGAACGGGCGACGGCGTCGAGCGCGCCGGGCCGCCCGCGACGAGGCCGAAAATCGCCGCGGCCGCCAGGAGGGTGAAGAACGCGAGCCGTCGGACGGTCGCTACATCCCCATTGCGTGGTACCCGGCGTCGACGTACAGCGTCGTGCCGGTCACGTTCTTCGCGTCGTCCGAGAGGAGGTACGCGGCCGCCCCGCCCACGTCGTCGGCTTCGATCTGCCGGTGGAGCGGGGCGCGCTCCTCGAACATCGTCTCCATCGTGGTGAAGCCGGCGATCGAGCGCGCGGCGAGCGTTCGAACCGGCCCCGCGGAGACCGCGTTGACCCGGATCTGCTTCTGGCCGAGGTCCCAGGCGAGGTAGTGGACGGACGCGTCGAGCGTCGCCTTGGCCACTCCCATCACGTTGTAGTGAGGCACCGCGCGCTCGCCGCCGAGATAGGTCATCGTCACGATCGAGCCGCCCCCGCGGGCCTCCATCAGGGGCTCGGCCGCGCGGGCCGTCGCGGTCAGCGAGTAGGCGCTGATGTCGAGCGCCATCCAGAAGCGGTCGCGGGGCGTGTCGGTGAAACGCCCCTCGAGATCCTCGGCCGCGGCGAACGCGACGGAGTGGACGAGCAGGTCGAGGCCGCCGTCGAACGCGGAGCCGACCTCGTCGAAGACGCGGGCGATGTCCTCGTCCGAGCGGACGTCGCACTCGGTGACGAGCGGGCTCTCGACGGTCGCCGCGAGGTCGCGGACGTTCTGCTCGATCCGCTCCCCCTGAAACGTGAACGCGAGCTCCGCGCCCTCGCCCGCGAGCCGCTGCGCGATCGCCCACGCGATCGAGCGCCGGTTCGCGACCCCGAGCACCAACCCCCGCTTCCCCTCGAACCGCCCGGTCATGGGCGCGAGTCTATGTCTTTCCCGCTACATTGCGTCTCTTGCGCCGCCTCGTAGCCCTCCTAGCGCTCGCCGCGGCGCTGTGTCTCGCAGCCTCGGCCGCCGCCGGACTGACGCCGGTGCGCCGGACCTTCGGCGACGTGACTCTGCCCAGGCTCCGGGCCGGCACGATCAAGATTCCCGCCGGGCACGCGGACGGCCGCGTGCGCGTGATCGTCGACCTGAAGCTGGCGCCGCTCGCGGCGGCCTGGGGACGGACGGAGCAGGCGACCGGCGGCACGCGCCGCTTGAACGTGGCGAGCACCTCCTCCCGCGCGTACCTGCGCCGGGTCGACGCGGCGCAGCGAGTCGCCGTCGCACAGCTCCACCGGGCGATCCCGGAGGCGCGCGTCGGGCGCCGCTTCTCGATCCTCCTCGACGGGCTCACGGTCACGCTGCCCGCGAAGCGGCTGCCCCAGCTCGTGCGCCTCTCCGACGTCACCCACGTCTACTCGTCTCTGCGCTACACGCTCGCGAGCGAGCCGAGCCCGTCGGTGATCGGCGCCACCGCGCTCCAGGCGGCGACGGGCGCGACCGGCGCGGGGATCAAGATCGGCGTCGTCGACGACGGGATCGACCAGACCAACCCGTACCTCAGCCCCGTCGGCTTCTCCTACCCGGCCGGCTTCCCGAAGGGCGACACCAAGTTCACGACAGCGAAGGTGATCGTGGCGAAGTCGTTCCCGGGCCCGAACTCGGGGGCGGCGGGCGCCCTGCCGCTCGACCGCAACGCGTCGTTCCACGGCACCCACGTCTCCGGGATCGCGGCGGGCGACGCCGGCACGAACGCCCCGGCCGGGCGCGACCATCCGGCCGTGAACGGGCTCTCGGGCGTCGCGCCGCGGGCCTGGCTCGGCAACTACCGCGTCTTCACCATCCCCACCCCGGTCGGCCACGTCGCGAACACGCCCGAGATCGTGGCGGCGTTCGAGGCGGCAGTCGCCGACGGGATGAACGTGATCAACTTCTCCGGCGGCGGCCCGCAGACCGATCCCGCCAACGACGCGATGATCGAGACGATCCAGAACGTCGTCGCGGCGGGCGTCACGCCGGTGATCGCCGCGGGCAACGACCGCGACGACTTCGGCGCCGGCACCGTCGGCTCGCCGGGCGTCGCTCCCGACGCGATCACGGTCGCGGCCGTCTCGAACTCCGTCGTCTACGCCCCCACCCTCTCCGTCCAGAACCCCGATGCCCCGGCGAGCCTCCAGGCGATCCCGTTCCAGTCGGGCGACGCGCCGTCGAACTGGGCCACCGTCGACCAGACGCTCGTGGACGTGACGAGCATCACCGGCACGGACGGCAAGCCGGTGGAGGCCCACCTCTGCGGCCCGGCCGGGAACCCGAACGGCACGGGCACGACACTCCCCGCAGGCTCGCTCTCCGGCAAGATCGTGCTCGCCTCGCGCGGCACCTGCGCCTTCGTCGTCAAGGCCGACCACGCGAAGGCCGCCGGCGCGGTCGGGATCGTGCTCGTGGACAACCGCTCGGGCGAGGCCAATCCGATCCCCGTGCAGCTGTCGATCCCCTCCGGGATGATCAGCGACCTCGACGGCGCCCAGCTCCGCCTGTACATGGGGGCGCACGGCGGCCAGGCGACGATCCGCGCCGGAGGCGACCCGCAGCAGATCGCCACCGGGCGCAGCGGCGTGATCACGAGCTTCTCCTCCGCCGGCCCGACCGAGTGGGGCCACCTGCTGAAGCCGGACATCTCGGCGCCCGGCGGGCAGATCCTCTCGTCGACGCTGCCCGAGTTCGCGGGCTCGCAGTTCGCGGTCTTCGACGGCACGAGCATGGCGACGCCGCACATCGCGGGCGCGGCCGCGCTCCTGCTCCAGCTGCACCCGGGCTGGTCGCCCGGGCAGATCAAGTCGGCGCTGATGTCGACCGCCGGGCCGGCCTGGGCGAACACGTCCCGCACGTCCGAGGCGCCGGTGTGGGAGGAGGGCGGCGGGCTCGCCGAGCTCACCCGCGCCACCGACCCGCGGATCTTCACCTCGCCCGCCTCGCTCTCGTATCCCGACCTGAACGTCGACTCCGGCGCGAAGAGCCAGGGGCAGCTCGTCCGCCTCACCGACGCGGGCGGCGGCGCCGGAGTGTGGCAGGTCACCCTCAGCCCGCAGTCTGCGAGCGCCGGGACGACGATCGACGTGCCCGGCCAGATCGCGGTGCCGCCCGGCGGCGAGGCCGACCTCTCGGTGGTCGCGGACGCCTCCGCAGGAGCGGCCGCCGGTGACGACTACGGGTTCATCGTCCTCACCCAGGGCGCCGTCTCGCGGCGGATCCCGTACGGCTTCTCGGTCACCCGGCCGGGGCTGCCCGGCGACAAGGTGCTGCCGCTCCAGCGCCTCCAGGTCGGCACGACCGTGGGGACCGGCTCGCGGGTGAGCGTCTACCGCTACCCGACCGCGCCGTTCGGCCCGGCGGCGAACTACACCGGCGCGCCGATGAACGAGGACGGGGCCGAGCAGGTCTACAAGATCCTGATCCAGAACCCCGTCGCCAACGTCGGCGTCTCGGTGGTCGACGCGACGTCAGGGGCGGTGATCGACCCGTTCGTGCTCGGATCGCTGGACGAGAACGACGTCCAGGGCTACGCAGGCACCCCGGTCGACGTGAACAACCTGACGTACGGCTACCCGCTCGACGTCGGCGCGGCGGCCGCGGTGTTCCCGCGCCAGCAGACGTTCTACGTCGCGGTCGACTCGCGCAGCGACCCGTTCACGGGCCAGTCGCACGCGGGCCAGTACCTGCTCCGCGCCTGGGTCAACGACGTGACCCCGCCGGCCGTCCAGCTGCTCACCACCACCGTCGCCGCGGGGCACCCGACGCTCGTCTTCCGCACCCTCGACGCAGGCTCGGGCGTCGACCCGCTCTCGCTCGCGATCGGCTACAAGAACGCCACCGTCGGCGCGGCCGCGTACGACCCGGGCTCCGGGCTCGCGGTGTTCCCGCTGCCGGCCGGGGCGCCGAACCTCACGGTGGGGAAGATCAAGCCGATCGTCGAGTCGGGCGACTACGAGGAGACGAAGAACGTCAACACGGTCGGCGACAACATCATGCCGAACACCACCTTCAAGCAGGTGACGCTCAAGGTCGTCTCCGGCCCCGCCGTCTCGTGGCTCGCGCCCGCCGCCTGCGTCACCGGGGTCACGCGCCTCGCCGTCGCCGGCAGCTCGACCGCCGCGATTCGCTCGGTGAGCTTCTTCGACGGTGCCAGGAAGATCGCGACGAAGACGAAGGGAACCGCCGGCCTGTACGCGGCGGACTGGCCCGCGAAGGGCCGCGCCAAGGGCAAGCACACCCTGCGGGCGGTGCTGACCGACGCGAAGGGCCGCACCGCCTCGGCGTCGACGACCGTGCACACCTGCAAGTAGTGGACGAGCGTCGGGTCGCGGTGATCACCGGCGCCTCGTCGGGGATCGGCGAGGCGCTCGCGCGGCGGCTCGCCCGCGACGGCTGGCTCACGGTCCTGCTCGCCCGCCGGCGCGACCGGATCGAGGCGCTCGCCGCGGAACTCGGGGGCGAGGCGGAGGTCTGCGACGTGTCCGACCGCCAGGCGGTGGAGCGGGTCGCGGGCGAGGTGCTCGCGCGGCACCCGCGCGTGAAGCTCCTCGTCAACAACGCCGGCATCTCGGGCCGCGGCGACTTCGTCACAGCCGACGTCGACCGGATCGAGCAGGTGATCCGCACGAACTACCTCGGCGGCGTCTGGTGCCTGCGCGCGTTCCTGCCGGCGCTCGAGGCCGCGGCGCCGGCCGACGTCGTCAACGTCGTCTCGGTCTCGGGAACCGTCACGTTCGGGCCCGCAGGCCCGTACTCCGCGTCCAAGCACGCGCAGATCGCGTTCTCGCGCTCGACCGCGGCGCAGCTCCGCTCGCGCGGCATCCGCGTCCACACCGTCAACCCCGGCTTCGTCGAGACGGAGGGCTTCCCGAACGTGACGACCCTCAAGAACGCCTTCCTCCGGCGCGCCGTGATCCGCCCGGAGCAGGTCGCCGACCACATCGCCACGGTCCTGCGCCGCGACCGGCGCGAGACGTTCGTCCCGTTCTGGTACCGCGTTGCCGCGGTCGCGGGGGGCGTGATGCCGAACACCGTGGCGCGGCTCGCTTCGGGCAGCGGGTATCGGTCCGACAACCCGTAGGGCTACACTTTCGCCGTGACCGGGCTCACCACTCACGAGTTCATCGCGCTCGCCGGCCTCCGCTCGTCGCTCCGAGTGTTCATGCGCAAGACCGAGCAGACGGCCCGGCGCTCCGGGCTGACCCCGCAGCGCCATCTCCTGCTGCTGATGATCAAGGGCGCGCCCGACGGGAGCGAGCGGTCGACCGTGACCGAGCTCTCGGAGCGCCTCCAGCTCGCGCAGAGCACCGTCACCGAGCTCGTGCGGCGCGCGGAGGACGCGGGACTGATCGTGCGCGAGCAGTCGGAGAGCGACGGCCGCGTCGTCTACCTGCGCCTGACCCCGGAGGGCGAGCGCAGGCTCGAGCAGGTGGACGAGAAGCTCACGGTCGAGCGCGCACGCCTGCGCGAGACGATCGCCGGGCTCTGATCCGCGTCAGAACGCGCGCTTGACGCAGAGGTACCAGCCGATCTCGGCCGTGTAACCGGCCGGCGCGAGCTCCTGCGCCTGCGTCCTCGCCTCGCCGTGGCAGCCCGCCAGGTTCAGGTACGGGTCGAGCTCACGGGTCTCGCGGAAGACCTCCTTGCGGCGGAGGTCGAGGCTGTTCATGTCGAAGTTGCCGGCGAGGTCCGCGTCGGAGAGCAGCCGGGTGTGCGAGGGATCGCGCGAGCGCTCGAAGCGGTCGAGCTCGATCGCGGCGAGCGAGTCGGTCGGCGCGAGCTGGTCGATGATCACGAGCGTGCCGCCGGGGATGGTGACGCGCGCCATCTCCGCGAGGGCGAGCTCGGGACGCGCCATGTGGTGGAAGGTCGCCCGCGTGCCGACCAGGTCGAACGAGTTGTCGGGGAACGGAAGGTCGGTCGCGTCGGCCTCGAGCACGGTCATGTTCTCGGGCGCGCGGCGGCGGGCCTCCTCGAGCAGCTCGGGGACGATGTCGGTCGCGGTGATCTCGCGCACGAGCGGCGCGAGCGCGAGCGCGAGGGCGCCGGCCCCGGTGCCGACGTCGAGGGCGCGCTCGTCCCCGCGCGGCTGCACGAAGGTGCGCACGCGCGCGGCGAACTCCTCTGCATGACTGTCCTGGTGGGCGGCCATCGCCTCAGCCGTCTGACCGAAGCGACTCCGCACGACGTCGTCCGAGCTCAAGTGCCTCCTCTCTGGTGCGCAGAGTACCCGCAGCGCGCTCCTCGTCGATCTCGGCCAGGATCTCGCCGATCGCGGGACCGGGCGGAAGCCCGAGCTCGTCGCCGCGGACGAGCGGCTCCGCGGGCTCCGCGGCGCGCGCCTCCTCGACCAGCGGCGCGAGGTCGGAGGCGCCGACGAACGCGAGCGCGTCGAGCGCCCACGGCTCGGTGAGGCGCCGGAACCGGTGCACCGCGCGCGCCGAGCGGCCGTCCGGCGTGGTCGCGCGGAGCAGCGCGGCGAGGTAGCGCTTCGTCTCGTTCGCGATCGGCAGCGTGCGCAGGTGCTCGCCGAAGACGGCGACGAGGCGATAGTCGGGCGAGTCGAGCCGGTCGAGCCGGTCGTCGATCCGCCCGCCGAGCGGCGCGAGGAGGCCGAGCTCGTCGAGTCGCCGGAAGCCGGCCGCGGAGAGGCGCCGCAGCTCGGCGAGGGTCCGCTCGCCCGCCGGCTTCACGACGAGCGCCGCGTCGCGGCGGACGAGCTCCTCGGTGAGCGGGGCGAGGTGGAAGCCGAGCTCGTCCTCGAGCCGAACCGCCCGCAGGAGCCGTAGCGGATCGTCCTCGAACACGGTGTCGGAGACGGCGCGGATCGTGCGGAAGGCGAGATCCTCGCGGCCTCCCGCCGGGTCGAACGGCTCGCCTCCGGCCAGCGGCTCGGCGATCGCGTTGATCGTGAAGTCGCGGGTCGCGAGGTCGCGCTCGATCCCGTGCGCGAGCGGCGTGAAGTCGACCGTGCGCCCCTCGTCCAGGGCCACCCGCCACGCGCCGTGGCGCTCGGAGAGCGGGAACGGCGCGCCGCCCGAGCGCCGCGCGTACTCGCGCGCCGCGCGCTCGGGCTCGGCGCAGGCGATGTCGAGGTCGACCAGCGGGCGTCCGAGCAGCTCGTCGCGAACCGCGCCGCCGACGACCCAGGCCTCCTCCCCCTCGAGCACCTGACGTGCCAGCTCACGCATCGGTGACCGTCCTGCGCGCCCGCTCGGGCGAGGAGTCGATCCCCGTCACGAGCTCGTACGTGATCGTGTCCGCGACCCGCGCGTGCTCCTCGGCGGAGACGCCCGAGCCGAGCAGGACGACCGGGGTGCCGACCGGGAGCTCGCGGTCGAGCTCGACGGCGAACGAGTCCATCGAGACCGTACCGACGGCGCGGCGCGGCTCGCCGCCGACGCGCACCGTCGTCCCGGTGAGGTCCCGGCGAAAGCCGTCCGCGTAGCCGACCGGGACGATCCCGATCCAGGTCGGCCGCTCGGCGACGAAGCGGCGGCCGTAGCCCGTGCTCTCCCCCGGCTGGAGCAGCTTGACCTGCGCGAGGTAGCTCTCCCACCGAAGCGCGGGCTCGAGCCCGTCGCGCGCCGGGTCGTCGCCGAAGGGCGAGAGGCCGTAGACGGCGAGCCCGCAGCGGGCGGCGTCGAAGTGCGACGCGGGGTAGCGCAGCGCGCCGGCGCTCGCGGCGATGTGGCGGGTCAGCTCGGCGTGGCCGTCGGTGAGCTCGCGGAACCGCTCGAGCTGCCGCTGGACGAAGGCGGCGTCGCTGTCGGCCGTCGCGAGATGGCTCATCACGCCGACGACGTTCCGGGTCGGGGCGACGAGCTCCGAGATGCCGTAGCGGCCCATGCCGGTGTCGAGCTTGAGGTGGACGCGGACGCCGTCGGGGATCTCCGCGTCGGCGACGGCCAGCTCGAGGCCGGCGTCGCGTGCCGCGGCGATCTCGCGGCTCCCGCCGGCGGGGCTCATCACGAGGATCCGCGCGACCGGGAACTCCTCGCGCAGGGCGAGACCCTCCGGGACGGTGGCGACGCAGAGCCCCGTCGCACCGGCACCGAGCGCCGCGCCTGCACAGTCGGCGGCGCCGTGGCCGTAGCCGTTCGCCTTCACGACCGCCCAGAGCTGGGAGCCGTTCAGCGCGCGGAGCAAGCGTGCGCACGTTGCGCCGCACGGCGCCGAGGTCGACCGTCAGCTCAGAGCGGTGCATCGAGCACCCGCGGCAGCTCGCGGATCACGTCGCTCGCGATCAGCCCCGCCTGCTCGGGCACGGCCGCGGCGGCGAGCCCGTGCGCGACCGCGGCCGCGGCGGCCGCGAGCCGCGGCTCGAGGCCCTTGGCGAGGAACGCGGCGACGACGCCCGTCAGGACGTCGCCGGTCCCGGCCGTCGCGAGCGACGGAGGCCCGAGGCCGCAGACGAGCACGCCCTCACCGGGCGCGGCGACCAGCGTGTCCGCGCCCTTGAGGAGGACGACGCAGCCGAAGAGCTCGGCGGCCCGCCGAACGGCTTCGAGCCGGTGGGCGCTCGACCCAGGCGGACTCCTCGCCGAGCAGCCGGGCGAGCTCGCCCGCGTGCGGAGTCAGCACCGTCGGCGCGTCCCGCTGGAACGGCTCGAGCCCGAAGAGCGCGTCCGCGTCGACCACCGCGGGCAGCTCGAGCCCGGCCAGGAGCCGCCGGACGAGCGCCTGCGCCTCCGGCCCACGGCCGAGGCCGGGCCCGAGCGCGAGCGCGCCCGCGCGCGCCGCGGCGTCGTCCACCTCGTCGAGCGGCCGCTTCACCGCCTCGAGCAGCCGCGCCTCGACCACCGGCAGCGACGCGGGCGGAACCGCGACGGTGACGTAGCCCGCGTCTGCGCGAAAGGCCGCCTCGGCGGCGAGGCAGACGGCGCCCGTGAGCCCGGGCGAGCCGCCGACGACGAGCACCGAGCCCGCCGAGTACTTGTTGTCGCCGGCTCCGCGGCGCGGCACGAGCCCGAGCACGTCGCGCGTCACGAGCCGGTGCTCGGTCTCGACGGGCTCGAGCCCGATGTCCGCGACGACGACGCGGCCGGCGTGGAAGCGGCCGGGTGCGACCGCGAGGCCGACCTTCTGCCCGTGGAAGGTGACTGTCAGCTCGGCGCGGACGGCGGCCCCCGCCACCTCACCGCTCGACGCGTCGACGCCCGAGGGAATGTCCACGGCGAGGACGGGCGCTCCGTCGGCGTTCATCGCCTCGATCAGGCTCGCCGCCTCGGCGCGAGGCTCGCCGCGGAAGCCGGTGCCGAAGAGCGCGTCGACGATCACGTCGGGGCTGCCCAGGTCACCTCCGGTCGCCGCGTCGACGACGGTGACCTCGAGGCCGCTCCGGGCGAGCAGCTCCGCCGCGATCCGCCCGTCGCCGCCGTTCGAGCCGCCGCCGCAGACCGCCGTGACCCGCCGCGCGTCGGGGTGGCGACGGACGAGCTGATCGGCGACGGCCGCAGCCGCGACCTCCATCAGCTCCGGCGCGCTCTCCGGGTAACCGGGATAGAGCGCCTCCGCGGCCCGCATCTCGTCGGCGGTGTAGAGCGGGTCAATCATCCGCGGGGAGCACGGCGCAGATCGCGGCCGCGAGCTCCTTGGAGTGCGTCATCGAGAGCTCGATCCGGCCGGCGCCGACCTTCTCGGCCCACTTCTGCGTGCGGCCGCTGAGGTGGACGCCCGGCTTGGGCCGGCCGCGCACCTCGATCTCCTTCCACGTGAAGTAGACGCCGCAGCCGAGCGCCTTTCCGACCGCCTCCTTGGCGGCGAAGCGGCCCGCGTAGTGCTGGGGCGGGTTCGGCTTCGAGTCGCAGTACGCCTGCTCGCCGGCGGTGAAGCAGCGGTCGCGGAACCCGGGCCGCTCGAGCGCGCGCCGGATGCGCTCGATCTCGATCAGGTCGACGCCGACCGTCACGCGCCGGAGGCCTCCAGCCAGTCGGGAAGCTGCGCGATCGAGGAGACGATCGCGGTCGGCACGATCCCCGAGGCCTCGGCCTCGTCGGGGCGGAACTTGCCGGTGCGGACGAGCACCGTGTTCATGCCGTGCCGCTGCGCGCCGGCGATGTCCGCCTCGATGTCGTCGCCGACCATCCAGGCGAGCTCCGGGTCGCTGTCGACCGCCTCGAGCGCGGCGCCGAAGTAGGCGGCGCTCGGCTTGCCGAGCACCATCGCGTCGACTCCCGCCGCATACTCGAGCCCGGCGACGAAGAGGCCCGCGTCGAGCATCGGCCCCCGCTCGGTCTGCCACCAGCGGTTGTTGTGAAGGCAGTAGAGGTCGGCGCCCGCCTCGAGCTCGGAGAAGGCGCGGGCGAGGTTCATGTACGAGAAGACGCGGTTCGTCTCCTCGGTCTCGTCGCACCCGCCGAGGAGCACGGCGTCGGCGCCCTCGCCGACGAGCTCGACCCCCTCGAGATCCTCGGTGACCGCGGCCATCGTCAGCGCGAGCACGCGCTTGTCGGCGAGTGCGCGCGCAGCGGCGAACCCGGCGGTCTGGAGCTCCTCGTCTTCGAGCTCGATCCCGAGCCCGCGCAGCTCCGCGGCGAGCTGCGAGCGCGACCGGGTCGTGTTGTTGGTGACGAAGCGAAGGCGGTGCCCCTCGGCCCGGAGACGGCGGACGGCCTCGGCTCCGCCGGGGATCGGACGGCCCGACACGTGAAAGACGCCGTCGACGTCAAGCAGAATGGCTGCCATGGAATCCGAGTCTATTCGCGTGACGCGGTCGGTCGCGCTACCGCCGGACGAGATCGAGCTGCGCACCTCGCGCTCGAGCGGCCCGGGCGGCCAGCACGCGCAAAAGTCGGAGACGCGCGTCGAGGCGATCTTCGACGTCGAGGCCTCGTCCGCGCTCACGCCCGTCCAGAAGCGGAGGGTGATCGCGAAGGCCGGGCCGCGCCTCCAGAGCGTCGCGCAGGACGAGCGCAGCCAGCTCCGCAACCGCGAGCTCGCGGTCGAGCGGCTGGTCGAGAAGCTCCGTGCGGCGCTCACGGTGGAGCGGCGCCGGGTGCCGACCAAGCCGAGCGCCGCGGCGCGGAAACGCCGCCTCGAGTCGAAGAAACGCCGCTCGGAGACGAAGCGGCTCCGGCGCCCGCCCGGTTAGCGGAAGGCGAGAAGCCTGGGCAGCCGCGCCGCACGGATGTCAAGATCGCCTGGTGGGCAACGACGTCGTCCGACTCACCGTGCTCCCCAACGACCCCGACGCCGAGATGGTCGTCTCCCTCCTGCGCTCGAACGGGATCCCGGCGTTCACGAAGCGGAGCGACATGGGCTCGGCGGTGTTCGGCGGAGCCGGGCCCTTCGGCGCCGTCGAGGTGTGGGTGAGCGAGGCCCAGCTCACCGAGGCGCGCGAGTTCCTGGCCGCCTCGGTCCCGGAGGCACCGCTCTAGCCCTCTTCCACTTCCTCGGCGAGGCTGTCGAAGAACGAGCCCCAGCCGCCCCGGAGACCCTCGAGCTGCTCGTCGGTGAACTCCGAGAAGTCGCCGGCCTGCGTGAAGACCATCTCGGTCTGGCCGTCGAGGTCGGCGAATGTGACCGTCATCACGTGCTGCCGGTCGGGATCCGGCCGATCCCCTTCGCTGAGGGTGATCACCAGGCGCTCGTTCTCGACGATCTCGCGGTAGACGCCGGCAAAGGGGTGCTTGCTGCCGTCGGCGTCGGAGGTCATGTCCGCGTACCACTCGCCGCCGGGGCGCACGTCCATCCGCATCGTCTCCCGCGGGGTCGTGGCGCCGTGCCCGCCCCACCAGCGCGCGAACTGGTCGGGGTCGGTCCAGGCCTTGAAGACCAGCTCGCGGGGCGCGTCGAAGACGCGGGTGATCGTGAACTCACGGTTGTCGGTCATCGCTCGGTTCCTTTCTGGATCTCCCGCAGGTGGACGTCGAGGCGGTCGAAGCTGCCCTCCCAGAACTGCCGGTAGCGCTCGAGCCACTCGGTCGCGCCCTCGAGCGGAGCCGCCTCCAGCCTCGACGGGCGCCACTGCGCCTCCCGGCCGCGCGTGATCAGGCCGGCGCGCTCCAGCACCTTGAGGTGCTTCGAGATCGCCGGGAGGCTGACGTCGAACGGGGCGGCCACCTCGGTGACCGTCGCCTCTCCGGTAGCGAGCCGGGCGAGGATCGCGCGGCGCGTCGGATCGGCGAGGGCCGCGAAGGTGCGGCTGAGCTGGTCTGCTGTCATGATGAGGTTACTTAACCGTTAGGTTAAATATAGGCGGCCGACGACCGGCTCGTCAAGGGCGTGACGCCGGGGCGCGCTAGGCCGCCTGGCCGAACCGTGCGGCCGCGCGGGCGCGGCGACGCTCGGCCTCGGCCTCCCGATCCCGCGGCGGCGCCGACGTGACGAGGTCGGCGAGCAGATGCTCCGTCGCGTGTGCGACCGCCTCGACCGCGTGCTCGAACGCGGCCTCGTTGGCCTTCGACGGCTTCTGCATCCCACTCACCTTGCGCACGTACTGGAGCGCGGCGGAGTGGACCTCCTCGTGCGTCGTCGGCGGCTCGAAGTTGTGGAGCGTACGGATGTTCCGGCACATGACGGTCAGTCTAGTGTGCAGCGTGATGACTGCTCCCACCCGCTTTGCGGAGCTGCCCACGTACATCGAGCAGCGCGCGCTCTCGGGCGAGCGAGTGCTCGTCGTGCTCCTCGACGCGTTCGGGATGCGGTTCGTGGAGCGCCACGCCGACCATCCGCTTCTCCGCCGCCTCGACGCGATCGACCCGCTCGAGGCGCAGTTCCCGACCACGACGACCGCCGAGATGACGACGATGCACACCGGCCTCCCGGTGGGGCTGCACGGCCTCTACGAGTGGAACGTCTTCGAGCCGTCGCTCGAGCGGGTGATCACGCCGCTGCGGTTCTCGTTCGCGGGCGACCTCGAGCCGGACACCCTCGCCGCGCTCGGCTTCGAGGCGCGGGCGTTGCTGCCCGACGAGCCGACCCTCTACGAGCAACTGCTGGCGGGCGAGGTGCCGTCGTTCGTGTTCGAGCCGTCGTCGTTCAGCCCGTCGACGTTCGGCGTGGCTGCGACGCGCGGCGCCGAGCTCCGCCAGTACGAGGAGCTCGACGGGGCCGTGCGGGCGGCCGTCGCGGCCCTGAGCACCGTCGACCGGGGCTACGCGCTCGTGTACTACGACCGGATCGACGCGGCCGGGCACGTCTTCGGTCCCTCGTCGCCGGAGTTCGCGGCCGAGTCGATCGCCGCGCTCGACTCGATCGACGCGGCGCTGGCGGGCACATCCGGGGTGTCCGTCCTGTTCACCGCCGACCACGGGCAGGTCGACGTCGATCCGTCGCGCACGATCTTCCTCGACGAGCTCCACCCGCCGCTGGCCGGGCTGGAACTGCGGCCGGCCGGCTCGGCGCGCGACGTCTTCCTCCACGTCGAGCCGGAGCAGGTCGACGCGACTGTCGCCGCGCTCGAGCCTCACGTCGAGACCCGTCGCGTCGCGGAGATGGTCGACTCGGGGCTCTTCGGCGCCGAGATCGGCGAGCGCCTGCGGTGCCGTCTCGCGACGGTCTGCGTGCTCCCGCCGCCCGGGACGATGGCCTGGCTGCGCAGCGCGCCCGACCAGGCGCTCGGGTTCCGCGGCCACCACGGCGGGCGCACCGCCGACGAGTCGGAGACGTGGCTCGGGTCGCTCGACCTGCGATAGCTCTCCACCTTGTCACCATGAACCTCGACCCAGCCTGGAGGGCGGCAGCTACGATGGGTATCGACAGCCGACGCGGGCAGTCAACAAGATGGTCGACGGTGGCCTCAGGAACGACTTCTGGGGCCTTTTTCGTACCTACTCACAGGAGGTTCCCCCATGCCGGCCAATACGACAGCCGAGCTTCACCCGGACGCCGAGCGCGCACAGCGCGTCGCGGCACAGCAGCACCTCAGGATCATGATCGAGACGATGGTCCGTGCCGGCTACTCCGAGCCGGAGATCACACAGGCGGTGGAGCGGTCGACCGCCCCGGAGGACAGGGCAGCCGGAGCTTCCGGCGGCCTCTGGAATCAGCTGCGCGGCTTGTTCCAGGTCTGACGCGACCGACACGAACCCGGCGACGCTGCCGGCGTTTGTGCCCCTATTCGACCGTGACGGTCTTCGCCAGGTTGCGCGGCTGGTCGACGTTCAGCCCGCGCAGGCGCGCGATCCGGTAGGCGAGCAGCTGCAGCGGGATCACCGCGAGCGGCGCCTGGAGGAACGGGTGCGTCCGCGGCACGTAGATCACGTCGTCGGCGTGGTGCTGGATGTCCTCGTTGCCGTCGGTCGCGATCGCGATCACCTGCGCTCCGCGCGCCCGTGTCTCCTGGATGTTCGAGACGACCTTGTCGTAGACGTGCGAGTCGGTCGCGATCACGACGACGGGCGTGTTCTCGTCGAGCAGCGCGATCGGCCCGTGCTTCATCTCGCCGGCCGAGTACGCCTCGGTCGGGATGTACGAGATCTCCTTCAGCTTCAGCGCGCCCTCGAGGCAGACGGGCAGGCCGATGTGGCGGCCGAGGTAGAGGAAGAACGGCTTGTCGTAGTGGCGCTGGGCGATCTCCTCGATCGGATGGTCGCCGTCGAGGAACTCCTGGATCTTGTCGGGGAGGCCGTGCACCTCGTCGAGCAGCGAGGCGATCTCGGCCTCGGGGAGCGTCCGCCGCACCTGCGCGAGCTTCAGCGCGATCAGGTAGAGGAGCGCGACCTGCGCGGTGAACGTCTTCGAGGAGGCGACCGCCATCTCGAGACCGGCGCGCGTGTAGAGGACGGAGTCGACCTCGCGCGCGATCTGGGTTCCCATCATGTTCGTGATCGCGAGCGTGTGCGCGCCGGACTCGCGGGCGAGCTGGATCGCCTCGATCGTGTCGCGGGTCTCGCCCGACTGCGAGATCGCGATCACGAGCGTGTCCTTCGAGAGCACGGGGTTCCTGTACTTCCACTCGCTGGCGATGTCGGGCTCGACCGGGATCCGCGCCCACTCCTCGATCACGTAGCGGCCGACGACGCCCGCGTGGTAGGAGGTGCCGCAGGAGAGGATCACGATCCGGCGCAGGTTCTTGATCTCGCTGTCGCTGAGGCCGAGCTCGTCGAGCTCGAGCTTCCCGTGGCGGACGCGGTCGCCGATCGTCTCCTCGACGGCGTCGGGCTGCTCGTAGATCTCCTTGAGCATGAAGGTCTCGAAGCCGCCCTTCTCGGCGCCCTCGTCGTCCCAGTCGACCTCGACGATCTCCTTCTCGATCGCCTCGCCGTCGGGACGCATGAACGTGGCGCCCGCGGGCGTGATCGTGACGATGTCGCCGTCGTCGAGGTACTCGATCCGGCGCGTCTCCTTCATGAACGCGGTCACCGACGAGGCGAGGAACATCTCGCCCTCGCCGACGCCGACCACGAGCGGCGTCGACTTGCGCACGCCGACGAGGAGGTCCGGGTGGTCGTGGGAGATCACGACGAACGAGAAGTGGCCCTCGAGCTCGCCGTAGGTCTTGCGCACCGCCTCGGAGAGGTCGCCGTCGTAGTGGCGCTCGAGCAGGTGCACGATCACCTCGGCGTCGGTCTCGGAGCTGAACCGGTGGCCCTCGGCGATCAGCTGCGACTTCAGCTCGCGGTAGTTCTCGACGATCCCGTTCAGCACGATCGCGAGCTTCGCGTCGTCGCAGCCGGTGAGCGGGTGCGCGTTCTGCTCGGTGACGGCGCCGTGGGTCGCCCAGCGCGTGTGGCCGAGGCCGTGGTGGGAGTGCGAGCCGTGGCCCGCCGAGGCGTCCTTCAGGAACTGGAGGTTGCCGACGGCGCGGACGTAGTCGAGCCCGTCGTCCTCCCACAGAGCAAGGCCGGCCGAGTCGTAACCGCGGTACTCGAGGCGCTCGAGCCCCTGCATGAGGAGCGGCCTGCAGTCACGTTCGCCGACGTATCCGATGATCCCGCACACACCAAGACCTCTCTCGAAAACGCGGAAAGCCCGGCTTTGTGGTCGCCCCCGCGTCGGGGCGGTCAGCCGAGCTCTTGCCGTACCAGCGAGGCGATGCTAGCACAGAGGGTCTCGGCCTCAGCGGCCGTCTCCGCCTCGGCCAGCACGCGGATCAGCGGCTCGGTGCCGGACGGCCGGACGAGCACGCGCCCGCGCTCGCCGAGCTCCGCGTTGAGCCGCGCCACCTCGGTGCGCACGGACTCGGGGACCTCGCGGCGCTCGACGGTGATGTTCTCCCTCACCTGCGGGTAGATCGGCATCACGGACACGAGCTCGGAGAGGCTGCGGCCGCGCAGCGCGAGGCAGAGCTGGAGCGCCGCGGCGAGGCCGTCGCCGGTGACGTGGTCGCGGAGCAGGATCACGTGGCCCGACTGCTCGCCGCCGAGCACACCGCCCTCGCGGTAGAGCGCCTCGAGCACGTAGCGGTCGCCGACGTCGGTCGTGGAGACCCGGATCCCGTGCTCGGCCATCAGCGCGTGGAAGCCGAGGTTCGCCATCGAGGTGACCGCGACCCGGTCGACCCCGAGCTCGAGCGCGAGGACGGCGACGATCTGGTCCCCGTCGACGACCTGGCCCTTCTCGTCGACCGCGAGCACGCGGTCTCCGTCTCCGTCGAAGGCGACCCCGAGGTCGAGGCCCTCCGCGACCACGAGCTCCTGCAGCGCGCCGAGGTTCATCGCGCCGCAGCCGAGGTTGATGTTCGTCCCGTCGGGCTCGACCCCGATCGCGCTGACCTCGGCACCCAGCTGCTCGAGCGCCTTGGGCGCGATCCCCGCGTAGGCGCCGTTCGCGCAGTCGACGCCGATCCGGAGCCCCGAGAGGTCGCCGCCGAAGCGCTCGACGATGTGCTCGAGGTAGCTGTCCGTCGCCACGTCGACGCGGTCGATCTCGCCGCCGCCGGGGCCCTCGGCATCGAGCAATGCTTCGATCTCCTCTTCCGCGGCGTCCGTCAGCTTGCGGCCCCTTCGAGTCGAAGAACTTGACGCCGTTGTACTCGGGCGGGTTGTGCGAGGCGGAGATCACGACGCCGAGGTCGAGCGCGAGCAGCGCGACCGCCGGGGTCGGCAGGACGCCCGCCAGCACGGCGACTCCGCCCGCACGGGCGACGCCGCGGGCGAACGCGTCCTCGAGCTCGACGCCCGAGGCGCGCGTGTCCCGGCCGACGAAGACGCGGCCGCGGCCGGACCACAGGGTCGCCGCGCAGCCGAGCCGCTCGACGAGCTCCACGGTGAAGTCCTTCCCGACGACGCCCCTGACGCCGTCGGTGCCGAAGTGGCGGCGAGCCACGCTCGCTGTCAGCGCTTCGAGAACTGCGGCGCCTTGCGGGCTTTGTGGAGGCCGGCCTTCTTGCGCTCGACGATGCGCGCGTCGCGCGTGAGGAAGCCCTCGCGCTTCAGCGGGATGCGGAGCTCCGGATCGGCCTCGACGAGCGCGCGGGCGATTCCGTGCCGCACCGCTCCCGCCTGGCCGCTCGGGCCGCCGCCGTGGACGCGCACGCGGATGTCGTAGGTGCCCTCCGCCCCGGCCACGCGCAGCGGCGCGGTCGCGAGGTGGCGGTGCGTGACGCGCGGGAAGTACTCCTCGATCGTGCGGCCGTTGAACCAGGTCTTGCCGTCACCGGGGCGCAGGATCACGCGTGCAACGGAGGTCTTCCGCTTGCCGGTGCCGAGATACTGGGCGATTTCTGCCATGCGGGTCAGTCCTCCAACGGAAGCGGCTTGGGCGCCTGCGCCTCGTGCGGATGCACGGGCCCGGCGTAGATCTTGAGCTTGGTGAGCTGCGCGCGCGACAGGCGGTTGCGCGGGAGCATCCCCTTGACGGCCTTCCGCAGCACCTCGGTCGGCTGCCGGTCGAGCTGCTCGCGCAGGGTGCGCGTCCGGAGGCCGCCGGGATAGCCCGAGTGGCGGTGGTAGAGCTTCTGGTCGAGCTTCTGGCCCGTCACGGCGATCTTCTCGGCGTTCACGACGACGACGAAGTCGCCCGTGTCGATGTGCGGCGTGTACTGCGGCTTGTTCTTGCCGCGCAGGGTCGTCGCGATGACCGTGGCGAGACGACCGAGCGTCTTGCCGTCGGCATCCACGACGTACCAGTTTCGGGCGACCTCGCCCGGTTTTGCATTCCAGGTCTTCATAGCAAGGGGGCGACGGGCTCAGGCCCGCCGGCGCAGAAGTGTAGCAGGGCACGGTGAAACGCAGCTGCACCGCCGTGCGAGGGGTGGCGCACGTAGGGCCCACCGAGCGCGCGCTGCGCGAGGCGCCCGACCGCGACGACCTGCCTCCCGGCGGCGAGCGCGTCGAGGAAGGGCCGGCCCGCGCGGATCTCCGCGCTGGGTCGGCGGCCGGTTCGACGACGGGTTCCCGGGCCGGTGCGGGTGGGTCGGGACGAGGTTCCAGAGCAGGACGTCCTCCTCGAGCCCGAGCTCCGCGAGCACCCGGTGGACGACGGTCGCGGTCGCCTCGGCGGGGCCGGCTCCCGTCAGCTGCCGCTCGGAGGTGAACGGGATCCCGGAGACGCGCGCGCCGCGGTAGCCGGCGGCCTCGCCGACGAGCAGGAGCGGCGCGTCCCGGCGCGTCTCGAGGTACTCGCCGAGCCGCTCCCGCAGGAGCGCCGACTCCGCGTACTGGTTGAACGTCGCCCCGATCCGCGCGGCGGCGAGCTCCTCGACTACTCCCACTCGATCGTGGACGGCGGCTTCGACGAGATGTCGAGGATGACGCGGTTGATCGCCGGGGATCTCGTTGACGATCCGGCTCGAGATCGTGTCGAGCAGGTCGTAGGGCAGCCGCGCCCAGTCGGCGGTCATCGCGTCCTCGCTCGTGACCGCGCGGATCACGATCGGGTACGCGTACGTGCGCTCGTCGCCCTGCACGCCGACCGAGCGGATCGCGGGCAGCACCGCGAACGACTGCCAGAGCTCGCGGTAGAGCCCGGCCTTGCGCACCTCCTCCTGCAGGATCGCGTCGGCCGCGCGCAGCAGTCTCGAGCCGCTCGCGCGTCACCTCGCCGATGATCCGGATCGAGAGCCCCGGGCCGGGGAACGGCTGGCGCCAGACCCTGCGCTCGGGCAGCCCGAGCTCCTCGCCGACGCGGCGCACCTCGTCCTTGAACAGCAGGCGCAGCGGCTCGACGAGCCCCATCTTCATGTCCGCCGGCAGGCCGCCGACGTTGTGGTGCGTCTTGATCTTCGCCGCGACGCCGTCGGTGCCGCCCGACTCGATCACGTCGGAGTAGAGCGTCCCCTGCACGAGCCAGCGCACGTCGCCGAGCTTCGCCGCCTCCTCCTCGAAGACGCGGATGAACTCCTCGCCGACGATCATCCGCTTCTCCTCGGGCTCCTCGACCCCGGCGAGCCTCGTGAGGAACCGCTCCTCCGCGTCGACCGCGACGAGCGGAACCTTGAAGTGGCCGCCGAAGGTCTCGACCACCTGCTCGCCCTCGTTCTCGCGCAGCAGCCCGTGGTCGACGAAGACGCAGGTGAGCTGGTCGCCGACCGCCTTGTAGACGAGCAGCGCCGCGACCGCGGAGTCGACGCCGCCGGAGAGCCCGCAGAGCACGCGGTCGGTGCCGACCTGCGCGCGGATCCGCTCGACCTGCTCCTCGATCACCGCGGCGGGCGTCCACGCGGGCGGCGCGTCGGCGATCCCGTAGAGGAAGTTCTTCAGCACGTCCTGGCCGTAGGGCGTGTGCACGACCTCGGGGTGGAACTGGACGCCGTAGAGCCTCTTCGCCGGGTCCTCGAACGCGGCGATCGGGGTCGAGGGCGAGCCCGCGACGACACGGGAGCCCGCGGGCGGCGCGACGACGCGAGTCGCGGTGGCTCATCCAGACGGTCTGCTCGACGGGCAGCCCGGCGAACAGCGCGCCCTCGCCCTCGGTCTCGAGCGAGGTCTTGCCGAACTCCGAGACGCCGGTGCGGTCGACGCGGCCGCCGAGGTCCTGCGCCATCAGCTGCATCCCGTAGCAGATGCCGAGCGTCGGTACGCCGAGCTCGAAGATGGCCGGATCGACCCGCGGCGCCCCGTCGGCGTAGACCGAGGCCGGGCCGCCGGAGAGGATCAGCGCGTACGGGTTGCGCGCGCGCACCTCGGCGGGGGTGACCGCGTGCGAGACGAGCTCCGAGTAGACCCGCGCCTCGCGCACGCGGCGCGCGATCAGCTGCGAGTACTGGCCGCCGAGGTCGACGACGAGGACGGGGCGCTCCTCCGGCAGAGGCTCGCGGGACGGGAGCCGGAGGACCTCCGCGCTCACGGCCGCCTGTAGTTCGGGGCGTCCTTCGTGATCATGATGTCGTGCGGGTGGCTCTCGCGGAGCCCGGCCGAGGTGATGCGGACGAACCGAGCCTGCTTCAGCTCCTCGATCGTCGCCGCGCCGCAGTAGCCCATCGCCTGGCGGACGCCGCCGACGAGCTGGTGCAGCGTGGTCGCGACCGGCCCCTTGTACGGGACGCGCGCCTCGATCCCCTCGGGGATCAGCTTCTCGACGTCCTCGACGTCGCCCTGGAAGTAGCGGTCCTTCGAGAACCCGCGCGCCTTCATCGCGCCGAGCGAGCCCATCCCGCGGTACTCCTTGAAGCGCTCGCCCTGGAAGAGGACCACGTCGCCCGGGGTCTCGTCGACGCCGGCGAGGAGCGAGCCGAGCATCACCGCGTCGGCGCCGGCCGCGAGCGCCTTCGCGACGTCGCCCGACGAGGTGACCCCGCCGTCGGCGATCACCGGCACGCCGTAGCGGGCCGCCACCTGGGCGCAGTCGTAGACCGCGGTGACCTGCGGAACGCCGACCCCGGCGACGACGCGCGTCGTGCAGATGGAGCCCGGCCCGACGCCGACCTTCAACGCGTCCGCGCCCGCCTCGATCAGCGCCTCGGCCGCCTCGGCGGTGGCGATGTTGCCGGCGATCACCTCGATCTCGAAGCGGGACTTGACCTGCGCGCACCATCTCGAGCACGGCGCGCGAGTGGCCGTGCGCCGTGTCGACGACGATCACGTCCACTTCCTCCTCGACGAGCGCCGCGGCGCGCTCGAGCGCGTCGGAGCCGACGCCGACCGCCGCGCCGACCCGCAGCCGGCCGCGCTCGTCCTTCGTCGCGAGCGGGTACTCGATCCGCTTCTGGATGTCCTTGACGGTGATCAGGCCCTTGAGCCGCCCGTCGGCGTCGACCACGGGCAGCTTCTCGATCTTGTTGCGGTGGAGGATCTCCTCGGCCTCGGCGAGCGTCGTCCCGACGGGCGCCGTGACGAGGTTCCGGCTGGTCATCAGGGCCGAGACCGGCTGGGCGACGTCGTCCTCGAAGCGCAGGTCGCGGTTGGTGAGGATGCCGACGAGGATCTCGTGCTCGTCGACGATCGGCACGCCGGAGATGTGGTAGCGCTCCATCAGCCCGAGCGCGTCGACGACGCGGTCGGTGGGCCGCAGCGTGACGGGCTCGACGATCATCCCCGACTCGGAGCGCTTCACCTTGTCGACCTCGGCCACCTGGTCCGCGATCGAGAGGTTGCGGTGCACGATCCCGATCCCGCCCTCGCGTGCGAGCGCGATCGCGAGCCTGGCCTCGGTGACCGTGTCCATCGCGGCCGAGACGATCGGGAGCTCGAGCGTGATCGAGCGGGTGAGCCGGGTCGCGGTCGAGACGTCGTTCGGCAGGACCGCGGACTCGGCCGGGAGCAGCAGGACGTCGTCGAAGGTGAGGCCCTGCCTGACGAACTTCTCGGCCCATCCCTGGGCCCCGTCCTCGATCGTCAGTCCGCGCTCGACGTCCACCAAAGGCTCCCCTCTATGCACGAAGCCCAGGCGCGTGTTTCTCGCCTGGGCTCACGATTCTCCGTTGTCCGTACCGACTCTCAACTGGACGGCAATCCTAGCACCGCCCGGGGACGGACCTAGTCGGCGGCGACGGGCTCGAGCTCCTCGACGCGCACCGTGCCGATCAGGCGCGCGGCCTCGCGCGGGTCGAAGCGGCCGGCGCCGACCTCGAGGATCGAGGCCGCGCCGGTCGGCGACCGCGGCCTGGAGCGCCTCCTCGAGCGGCCGCTGCTCGAGCCTGGCGGCGATGAAGCCGGCGAGCAGCACGTCGCCCGCGCCGACCACCGAGACGGCCTCGAGCCGCGGCGTGAGGGCGTGGAGCAGCCGCGTGCGCCGCTCCTCGTGGAGCAGCGCGAAGCAGCCCGTCTCACCCTTGATCAGCACGTTGCGCGCGCCCTGCTCGGCGATCGTCTCGAGCGCCATGCGGAAGTCCTCGGGCTCGGAGAACTCCTGGCCGACGAGCCCCTCGGCCTCCTCCTGGTTGGGAGAGACGAGGAACGGCTCGGCCTCGACGCCGAGCCGCAGCGGCTCGCCCTCGGAGTCGAGCACCGTGCGCACGCCGGTCCGGTTCAGCTCGCGGATCGCGTCGGCGTAGAAGCCGTCGGCGACGCCGCGGGGCAGCGTGCCGGCGAAGACGACGAAGTCGGCGCCGCGCGAGAGGTAGGCGAGCTTCTCGAGCAGCATCTCGAGCTCGCTCTCGAGCACGGCCGGGCCCCACTCGTTGATCTCGGTGTACGTGGAGCTCGTCGGGTCGACGACCGCGGTCGAGGTGCGCGACTCGTCGCTGATCCGGACGAAGTCGTTCAGGATCGCCTCGGCGGTCAGCTCCTCGACGATGCGCGTCCCGGTGCGGCCGCCGACGAGCCCGGTCGCCACGACGGGAAGGCCGAGCCGCTTGAGCGCGCGCGCGATGTTGATCCCCTTGCCGCCCGCGAGGGTCAGACCCTGGCTCGCGCGGTGGCGATGGCCGAGCTGGAAGCTCGGCACTGCCAGCGTGCGGTCGATCGCCGCGTTGAGCGTCACCGTGACGATCACGTAACCCACCCCCAGAGATGATGAACGGTCCTGCCGGCGTAGAACCTTACGCGTGCGGGGAGGCCCGGCCGCGACGCCGACCGCGCGGCGACCAGCGGACGGCTCCCGACGAGGCGCCCGTCCTGGTACACGCGCACCTCGCCGAGCACCTGCCCCGCCCTCACCGGCAGGGAGAGCACCGCAGGCGCCGTGACGCGCTCCACGAACGGCCGGCCCAGCCGGACGGAGCGGACGACGGGCCGCTGCGCGACGAGCGCGACGGGCGTCCGGCCGTAGCCGATCCCGGCGCTCGCATAGGGGCGGCCGGTCTGCACGAGCGGCGTGACGCGGTAGCGGGAGAGGCCCCAGGCGAGGAGCAGGCTGAGATCCGAGTTGCGGCGGCTGCGGCTCGGGCTGCCGAGGATCGCCGTGTAGACGGTCAGGCCGTCGCCGCGGACCGCCGCGACCTGGCACCAGCCGGCGTTGTCCGTGTGCCCGGTCTTCACGCCGATCAGGCCCGGGAAGGTGCCGAGGAGGTCGTCCCACGTCGTCAGGTGGCGGCCGCCGGAGATGATCGCGGTCCGCTCCCCGACGATCCGCCTGATCGTGGGGTTGTGCATCGCGACCTCGGCGAGCTTGACGACGTCTGCGGCGCTCGAGACCTCGCCCGGCTCGTCGAGCCCGTCCGGCCGCACGAAGTGCGTGTCGTGGAGGCCGAGCTCTCGCGCCTTGGCGTTCATCAGCGCGACGAAGGCCGGCGTCGAGCCGTGGCCGACGTAGCGGGCCAGCGCGACGGCGGCGTCGTTGGCGCTCTGGATCAGCGAGGCGGCGACGAGGTCGTGGACGGAGATCCGCTCGCCCGCGCGCAGGTTGATCGTCGACTCGCCCACCCTGGCGGCGTTGCGGTCGACGCGCACGACGTCGCTCAGCTTCGCGTGCTCGAGCGCGACCAGCACCGTCATCAGCTTCGTGATGCTCGCGATCGGCACCCTCGCGTGCGGGGCGCGCGAGGCCAGCACCTCACCCGTGGAGGCGTTGACGACGAGAAACGCACGCGCCTCCGGATTGGGCGGCGCGGCGAGCGCCAGAGCGGGAAGGACGAGCGAGATCGCGACGGCGGCGACGATGAGCCGGAGCGGCACGGAGGGCACTGTACCTGCCACGCTCACTACTTTTGTCATCGTGGATCACCCGTGCGGGGGATGACGAGGCAACGCCTCTGTGCGATTACTCGAGTCAGCACGGCAGACGGAGCGTCCCCTCCGCTCCTCTCGCCCGAGGCGCGCGCCGCAGACGCGTCCGAGGGCACGCCGACTGCGGACGTTGGGTAGGGGCGGGCCCTCCTTCCTCCAGGGCCGCCCCTACTCGCCGCTCGGCACGTCTGCAACCAGCATGGCAGCGACGACGCAGCGTGACGAGCGCGAGGAACGCGACGGGCGCGCCCCAGTAGACGATGCGCCGGCGGGTCTCGGGGCTCACCAGCCCGAGACCGACCAGACCTCGCGCGCGGTGCGCGCGGCCTCGGCGCCGGCCGCGGCGCGCCAGTCGAGCTCGACGTCGCGATAGGCGTAGATGATCGAGCGCGAGGCGGAGACGAGCGCGCTCGCGGGGCCGCTCGTGAACGCGCGCGCGACGTCGGCCGCGGTCCCGCCCTGGGCACCGAAGCCGGGAAGCAGGAACGGCGCCTGCGGCATCAGCCGGCGCGCCTCGCCGACGGCGCGCGGATGGGTGGCGCCGATCACCGCGCCGACGCTCGAGAGGCCGTCCTCGCCGACGAGCTCCTCGCCCCACTCGCGCACGAGCCCCGCGACGTGGTGCCAGAGCGGCTGCCCGTCCGAGAGCGTCAGGTCCTGGATGTCGGCGCCGCCCGCGTTCGAGGTCTTGACGAGGACGAAGACGCCGGCCCCGTGCAGCCTGCACGCCTGGAAGAACGGCTCGAGCGCGTCCCGGCCGAGGTACGGGCTGACGGTGACCGCGTCGGCGAGCGGCGGCTCGTCGCCGCGCGGCTCGACGTAGGCGGCCGCGTAGGCGCGGGCCGTCGAGCCGATGTCGCCGCGCTTCACGTCGGCGAGGACGAGCAGCCCCGCGGTGCGCGCGTAGGCGCAGACCTCTTCGAACGCCTTCATCCCGTCGGCGCCGAGCGCCTCGAAGAACGCGACCTGCGGCTTCACGCCGACGACGTGCGGTGCGACCGCGTCGATCAGGCCGCGGCAGAAGCGCGTGACCGCGTCGGCGGCGTACGGCCGGCCGAGGTGGACATCGCCGCGCAGCTCGAGCGGCAGCAGCTCGACCCGCGGGTCGAGCCCGACGAGGAGCTGGCTGCGCTTGCGCCCGACGGCCTCCACGAGCCGGTCGGGGAAGAGCGCCGTGGCGGCCGGGGTCGTGGTCTGCGCGTCCTGCGCCATCGGCTCCCTAGCGTAGACGGTGAGAACGACGACGGGGGCCGCGTCGCGGCCCCCGTCGAGATCGTGCTTGAAGGAGGGACGGGCTCTCTCAGCCGCCCTTGACGGCGGCCTTGAGCTGGCTGCCGGCGGAAAACTTCGGCACGGTTGCTGCGGGGATGTGAACCTTCTGCGACGGATTGCGCGGGTTGACGCCTTCGCGCGCCGCACGGGCCTGCGTCGTGAACTTGCCGAACCCCGTGAAAGCGACATCCTCGCGCCTCTTCAGGGAGTCGGTGATGGCCTCGAGGACCGCATCGACGGCCTTTCCCGCGTCGCGGCGCGAGAGCCCGCTCCGTGAAGCGACCTGATCGACGAACTCCTGCTTTGTCACGTGTCCCTCCTGCTGTTGAGGTCGAGATCCAGCTTCTGAGACTAACAGGCGCCTCGGATGCGCTCAACCAAGCCGTTTTGCGGCACTTTTTCAGGCGTCCGCGATCTCGGCCGCACGGAAGATCGGCCGCAGGCGGACCGCATGGCGCGCGAGCGCGTCGGCGCCGCCCTCCTCGCGGTCGACCACGCAGACCGCCGTGCGGACGACGAGCCCGGCCTCGCGGACGGCCTCGACGGCCTCCAGCAGGGCTCCGCCCGAGGTCACGACGTCCTCGACGAGGCAGACGAGCTCGCCCTCCTCGTAGACGCCCTCGAGCCGGTTCGCGGTGCCGTAGCCCTTCGCCGCCTCGCGCACGATCACGAACGGCTTGCCCGACGAGAGCGAGGCGGCGGCGGCGAGGGCGACGGCGCCGAGCGCCGGAGCCGCGAGCCGCGAGGCCTCGGGCTCGTGCTCGCGCGCGGCGGCGGCGATGCGCTCGCCGATCGCGGCGAGCAGATCGGGCCGCGTCTCGAAGCGGTACTTGTCGAGGTAGTAGCGAGAGCGGCGGCCCGAGCGGAGCACGAAGTCGCCTTCGAGGTAGGCGTGCTCCCTGATCGCGGCGCGGAGCTCTGCGTCGGTCAACGCGCGGCGTCGAGCGTCGTGCGGCCGAGCGCGAGCAGCCGCTCGGCGTCCGGGCCCTCGCCGAGCGAGACCATCGAGCCGTCGGCGAAGTAGAGGTCGACCCGCTCCCGGCGCGCGCCGCTCCGACGGAAGAACGCGACGCTCGCGAGCACGGCGCCGACCGCCGCGAGCAGGACGAGGAGCTTACGCCTCACCGTTCCCGCCCTCCTCCTTCGGCTTGCGCTTCGGCGCCCGCTTCGGCTTCTCGGGCTCCTCGCTCTCGGCGCTGGAGCGGAGGCAGCTCTTGAGGTCGTAGAACACGAGCCCGACCGTCGGCTCCGGCCCGGTCACGGCCGCCACGAGGCGCTCGCCGTCGCGGACGACGAAGACGCTTCCGTCGGCGGTCGCGGCCTCGAGCTGGACGAGCGGCTCGGTGCGGACTCCGTCGGCGGCCGAGAGCAGCGCGCGCGCGGCCTCGACGAAGCGCGCGCCGTCGGCGAGCGTGGACGCGTCGACCGAGCCGTCGGTGCGGAAGAGCGCCGCAGCCTTGATCTGCGTCGAGATCTCGGTGAGATCGGCCAGTGCCTGCGCGGCTTCCATCAGGGTCCAAGCCTACACCGGCGATACTGCCCGTCGTGCGACTGCGCAAACGCAAGCTCGTGGCGAAGTTCTTCACCGACCGCGGCACGCACCTCGCCGCGATGATCGCGTACTTCGCGCTCCTCTCGTTCGTGCCGCTGCTCTTCCTGACGCTGTCGCTGCTCGGCTTCACGGGCCGCGCGAACGAGTCGAGCTACCTCGTGACCGAGCTCAGCCACGCGTTCCCCGAGAGCTCCGTGACGACGCTGATCAGCGTCGTGCAGACGCTCCAGGACAACGCGGCCGCGTTCGGGATCGTCGGCGCGCTCGTGCTGGTCTGGACGTCGCTGTCGCTGTTCAGCGTGCTCGAGTCGGCGCTCAACATCGTCTACGGCCGGCCGAACCGCGGCTTCCTGAAGCGGGAAGGGGCTCGCGCTCGCGTTCATGGTCGGCACGCTCGCGGTGCTGTTCTTCGGCCTGATCGTCGCCTCGGTCGGGGACAGCATGCTGAAGCGCTACGCGCCTGCCGTGACCGACAACGGGGTCGCCGCCTACGGGATCTCGGTGCTGATCTCGGGGATCGCGGTCTTCCTCTTCCTCATCTCGATCTACCGGCTGCTCCCGAACGTGCCCGACATGACGGTGCGCGAGGTGCTGCCGGGAGCCGTCGCCGCGACCATCCTGCTCGAGGTCACGTTCCAGATCCTGCCGCTCTACATCCGCTTCTCGAGCCTGAACCCCACCCTGCGCGCGTTCAGCGGCGGCGTGCTGCTGCTCGTGTGGCTCTACGTGATGGCGAACGTGATGGTGATGGGCGCCGAGGTGAACTGGTGGGCGGCGCGGCGCGAGGTCGGCACCGAGGCGCCGAGGGCGTAGCGCAGTCCCGCTTCGAGCTGCGCCTCGTACATGCCTGTCTTGGTCGGATACGACCAGTACCGCTGGGTGAGGCCCAGTCCCGCGACCTGACGATCGAACGCGAGCGTGTCGCTGCTGTGGATGTGGCCGTGACCGGGCCCGGTCGAGAGGAAGAAGCGCGTGCCGAGCGCGGCGAGCCGAGGGGCGAACCGCTTCACCACGATCGTGGGCGTGTTCCACTCGAGCCAGCTCGGCGAGGCGTGAGTGAAGGGACCGTCGTGGAAGGGCTTGAAGTAGCCGCTCCAGGACTCCAGCGTCCCGAACAGCGTCGGGTTCCGGAGCCCGATGTCGATCGCGCCGAAGCCTCCGGCCGAGAGGCCGGCGAGGGTGCGGCCCTCCCGAGTCGCGATCGTCGACAGGTGCGCGTCCGTCCACGGGACGACCTGGGTGACGACGTAGCGCTCCCAGGGACCTGCCCACTCGCCGTTGTAGTGCGGATCCGGGCCGGCCGTCGGCAGCACGGCGATGAACGGCCGCACGGTCCCGTCGGCGATCAGCCCGTCGGCGAGGTTCGCGAGGCCGAGCGAGTCCGCGTACTCCCTCGAGTCACCCGGCATCCCGTGCAGCAGGTAGACGACCGGATACCGGGCCGAGGTCGTGTAACCCGGGGGCAGGTAGACGAGGGCGGGCTGCAGGCCGCCGGGAATCGGCCCTCGCCAGATCGTGCCGCCGCCGACCCCGGTCTTGAACAGCGTGAACCCGGGCAGCGGCGTGCCCGGATCGGCGCTCGCGGCAAGCGGCGCGAGCAGGACGAGCGCGAGCAGCGGAATCAGCCCGTATCGGCGCACGGCGAACGTTGTACCGGCGGAAGGTTGAGCGCTTTGCTCGGCGCCCGTTAAGCAGTGTTGAGCGCGGCGAGGAACGCCCGCGCGGCGCGCGCGCGGTGCGAGTTCTGCGCCTTCCACTCGTTCCCGAGCTCGGCGACCGTCCGGGTCTCGCCCTCGGGGACGAAGACCGGGTCGTACCCGAAGCCCTCCGTGCCGCGCGGCGCCTCGGCGATCGTCCCGTCGAGCACGCCCGTGCCGCGCACCTCCTCACCGGACGGCGAGACCGCGACCAGCTCGCAGACGTAGCGCCCGCAGCGATCCTCGCCCTGTGCGCCCTCGAGCGCGGCGAGCAGCCAGCCGACCGGATCGTCGCCGCCGAGCCGGGCGGACTCGAGCCCGGGCGCGCCGCCGAGACCGTCGACCTCGATCCCCGAGTCCTCGCCGATCATCCACGCCCGCGGGTCGCCGACCGAGCGGCCGTAGAGCGCCTTCCCGCGCGCGTTCTCGTAGTAGGTCGCCCCGGTCTCGTCCGGATAGCCGTCCGCCTCGAGCGGGGAGACCCGCCAGCCGGGGAGCAGCCGCTCGAGCTCGCGCGCCTTGTTCGCGTTGCGCGAGCAGAGGAAGGCGACTACCGGCTCCAGCGCGCCCCCGTGACGTGCTCGACGTCCGACAGCTTCGCGACCGCCCCCTCGCGCGCCCCCGGCGGGAAGTCCACCTCGAGGGCCAGCATCCGCTTCCCGGCCTCTTCCTCGAACTCGATCGAGCGGACATTGCCACCAGCGTTCTCGAGCGCTGAGACGACGCCGGCGACGCCCTCGCCCTCGCCCAGCTCGACGTAGAGCACGACCTCTTCGGGGCGGAGGCGCAGTAGCAGCGGGTAGATCGCGAGCCGCAAGGGCCAGAGCGCGAACAGGACGAGGAACGTCGTGATCAGCGCTGCCAGCCAGTAGCCGGCACCGACGGCCATCCCGACTGCGGCCACGATCCAGAGGCTCGCCGCGGTCGTCAGCCCGCGCACGAAGTGCCCCTCGTGGATGATCGCGCCCGCGCCGAGGAAGCCGACCCCGGTCACGATCTGCGCGGCGATCCGCGTCGGGTCGTACGCGAGGCCGGAGCCGTGACCGAAGCTGAAGCCCGTCCACGCGTAGGCCGAGACGATCGTGAAGAGCGCCGAGCCGAGCGAGACGAGCATGTGCGTGCGCAGCCCCGCCTGGCGCTCGCGCACCTCGCGCTCGAAGCCGACCGCCGCACCGAGCGCAGCCGCGAGCGAGAGCCGCCCGAGCAGCACCCACCAGGTGAGGCTAAGCACGGGGCGACTCGGCGGCCTCGAGCTGGGCCACGGCGAGCTGTTCGATCCCGCCGGCCGCGAGCTCGAGCAGCTCGTCGAGGAGCGCGCGCGAGAACGGCTCCTGCTCGGCGGTCGCCTGCACCTCGATCAGGCGGTCGTCTCCGGTCATCACCACGTTCATGTCGGTGTCGGCGGTCGAGTCCTCGGCGTAGTCGAGGTCGAGCACCGGCACGCCGCCGACGATCCCGACCGAGACGGCTGCGACGGAGCCCGTGAGCGCCTTGCTCAGCCCGAACCGGTCGAGCGCACGATGCGCCGCGATGTAGGCGCCGCAGATCGAGGCGCAGCGCGTGCCGCCGTCGGCCTGGAGCACGTCGCAGTCGAGCCAGAGCGTGCGCTCGCCCAGCGCCTCGAAGTCGATCACGGCGCGCAGCGAGCGGCCGATCAGGCGCTGGATCTCGATCGTGCGCCCGCCCTGCTTCCCGCGCGAGGCCTCGCGGTCGGTGCGGTCGCCGGTGGACGCGGGCAGGAGCGAGTACTCGGCGGTGAGCCAGCCGCGGCCCTTGTTGTAGAGCCAGCGCGGCACGCCCTCCTGGACCGAGGCGGTGCAGAGCACGCGGGTGCGCCCCTGCGAGTAGAGCACCGAGCCGTGCGGGAGCTCGAGGAAGTCCGGCACGAGGTCGAGCGGCCGGAGCTGGTCGGGCCGTCTCCCGTCAGCTCTCAAGAGTCACCTTGTGCTCATGAGCATTTGGATGGTCACGTCCTCGACCTCGTCGATCGGCAGCTGGAGGAAGCGCCGGCCCATCGTCCTGAACGCCTCGGGGTCGCCCGTGGTGAGGAAGCGGCAGGCGCCCTCGCGTCCGGGCTCGTTCTCGATCCCCTTGCGCGCGAGCGTCTCGGCCGTCTCGCGGGCGGTCTCCTCGGCCGAGAAGACGAGGGTCACGTCGCGGCCGAACACGCGCTGGAGGATCGGCCGGATCAGCGGGTAGTGGGTGCAGCCGAGGATCACGGTGTCCACGCCCGCGAGCTTGAGCGGCTCTGCGTACTCGCGCACGGCCTCGGTCGTCTCGGGCCCGAACGGGTCGTCGCTCTCGATCAGCGGCACGAGCCGCGGGCACGCGACGGGGGTGAGCACGACGCCCGCGTCGAGCGTGCGGACGAGCGCCTCGTAGCGGCCGCTCTCGACCGTCGCCTGCGTGGCGAGGAGGCCGACGCGGCGGTTGCGGGTCGCCTGCACGGCCGCGTGCGCCTCGGGCGTGAGCACGCCGATCACGGGGACGCTCAGCTCGGTCTGGAGCTCGGGCAGCGCCGCCGAGGTGACCGAGTTGCACGCGGCCACGATCAGCTTCACGCCCTCGGCCTCGAGGAAGCCGCCGATCTCGGCCGCGTACCGGCGCAGCTCGTCGAGCGGCCGCGGCCCGTACGGGAAGCGGGCGCCGTCGCCGAGGTAGACGAAGTCCTCCTGCGGCAGCGTCACGAGGCACTCGTGCAGGACGGTGAGGCCTCCCATCCCGGAATCGAAGACGCCGATGGCGCGCGAATCCATCGCCCGATTGTATGGCGTCACCCGGCTTGCACCCTTCATCTACCCTTTCCGCGCCCATGCGCTTGCTCGTCGTCTCACTGACCGCCTTCTTCCTCGCCATGCCGGGGGTGGCGCACGCGGCGAACTTCACCAAGACCGACGGCGCGGTGACGATGGACGACGGCGTCGCGATCACCTACACGCTCTACGAGCCGACGACGCCGAAGCCGGCGGCGGGCTACCCCGCGATCATGATGTTCCACGGCCTCGGCGGGACGCGCCAGGACATGAACATGCTCGCCGAGAACTCGTTCGCGAACGAGGGCTACGCGGTGATGACCTTCGACGCGCGCGGCCACGGCACCTCGGGCGGGCTCTTCTCCCTCGACGGGCCGCGCGAGATCGCCGACTTCAAGGCGCTGTTCGCCTGGCTCACCGCGCGGCCGGAGATCGACGGCAAGCACGTCGGCGCCTGGGGCATCTCCCTCGGCGGCGGCGCCGTCTGGCGCTCGATCGTGGACGGGATCCCGTTCGCGGCCGGTGAGGTGGTCGAGACGTGGACCGACCTGATCTCGGCGCTCGCGCCGCAGGGGCTCGCGAAGACCGGGCTGATCTTCGGCTTCCTCCTGGCCGTCCCGACCGACCGCACCTCGCCCGACGTGCTGGCGATCAAGGGCCCGGCGCTCGAGAGCGACCTCAACTCGGACGTGACCTCGTTCGCGCTGCAGCGCTCGAGCCGCCAGGCGCTGAGCACGGTCAAGACGCCGATGTTCCTCTTCCAGGGCAGGCGCGACTACGCATTCGACATCGACCAGGCCTGGCAGGGCTACAAGCTCCTGCAGGGGCCGAAGCGGCTCTACATCGGCGACTTCGGCCACCCGCCGTCGACGTTTCCCGGGCCGGACATCTCTGTCGTGCTCGGCGAGGGCGGCGACTGGTTCGCGCGCTTTCTGAAGGACGAGCCGAACGGGATCGACAAGCGCAAGCCGGTCGAGCTCGCGCCGTCGCCGTGGAAGGAGGCGGGCACCGTCTCGTACCCGAGCCTGCCCCCGACGAAGCGGCTCGTGGTCACGCTGCCCGGCTCCAACACGATCGCCGCGTCCGGGAGCGTCGTTCGCGCGGTCAGGACGCCGAAGGCCCTGCTGGAGACGTTCGGCTCGCCGACCGTCACGGCCACCCTCTCCACGAGGACCGCGTTCCCCCACCTCGTCGCGGTGCTCTCGGCCCGGCTTCCGGACGGCTCGGACTACGTGCTCGGCGAGGGCGGCGTGCCGCTGAAGCTGTCGAAGACGCCGAAGCCGGTCACGATCCGCCTCGCCTTCTGGGCCGACACGCTGCCCGCCGGGTCGAAGGTGCGCCTCACGCTCGCGGCGACCTCGACGGCGCAGTCGATCTCCAACCTCGTCTACTTCTCGTCGGTGCCCGACGGCTCGACGCTCACCGTCGGCAAGGTCGTGCTCACGGTCCCCCTGCTCGCGAAGCCGATCTCCGGATGAGACGGGCGCTCGCGCTCCTCGTCGTCGCGCTCGCCGTCGGCATCCCGTCCGCGACGGCCGGGCACCAGGACGCTCCGGGCGTCACCGCGACGAACGTGCTGATCGGCGGCACCGTGCCGCTCACGGGCCCGGCCGCCGCCTTCGGTGTCGTCGGCCCCGGCGCCGCCGCCTACTTCGCCTGGGTCAACGACCACGGCGGCGTCAACGGGCGCACGATCACCTACAAGTACTACGACGACGCCTACGACCCGGCCCAGACCGTCCAGCTCACGCGACAGCTCGTCCAGCAGGACAACGTCTTCGCGGTCTTCGACACGATCGGCACCCCGAACGCGCTCGCGATCCAGCCGTACCTGAACCAGGCCAAGGTGCCTGGCCTCTTCGCCGGCACGGGCGCGTCCGCGTTCAACAACTTCAAGCAGTACCCGTGGACGATGGGCTACCTGCCGAGCTTCAGCGCGGAGGGCGCGATCTACGGGCGCCAGATCGCCGCGACGAGGCCGAAGGCGAAGATCGGCATCCTCTACGAGAACAGCGACTTCGGCGACGACCTCGTCGCCGGGCTGAAGAAGGGGCTCGGCGGCAAGGGGAAGATCGTCGCCTCCCTCGGCTACGAGCCGACCGACACGGACGTCGCCTCGCAGGTGTCCCGCCTCAAGGGGGCCGGCGCCGACACGTTCATGATCTTCGCGACGCCGCTCTTCGCGATCAAGTCGTACATCGACATGGCGAAGCTCGGCTGGAAGCCGCAGGTCTACATCAGCTCGGTCTCGATCGAGCCGACGATCATGCAGATCGCGACCGCGAGCACGAGCCCCGCAACGACCGCCGGGTCGACCTCGATCGCCTTCGTCAAGGATCCGACCCAGGCCAAGTGGGCGAAGGACCCCGCGGTGACGCTCTACCGACAGATCATGGCCAAGTACGACCCGCAGGGCCGCCCGACCGACGTCTACAACTTCTACGGGATGGCCGTCGCCTACACGATGGTCGACGTGCTGAAGAAGGCAGGCCGCAATCTCACGCGCGACAGCCTGCTCAAGGCGGCCACGCACCTGACCGAGGCGGGGAACCCGTTCCTGCTCCCCGGGATCGTCCTCCGCACCTCGCCGACCGACTACTTCCCGATGGACCAGGCCGCGCTGTTCCGCTACCTCAAGGGCCAGTGGGTCCAGCAGGGGCCGCTCGTTCCCGCCAAGTCCTGATGCTTTACTCCTAGCTCATTCCCGAAAGGAGCTCCATGCGCAAGCCCTCGCTCACCGCCGCACTCCTCGTGACCGGACTGATCTTCGTCGCGACCGCAGCCTCCGCGCTCGCCGCGTACGCGCCGACGCTGACAGGAAGCCAGGCCGGCACGAAGACGACGATCCATGTCACGTCGGCGA
The DNA here is from genome assembly GCA_963746005.1 of uncultured Actinomycetes bacterium. GTDB lineage: Bacteria > Actinomycetota > Thermoleophilia > Gaiellales > Gaiellaceae > CAVQZA01. The sequence continues at coordinate 179,072 of CAVUZM010000014.1, read as the reverse complement.
AGACCGACGACTCGACGGCGGCGATCCACATCCTCTCGCCGTCGGCCGCGACACTCACCGCGGCGCCGGGCACGACGATCGGCACCGTCACGGCAAGCATCAACGCCAGGGCGATCTCGCCGGACGCGATCATCCCGCTCACCGGCAGCGTCGTCGTCGCCGACCCGACGAAGTACACCTCGCCGACCGACGTCGCGTGCTCCAGGCGTCGATCAACCAGGCCGTCTGGAACCTGGTTGCTCACAGCGGCCGGCCAGACGCTCAACGTCCCGGTCTACGTCGATCCGGCGCCCGCATCGCTCGCCGCACTCGGCGTGAAGACGGTGATGGCCACCTGCCTCGCCTCGCCGGACGTCGGGGCCGCGTGCGCAGCGACGCTCTGCGCCAAGCTGCTCGACGTGAACTTCACCGTCGACGGCGTCTTCAGCGCCCCGAGCTCAACGCTGCCGGTCTGGATCAGCGAGTTCACGCCGTACGTGCCGGGCACCGCGACTCCGAACGCCGGCGGCACCGTCACGGCGCTCGGGCTCGACATCAAGCCGGTGGTCACGCTCGCGGCCAAGGCCGGGAAGGGCAAGGCCGTGCTCGCGGGCCGCGTCACCCTGGCCGGACAGGCCGCCCCCGGGTTCCCCGTCACGATCCTCAACGGGGCGAAGAAGGTCGGCGTCGCCAAGACCAACGCCGCCGGCAGCTACGTCTTCACGGCGAAGCTGAAGAAGGGCTCGTACACCCTGCGCGCAGGGACGGCGGCGCCCGACGTCCCGGTCGGACAGGCAGGCTGCGCGGCCATCCCGGCCGGCACTCCGGGCCTCGGCCCGTGCGTCACCGCGACCGTCCCGGCCTTCGCCGTCCTGACCAAGGCGGTCAAGGTCAAGGTCAGCTAGGTCCGTACGCCTGGGAGCGGGGCCGCCGAGGCCCCGCTCCCGGCTACGCTCACGTCGATGGACGTTCTCGGCGTGATCCACGGCGACGACTGCCGTTCCGGCACCTTCGGCGAGGTCGCGCGAGAGCGCGGGCACCGGCTCGACGAGTGGAGCCTCGCCTGGGGCACACCCATCCCCGAGCCGCTCGACTCCTACGGCGCGGTGATGGTCTTCGGCGGCGCGATGCACCCGCATCAGGACGACCACCACCCCTGGCTGCGCGAGGAGACCCTCTTCCTGCAGCGGCTGCTCGACCTCGGCCTGCCGACGCTCGGCGTCTGCCTCGGCGCGCAGCTCCTCGCCCGCGCCGCCCACGCGCCCGTGATGCCCGCGCCCGAGCCCGAGATCGGCTGGCTCCCGGTCGAGCTGACCGGAGATGCAGCCGACGACCCGGTCCTCGGCGGCCTGCCGCCTTCGTTCACGGCCTTCCAGTGGCACTCCTACACCTACGGCCTGCCGGCGGGCGCGGTCGAGCTCGCGCGCAGCCCGGTCTGCACGCAGGCGTTCCGGCTCGGCTCGCGGGTCTGGGGGATCCAGTTCCACGCCGAGATCACCGCCGAGCAGATCGAGTCGTGGACGGCCGAGGAGCCGGACGTCCCGCCGCCGTCGATGCCGGCCGAGACGGAGCGCAACCTCGACGCGTGGCAGGCGATCGGCCGCCGCCTGTGCGCCGACTTCCTCGCCGTCGCGGCCTAGCCCTTTTCTGCCGGGAGCTCTTCGTGGCGCGACCACTCGTGCCACGAGCCGGCGTAGTTGCGGGCGCTGTAGCCGGCCGCGCGAAGGGCCAGGGTCGCAGCCGCCGAGCGCGAGCCGGAGTGGCAGTAGGCGACGATCTCCGCGCCCTCGGGCAGCCCGACGAGCCCGCGGAGCTCCTCGGGCGGCAGCGGCAGCCCGTCGTCGCCGTACAGCAGCTGGAGCTCGAGGTGGCGCGCGCCCGGGATGCGGCCCTGGCGCGGATCGCACGCCGAGCCCGCGCGACCGGTGTACTCCTCGGGCCGGCGGACGTCGAGCACGGTCAGCTCCGGGTCCTCGAGGCGGGCGAGCAGCTCGTCGCGCGTCGGCAGGGCCTCGAGGTTCGGCGTCCACTCGACGCGCACCTTCTCGAGCTCGACCTGCCCCGTCTCGAGCGGCCCCGTCCAGGCGGCGATGCCGCCGAGGAGAACGGCGACCCGAGGGTGGCCGGCGAGCTCGGCGAGCTGCGCCGTCGGCATCGCGCCGACCCCGTCGCCGCGGTCGTAGAGGACGAGCCGCTCCTCGCCGGTGACGCCGTGGCGGCGCAGCCGCAGGCCGATCTCGGCCGCGAGCGCCTCCACCGTGGCCCGGTCGGACATCGGCGGCGGCGACCCGAGCACGAGCGGCTTCGAGCCGGGCACGTGCCCGCGCGCGTGCGCGTTCGGCCCCCGCACGTCCCCGATGAACAGGTCTCCGGCGCCGAGCTCGCCCTCGAGCCAGGCGGTGTCGACGACGGGCTTCACAGCGCTGCGACGAGCCCGAGCTCGGCCGCGACGGCGGGGCGCTCGACGAGCTCGTCGCGCCACCGCGAGAGCGCCTCGAACGGCGCGAGGTCGAGACCGAGGAGCTGCTGGCCGCGCAGGATCCAGGGCAGGTATGCGATGTCGGCGAGCCCGTAGACGCCGCCCGCCATGAACCGCCGGCCCTCGAGCCACATGTCGAGCGCCGCGAGCCGCGCCATGAGGCGCTCGTGCGCGCCGTCGTCGCCGCGGCGGGCCGCGTAGTAGTCGTCGCCGAGCCGCCGGTCGAAGTCCCAGATCCAGAGCCGCGCGGCGGCGCGGTCGGCCGGGTCCTCGGGGAGGAGCGCCGGCTCCGGGAAGCGCTCCTCGAGGTACTCCATGATCACGGACGACTCCGGCAGGATGAACTCGTCCTCCTCGATCACGGGCACCTTGCCGCGCGGGTTCTTCTCGTACAGCCAGGCCGGCCGGTCGGAGAGGTCGATCTCGACCGTCTCGTACGGGATGCCCTTCTCCGCGAGGACGATCCTGGCGCGCGCGCAGTACGGGCAGCGGGCTGCGTCGAACAGGATCACGGTGCCGATGCTACCCGGAGCACGGAGGCCAGCTCCGCGTACAGCTCGGCCGCGGGCGGCAGGTCGGCGGGCGAGTCGGCGGTGCGGGCGACGGCGCGCAGCGAGGCCGCGTCGGCCCCGGTCAGGCGCGAGACCACGGTCGGGTTGATCCCCATCGCGATCACGTCGCCGGGCGGCAGCGGCCCCCAGAACTCCGGCACCGAGAGGTACTCGTCGACGATGCGCCCCTCGTCGAGCGTGATCAGGCGGACGACCTGGCTCTCCTCGAGCCGGAGCACGAGCACGACGCCCATGCGGTAGGAGAGCTCGCGCGCGAGCCGCCCCTGCAGGTCGCTGTCGCCGTCGCAGGCGTCGTCGTCGACGGCGACCCAGCCGTTCACCGGCGGCGACACCGCGGTGGCGGGGCGCCGCAGGAAGCCGGCGACCGCCTTCTCGACCGCGCCCTCGTCGTCGGTCTGGACGTAGACCGTCCCGCGCGAGGGCTCCTTCGGCGCCGCGTCGAGCTTCTCCGCCTCGATCACCAGGCGCACCGCCTCGTCGCGGAAGCCGAGCCGCCGGTAGGCCGTCCTCGCCTCCTCGTTGGCGACGTGGACGAGGAGCGAGAGCGCCTCGGTGCCGAGCGCGGCCGACGCGGCCGCCATCAGCTCGCGGCCGACCCCGTTTCGCCTGAAGTCCGGTCGCACGTAGACGGAGTTGAGGTAGCCGACGTGCTCGTCCCGGCGCCGTGCCAGCGCGAAGCCCACGGGCTGCCCGTCCTCCTCGGCGACGAGCGCGACGTCGTCGGTCACGTAGCGCTCGAGGTCCGGCTCGGGATCGGGCCGCTCGCTGTACTGCTCGAGCTCGGCCTCGAACTCGTCCCAGAGCCCGCGCAGGAGGTCGAGGTCGGTCTTGTCGGCTTTGCGGATCGTCACGGGTTTCGATGCAGGAGCAAGAGGTAGTTGCACGCGAGGTTCTGGAACGGGTGGAAGCGACTGCCGAACTCGCGGATGTCGCCCGCGACAGCGTAGAGGTCGGAGACCGCCTTGCGCACGCCGAGGTCGCCGGCCGGCCACGCGTGCGGGCGCCCGAGGTGCCGTGCGAGGTACCAGTCGGCGCTCCACTCGCCGAGGCCGCGCACGGCCGTGAGCCGTTCCTTGACCTCGTCGTCGGGCAGCTCCGCGAGCGCCTCGTAGTCCAGCCCGGCCCGGGCGAGACCGACCACGTACTCCGCCTTGCGGTGCGAGAAGCCGAGCGCGAAGAGGTCGTCCTCGGAGACCTCCGCGATCCGCTCCTGCGTCGGGAACGCGATCGCGTGCTCCGCCGGCTCGCCGTAGCGCTCGATCAGGCGGCTGCGGATCGCGAAGGCCGAGTGGAGGGAGACCTGCTGCGCGGTGATCGAGGTGACGAGCGCCTCGAACGGGTCCGGTGCGAGCGGCGGGCGGAAGCCGGCGAGCTCACGGGCGGCGCGTGCGAGCACGGGGTCGCCGAGCCCTGCCGCGAACTCGGCGAAGGCGCCGAGATCCCACTGCGCGCCGAGCAGGTGCTCGATCTCGGGCCCGGCGGCCGGCTCGGCCCACACGCCTCCGGGCGCGGCCTCGAGCCGCACCTCGCGCCCGGCGACGACGCGGTAGAGGGCGCCTTCGTGCCAGAGATTCGCCCGGTCGGTCCCGAACGCGCGAAAGCGCTCGGTCGAGAGCTCGAAGCTGTACGGGTCGGGTAGGCGAAGGAGCGGCACGCCGTCACGCTAGCGCGGACGGCGTGCCGCTCCCGGGCGGCGATCGCCTACTGGGTCGCCGGCGCGGCGGCCGGAGCCGAGGTGGAGAAGTTCGCCTGGATCCAGGACTCGAGCTGGGAGATGGCCTGCTTGGCCGCGTCGAGCTTCTGGAGCATGGCCGGAGCCTGCGAGCACTTCGCGGGCGGAGTGGCCACCGAGCACTTGCTGTTGATCTTGCCCTCGAGGGTGTCGATGTGGGCGGAGATCTTGTTGAGCCGGTCGAGCACGCGGGCCGCGACCTTGGCGCACCTGGCCGAGGCCTGCGGGCGAGGAGTCGCACTTCGCCTTCAGGGCCTCGAGCTTCGCCTGGGCCGCGGCGACCTTCGCGCCGGGGTCAGGAGCAGGGGTGCCGCCGTCGCCGAGCGCGGCCGCCGGGAGTGCCATCGCGGCGACCGCGGCGACGACGATGAAAGCCTTCTTGAACATTGGAGGGGGTCCTTTCGGTTCGGATTGCGGACGCACTGTTGTTGCGGCACGTAAGCCGCTCCGCAGCCGGACGTAATTCCTACGTAAGACGCGTTTCGAGCTCGTGGAAGTCGGTCAGCGGCTCGAACGGGACGCCTCGGCCCTCGAGGTAGGTCGCGAGCGAGCCCGTCGCGAAGACGCGCTCGGCGGCGAGCGCGACGCAGCGGTCGGAGTAGCCGTCGCCCGCGTAGACGTACGGCTCGCCGGCGGGCAGGGCGGCGCGCTTGCACGGCTCGCCGCAGACCGGGCACGGCTCCGTGTCCCGGAACACCGCCTTCCAGCCGCCGGGCGAGGCGTCCACCCGGTTCGCGACGAGCTCGACCTCGACGCCCTCGCGCTCGAGCACGGGCTCGATCAGCTCGTGGAAGCCGGCGGAGACGACGAGCGGCGCGCGCCGGGCGACCAGCTCGCGGAACCCGGGCCGCACGCGGACGTTCTCGACCAGCCAGGCCTCGACCTCGGGCAGCGGAGCGGTCACGGTCTCGAACTCGAGTGCGATCACCTCGTGCAGCGAGAGGGCGCGCCCGAGCTCGTGCTCGACCTGCCGGTAGACCTCGGGATCGCCGAACTCGCGCAGCACGAGGTCGAGCGTGTCCCGCTCGGTCACGGTTCCGTCCCAGTCGAGCACGAGGCGCATCGCTCGCCAAGGCTAGACTTGACGCGTGGCGATGCGCGCTCCATACGATGCGGATCTCGTCCTCGTCGACGAGCTGCTGGCGCCGCCGCCGCTCGAGGACGCACGCCGCTCGCTCGAGTTCTGGCGGAGCCGGAAGCAGGCGTTGCCGCTGTACAAGCGCGCGGCCCGACGGGAGGCCGACGAGATGATCGCGCGCTGGCAGGAGCGCGTCCGGGCCGCCGAGCGCGCGCGCTTCGCCTCGACGCCGCTGGGCTGGATCGTCGGGAAGCTCTGGCCCGGGCGGGCCATGATCGACCGTCGTACGGTGGTCGGCCTCGCCTGGAAGACCACGCCGCCGGCTCTGAGGCTCGCCGTCGGCTGGTTCGTCGTGCTGAGCATCGTGATGACCGCGGTCGGGGTCGCGGTCTTCGTCCTGATCCTGAACGCGATCGCCTGAGCGCACGCTAGAACCCGGAAGCCGAATCGGTGTCCTCCCCGATGCAGGCCACGCCGCTTGGTGCGATCACAGGTGCAGGAGGTGAAGGCAATGACACTCACCTGGAAGGACGCCGCCGCGACCGTGATGACGGCACTGGCTGTGCTCGTCTTCGCGGCGGCCCATCAGTCGTGGAACGTCTGGCTGATCGGCTCCAGCAACCGTTGGGCGGCCGGCGCGGTGCTGCTGCTCGGGATCGGGGCCTGCACGATGGGCACCGCGGGCGAGGAGATGGGCAGACACACGTCGACGAGGGTGCTCGCCGCGATCGGGGCGCTGTCGGTCCTGTTCGGGCTCTGGGCGCTCGCGATGGGCTCGCTGACCGCCCTCGCGCTGGTCGTCATCTGCACCGTCGCCCTGTGGGCCGGCTCGACGCTGCGCCACGCCTGGCACCCGGCGCACCGACCGCTCGCGCACTAGTCCGATGGGCTGGGAGACGGTCGTCGTCGGCTACCAGCGCGACCACGCCTCGACGCGCGCCCTCGAGCGCGCCGCCGAGATCGCGCGGGCCGACGGCGCCGCGTTGATCGTGACGAGCATCGTGCGCCCACTCGCGAGCGGGGCAGCCGCGCGCGGGATCGGGCCCTACGACCCCGCCGACCCGCCCGAGCGCCACCGCGCCGAGCTCGAGCACGCGCAAGGAGCTTCTCGCCACGCGCGGAGTCGAGGCCGAGTACGACCTGGAGGTCGGCGAGCCGGCCGATGCGATCGTCGCGCTCGCGACGCGCCGCGGCGCCGACCTGATCGTCGTCGGCACGCACGAGCGCCACTTCCTCGACCGGCTCCTGCACGGAAGCGTGAGCGGGGCCGTGGGCAAGCACGCCCACTGCGACGTGCTGATCGTCCACTAGCGGAGCCGGAATGACCGGACACTCACTCGCCGCGCCGTTGCCGGGCCTGTCTGCGAGCCGAGGCAACGCTGTGATCGCCGTCCGCGACCTGACGAAGCGCTTCGAGCAGGTGGAGGCGGTGCGCGGCGTGACCTTCGACGTGGCGCCCGGCGAGACGTTCGGGTTCCTGGGGCCGAACGGGGCCGGCAAGTCGACGACGATCTCGATCCTGTGCACGCTGGTGCGCCCGACCTCGGGGCACGCGTCGGTCGCCGGGTTCGACGTAGTCGCCGAGCCGTTGCGCGTCCGCAGCAGGATCGGCCTCGTCTTCCAGGACACGACCCTCGACGACTACCTGACGGCGGCGGAGAACCTTCGCTTCCATGCCGAGCTGTACGGTGTCCGCCGCGCCGAGGTCGGGCCGCGGATCGACGAGGTGCTCGAGATGGTCGGCCTGGCGGACCGGCGCACGAGCCTGGTACGGACGTTCTCCGGCGGGATGAAGCGGCGGCTGGAGATCGCCCGCGGTCTGCTGCACTCGCCGCGGGTGCTCTTCCTCGACGAGCCCACGGTCGGGCTCGACCCGCAGACGCGCAGCCACATCTGGAGCTACATCAACGAGCTGCGCACGCGCGAGTCGATCACGGTCTTCCTGACGACCCACTACATGGACGAGGCCGAGCACTGCGACCGGATCGCGATCATCGACCACGGCGAACTGGTGGCCGAGCGGCTCGCCCCGACGCGCTCAAGGCGACGATCGGCAAGGACCGGATCGAGCTGCAGGTCGACGACCGGCCGGCGCGATCGACGGCGCTCGAGGTGGGCTTCGGGATCGAGGCGCACGAGAGCGAGGGTGCCGTCGCCTTCCACGTCGCCGGCGGTGACCAGTTCGTGCCTCGGCTGTTCGCCGGGCTCACGCTGCCGATCCGCTCGATCCGCGTCTCGCGCCCGACCCTGGACGACGTCTTCATGACCTACACGGGCCGCACGATCCGCGACGCCGAGGCATCCGGTGAGGACCGGATGCGCTCCGCGCCGTTCGTGCGCGCCCACCGGGGCCGCTGACGATGGCCGCCTCGACAGCACCGGTCGCGGCCGTCCGCGAGGCGGGCGGCGGGCTGCGCGACGACCTCCGCGCGGTGCGCGTGGTCTGGCGGCGCGAGCTGCTGCGCTTCTCCCGCAACCGCCTGCGGATGGTCACCTCGCTGATGCAGCCGGTGCTCTTCCTCTTCGTCCTCGGCACCGGGCTGTCGAGGATGATGCCCTCGAGCCCCGGCGTCGACTTCCGCACGTTCATGTTCCCGGGCGTGATCGCGATGACGGTGCTCTTCACGGCGCTGTTCTCGGCGATCTCGATCGTCTGGGACCGCGAGTTCGGCTTCCTGCGCGAGATGCTCGTCGCGCCGGTGCGGCGCGGGGCGATCGTCGTCGGCAAGTGCGCCGGAGGCGCTACGGTTGCCACCTTCCAGGGCTGTGTGATCCTCCTGCTCGCCGCGCTCGTCCACGTGCCCTACTCGCCCGCGCTCATGTTCACGCTGCTCGGCGAGATGGCGCTCCTCGCGGCCACGCTGACCGCGCTCGGGATGCTGCTCGCGAGCCGGATGAAGCAGATCGACTCCTTCCAGGCGATCATGCAGTTCGTCGTCCTGCCGTTGTTCTTCCTTTCGGGCGCGGTCTTTCCGGCGAGTCGCCTGCCCGTCTGGCTGGGAACGGCGACGAGGCTCGACCCGCTGAGCTACGGCGTGGATCCGATGCGCCGCGCCGTCTTCGCGCACATCGCGGCGCCGGCCAAGGTCAAGCTCGCGCTCGACCCCGCGATCCACTGGGACGGGTGGCGCCTGCCCGTGTCGTTCGAGCTGCTCCTCGTCGCCGCGATCGGGACGGCGATGCTGGCGCTCGCGATCTACGAGTTCAACAAGGCGGAGTGAGCGCTCAGAAGTGCGAGGTGAGCCCGGCCGGGTCGTCGTCGGGCGTCGCGCCGGGGGCGACCTCCTCGCTCCACGAGCTCCAGTACGTGCCGTCGTCGAGGTCGCGCGCGAACGTCGTCAGCCTGAGCGGCCGGAACGTGTCGCACATCACCGCGAGCTCGTGCGTCTCGGTGACGCCGATCGAGCGCTCCGCGAGCCCCGGGTGCGGCCCGTGCGTCAGGCCCGAGGGATGCAGCGTGACCGAGCCGACCTCGACCGCCTTGCGCGAGCCGAAGTTGCCGGAGACGTAATAGATCATCTCCTCCGACTGCAGGTTCGAGTGGTGGTACGGGATCGGGATCGCCTCGGGGTCGAAGTCGAGCTTGCGCGGGCAGAACGAGCAGATCACGAAGTTCTGGCCCTGGAAGGTCTGGTGCGAGGGCGGCGGCTGGTGGACGCGGCCGGTGATCGGCTCGAAGTCGTGGATCGAGAACGTCCAGGGATAGAGGTAGCCGTCCCAGCCGACCACGTCGAACGGGTGGTAGTCCAGCACGTAGCTCTGGTAGCCGCCGCGCACGCGCAGGGTGAGCGGGAACTCGCCGCGCTCGCGGTGCGTGTTGAGCTCGGTCGGCGGATGGATGTCGCGGTTGTAGTAGGGCGCGCCCTCGACCAGCTGCCCGTACTCGTTGCGGTACCGGCGCGGGATCTCGATCAGGCCGGGCGACTCGAAGACGAGGTAGCGCTGCTCGCCCTCGGGGACGAAGCGGTAGGTCGTCCCGCGCGGGATCACGACGTAGTCGCCCTGGCGGTAGGGCAGGTCGCCGAAGATCGTCTCCACGGTGCCCTGGCCCTCGTGGACGAAGACGACCTCGTCGCCCTCGCCGTTTCGGTAGTAGCGCTCCATCGGCGCGTCGGGGCGGCAGAGCGAGATCTCGACGTCGTCGTTCCACATCAGGAGCCGCCGGCCGGTGACGGCGTCGCCGCCGGGCTCGATCCCCATCGTCTTCATGTGCCGGTGCGCGTGGGCCTCGGGCACCCACTCCTCGCGCACGATCGGCTCGAACGGGCCGAGCTCCTGGATCCGGCAGGGCGAGAGGAGGTGGTAGAGGATCGACTCGTTGCCGCTGAAGCCCTCGAGGCCGAGCACCTCCTCGGTGAGGAGCGTGCCGTTCTCGCGGAAGACCGTGTGGCGCTTGCGGGGAACCTCGCCGAGGCGCTGGTAGAACGGCATGCGCGGAGGATAACCCGCCTCAGCCGCGGGCGAGCGCGGCGAGCCGCTCGCCCACCGCGGGCGCGAACTTGAACGCGTGGCCGCTGCAGGCCGAGCCGACGACGACCCTGCCGCGGCGCTCGAGGATGAAGCGCTCGTCCTCGGTGTTCGTGTAGAAGCACGTCTCGACCCGGGTCGGCTCGGGATCGACTCCGGGGAAGCGGGCGGCGACCCAGGCGCAGAGGAGCGCGACGATCTCCGGGTCGGGCCCGCCGCCGTCGTCGGGATCGGCATTCGGCCCCGACCGGTGGAGCCCCGCCTTGATCCCGCCGTCCGGGTCGCGGAGCGCGTAGAAGCCCTCGCCGCGCTCGGTGCCGAGCTCGATCAGCGCAGGGCGGGACGCCGTCGAGCCGGAAGTAGCAGACGGTCTCGCGGGTCGGCCGGACCGGCAGGTCGGGGAGCAGGCGGCCGATCCAGGAGCCGGCGGTCACGACGACCGAGTCGGCGTCGAGCGCGTCGAGCCGCTCGATCCGTGCCTCCTCGACGAGGCTGCGCGCCGCGGCGGAGCGCGCCCTCCAGGAACGCGCGGTGGGCCAGGTCGGCGCGGACGATCCCGGCGTCCGGCTGGAAGAGCGCGGAGCCGTCGAAGCCCGGGAACTCGTCTCCTCGAAGCGCGCGCCGCACGCCTCGAGCGCGGCCCGCGAGCTCTCGACCCCCGGCGGCGCGAGCTCGACGAGCCCGTTCAGCTCGAGCAGCGTCTCGCCGCTGTCGGCCTCGAGCGCGCGCCAGCCGGCAAGCGACTCCTGCGCGAGCCTCACCCACTCGGCCTGCGGATAGGCGAGCCGGAAGATCCTCGAGGTGCCGTGGCTCGAGCCCCGCGTGTGGCCGAGCCGAAACTGCTCGTAGAGCGTGACCTCGTCGCCGCCGCACGCGAGCGCGTAGGCCGCGGCGACCCCGTTGATCCCGGCTCCGACGACCGCGACCCGCATCAGCGGATCGTGTTCCGCAGCACGCCGATCCCCTCGACCTCGAGCTCGACCACGTCGCCGCGCTGCAGCCAGCGGCCGTCGCCGTGCTCGAGGATGCAGCCCGTCCCGACCGTGCCCGAGCCGAGCACGTCGCCGGGCCGAAGCTGGGTGTTCCGCGCCGCCTGCGCGACGATCGCGTCCCAGGAGTGGAAGAGGTCGCGCAGGTTGCCGCGCGAGCGCTCCTCGCCGTTGACCCGCGCGACCATCTCCGCCTCGGAGCCGTCGAACTCGTCGGGTGTGACGACGACGGGGCCGAGGCTCGTCGCGAAGTCCTTCCCCTTCGCCGGCCCGAGCCCGACGCGCATCTCGGCGCGCTGGAGGTCGCGCGCCGACCAGTCGTTCATCACCGTGAAGCCGCCGATCTTCCCCTCGGCGCCGACGATCGCGGCGACCTCGAGCTCGTAGTCGAGCTCTGCCGTCCCGTCCGGATAGGGCACGTCCTGCTCGGGCCCGTAGATCGCAGCCGGGTTCGAGAAGTAGAAGACGGGGATCTCGTACCACTCCTTCGGCACCTGGGAGCCGCGGGCCTCGCGCGCCGTCTTCACGTGCTGCTCGAAGGCGTAGAAGTCGCGCACCGACGGCGGATGGAGCACCGGCGCGCGCAGCTCGACCTCGGCCAGCGGATACTCGGCGTGATGGCGCGCGGTGCCGCCGCCGCTGAAGAACGCCTGCAGCGTCTGGGCCGCGAGCTGGATCACCTTGTCGCCCTCGATCAGGCCGGGCCACCCCCGCTCGAGGTCCTGGCCGACCGGGCTGAACATGCACAGCCTCACGGCTCGGTGTGGACGATCACGTCGGCGATGTCGGGGCGCTCGCGGCGGATCCGCTCCTCGATCTCGCTCGCGCGCGCGTGCGCGTCCGAGAGGCGGCTGCCCGCATCGAGGCCGAGGGTGACGAAGGCGACGAGCCCCTCGGTGGTCTCGAGGAGGCGGAGCTCGCGCGGCGGCCGGCCCAGCGCGTCGAACACGATTCGCGTCACCGCGGCTGCGTCCTCGTCGGCCGCGGCCGCCTTGCCCTCCCCCGCCTCGGCGAGCGGCTCGAGGTGCGTCTGCACCGCGTCGACCTCGGGCACCGCGTCGACGATCGCCCGCTCGACCTCCTCGGCGACCGCGTGCGCCTCGCCGAGCGAGAGGTCGCCGGGCAGCTTGAGGTGGAGCGAGACCTCGGTGGCGCCGTCGACGGAGAGGACGCTGACGTTGTGGATCTCCCGCACGCGGGTGACCCCGAGCGCGGCCGCGTGCGCGCGCTCGCGGATCTCCGTATCGGTGCCGCGCGGCTCGACGTGGACGACCACGTCGGCGCCGGGCAGCACGCGCTGGACGGCCGACTCGACCGCGTCGGCGGCGGCGTGGCCCTGGCCGACCGCGGCCTCGGGCGAGACCTCGATCACGACGTCGGCGAAGTTCGTGCCGCCGGCCTGGCGCATCCGGAGCCGGCGCAGCTCGATCGGCGGCTGGATCCTCGCGATCGCGCGCCGCGCGGTCTCGTGGGCGTCGACGGGATCCCGGTCCATCAGCACGTCCACGTTCTGCCGCATCAGCCGCCCGGCCGCGAGGAGCACGAGGCAGGCGACGAAGAGCGCGGCAACCGAGTCGGCGCCCTGGTAGCCGGCCCTGACGAGGAGCAGCCCGACGAGCACCGCGATCGACCCGACGAGGTCCGAGGCGAAGTGGAGCGCGTTCGAGCGCAGGGCGGCGCTGTCGAACCGGCGCGCGGTCCGCAGCGAGACGAGAGTGCGCGAGACGTCGATCAGGATCACGATCCCGAGCACCGCGAAGGTCCACCAGGCCGCATTGACGGTCGCGGTGCGCGAGCCGGTCAGCCGCTCGATCGCGCGGACGCCGATCACGACCGCGACGAGCGCGACGATCGCGCCCTCCGCGAGCGCGGCGAGATGCTCCGCCTTGCCGTGCCCGTAGGCGTGGCTGCGGTCGGCCGGCCGCCCTGCGACGCCGATCGCGAAGAACGTCAGCAGCGCCGCGACGAGGTCGGCGCCGGAGTGCACCGCCTCCGAGAGGAGCCCGAGGCTGCCCGAGGCGAGGCCGGTCACGAGCTTGAGCGCCATCAGCGCCGTGGCGGCTGCCACGGACATGAGCGCGGTTCGGCGCTGGAGGCTCATCTCCATATCCGGAAGGCTAACCGGGCTCGGTCGAGCGGATCGTCCGCCACGACTCCCACGTGATCCTGAGGATCACCAGGCTGATCAGGAGACCGACGAGCGGATCGGCCCGCGGCAGGCCGGCAGCGACGAGCACGGCGCTCGCGACGACGCCGAGCGAAACGAACCCGTCCACCCGCGCGTGGTTCCCGTCGGCGACGAGCGCCGGGCTCGTCAGCCTCCGTCCACCGCGGAGGCGTACCTGGGCGGCGACCTCGTTGCCTGCGAAGCCGATCACGCCCGCGGCCGCCAGCACCCAGAGGTGCGTGAGCGCCTGGGGATGGATCAGCCGCTGGATCGACTCGTAGAGAGCAACCATCGCGCTGATGAAGATCGCGGCGACGACGGCGAGACCGGCGAGCTTCTCGCCCCGGAACGAGCGCAGGAAGAACGCGATCCCGAGCGGCACAGCCGTGAGCGCGTCGCCGAAGTTGTGGATCAGGTCGGCGAGGAGCGCGACGCTGCCGGAGGCGACGAAGATCGCCGTCTGCGCGAGCGCGGTGACGAGCAGGACAGCGAGTGCGACGGACACGGTGCGGACCCCGTCGCGCGAGCGGACGATCGACGGGTCGACGAGCCCGTGCGAGTGGTCGTGCGGGTGCTCGTGGGCGTCAGCAGGCGTCGCAGCAGCCCTCGCCGCGCCAGCTCGACCGTCCCTCGTGGACGGCGATCGCGGCGATCGCGAGCGCGGCCAGCGGATCCGCCCACCACCAGCCGAAGAGCGCGTTCGCGCCGAGGCCGACGAGCAACACGACCGAGAGATAGGCGCACAGCTGGGTCTGCCCGGCCTCCTTGACGGTCGCCGACGAGTGCAGCGCCGCGCCGACCCGCCGCTTCGCCGCCGCGAGCAGCGGCATAGCCACCACGGTCACCGCCGCCAGGGCGATCCCGATCCAGCTCACCCCCGGATGCGTGCGATTCACGAGGGTCACCACCGCCTCGACTCCGACGTAGGCGGCGAGCGCGAAGAACAGGACCGCGATCAGGAGCTGGGCTCGGCGCTCCGCGTCGTGCGAGCCGCGTCGCTCGCCGGTGAAGAGCCAGATCACGACGAGGCTCGCGAGCACTTCGATCAGGCTGTCCGCACCGAACCCGATCAGCGCGATCGAGCCGGCCGCGATCCCGGCGCCGATCGCGACCGCGAACTCGACGACGTGCCAACCGATCCCGCCCCAGGCGAGCAGGCGGGCACGGCGCTCGAGGGCCTGCCGCTCGACCGGTGCGACGAGGGTCAGCACGGCGCCTAGAGGTTGCCGCGGAGCGCCTGCTCGCGCTCGATCGCCTCGAACAGCGCCTTGAAGTTGCCCTCGCCGAAGCCGCGCGCGCCGTGGCGCTCGATCACCTCGAAGAACAGCGTCGGCCGGTCCTGCGCGTTCTTGGTGAAGATCTGCAGCAGGTAGCCCTCCTCGTCGCGGTCGGCGAGGATGCCGAGCCGGGCGATGTCGCTCCAGTCCTCGTCGATCTCGCCGATCCGGTCGGCGACGTCGAGGTAGTAGGCCTCGGGCGTGCCGAGGAACCCGATCCCGCGCTCCTCGAGCGCCTCGACCGTGCCGACGATGTCGTCGGTCTGGAGCGCGATGTGCTGGAGGCCGGGGCCCGCGTTGAACTCGAGGTACTCCTCGATCTGGCTCTTGCGCTTGCCCTCGGCCGGCTCGTTGATCGGAAACTTGATCTTCCCCTCGCCGCCGAACATCACCTTCGACATCAGCGCCGAGTACTCGGTGTGGATCGCCTCGTCGGAGAAGTGGATCAGCTCCGTGAAGCCCATCGTCCGCTCGTAGAACGAGACCCACTCGTCCATCCGGCCGAGCTCGACGTTGCCGACGACGTGGTCGAGCGCCTTCAGGCCGACGCCCGGCGCCCGGCTCGTCGCCGGTCGGGACGTAGCCGGGCAGGTAGATCCCGCCGTACTCCTCGCGGTTGACGAAGGTGTGGACGACGTCGCCGTAGGTCGCGATCGAGGCGAGCTCGACGCGGCCGTCGTCGTCCTCGACCCAGTGCGGCTCCGCGACGCCGCGCGCGCCGCGCTGGACTGCCTGGCGGTAGGCCTCGGTCGCGCTCGGCACCTCCAGCGCGACGTCCTTGACGCCGTCGCCGTGAGCCGACGCGAAGCGCGCCGCGTCGTGGTCGGAGCGGAGCCCCGTCGTGACG
Organism: uncultured Actinomycetes bacterium; assembly: GCA_963746005.1. Classification (GTDB taxonomy): domain Bacteria; phylum Actinomycetota; class Thermoleophilia; order Gaiellales; family Gaiellaceae; genus CAVQZA01. The sequence goes on along the minus strand of CAVUZM010000014.1, from coordinate 163,485 downwards.
ACGACGCGGATCTCTCCCTGCTGGAGCACGTACGAGGCGCGGTCGCGCACGCCCGTCTCGGGCCCCGCGTAGGCGACCGTCGTGAAGCCGAAGCCGTGCTCGTAGAAGTACGCCGCCTGCTTCGCGTTGCCGACCCAGAGCTCGACGTGGTCCCAGTTGATGATCGGGAAGAAGTCGGCCTCGCTCACGCGAACGAGTCTAGTCCGCGAGCGGCTCCTGGGGCACCTTCTGCTGGAGCCGCGAGAGGACGAGCGCGACGGCGATCGCGGCGCCGCCGGCGACCTGCGCCCACGAGAGCGGCTCCGAGAGGAGGACGACCGCGATCAGCGCGGCGAAGAACGGCTGGATGTTCGCGAAGAGCGTCGCCCTGGACGCGCCGACGCGGGAGACCGCCGTGTACCAGAGCACGTTCGTGATCACGAGCGGCCCGATCGTCGCGTAGACGAGGCACGCGTAGACCTGCCACGAGAGATCCCAGCTCTGGGTCGCGAGCTGGTGCGAGGCCGTGATCGCGAGCGGGATCCAGCCCGCGACGAGCACGATCGAGCTGATCCGGTACGGCGAGTGGCGACGCATCAGCGGCGCGACGAGCAGGCTGTACGCGGCCCACGTCGCCGCCGTGCCGACGGCGAGCAGGTCGCCGGTGACGCTGCCCGTGATGCTGCAGCCGGAGCCTCCCGCGACGAGGGCGACGCCGAGGAACGAGACCGACGCCGCGAACCAGAAACGGCCCGGAAGCCGCTCTGCCCCGAGCGCCCACGCGCCGAGCGCGGCGAAGATCGGCGTGACGCCGAGGATGAGCGCGACCGTCGAGGCGGTCGTGAGCTTGATCGAGTAGACGTAGCCGATCTGGTTGAGCCAGATCCCGACCCCCGCCGCGATCGCGAGCAGCATCCAGTCGTGCCGGCCGATCGGCTTCCAGCCCTCCCGCCGCGCCGTGAACACGGTGAAGATGACCGCGGCGGCCCCGTACCGGATCGACGAGTACGCGAGCGGCTGGAATCCGTGCGTCAGCGCATACTTCGTGACGGTGAAGTTCAGCGCCCAGAGGAGGACCGTCGCCAGCAACATCAGGTCGACGGTCGAGATCCGGCGCATTGCCTCGACCCTACCGGCTCTGCTGGTGCCGGTCTGCGCCTTCCTCGCGGGCGGCTACTACGAGTCGACGTACTCGCTCCTGGCGGCCGTGACGTGGCTCACGCTCGCCGCCGTGGCCTCGCTCGGCCTCGGCCGGCGCCCGTCCCGCGCGTTCTGGGCGCTCGCCGCGTTCGGCGCCTGGTCTGCCCTCTCGGCGCTCTGGGGGCCCGCGGGCCCGGCCCTGCGAACGGTGCCGCTCGTTGCGCTGTATGCCGGCGCCCTGCTCGCGGCCGAATGGGTGGACGGAGAGGTGCTGCTACGGGCGCTGCTCTGGGGGATCGTCGTCGTCTCCGTCGCGGGCCTCGTCGGCAAGGCGTCAGGCGTCACGCACGGGTCGCGCCTCGCGTGGCCGGTGACCTATGCGAACGGGCTCGGCCTCCTCGCGGTGACCGGCGTCGTGCTCGCAGTCGGGCTGCGGCCACGTCTGTGGCAGGCCGCGGCCGCAGTCTGCACGGTCTGCGCCTTCCTCACGTACTCGCGGAGCGCCCTCCTCGTCGGGCTCGCCTGCGTACTCGTTCTGGTGCTGCCGCGGCGGGGCGCGCTCGTGGTCGCCGTGCCCCTCGTCGTGCTGGCGCTGGTGGCGGCCAAGCCGCTCGCCGCGCGCTTCGCCGCTCCCGCCCCCGACTCCCGCGACGCGCGGCGGCTCGTCCAGCTCTCCGGCCAGGGTCGGGCGCCGCTGTGGCGCGCCGCCGTCCGCGAGGGGCGCGACCACCCGATCCTCGGCGGAGGGGCGGGTAGCTGGAACCGCGCGTACATCGCCCAGACAGGCTCGCTCGACGGCCCCGCGAACGCGCACTCGCTCCCTCTCGAGACCTTCGCGGAGCTGGGGCTCGTCGGGCTCGCGCTCCTCTCGGCCTTCCTGGCTCTCGCGCTACGCGGGCAGCAGCGCGTGGTCGTCGTCGTGGTGGCGGCGTTCGCGGTCGCCTCGCTCGTGGACTGGACGTGGCAGCTCCCGGCCGCAACGCTGCCCGCGCTGCTCGCCGCAGGGAGCGGGCGGAGGCTGCCCCGGCTCGGAGCGGGTGCCGGTGTCGCGCTGGGCACCGCGGCTCTCGTCCTGGGCGTCGCGACGGCCGCCCACGGCGTCGGCGCGGCTCTCGTCGAGACCGGGAGGCACCCCGCGCTTGCTTCCCGCCTGCTCCCGTACGACGCGCGGCCGTGGGTCGCCGGCTCGCCCGCACGCGCGTGCCGCATCGATCCGGGCGAGCCGATGCTCCTGCGGCTCGCTCACCCGCCCGAGGGATGCCTATTGCGCTCGCGGAGCCGATGAACGAGGAGTGTCCGCTGCACGAATCACACTCGCCGTCCTCGCCTCCGTCGCGTTGCTGACGCTCGGGGCGGTCGTCGCGCTGGCGGCGCCGGACGCGCTCGGGCAGGCGGCGTCCCTCAAGGCCGGGGCCGGGCGCATGGAGTACTGCCCTCCGCCCGAGAAGAGTCGCCGCATCGCCGACCTGAAGTACGTGCAGAGCCACGCCGCGGCGACGCGGGCGGCGTACTTCGCGAAGCACCACAAGGCCAAGGATCGCGCCGCCTACGTCAAGGCGCAACAGGCGCACATCAAGGCTCTCCAGAAGGCCCTCGCGAACTGCACCTGATGTAGGGTTTTCGGGCGATGCCCGCGCCCACCATCGAGGAGATCGACACTCTCGTCGGGCCTGCGACGCCCCACTTCGCCTACCAGCTGCGGGCGCGGATCGCCGAGCTGATCGAAGACCTGCCGGAAGGCGATCCCGTCCGCCGGCACGGCGAGGAGAAGATGGAGCTGCTCGACCGCCTCGGGCACGCCTCGTCGAAGGCCGTCGAGGGCGGGCGCGAGCCGGCGACACGGCTCGGCTGGGAGGAGATCCCGAGCTCTGCGCCTGCCGACGATCCGCTGCCGCGACGGCAATGAGCTTCGAGGGCAAGTCGGTCTTCGTGACCGGCGGCTCGCGCGGGATCGGGCGGGCGATCTCGCTGCGGTTCGCCGAGCTGGGCGCGGCGCGCGTCGCGATCGGCTACCTGCGCAACGACGCGGCCGCCGAGGCGACCGCCGAGGAGCTCCGCGCCGCCGGAGCCGAGCCGGTGCTGATCCGCGGCAGCGTCGCCTCCGACAAGGTGGTCGAGCAGGTCGCGGAGCTCGGGCCGCTCGACGTGCTCGTCCACAACGCCGCGACCGGCGTGATCCGGCCCGCGCTCGAGACCGAGGACAAGCACTGGGACTGGACGCTCCACGCGAACGCCCGCGCGCTCCTCTCGCTCACGCGCGCGGCCGCGCCGCAGATGCCGGCCGGCTCCTCGATCGTCGCGATCTCCTCGCTCGGCGCGCAGCGGGTGCTCGAGAACTACATCCTCGTCGGCACCTCGAAGGCGGCGCTCGAGTCGATCGTCCGCTACCTCGCCGTCGAGCTCGCGCCGCGGGAGATCCGGGTCAACGCGGTCTCCGCGGGCGTGGTCGACACCGAGGCGCTCGACTTCTTCCCGAACAAGGACGAGATGCTCGCCATGGTCGAGCGCACCCCCGCCGGGCGCCTGGTGACCCCCGCGGACGTGGCCGGAATGGTGACGTTCCTCGCCGGCCCGGACGCGGAGATGATCCGCGGCCAGACGCTGATCGTCGACGGCGGCTACTCGTTACTGGCCTGATGGAGCCCACCGAGCACAACCGGAGGGCCTGGGACGAGATCCACCGCCGCCGCAGCGAGGCGATGGCCGGGGAACTCGGCCTGCCCGACCCGGTGCGCCGCTCGCTCGCGAACCTCACCGGGAAGCGCGTGCTCCACCTCCAGTGCGCGACCGGCGAGTCGACCGCGGAGCTGGCCGAGCTCGGCGCGGTCGCGACGGGCGTCGACATCTCCGAGGAGGCGCTCGACGTGGCGCGCGAGCGCAACCCGTCGATCGTCTGGGTGCAGGCCGACGTGCAGGCCCTGCCGGCGGAGCTGCGCCGCGGGCGCTTCGACCTCGTCTACACGGCGACGGGCGTCCTCGTCTGGCTGCACGACCTGAACGCGTGGGCGGCCGGGATCGCGGCGGCGCTGCGCCCCGGCGGCGACCTCCTCCTCTACGAGGAGCACCCCGTGGCGATGTGCGTCGACCCGATGATGCACTGGCGCGAGGACTACTTCGACGACTCGATCCTGGTCGACACCGGCTGGACGCACTTCCAGCTCGAGGGCGAGCCGCCGATCGAGGAGAAGCACGAGCGCTTCTGGCGGCTCGGGCAGGTCGTGACCGCGGTCGCGCGGGCCGGGCTCACGGTGCGGGCGCTCGAGGAGTACCCGTCCCGAAAGTCCGAGTTCCGCCACCTCGACGCGCGCGTGCCCGGCGACTTCCTCCTCTACGCGGTGAAGCCGGCGTGATCTCGCTCAGGCGCGAGGCGGAGGGTGAGGCGGAGGGCGCGCTCGTGCTCTTCCACGGGCGCGGGGCGAGCGAGCACGACCTCTTCCCGCTGCTCGACCTGCTCGACCCCGACCGGCGGCTGCTCGGGCTGACCCCGCGCGGCCCGCTCTCGTTCGACTACATGCCCGGCCGCCACTGGTACCGGCTCGGCGGGATCCCCACGCCCGACCCGGAGACGTTCGACTCCACCTTCGCGGAGCTCTCGGCCTGGCTCGCCGAGCTGCCGTTCCCGCACGGAGAGGATCGTGCTCGGCGGCTTCTCGCAGGGCTCGGTGATGGCCTACGCGCTCGGCCTCGGCGCGGGTCGGGCGACCCCGGCGGCGCTCGTCTGCTTCAGCGGCTTCCTCCCGCAGGTGCCCGGCTTCCGGCTCGACCTGGAGCGGCCGCTGCCGCCCGTGGCGATCGGGCACGGCACCTACGACGACGTGATCCCGGTCGAGTACGGGCGGGAGGCGCGCTCGACGCTCGAGGCCGCCGGCGCCGAGGTGCTGTACCGCGAGGCGCCGATGGCCCACACGATCGAGCCGGCGTTCCTGCCGCCGGTGGCCGCGCTGATCCGCACGGCCACCGGCGGCTGACCCTCTCTATTCGCGCATCAGCATCGCGTGCGGCCTCGCGCTCGAGGTCGACGTACGGCTCGCCGCTGACGTCGACGGCGACGCGGTGGATCGTGCCGCCCGTGAAGCGCCACGGCTCGGTCGCCGGGGTAGTCGTCGGTGACGCCGGAGCCGCCGTCGCGCCCGATGCAGAGCCCCTCGCCGGCGATCATGAACTTGCCGGGCTGGGTCTTGATCTGCGCCTCGCCGACCTTCTTGTCGCCGTGCCAGAGCGAGAGCGTCCCGGTCGGCGACGCCCGGCGGATCCTCGCCGTCCTTGTCGAACGACGCCGACAGGATCAGGTTCTCGCCGGTCGGGAGGTCCTCGGTCGCGACGACCTTCTGCTCGATCATGCCGACGAAGTTGTAGACGTAGTGCAGCCGGTTGTCCTTGACGTAGAGGGCGTGGCCGCCGAACAGCGAGCCGTGCGCGAAGAGCACGCCCTCCGCGCCCGGCGCCGGGATGTCGACGAGCGCGCCGATCGCGAACGAGCGGTTGCGGACGTTCACCGCCTGCGACTCGGGCACCTCGGCCGTGTCCGGGAAGTAGACGTAGCGGTTGCGCGGCGGCGAGAGCACCGGCCGCGGCGTGAGCAGGATCTCGAGCGCCGAGCGGTCGTCGAGCGGGAAGGCGCCGTTGGCGCCGGCCTCCGCGTACCAGAGGTTCTGCGAGCTCCCGCACCTTCTCCGGGTTGCTCGGCGGCGAGGTTGTGCAGCTCGGAGCGGTCGACCTCGGTGTGGTACAGCTCCCACTCGTCGTCGTTGAAGTGGCTCCAGCCGGCGATCGTCGGGTGGTTCGTGACCGCCTTCCAGCCGTCGTGCCAGATCGCCCGCGAGCCGAGCATCGAGTAGAACTGCGTCGTCCGCGTCGACGGCGCCTTCGGCGTCGTCGAAGCTCGAGCGCATGCTGACGCCGTCGAACGGGCTCTGGACGTGGCCCTTGATCGTCTCGGGCGGCTCGACGCCGAGCACGTCGAGGACCGTCGGCACGAGGTCGATCGCGTGGTGGTACTGGTCGCGGATCTCGCCCTTCGGCCTTCATCCCGGCCGGCCACGAGACGATGCACGGGTCGCTCGTGCCGCCGTTGAACTCGTAGCGCTTCCACATCTTGAACGGCGTGTTGAACGCCATCGCCCAGCCGTTCGGGTAGTGGTTGTAGGTCTTCGGGCCGCCGAGCTCGTCGAGCAGCGCGCAGGTTGTCCTCGATCGTTGTCCGGGATGCCGTTCGCGAACTTCATCTCGTTGACCGAGCCGTTCGGGCCGCCCTCGCCGGAGGCGCCGTTGTCGGAGACCAGGATCACGAGCGTGTTCTCGCGCCAGCCGAACTCCTCGAGGAAGTCGAGCAGCCGCCCGATCTGGTCGTCGGCGTGCGCGAGGAACCCGGCGTAGACCTCGGCCATCCGGCAGAACAGCGCCTTCTCGTCGTCGGAGAGCGAGTCCCACGGGCGCGTGACGTCGAGCGGCGGGAACGGCTTGCCGTCGGGCCCGGTGCGCGTCTCGGGCGTCCCGATCGGGTTGATCGGCGGCAGCTCGGTGTCCGTCGGGACGATCCCGAGCTCCTTCTGGCGGGCGAGCGTCTGCTCGCGCATCGCCTCGTAGCCCATGTCGAAGCGGCCCTTGTACTTGTCGATCCACTCCTTCGGCGCGTGGTGCGGCGCGTGGCAGGCGCCGGGCGCGTAGTAGAGGAAGAACGGCTTCTCGGGCGCGATCGCCTTCGCGTCCGTGATGAACTCGATCGCCTTGTCGGTGAGGTCCACGGTCAGGTGGTAGCCCTCCTCCGGCGACTTCGGCTGGTCGACGAGGTGGTTGTCGTAGACGAGGTCCGGGATACCACTGGCTCGTCTCGGCGCCGAGGAACCCGTACCAGCGCTCGAAGCCGCGGCCGCTCGGCCAGTTGCGCCGCGTCGAGGCGAGGTTCATCTCGTCCTCGGGGCAGAGGTGCCACTTGCCGACCATGTAGGTGTTCCAGCCGCGCTCGCCGAGGATCTCCGACGAGCATCCCGTTCTCGGGCGGGATCGTGCCGCTCGCGTTCGGGAACCCGATCGCCGCCTCGGTGATGCAGGCCATGCTGTTGCGCGTGTGGTTGCGCCCGGTCAGCAGGCACGAGCGGGTCGGCGAGCAGAGCGCGGTCGTGTGCCACTGCGTGTAGCGCACGCCCGTCGGCGGCGATCTGGTCGATGTTCGGCGTCTCGATCGGCCCGCCGTAGCAGCTCATGCGCGCGAGAAGCCGACGTCGTCGAGCACGATGTAGACGACGCTCGGCGCGCCGTCGGGCGCCTTCGGCGGCTCGAACGGCGCCCAGTCGGGCGTCGAGTCGCGGATGTCGACGTTGATCACGCCCTTGAACGTCTTGCTCATCTCTCTCCTCTGGTTGAAGTGCACCGAGAGCCTACGACGACGAAGGCCGCCCTTCTTCATCCCATAGGGGTGAAACTCGGCGGCGGCTCAGAACACGGTCGCGAAGTCGTCTCTGACGCTCGCGACCGTCCACCCGCGTTTCGCCGCCTCGGCGAGCGCCTTCTCGGCGCCGGTGTCGTAGGCGAACTCCCGCTCTGCATCGTCGTGGTGGACGAGCAGGCCGAACCGGGCCGACTCCAGCATCGCGATGTCACCGTCCGAGTTGCCGCCGGCAAACAGCGGGAGCCGGCCGGTGCGCGCCCAGATGTGCACGGGCTTGCCGGGGCCGTCGTCGACCGGCTGCTCGACGCCCGTGCTGCGCACGAGCTTGCCATCGCTGTACTCGACCGGCGTCGACGAGCCGATCACCTGCTCGCGCGGGATGCCGTAGAGCTCCTCGCCGACGACGCGCACGAAGTCGCGCCCTCCCCCGGTGCAGATGAACACCCGGAAGTCGTTCGTTTCGAGCAAGGCGAGCAGCTCCCGCATCGGCCGGTACGTCAGCTTCGTGTACGGGACGCCGAGCGTCGGATGCGTCACCGTGTCGAAGAACTCGCGCACAGCCCGTTCGAACTCGTCCGTGGTGATCCCGCCGAACGCCTCGCTCACGCCCCTGATCAGCTCCGGAACGTGGTCGAGGAGCGAGCCGAGCCACTCCCTGTCGCCTTCGGCCACGGCCTTGTACGGCTGCTGCCCGGCCAGCTTCGGATCCGACGCAGCCATCGCTCCCCACTTCCGGAGGACGAAGTCGGCCTGGACGTACATCGGCTTCTCGCACCAGAGCGTGCCGTCGTTGTCGAACGTCGCGATCCGGTCCGCCGACGGCACGAACCCCGGCCCGTCGGTCGTCGCCGAGGTGACGAAGTCGAGGATCGCCTGCTTCGCGGCGCCGTCGTTCCACGAGCCCAGGGGGCTCACTCAGCGCTCGCGCATGAAGCCCTGGCGTGCGGCGCTCACGAGCGCGACCGCCTCGGGGAAGAGCACCCGCATCGCGTCGCGGAGCGCGATCGCCTGCTCGTCGACGGTGCCCGTGACCGCCATCCGCTTCAGCGCCGCGCCGGTCAGCTCGACCGCGGTGTTGAGGGTCAGCGTCGCGAACTGCTCGCGCTGCGCCTCCTGCACCGACTCGGCCTGCTGCTCGGCGAACTCGCGCAGCCCGCGGAGCAGGTCCTCGGGGTCGCCGCCCATCGGAAATCCGAATCCACCTTCCATCTCAGTCCTCCTTGAACAGTTCGAAGATGCCCTTGTTGAGCCAGCCGCCGCCGTCCAGCGTCATGCAGTCGCCCGTCACGTAGTCGGAGAAGTCGGAGACGAGGAAGGCGCACGCGTTCGCGACCTCCTCCTCGCGCCCGAAGCGCTTTGCCGGGATCGAGCGCAGGATCGCGCGCTGCACCTCGGGATCGGGCCAGAGCTGCTCGCGCGTCTTCTCGGTGTCGATCGGGCCGGGCGCGATCGCGTTCACGCGGATCCCGTGCCGCGCCCACTCCACCGCCAGCGTTCGGGTCAGGTTGAGCACGCCGGCCTTCGCGGCCGAGCTGTGAACGGTGCCGGGGCCGCCGGTCCAGGCGTAGGTGGCGATGATGTTCACGATCTGCGCGGGGCCGCCGCCGCGGGCGATGTGGCGGCGCGCGAGCTCGCGGGAGCAGAAGAAGGTGCCGTCGAGGACGATCCCGAGCACGGCGCGCCAGCCGTTCGGCGAGAGATCCTCGGCCTTGACGACGAAGTTGCCGGCCGCGTTGTTGACGAGCGTCGTGACCGGCCCGAGCGCCTCCTCGGCGGCGGCGAAGGCGGCCTCCACCTGCTCGGGGTCGCGGACGTCGCACTGGGCGAAGGCGCCGCCTCCCATCTCGGCGACGGTCTCCTCGAGCGGCTCCTGCCGGCGGCCGCACACGGCGACCTTCGCCCCGAGGCGGCTCAGCTCGAGCGCCATCGAGCGCCCGAGGCCGCTGCCGCCGCCGGTGACGAGCACGACCCGGCCGGCGAGCGAGCCCTCGGGGAGCATCACGCCTCGCTCCGGACGCGCTTGTACTCCCGCTCGACCTCGTCGGCGAGCTCGGTCACGGCGCCGGTCGCGGCCTGCATCGCCCGGGCGAACGGCGAGTCGGCCGAGTCGCCGAGCGCGCGCTCGAGGCGCCGGGTCGCGGTGCCGACGGCGTCGAGGTAGGCGTGCGAGGCGACCCGCGGCGGCCGGCCGACGGCGGCCTCCAGCGCGAGCGCGGCCTCCTCGGCCTCCTCGATCCCGACCGGGCTCTCGGTGAGGCGCAGCCGCTTGAGCACGTCGCGCAGCTCCTCGAGGTCGCCGCCGCCCGAGAGCTCCTCGGCCAGCTCGCACAGTGCCGAGAGCTCTGCGGCCTCGCGCACGAGAGTCCTGTCCTCGATCGGCCGGCCCTCCGAGTCGAGCGCGAGCCAGCTGCGCGACTCCTGCGCTCTCGAACGCGCAGAGGTAGACGCGCACGCCCTCCCCCGGCTCGGCCGCGACGACGCCGACGAGGCTCTCGCCCTCCTCCGCGTACGGCTCGGCGGCGTCCGCGATCCGCTCCAGCTCCTCGCTCAGGCTCACACCGGCAGCATAGACTCGCCGCCGTGGATGCCCGGACGCTCTTCGCACCGCTCGGGCCGACGTACGACCGCTACGCGTCGCTCCTCTCCTTCGGGCAGGACCCGCGCTGGCGGCACGAGCTCGTCTCGCACGTGGAGGCCGGCCCGGGCGACCGCGTGCTCGACGTCGCCACCGGCACCGGCGCCGTCGCCCGCGAGGTGATCGCCCGCACCGGCTGCTCGGTGGTCGGGCTCGACCAGAGCCCGGACATGCTCGCCGAGGCCCGCAGGCGGATGCCCGGAGTCGAGCTGATCCAGGGCACCGCCGACGAGCTGCCGTTCCCCGACGCGTCGTTCGACGCGCTCACGTTCACCTACCTCCTGCGCTACGTGCCCGACCCCGCGGCGACCATGCGGGAACTGGCGCGCGTGGTGAAGCCGGGCGGCACGGTCTCCTCACTCGAGTTCGCCGTTCCCCGCGGCGTGTGGCGGCCGCTCTGGGAGCTCTACGTGCGGATCGGCCTGCCCGTCGCCGGCCGCGTCATCTCGCCCGGCTGGCACGAGGTCGGGAGCTTCCTCGGCCCGTCGATCCGCGACTTCTACGCCGAGTACCCGCTCGGGCGCGTGCTCGACCTCTGGCGGGCCGCCGGGATCGGCGATGTCCACGCGCGGCGGATGAGCCTGGGCGGTGGGGTCGTGATCTGGGGGCGGAGGACGTGAAGCCGGCGTTCTATGCGCTGCGGCCAGGCGGCCGGCGCGACTACGTCACGCTCCTCCACGTGCCGTACACGCTCTGGCACCTCAGCTACGTGGCGATCGGCGCCGGGCTCGCGGCGCACCTCGACGGCGCCCGCCTGGTCGAGACGTTCGTCGCTTTCTTCCTCGCGATGGGGATCGGCGCGCACGCGCTCGACGAGCTGAACGGGCGCCCGCTGCAGACCCGGATCCCGGACACGACCCTGATCGCGCTCGCCGCGGTCTCGATCGGCGCCGCGGTCGCGATCGGCGTCGTCGCCGCGATCGGCTTCGACCTGTGGCTCCTCGCCTTCGTCGCCGCCGGCGGCTTCATCGTCGTCGCGTACAACCTCGAGCTCTTCGGCGGCCGCTTCCACTCCGACCTCTGGTTCGCGCTCGCGTGGGGCTCCTTCCCGCTCCTGACCGCGTACTTCGCGATGGTGGGGACGCTGCGGGTCGACGCGGTCGTCGCGGCCGCCTTCGCCGCGCTCCTCAGCCTGGCCCAGCGCCGGCTCTCGACTCCCGCGCGCGCCGTGCGGCGGCAGCTCGCGTCGGTCGAGGGGACGATCGTCTGGGACGACGGGCGGCGGGAGCCGGTGACGCCCGCGACGCTGACGGCCGGCGTGGAGGGAGCGCTCCGGGCGCTGACGCTCGCGACCGTGGCTCTCGGAGCGGCCCTCCTGCTCCAGCACGCCGTACGATGAGCGCGTGAGCCTCGCCAACGTCGCCGCGATCGTCTTCGCCGTCAGCGCCGTCCTCGCAATCGGCGCGTTCGCCTTCGCGGCGCTCGGCCGCGTCGGGCCGCGGCCCCTCGCGATCGTCGCGGGAGTCGTCGCCGCCGCCGCGGCTGCGGCCTGGGTGGCGTTCGCGCTCGACCCGAGCACGCAGCGGGGGATCGCCGCGGGCGGGATCACGGTCTGCGCGGCCGCGATCGGCGCCGCGGCCGTGCTCGCGCGCGCGGTCGCGCGACAGCCGTGCGATCGACGCCGAGGTCGTCCGTGCCGAGGCGCGCCTCTACGCACTCGTCGAGCGGGAGGCGATCGAGCGCGCGGCCGAGCTCGACCGGACGCTGGCGAGGGCGCGGGCCGACTCGGCGTCCCTCCTCGCGGAGGAAGAGCGCCGGGTCGCGGAGGACCACCGGCGCCGCCTCGCCGAGGGAGAGCGGTCGGCCGCCAACGAGCTGACCCGCGCCGTCGCCGAGGTGCAGCAGCGCGTCGAGCGGCGCCTGGCCGAGTGGGCCGAGGATCTCGACCGCTCGCAGGCGCGGCTCACCGACCAGCTCGCCCGCCTCGAGGAGCGCCAGACCGTCATGCTCGCCGAGGCCGAGGCGCGGATCGGCACCGGCGCGGACGAGCTCGTCGCACAGAGCGAGGAGCAGCGCCTCGGAGCCCTGCGCCTGCGGGAGGAGATCGCGCAGGCCACGCAGGAGGCGATCGCGGCCGCGGCGGCCGAGGTCGAGACCTACTCGATCGAGCGGCGCCGCGCCCTCGACGAGCTCACCGAGCGCCTGCGCCGCCGCGAGCGGTCGGTCTCGGAGCAGCTCGAGCGCGAGGAGGGCGAGGTCGCGGCGCGCCTGAAGGCGAGCCTGGCCGAGGTCGAGCGCCGTCAGGTGGAGGCGCTCGAGCGCGCGATCGAGCGGGCCTCGACCCGGTTCTCCGAGGCGGCGCTCCTCCAGTTCGCCGACGAGGTGAAGGCGGCGCGCGAGGGCGCGGCGCAGCGGCTCTCCCGCGAGCTCGACCGCGCGGTCGCGAACTTCGCCCGGCAGGCGGAGGCGGCGCTCGGCGCGCGCCTCTCCCAGGTCGCCGACGCGGGCGAGCAGCGGCTCGAGAAGCGCCAGGGCCAGATGGCCGCCGGGCTCGAGCGGCAGCGCGAGGAGGCCGTCGCCGCGCTCGAGCGGCGGCTGGCCGAGGCCGAGGAGGAGCTCCGCCGCCACATCCGCGAGCTGGCCGCCGACGGCGAGGCCGAGCGCAACGTGCTGGAGGCGCGGCTGCACGAGCTGCAGCGCCGAGTCGAGCAGGCGACCCAAACCATGGAGCGAAACCGCTCGTAAGACGTGTGGTTCCCGACCAACATTTCGCGGCAGGGTTCGTCTACGGAAACGCGAACCACACCCGAATGAGCGAGATGACCAACACCATCGAACACGAAGGCGGCGAGCAGGCAAAGGTCGAGAGCTGGCGCCTGCACGTGTTGATCGAGGCCGGTTACCCCCTCCCGCTCGCCGAGCGTCTCGCCGGCAGCGCGGCCGACCTCCACGGCGCCGTCGAGCTCATCACCAAGGGCTGCGCGCCCGAGACGGCCGCCGAGATCCTGCTCTAGCACGTTAGTCTCGACCTGGTGAAGGTCGAGCCGATCCTCTACGGCGACCGCAAGGTCTACTCCGTCCCCGCCTTCAGCCGCGGCATCGCGACGTGGCTCGCGCGCCTGCCCGGGGTGTGGGTCGAGGGCGAGGTCACCGAGCTCCGCCGCAACACGGCGTGGGCGCGGGTCTTTCTCACGCTCAAGGATCCCGAGAGCGGCGCGACCCTCCGCGTGACGATGCGGCGCGACCGCTTCGACGCGCTCGAGCTCGAGCTGGCCGACGGCGAGCGCGTCCACGTCCACGGCCGCGCCGAGCTGTACGAGGCGCGCGGCGAGCTCTCGTTCCGCGCGCAGACGATCGAGCGCTTCGGCCTCGGCGCGCACCTCGCCGCGCTGGAGCGGCTGAAGAAGAAGCTCGCGGCCGAGGGCCTGTTCGCGCCCGAGCGCAAGCGGCCGCTGCCGTTCCTGCCCCGCCGCATCGGCCTCGTGACGGGCACCGACGCGGCCGCGAAGCAGGACGTGCTGACCACCGTGACGACCCGGTTCCCGCCGGCGCGGATCGTGGTCGCCGAGACGCCGGTGCAGGGCCCGCGCGCGGCGGCGGGGATCGTCGAGGCGCTGCTCCGCGTCTCGGGCCTGCCGGAGGTCGACGTGATCGTCCTCACGCGCGGCGGCGGCAGCTTCGAGGACCTGCTCCCGTTCAGCGACGAGGCGGTCGTCCGCGCGGTCGCCTCCTGCCCGGTGCCGGTGGTCTCGGCGGTCGGCCACGAGCAGGACGTGCCGCTCTGCGACCTGGCCGCCGACGTGCGCGCCTCGACGCCGACCGCGGCCGGCCGGCTCGTCGTGCCCGACCTCGCCGAGGTGCTCCAGCGGCTCGAGCGCGCCCGCGCGGGTGTCGAGCGCGGTGCGAGGCGCACGCTCGAGACCCAGGAGCAGCGGCTCGTGCGCGCGCACGACCGGCTGCGGCGCGCCCCGGCGCTCGCGGTCGAGCGCAAGCACGCGCGGCTCGAGGCGACCGCGGGGCGCCTGCGCGCGCTCTCGCCGCGCGCGACGCTCGGCCGCGGCTACGCGATCGTGCGCGCCCGCGACGCGATCCTCCGCTCGGCGACGGCCGTCTCGGCGGGCGAGCGGGTCGAGGTCGAGCTGGCCGACGGCGGCTTCGGCGCGGTGGTCGAGTGAGCGACGAGACCTCGACGTTCGAGGCGGCGCAGAAGGAGCTCGAGGCGATCGTGGACAAGCTCGAGCGCGGCGAGGCGGAGCTGGAGCAGCTCACCCAGCTCTCGCAGCGGGGCGAGGAGCTCTACCGCTTCTGCCGCGAGAAGCTCGACGCGGCGCACGGGAAGATCGAGGAGCTAGCGAAGCCGGAGGCCTAGCTCGACGAGGTCTTCCCGGGCCCGTGCCGGGTCTCCGGAGAGCGCGACGGTCTCGACCCCGGGCAGCGGCTCGACGACGCGGCCGCCGAACACGACGCAGCGCACCCCCGCCTCGCGGCACCGGCGCGCCACGACCGCGGGTGCCTTCCCCTCCGCGGTCGTCCGGTCGACGGTCCCCTCGCCCGTCACGACGAGGTCGGCGCCGCTCGGGTCGAAGCCCATCGCGTCGAGCACGAGCTCGGCTCCGGGGACGAGCTCGGCGCCGAGCGAGGCGAGTGCGGCCCCGAGCCCTCCGGCGGCGCCCGCGCCGGGGAGCTCCGCGAAGGGGCGAAGCTCGGGCAGCGCGAGCAGCCGCGCCTCGAGCAGCTCGACCTGTGCGGCGTCGGCGCCCTTCTGCGGCCCGAACAGGCGCGCGGCGTCGCGGAGCGGGCTTCGCACGTCGACCGCGACCCGGGCCGGGGCCGGCAGCCGGTCGAGCACCTCGCGCATCCCCACGCCGCCGTCGACCGTCGCCACGCCGCCGATGCAGAGGAGCAGCGCCGACGCGCCCTCCGTCTCGAGGATCAGCTCGCCGAAGCCGCGGCTCGACGCCGCCAGCGGATCGAGCCGCCCCGGATCGAGCGGCACGGCCTCCGCCGCCTCGACGACCGCGGTCCCGTCGGGCAGCTCGAGCCAGCGCGCGAGCCGCGGCCGGCCGAATGCGTCCGGGACCGTCGCCTCGTGCCAGCGGCCGCCGCGCGCCCGGAAGAGCGCCTCGGCCGTCCCCTCGCCGCCGTCTGCGACCGGCCGCTCCTCGACCTCGGCCCAGGTCGCGAGCCCCTCGGCGAGCGCCGCAGCGGCCTCCGCCGCCCCGAGGACGCCCTTGAGGCTAGCCGGGGACGCGATCGCGCGGGCGACCGGCGTCGTCCTCGACCATCCCTTCCGCCTCGTCGACCGCCTCGTCCGCGCGCTCGGCGCCGGGCATCCCGCGCAGCGTCGCGAGCGAGATCCCCTCGTGCGCGAGGAAGATGAGCCCGATCCCGATCCCGACCGACGCC
This sequence comes from uncultured Actinomycetes bacterium, assembly GCA_963746005.1. Classification (GTDB taxonomy): domain Bacteria; phylum Actinomycetota; class Thermoleophilia; order Gaiellales; family Gaiellaceae; genus CAVQZA01. The sequence goes on along the minus strand of CAVUZM010000014.1, from coordinate 147,997 downwards.
TCGATCGCCTGCAGGCCGATCCCGAACGCGAAGCCCTGCGAGTACGGGACGCCGTAGGAGACGAGCGGAAGCGCCACCGCGGCCTGCATCAGTCCGATGTTCCCCGGCCAGAGCGGGAAGATCGTCGCGACGTTCATCAGCACGAGCACGCAGCCCGGCCGCGGGCAGCGGCGCGTGGATGTCGAAGGCGCGCATCGCCGTGTAGACGGCGAGCAGCTGGCAGAGCCAGCCGAGGCACTGGAACGACGACCGCCCGCACGGCCGGCCAGCCGGCGCGCATCACGCCGAGCCCGTGGCGGCCCATCGTGACGACGCGGCGGACGGCGCCGAGCCCCTCGAGCCGCTGGCCCTGGTGGAGCCGGGCGCTCGCGAACGCGAAGGTGAAGAGGGCGATCCCGCCGGCGACGACGACGATCAGGCTCGTCACCGCCCAGGCCGGGATCTTGGCGAAGACGACGACGTACACGACGAGGATCAGCACCGGCACGAGGTCGAAGACGCGGTGCGCGAAGACCGTCCCGACGAGCGTGGCCCAGAGCCCCTTCCGCCCGGGCATCCGGCGGGTCAGGACGCCGACGCGCGCGAGCTCCCCGACGCGGCCCGGCAACACGGCGTTCGCGAAGAGGCCGACCGAGAAGGCCGAGAACACGAGCCGGAAGGCCGGCCTCGGCGCGGGCATCGCCACGTCGATCACCGTCTTCCAGGCGAGCGCCCGCGCGACGATCGAGAGGAGGTTGAAGCAGCAGCGCGACGAGCACCCACTTCCACGTCACGTGCGAGAACGCGTGCGCGATCGTGTGCGTGTTCGGGCCGCGCCACCACAGCAGGGCGATCACACCGGCCGCGGCGAGCACGACGAGCACGATCCGCGTGATCGGACGGCCGAGCAGGGCGCGCATCAGGCGGCCAGCACCTGCTCGTAGACGTCGATCAGCCGGCGCCCGATGTCCTCCCACGAGTACTTCTCGATCGCCACCCGCCTGGCGGCGGCGCCGAACGCCTCTCGCCGGGCCTCGTCCGCGAGCAGCGACTCGATCGCGTCGGCGAGGGCGCCGGGGTCGCCCGGCGGGCACATCAGACCCGTCTCGGGTGTCATCACGTCACGGTACCCCGTGATGTCGGATGCGACCACCGGCGTCGCGCAGGCGAAGGCGCGCGTCAGCACCATCCCGAAGCTCTCGCCGCCGAGCGAGGGCGCGACGAGGGCCTTCGCCGAGAGGAGCTCGGCCGTGAGGTCCTCCTGCGAGAGGAAGCCGAGGATGTCGACCGCCTCGTCGGAGACGCGCGTGCGCTGAAGCAGGAGCCGGACCGCGAGGGGGTCGGCGCCTGCGATCCGCAGGCGGGCGCCGGTGCGCCGGTCGGATCTCGGGCCAGGCCTCGAGCAGCACGCGCAGGCCCTTGCGCGGCTCGTGCCGCCCGGCGAACAGGATCCGGTGCTCGCGCGCAGCCGGGTCCGCGGCCGGCGGGATCAGGACGCCGTTCGGGATCACGTGGTAGTCGCCCGGGAGCCAGCGCGCGGCCGAGTCCGCCGCCATCTGCGAGACGGCGATGCGGTAGTCGATGTTGCCGATCACCGGCCGCCATGCCGGGACGGCCCATCCGCATCCAGCCGAGCTCGCCGCTCGCGTGGAAGGTCGCCACGACCGGCGTCGTCCGCGCGAGCGCGAGCGTGAGGATGCAGGTCGCGGGCGTCATCGGCTCGTGCAGGTGCAGCACGTCGAAGCGCTCGCGCTCCAGCGCGGCGCGGATGCGGTAGAAGGCAGCGCGGGCTGAGCACGATGTTCGGGAGCGAGCCGTTCGCGGGCACGATCACCGAGCGGCCGACCGGGATCACGTCGGGCGGCGGCTCGCCGTGGCGCGCGACCCGCGGGTGGAGGACGCGGGTGAACTGGCCGGGCGGGTCGTTGCCGATCAGGGTGCGGCTGTCGACGCCGTGGCCGCGCAGAGCGGCCGCCTGAAGCTCCGCGTGCTCGTTCACGGCGCCCCAGAAGGTCCACGAGAACGGCACCACGATCCCCACCTTCATGGCTCGGAGCCTAATGGTCGTAGACTCGCCGGTCGTGGACGTGCTCCGCACGCTCTCGGTGGAGATCGGGGTCCGGCGCTGCGGAACGCCCGAGGCGGAGCGCGCCGCGCACGCGGTCGCCGAGGCCTTCGCGGCGCTCGGGCTCGAGCCGCGCTTCCAGGAGTTTCCGCTGCTCGGCTACGAGGCCGAGGAGCCGCTGCTCGAGGTGGACGGCGAGCGGTGGGAGGCCGGCCCGTGCATGTACGCGCATCCCGGCGAGGTCGAGGGAGAGCGTGCGCCGCCTCTCGGACGGGATCTTCGCGGTCGGCGAGGAGGGACGGCTGCGCCGGAGCCCCTTCGGCGTCGGCGCGATCCCGTTCATGGCGGCGAGCCACGTCACGACCCCGCCGACCGCGTTCGTCTCGCCGGCCGACGCCGAGCGGCTGCGCGACGGGATGCACGCGCGGCTCGTCGTCCGCGGCCGCTTCGTCCCGGGCCGCCGCGACCGCAACGTGATCGCCGCGCTGCCCGGCGAGAGCGAGGAGACGGTCGTCGTCGGCGCCCACTACGACTCTGTCTGGCGCGGCCCCGGCGCGATCGACAACGCGACCGGGGTCGAGGGGCTCGTGCGCGTGGCCGAGCGGCTCGCCGGCCGGAAGCACCCGCGCTCGCTCACGTTCGTCGCCTTCGGCGCCGAGGAGGTCGGCCTGCTCGGCTCGAAGCACTACGTGAACGAGGTGAAGGCGCGCGGCGAGGCCCGCCGCATCGTCGGCATGGTCAACCTCGACTGCATCGGCCGCGGAGACAGCCTCGAGCTCCTGTGCGCGCCGCAGGCGCTGCTCGAGCGAGCCGAGGAGACGGCCCGTGCCCTCGGCCTCTACGACCGCTACCGCGTCGTGACCGAGCTCGGCCAGGAGGCGGGCACCGACCACCTGCCGTTCGCCCAGGCCGGGATCCCGGCGATGAGCGTGCTCCACTTCCCCTACGACGAGTACCACTCGCCGGACGACTCCGCCGACCTCGTGGACGAGGCGCTGATGGCCGACGCGGTCGACCTTGCCGTCGCGATGGTCGAGAGCCAGCTCGCGAGCCCGTCGCGCGCGCCGACTAGACTCGGGCGATGGACGGCCTCGCCGAGCTGCACACCCACCTCGGCGGCTCGGTCGCCTCCGACATCCTCTGGAGCCTCGCGCACGAGCAGGGGATCGCGCTCCCGGTCAAGGACTACTGGGAGTTCGAGCAGCTCGTCACGGTCTCCGACCCGCGCGGCGTGCCGAACCTCGACGCGCTCGACGCGATCTACCACTGGACGGAGCTGATCCAGTCGAGCCCGCTCGCCGTCGAGCGCTCGGTGCACGGCGCGATCGGCGGCGCCTACCGCTCGCAGCGGATCACGACGCTCGAGCTGCGCTTCAACCCGATGAAGCGGAACCGCGGCGGCGAGCGCGACCTCGACCACATCATCCTCGCCGCGATCCGCGGCCTCGACCGCGCGAGCCTCGAGTACCCGCAGGTGCGCGCCGGCCTGATCCTGATGATGGACCGCACCTTCACCGCCGAGCAGAACGCGATCATCGTCGAGAAGGCGATCGCCTGGGCCCCGCGCGGGATCGTCGGCGTCGACATCGCCGGGCCCGCGGCCGCGGCGGCGAGCGCTACGACTACCGCCAGGTCGCGCCGATGGTCGAGGCCGCGCGCGAGGCCGGGCTCGGCGTCACGATCCACGTCGGCGAGGAGGGCGGCGACACCGGCCGCGAGGAGATCGCCGAGGTGATCGAGGTGCTGCGCCCCGACCGGATCGGCCACGGCATCCTCGCCGCGCAGGATCCCGAGCTGATGGCGGCGCTCCGCGACGCGGGCATCGTGCTCGAGATCTGCCCCACCTCGAACCTGCTCACCAAGGCGCTCGCGGACGAGGAGGCGGTGCGCGACACGTTCCGCACCTTCATCGAGCACGGCGTCCTGTTCACGATCGCCACCGACGGGCCCGAGATGATGCGCACCCACCTGCGCGACGAGCTCGAGCTGCTGCTGCGGATCGGCGCCCTCGACGAGGACGAGCTCGCCGAGGCGAACCGCCGCGGCCACGAGGTCAGCTTCATCGGGCGCGCCGTCGCCCGGGCGTAAAACATCGAATACGCCCACTGGTCAATTGGCGCAGTCGCGCTACCATGATTTTCTCGGCTCATGTCCGAACCTCAGTGCCCAAGCATCACTCTGCGGCAACGTCAGGTCATCGAGCTGATAGCGGCCGGCTGCTCGAACGAGGAAGTCGGCGAGCGGCTCGGCATCTCCCCAAGGACGGCCAAGGCACACAGCGATGTGCTCCGCCAGAAGCTGGGCGTCATGCGGCGGCGCCAGATCCCGGTGGCCTACCGCACCCTGACAGGAGCGGATCCCCTGTCGCAAGGGCTCGGGCTGACCTCGGTCAGTTCGAGTGACTGACGGCACCCTGCCCGCGGCTCAATCCGCCGCGGGCGGGGATTACTTTTTCGGACAGTCGCGATTTGCGACGCGGCGCGCTAGCCTGTGGGCGCGGGTTTGCGACACCCGGGAGCAGGCGAATGAGCGAGGGCACGGTTCAGATCCCGATGGGGCGCCGCCGCATCATCAAGCGGCCCCGGCTGACGCGCCTGCTCGACGACGCGAATGCAAGGCTTGTCCTCCTGGTCGCGCCCGCGGGCTACGGCAAGACGACACTCGCCCGGCAGTGGCTGGCGGAAGGCCGCCGGCTGCACGCGTGGTACACGGCGACGTCCCGTCCGCTGACGTCTCGGCGCTCGCGCTTGGCCTGGCGCGGGTGCTCGAGCCGATCGTTGCAGGCCCCACCGAGCGAATTGCGACAGCGCCTGCTCGTGGTGCCGGCCTCGGAGGAGGAACCGGAGCTCGTCGCCGAGATCCTGGCCGACAGCGCCTCCGCCTGGCCAGACGAAGCGTGGCTGGTGGTCGACGACTACCACCACATCGGAGCCGCGGCCAATGCCGACCGGCTTCTTCGCAGCGCTTCGCCCAGGTCTCGGGGATCCGACTCCTCCTCACGAGCCGCACGCACCCCGCCTGGGTCTCGGCGAGGCACACCACGTACGGCGAGGTCGCGGTAGTCGACACGAGCGAGCTCGCGCTGACGCCAAACGAGTCGGCGCTCGTGCTCGGCGTCAAGCGAGACGACTCTCTAGCGGCGCTCCTCGAAGCCACGCAAGGCTGGCCGGTCGTGACCGGTCTTGCCGCAGTCACGGGGAACCTCGATCGTACCCGACGCACCAACCACCGAAGCGCTCTACGACTTCCTGGCCGAAGAGGTCTTCAACGCGGCGTCACCCGAAACCCGGACGCTGCTCTGCCGACTCGCCTTCCTGACCTCACCCACGCTGGACACGGCGCGACGACTCGCCGACAGTCCCGGCGTTGACCAGCTTCTAGAGGAAGGCTGCGCGACTCGGCCTGATCGAACGCGAACGGACCGAACTTCGCCTGCATCCACTCCTGCGCGAATTCCTCAAGGCCCGTTTCGACGAATATCCCGTCGACGAACGCGAGAAGCGGCGCTCGCCGTCCTCACAGCGCAATCTCCAGTGCCGAGCATGCCTGGGACGACTTGTTCGAACTCGTCAAGCATGACCCAGACTCCGGCACGCATCGACGCGCTGATCGCTGTGGCACTGCGGAACTCGTTACACAGGGCCGTCTCGGCACCCTTGTCGCTTGGTGCGACTTCGCAGAAGACCAAGAAATCGAACACACCGTCCATCCAGCTCGCGACCGCCGAGGTGAGCCTGCTCCAAGGAAGAAGCGAAGCCGCACTGCTGCTCGCCAGGGTGCAGCGTGTCGCTCGGCGACGAGCATCCGCTCGCCGCGCGCGCATGGATCGTCGCGGGCTGGTGCGCGTACTTCGTCGATCGCTTCGAAGAATCGCTGAGTGCTGCTTCGCACACGGATAGCGTTGCGCAGAGCGCCGATGATCGACTCGCCGCGCTCTGGGGTCAGTTCGGCTCGCGCCGAATGCTAGGGGAGCGCCGAACAGAAGCTGACTTTCGCCGAACTCGAGCCGATCCGCGGAGCCGGAATCGATGGTGTGCTCCGGTACGCAACCGCGCGCGCCATCGTCGCGGAACGGATTGGCGGGCTTGAGAAGGCGCTCGCAGCAGCACTCTCTGCCCTATTGCCCCTTCTCGCCAAAGCGCGAGATCCCGCGTGTCACAACGAGCTACCTACACCTTCTCGGGAGGCTGCTCGTAGGACGTGGCCGCTACGACGAAGCCCTGACTCAGTTTCGAACCAGTGCGAGCTTGGCCGAATCATTCGGATTCCGCTTTGTCCTTCCTCACGTGTTCGTCGATCTGGCGTACGCCGAGCTCGGGTGTCGCCGATTCAGCCGTGTGGCGCGGTTTACTCACCGAGCCGAGGTAGAAGCGCGCGCTTGCGGCGACATGCACAACCTCGTCGAGTGCGAGATGGTCCGCGATCCGGATGCTCCTCGCGCTCGGCGCACCGATCGAAGCTCTTCAGTGCGGCCTGGACGATCTCGAACGTCCGGTAGCCCGATCACAGGAATCCGAGTTGGCTTCAGTACGAGCGGTGGCGGCCGCGTGTGCCGGGAATCTCGATGAGTGCGAAGAGTTCGTGTCGAAGAGCCAACGACCCGTTGGGGCTACACAAGCGGTCGTGTTGTGTGCGCTCGCTAACCTCATCGCCGAACTCAGCTCGGGGTGCGATATCCGCAGCCACGAGGCAGAGCTGGTATCGAGGCCGTCACATCGACTGGCTGGATCGACCCGTTGATCATCGCATGCCGCGCTAGTCCGACGATCCTCCCACTTCTGGTTTCCGACCCATCCTTCGCGCCGACGATCTACGGCGCACTCGAGAGAAGCCGTGACTCGAGCCTGCTGGGCCATGTGCCAACGGGCACACCGAGATCCATTTCGAGATGGACCGAGGCTTTCGGACCGCGAGGACGAGGTGCTCGGCCTCCTCTGCCACGGCCTTTCAAACAAGGACATCGGTCGCGCACTCTTCATTTCGGATGTGACCGTCAAGGTGCACCTGCGCCACATCTACCGCAAGCTGGGCGTCAGAACCCGACTCGAGGCTGTGGCACGGGCGGGACCGGCCCTGGATGACGATACCGCTACGCGCTGATCGAGCGAACTGCCACGCGGGGAACGAGCACGTCAGGTGTAAACACCGGCGCCTCCGGTTCTAGTACCTGTGCCTGACCGTCGAACTGGAAGTCGACCCTGGTTCCAAGCCGATAGCTCTCGGACGCGCCGGCGAGAATAGCCTCGAACGCGGCCACGACCGAAGTGTCGAACTGGGTCTCTACCGCCTGGGCCAACCTTAGTCGGGCAACGCGCGTCGGCATCGCCTCGCGATAAGGACGGTCCGACGTCATCGCGTTGTACGCGTCGGCGACGGCGATGATCCGCGAGATCAACGGGATCTCTTCGCCACCGATTCCGTCCGGGTACCCGTTTCCGTCGAACCGCTCGTGGTGGTGCCGCACGATCGCCGCGATCTCGGAGTAGTCCTCCACCTTCGCGAGAATCCGCTCTCCGATCTCGGAGTGCTGTTCCATCGCGCGGCGCTCCTCGAGCGTGTATGCGCCCGGCTTCTCGAGCAGCCCCGGAGGAAGCCCGATCTTGCCAATGTCGTGAACGAGTCCGGCAACGTGAGCCAGTTGCTGCTCGGGCTCCGAGAGACCCATTCGGGCCGCGATGTCCTGCGCATAGATCGCAACTGCGGCCGAGTGACCTGCCGTGTACTGATCTCGTGCATCGAGAGTCGTGACGAGCGCCGCCGCGAACGAGAGGTTCGCCTGCTCGAGCCGACCGTTGACTGACGAGAGCTCTTCGGCGAGCTGCGTCTGCTCCTGGTAGAGGACGAAGAGGCGCTGCGCCGCGAGCGCAGGCAGGAAGAACACGGGAAGAATCCAGAATCGAGACCTGCTCCGTCGCGTAAGCAAGCAGTGCGACAACGGGACACAAAGTGGCAGGGAAGCCATTGCGGTGGGGGCGAAGACGGCAAGCACCTGGCGGACGTCAAGGCCGCCGCGAAGCCGGTAGGTCAAGGCGGCAAATCCAAGATCGAGAAGTCTGAAACAAGCGCAGCGAGGCACGTAGCCACAAACATTCCTCCGAGTTGACTCGACGTCAGACTCAGCACGTGCACTGCCGCCAGTCCCGTGACAGCGCCGGTGATGGATCGCGCGCACGTGTATACGGCCCACTTCAGGCGCGGTTGGTTGCTCCCATTCCTGAAGTCCCCGATCATCGACGCTCCGTAAACGAGCATCGCCGCCAATGGGCCATAGAGAACCGCTGCAAATAGAAGCGGGAGCCCTGAGATGGACACTTCCACGTCGTGCCGACTCCCCAGCCGCACGCTCGCCTGCTCGGCTACAGCGGCGACAACCATCAAGGCAGCGACGACCCACAGGTTGCCAAGGCGATACCCCGCCTCAACTAGACCAAGACAAAGGCCACCGAGACGAGAAACAGCACCGTCGCGTACGCGTGCATTCGCGCGCTGGGATCGCGAAGCCTTGATCGTCGAGTTTGTGAGAACTGATCCCATTCCGCACCCTTGCAATCTCCCTCGAAAGGGGTATACACTCCCACCGCCGTTAGTCCCCAAATAGAGGAGTTCACAGTGCGCAAGTCTGTGTGCCGCCTTGTTACTTGCAGCGCCGTCGCTGGCGCCATCAAGCTCTGGTAGAGCCGACGCAGTCTCCGCTTTCCACAGCCTGTGGGCATCACCCTGTTGAGTGATTTCCACACCCTGGGGAAAACCGAGTGAAAACCTAGCAAGACCCGCTTCCCGATGTCGCAGTGGGAGGCGGGTTTTGCTTGCCCGCGACTGTGGAAACTAGCTGATGATTCCGCGGCGGAAGCCGACGGCCACCGCATGGGCGCGGGAGCGCGCCTGGAGCTTCGCGAGCAGGTGGCGGACGTGCGACTTCACCGTCTCCTCCGACAGGAAGAGGCGGTGACCGATCTCCCGGTTCACGAGGCCGTCCGAGATCAGTTGAAGGACTTCGATCTCCCGGTTCGTCGGCTCCTGCTCGAGCTCGCGCAGCGGCCCGGCGAAGGGGATCACCTCGCCGTTGCCGTTCCCGCGCCGTGCGGCCACCTCGTCGAAGCGACGGGTGTGCCCGATATACCGGCTCAGGATCTCTTTACGCTCAGCTGCGTCCACGGCCTTCCTATCGGTAGGCCGGAAGTCCCCCTTTAGAAGTACTCACTCGCCCGAGGGATCGGAGAAGGCTCAGAACCGCACGAACATGCGGCGCCGGGCCAGATAATCGGCCGGCTCGAGCTCCTCGACGACGCCGTTCACGCCCTCCCTGCCGGTCGAGTGGAGGATGCGCCCGTCGCCGAGCCAGAACGCGATGTGGTCGGCGGAGACGCCGCCGTAGGTGACCAGATCGCCCCGCTGCGCGTCGTCGGCCGGCACCTCCTCGCCCGCCGCCTCCTGCCGGTCGGCGTCGCGCGGGATCAGTCGGCCGAGCCGCCGGTAGGCCATGTGGACGAGCCCCGAGCAGTCGATCCCGAGCTCGGTCATCCCGCCCCACAGGTAGGGCGCGCCGAGATACCGTCGCGCCTCCTCGACCGGGTCGCCCTCCCGCGGGCTCGGCTCGATCGCGTCGAGCGGGATCCAGCCGGGATAGTCGTACGCCGTGCGGACGAGCGCCCAGCCGCCGCGGCGCTCCTCGACCGACAGCGGCTCCCCGAGCAGCGCCTGCGTCACCTGCTCCGACGACGAGTCGGGCTCGCGGTGGATCGGCGCGACCTCGAGCCGGCAGGTGACGAGCTTCGCCATCGCTAGGTCGGCGGCGGCTCGGGCGCGGGTTCCACGACACCGGGATCGAACACCGGCACCTGTGCGTGCGGCTTCAACTCGCCCGACAGGATCGGCTCGGCGAAGTGGCACGCGACCATGTGCCCGCCGCCGAAGTCGCGGAGCAGCGGCCTCTCGTCCCGGCAGCGCGTCGCCTGCACGTACGGGCAGCGCGTGTGGAAACGGCAGGCCTTCGGCGGGTCGGCGGGGCTGGGCAGGTCGCCCTGCAGCAGGATCGGCCTGCGCTCCCGCTCGACGATCGGATCCGGGATCGGCACCGCCGAGAGGAGGGAGATCGTGTACGGGTGCAGCGGCCGCTCGTAGAGCGCGTCCGCGGACGAGACCTCGACGATCCCGCCGAGATACATCACGGCGATCCGGTCGGAGATGTGGCGGACGACCGCCAGGTCGTGGGCGATGAAGAGGTAGGTGAGCGCGAAGTCGTGCTGCAGCGAGGCGAGCAGGTTGATGATCTGCGCCTGGATCGAGACGTCGAGCGCCGACACCGGCTCGTCGGCGACGATGAAGTCGGGGTTGACCGCGAGCGCCCTCGCGACGCCGATCCGCTGGCGCTGGCCGCCCGAGAACTCGTGCGGATACCGGCTCACCGCGTCCTCGGGCAGGCCGACGATCTTCAGCAGCTCGCGGACGCGCGCATCGGCCGCCTTGCCCTTGGCGAGGTGGTGCACCTTCAGCGGCTCGCCCACGATCCGTCCGACGCTGTGGCGCGGGTTGAGCGAGGCGAACGGATCCTGGAAGACCATCTGCATCCGCCGGCGGAGCCCTCGCAGGTCACCCTCGGCGAGGTGCGTGATGTCCTGGCCGTCGAACAGGATCGTGCCGGCCGTCGGCTCGTAGAGGCGCAGGATCGCGCGGCCGACCGTCGACTTGCCGCAGCCGGACTCGCCCACGAGCCCGAGCGTCTCGCCCCGGCGGATCGTGAGGCTGACGTCGTCGACGGCCTTCACGTCGCCCACGTGGCGGTCGAGCACCACCCCGCTCTGGATCGGGAACCAGACCGAGACGTCCTCCAGCTCGACGAGGTTGTCGCTCCCGTTCGTGCTCATGCCTTCACCAGGCGCGATCTCGTCCACTCGTCCGCGGCCACGGGGTTGAAGCACGCCACGTAGTGGCCGGGATCGACCTGGACGAGCGGCGGCACCTCGGTGTGGCAGGACTCGATCGCGTAGCGGCAGCGCGGCTGGAACGGGCACGCGTGCGGCGCGTCCAGCATGTCGCGCGGCGCGCCCGCGATCGGCTGGAGCTGCCGGCCGCGCGGCGTGTCGAGCCGCGGCACGCTCTGGAGCAGGCCGAGCGTGTACGGATGCCGCGGCGCGCCGAACACCTGCTCGGCCGAGCCGGTCTCGACGAACGTGCCGCCGTACATCACGTTGACGCGCTCGCACATCCCGGCGACGACACCGAGGTCGTGCGTGATCAGGATCAGCGCCGTGTTGCGATCGGAGACGAGCGAGCGCAGGAGGTCGAGGATCTGCGCCTGGATCGTGACGTCGAGCGCCGTCGTCGGCTCGTCCGCGATCAGCAGCTTCGGCTCGCACGCGAGCGCCATCGCGATCATCGCCCGCTGGCGCATCCCGCCCGAGAACTGGTGCGGGTAGTCGCCGATCCGGGCCTTCGCGCTCGGGATCCCGACCTGGTCGAGCAGCTCGGCGCAGCGCGCGTCGGCCTCCTTCCGCTCCATCCCGAAGTGGGCCTCGAGCGCCTCGCGGATCTGCCGGCCGATCGTGAGCACCGGGTTCAGGCTCGTCATCGGGTCCTGGAAGATCATCGCGATCTCCTTCCCCCGGACGGCCCGCAGGTCGTGGTCGGACATCGTCAGGAGCTCGCGGCCGTCGAAGCGCGCGGTGCCGGCCGTCGCACGGCCTGCGCGCGGCAGCAGGCCGAGGATCGCCAGCGAGGTGACGCTCTTGCCGCAGCCCGACTCGCCGACGATCCCGAGCGTCTCGCCCGCGGCGATCTCGAACGAGACGCCGTTGACGGCGTGGACGGTGCCGCGGTTCGTCCAGAACCGGACCTCGAGCCCGTCGACTGCGAGCAGAGAATCGCTCACGCCCGCCCCCGCAGCTTGGGATCGAGCGCCTCGCGCAGGGCGTCGCCGATCAGGTTGAAGCCGAGCGCGGAGATCACGATCGCGATCCCCGGGATGATCGCGAGGAACGGCGCGACCTGGAGGTACTCGTTCGTGTTCGTCAGCATCGCCCCCCACTCCGGCCGCGACGGGTCCGGGTCGCCGAGGCCGAGGAACGCGAGGCCGGCCACGTCGATGATCGCCGTCGCGAGCGAGAGCGTTCCCTGCACGATCACCGGCGAGATCGAGTTCGGCAGGATGTGCGAGCCGAGGATCGAGCGGCGGGGCACCCCGACCGACTTCGCGGCGAGCACGAAGTCGTTCTCGCGCTGGGAGAGGATCGAGCCGCGCATCAGGCGAGCGAAGATCGGGATGCTCGTGACGCCGACCGCGATCATGATCTGGAAGAGGCCGGGACCGAGCACCGCGACGATCCCGATCGCGAGCAGCAGGCCCGGGATCGCCAGCATGATGTCCATGCACCGCATGATGATGTTGTCGACCGTGCCGCCGAAGTAGCCCGCGATCGAGCCGAGCGTTGCGCCGATCGAGAGCCCGACGGTGACCGAGACGACGCCGATGATCAGCGAGTAGCGCGCCCCCCAGAGGATCCGCGAGAGCTCGTCGCGCCCGAGCTGGTCGACGCCGAACCAGTGCGCAGACGACGGGCCCGGGCAGCAGCCCTTCGTGATCAGCCCGAGATCCTGGGCGAGCGGACTGTAGGGCGCGATGATCGGGGCGAGGATCGCCGCCGCCACGAAGCAGCACACGAAGATGAACCCGACGATCGCCCCGCGGTCGTGCCGGAGCCGCCGCCAGGCCTCGTGCCAGAGCCCGCCGGTCGGGACGGACGGGCCAACGAGCTGCCCTTCGAGCTCCGCAATGCTCACGAGACCCGGATCCTCGGGTTCAGGAACCCGTACGAGAGATCGACGACCAGGTTCACGAACACGAACACGATCGCCAGGAAGAGGACGCCCCCCTGGATCACCGGGTAGTCGCGGTTGAAGATCGCCTGGGCGAGCCAGGAGCCCATGCCCGGGATCGCGAATACCGTCTCGGTGAGCACGGCGCCGCCGAGCAGGAGCCCGAACTGGAGGCCGATGATCGTCACGACCGGCAGGAGCGCGTTTCGCATCACGTGGCGCCGGTCGACGATCCCGGGCGACATCCCCTTCGCGCGCGCCGTGCGCACGTAGTCCTCGTTCTGGACGTCGAGCGCGGAGGCGCGCGTGATCCGCGCGATGATCGCGAGCGGGATCGAGCCGAGCGCGATCGCAGGCAGGATCAGGTGCTTGATCGGCGTCCCAGGCCGCGTTCCAGTTCCCCGTGATGAGCCCGTCGAGCACGTAGAACCCCGTCGGGTGCTGGGCGTTGATCAGCACGCTCTGGCGGCCGATGCTCGGGAGCCAGCCGAGCCTCACCGAGAAGATGTACTTGAGGATGATCGCGAGGAAGAAGATCGGGATCGAGATCCCGATCAGCGAGCCGACTAAGCTCGCGTGGTCGAACGCGCTCCCGTGTCGCTTGGCAGCGTAGAACCCGAGCGGGATGCCGAGGCTCAGGGCAAAGATCATCGCGGCGATCGTCAGCTCCACGGTCGCCGGGAACCGCTCCCGGATCTCGGTCGTCACGGGCCGGCGCGAGGAGATGCTGATGCCGAGGTTGCCCTCGGCGGTCGTCCTCACGTAGGCCCAGTACTGCTCGTAGATCGGCTTGTCGAGGCCGAGCTGGTGCCTGATCTGCGCGACCGACGCCGGGGTCGCCCGCTCGCCGAGCAGGGCCTCGGTCGGGCCTCCGGGCAGCGCCCTGATCCAGAAGAAGATCAGCAGCGACAGCCCGATCAGGATCGGGACGAGCAGGAGCAGCCGGCGGACGATGAACCGAAGCATCGATTCAGTCGTCCGCCGGCTTGCCTGATTACCTCCTCCTACTTCCCGAAGCGCGCGAGCCAGAACGGGTCGAGACCCACCGGGCTTGCGATGAAGCCGTTGACGTTGCTCTTGAACGCCAACGCCGGCGTCGAGTGCACGTACGGGACGACCGGCAGGAACTTCATCACCGCGACGCTCGCCTGCTGGTAGAGCGCCGTGCGCTTGTCGAGGTCGGTCTGCGCGTCGGCCGTGGCCAGCAGCTTGAACAGCGCCGGATTGTTGAACCCGAACTGCTTGGTCTGCGAGCCGAAGTGCACGTTCAGGAAGTCGCCGGGATCGCCCCAGTCACCCGTCCAGCCCAGCAGGAAGACCTGGGCCTGGCCGTTCTGCACCGTCCCGAGGTAGTCCGGGCGCCACGGTGCGCTGTGCGGAACGACCTTGAAGCCGGACTTCTCGAGGCTCGCCTGGAACGCCTGGAAGTTCGACGCCGGGTCGGGCATGTACGGCCGGCGAGACGTTCGTCGGGAACCAGAAGTCGATCTGGACCGGCAGCGTGAGACCGGCCTGCTGGAGCAGGGCCTTCGCCTTGTCCGGGTTGTACGGATAGCTCGGCACGCCCGTCTTGGCGTAGCCGAACAGCTGCGGCGGCAGGAACTGGTTCGTCTGCTGGCCGCGGCCGCCGTAGAACGCGTTGACCACGCCGGCCCGGTCGAGGCCGTACGCGACGGCCTCACGGACGAGGATGTTGTTCATCGGCGGGATCGACTGGTTCATCCCGACGTAGGCGACGTTGAACGGCGGCCGGTTGACGATCTTGAGGCCGCTGTTCCCCCGCACCGTGGCGATGTCCTGCGGGGCGACGTTGTCGTACCCCTGGATCTCACCCGTCTCCAGCGCCTGGAGCCGTGCGGCGTTGTCGGCGATCGGGATGAAGATGAGCTGGTCGATCTTGCCCGACTGCGACCAGATCGGACTGCTCGAGGTGCCCCAGTAGGTGGGGTTCTTCACGAGCACCAGCTTGTTGCCGATCGTCCAGGACTTGAGCATGTACGGCCCGGTACCGATCGGGTGCTGTGTCCCGAACGTCCCGGTGGGCTGGAACACGCCGTCCGGAGTGACCGTGCCGGCGTCGGCCTTGTACTTCACGAGCGCGGTCGGGCTCGCCATCCCGAACACCGAGAGCGCGAGCGAGCCGAGGAAGCCGCCCGACTTGCGGGACAGCATGATCACGGCAGTGTTCGTGTTGACCGCCTTGCAGCCCGTGTAAAGGCTCTTGTCAGGCCCGGGGCTCCCCGCTGCGGGATGTGCGAACCCGCCGAAGACCGTGTTCCAGTAGTAGGTCACCGCGTCCGTCTGCAGTGGGCCCGGGAAGTTGTACCAGCGGTTGAAGTTGAAGCAGACCGCCTTCGCGTTGAACGGCGTGCCGTCCGGAGAACTTGACGCCCGGGCGCAGGTTGAACGTCCAGTTCTTCCCGTTCGTCGAGGTCGACCAGCTCGTCGCGAGCTGCGGCACGATCGTCGTCGTGCCCGGCTTGAGGCTGACGAGCCCCTGGAAAATAAGGCTGATCGGACGCAGCGACTCGCCGTCAGAGACGAGCGGCCCGTCCAGGATCACCGGATCGGCCGATGCGCCGAAGACGAGCGTCGTCGTTGCCTTGTGTCCGGTCAGAGCAGCCCCGGCCGCCGCCGCGAGCAGCCCAAACGCGAGTACGGCCACCAGGCTGAATTTCAGCTTCCTCCCCATCTCTTCTCCACCCTCCTGTTGCGGTCCAGTCGAGAACCACGCATTGATTCTCTCAGAACTGCGATCCGACGGAACAGTACAAGTTCCGCGGGCGCGATTGTAGGGACGGGCGACGTGCGCCCGCCCCTACTTGCCTTGCGCTATCTAGGCCGCGAGCGAGATCAGGTCGCGCAGCGCGGACAGGCGCGCGAGCGCCTGGCCTTCGAGCTGGCGGACCCGCTCACGGGTGAGATCGAGCTCGTGGCCGATCGCCTCGAGCGTCCACGGCTCGCCCTCGAATCCGAAGCGGAGCTCGAGGATGCGGCGCTCCCGCTCGGGCAGCGCGTCGAGCGCGCGGCGCACGCCCTGGCGGCGGAGCGACTCCTCGGCCTCGTCGAACGGATCGGCGGCCTCGCGATCGGCGAACAGGTCGCCCAGCTCGCCCTCGTCGTCGGCGCCGACGGTCTGGTTCAGCGACACGGACGCCTGCGCGGCGCCGAGCGCCTCGTCGACGTGCTGGATCGGCAGGCCCGTCGCCTCGGCGAGCTCCTGCTTGGTCGCCTCACGGCCGAGCTCGACCTCGAGCCGGCGCGCGGCGCGCGACAGCTTCTGCTGGCGCTCGACGACGTGCACGGGGACGCGGATCGTGCGGGCGTGATTCGCGACGGCGCGCTGCACCGACTGGCGGATCCACCAGGTCGCGTAGGTCGAGAACTTGTAGCCACGGCGCCAGTCGAACTTCTCGACCGCGCGGTTGAGGCCGAGCGTGCCCTCCTGGATCAGGTCCAGGAACGGGACGCCGAGGCCGCGGTAGCCCTTGGCGATCGACACGACGAGACGGAGGTTCGACTCGATCATGCGGCGCTTGGCGACCGGGTCGCCGCGCTCGATCTGCTTGGCCAGCGTGACCTCCTCGGCGGCGGTCAGCAGCTTGTGGCGGCCGACGTCGGCGAGGAACAGCTGGAGGCTGTCGGCGGAGCCGGAGAGCGCCTGCGCGGGGAGCTCGGGAGCCTCGACCTTCTCGGGCTCGACCTTCTCGGCCTCGGTCCCGGCGGCGCGCGGGGCGGCCGACCTCGAGGCCGATGCGCTCGAACTCGCGCGTGATCTCCTCGACCTCCTGGTCGTTCAGCTCGTGCTCGAGCGTGAACGCCTCGAAGTCGACCGGCTCGATCCAGCCGCGCTCCTCGGAGCGCTCGACGAGAGCGCGGGCCTGATCCGTTTCCAGCAACTCGTGAAGCTGATTCTGCGTCAAGTGAGCTCAGTCTCTCTTTCGAATGGTTCTTCGGGGGGTGATCACAAACCTTCGGACTCTAGGCGAGGAATCCTTGTGGCGCCAGGGTGAACCGTCACGGGTTCCTGGAGCCGCTAAACCCTCGAACGAGACGCGCGTACTGCGTATTCCGCCAGATCGCATCGGACGGATTGCTGCACCCGGCGAAGGCAAACGGACACTTGCCCTTCCTGTTACAAGACGATCTTCCCTCGAAAAGGTTTGGTTCTCGTGTTCCTGACGTTATGGCTGCGTTATTCCTCGGCAGCTGCAACGGCGACGGGCTCGGCCGTCTCCTCGTCCGGCGGAGCAGGCCGCGGCTGGCGCGCCCACTCCTCGTCGAACTCGACCCGCCACTTGCCTTCCTCGTTCTGGACGAGCTTCAGCTTCGCGTTGAAGCTCCGGCCGGAGCGGCCGCGGAAGCCCGTCACCGGGCCGTCGCTGCGGCCGTTCGCCATCAGCTGCTTCACGACCTGGGCCGGCAGGGTCTTGCCCGCCTTGAGCTTCCAGATCACGAAGCCGCAGCCCGGATCGTCCTTCGACCAGCACGAGTAGCCCTTGCGGTTCTCGATCACGTCGCGGCCGCAGACCGGGCACGGGCCGAGGTTGGCCCGCTCGATCTTGACCTCCTTGAGCTTGTCCAGCTCGGCGACGGTCTCGGTCGTGAACTTGACGATGTCGGCCATGAACGCCGGCCTCGAGTCCTGGCCCTGCTCGATCAGGCCGAGCCGGTGCTCCCAGCTCCCCGTCAGCTCCGGCGAGGTGAGCGGGTGCTCGCCGAGCAGCCGGATCACCTGGACGCCCTTCTCGGTCGCGTGCAGGGCGCGGCCCTCGCGCTCGATGTAGCCGACCGAGAGCAGCCGCTCGATGATCGCGGCGCGCGTCGCAGGCGTGCCGATCCCCGACTCCTTCATCGCCTCGCGCAGGTCGGCGTCCTCGATGTCCTTGCCGGCGGTCTCCATCGCGGCGAGGAGCGAGGCCTCGGTGAAGCGCCGCGGCGGCTGCGTCTCCTTCGCGAGCGACTCGACCGAGAGCGTCTGCACCGTCTCGCCCTTGTCCAGGCGCGGGAGCAGCTGGTCGCCGCCGGTGTCGTCCTCGTCGGCCTTCTCGCCCTCGGCGACCTCGCCGTAGACGGAGCGCCACCCGGCCTCGACGAGGACGCGGCCGCTCGTGCGGAAGACGTTCTCGACGACGGTGGTCTCGACGCGCGTTCGCTCGAAGACGGCCTCGGGGAAGAACGCGGCGAGGAAGCGCTTGACGACGAGGTCGTAGATCCGCTTCTCGTCGTCGCTGAACTTGTCGACGTCGTGCTCGGCGCGCGTCGGGATGATCGCGTGGTGGTCGGTGACCTTCGCGTCGTTGACGATCCGCGCGAGCGGGAGCTGCTGGAGCGAGGTGACGTACTCCGCCGCCTTCCTGTAGTACGGGTTCCTGCCGACGAGCTCGGCCGTGGGCTTGATCTCCTCGACGAGGTCGCCCGAGAGGTAGCGGGAGCTGGTGCGGGGGTAGGTGATCGCCTTCTTGTCCTCGTACAGCTTCTGCGCCGCGGCGAGCGTGCGCCGGGCCGAGAAGCCGTGGAGCGTGTTCGCGTGCCGCTGGAGTGCGGTGAGGTCGTAGAGGAGCTCCGGGGCCTGCCGCTCCTCCTTGCGCTCGACCTGCGTGATCTCGCCGGGCTGCCCGGTGCACTCCTCGACGATCTTCGCCGCGTCCTCCGCCTTCGGCAGCCGCTTGCCGCCGAGGTAGCGGCCCGTGTAGCGGCGCTCGCCCTCGGCCTCGAACTTCGCCTCGACGAGCCAGTACGGCTCCGGCTTGAAGGCGCGGATCTCCTCCTCGCGGCGGGCGACGAGCGCCAGCGTCGGCGTCTGCACCCGGCCGAGCGAGACGGCGCCGTCGAACGCGGCGCGCAGGCGGATCGAGGCCGCGCGGGTCGCGTTCATGCCGACGAGCCAGTCGGCCTCGGAGCGGGAGCGGGCGGCCTCCTCGAGCAGGCGCATCTCCTCGCCGTCCCGGAGCCTGGTGAACGCGTCGACGATCGCCTTCTTCGTCATCGAGTTCAGCCAGAGGCGGTCGACGTGCTTGTCGGTCTTCGCCGTCTCGACGGTGTAGGCGAAGATCAGCTCGCCCTCGCGGCCGGCGTCGCAGGCGTTGATGATCCCGCCGACGTCGTCGCGCTTGATCAGCTTGTGGATCACGGAGAGCTGCTTCTTGGCCTTCGCGTCGCGCGGCCGGAGCTTGAAGTGCTCGGGGACGATCGGCAGATCGGCCATCCGCCACTTCTTCAGCTTCGGGTCGTACTCGTCGGGATCGACGAGCTCGACGAGGTGCCCGACGGCCCAGGTGATCACGGAGTCGTCCGACTCGAGATAGCCCTCGTGCTTGGCGAACTTGCCCGGCAGCGCCGAGGCGAGATCGCGGCCCACGGAGGGCTTCTCTGCGATTACGAGTGTCTTAGTCACGTGTAAACACCATAGCGAAGGGGTATCGGGCAACTACGTTCGGCACGAAGGCGTGTCTCCCTTGATACTTCGGCGTATGCCAGGAGCCGACCGGCCGTCGCTCTTCTACCGCCTCCTCGTGCTCGCGTCGAAGCCGCTCATGTACGGCGTGTACCGGCTGGAGACCCAGGGGCTCGAGAACCTGCCGGCCTCGGGCGGCTTCGTGCTGTCGGCCAACCACGTCTCGAGCTTCGACCCCTGGCCGCTCGGCATCCCGCTCGCGAGCAAGCACTACCTGCGGCACATGGCCAAGTCGGAGCTGTACTGGTGGCCGCTCAAGTACGTGGTCGACGCGGGCGGCGGCTTCCCGGTGCGCCGGGGCGAGCGCGACACGAAGGCGATGCGTACGGCGATCGACCTGGCGCGCGGCGGTGACGTCGTCGTGATGTTCCCCGAGGGGACGCGCCGCAAGAAGGGGATGCGCAAGAAGCACGAGGCTCGCGCGCACTCCGGCGCGGCGCGGATCGCGCTGGAGGCAGGCGTGCCCCTGGTGCCCGCTGCGATCTCCGGCACCGACCGGCTCGCGCGGCTCGGGAAGCTGCGCGTCCGCTACGGGCCGCCGATCCGGGTCGACGACCTGGACGGTCTCGACGAGCACGCGGCGGGCCAGCTCGCAACCGAGCGGCTGATGGAGACGATCCACGCCATGGAGGCCGAGCTCTGACCGGGCCGCTGCTCGCCGTCGACGGCGACTCGTTCGCCCACCGCGCCTACCACGGCCTGCCGAAGACGACCCGCAGCGCGCACGGCCGCCCGGCCGGCGCGCTGACCGGGTTCGGGATCATGCTGCTTCGGCTCTGGGAGACCGAGCGCCCGGGCGCCGTCGTCGTCGGCTGGGACTCGCTCGGCTCGCCGACCTACCGCAACGAGGAGTTCCCGAGCTACCAGAGCGGGCGCGAGTTCGACGCGGAGCTGCTCGAGCAGCTCGACCTCCTGCCGGACCTGCCGCGGGCGCTCGGCTTCGCCTCGGCGAAGGCGCCGGGCTACGAGGCCGACGACTTCCTCGCCGCCGCCGTCGCCTCGACCGACGGGCCCGTGCTCGTCGCGACCTCCGACCGGGACGCCTACCAGCTCGCGAGCGAGCGCGTGACGATCCTTCAGCCGGTGAAGGGCGGCGAGCCGCCCGCGCGCATCGGGCCCGCGGGGGTGCGGGAGCGCTACGGCGTCGAGCCGGCGCAGGTGCCCGACTTCATCGCCCTGCGCGGCGACCCCTCGGACAAGCTCCCGGGCGCGCGGGGAGTGGGCGCGAAGCGCGCGGCCGACGTGCTCGCCCAGTACGGCTCGCTGGAGGCCGCGATCGAGGCGGGCCGGTTCGGGGCCGAGGCGGACGCCCTGCGCCTCTACCGGCGGCTCGCGACGCTCGACGCCACCGCACCGCTGCCGCCGCTCGAGGGCCAGTCGCCCCGCTTCGCCGAGGGGGCCGCCTTCGCCCGGGGTCTCGGGCTCACGCGCCTGGCCGAGAGGATCGACGCGCTATCGATGTCCTGAGCCACAGCGCGTTCGCGCACCTGCACCCGACGGGCCATCACCCCGAGTCGCC
This sequence comes from uncultured Actinomycetes bacterium, assembly GCA_963746005.1. GTDB lineage: Bacteria > Actinomycetota > Thermoleophilia > Gaiellales > Gaiellaceae > CAVQZA01. The sequence continues at coordinate 127,165 of CAVUZM010000014.1, read as the reverse complement.
CCGCCGGTTCGAGGAGCTCTTCGCGTCGATCCCGATCTGGAGCGAGGGCCACGCGGCGACGGTCGCGGACATCGAGCGCTGTCACGACCCCGCCTACGTCGCGACGATCGGCGCGATCCGCGAGCCGACCTGGGTCGACGGCGACACGATCGCGACCGAGACGAGCTACGAGGCGGCTCTCCTCGCCGCCGGGACGGCGATCGACGCGGCCGAGCGCGGCGCCTTCGCGCTCGTGCGCCCGCCCGGGCACCACGCGCTGCCGGGACGCGCGATGGGCTTCTGCTTCTTCAACAACGTCGCGATCGCCGCCCGCTTCGCCCAGGCCGAGCTGGGCGTCGGCCGCGTCGCGATCCTCGACTGGGACGTCCATCACGGCAACGGCACCCAGGCGATGTTCTGGGACGACCCGACGGTGCTCTTCGTCTCGCTCCACCAGTGGCCGTTCTACCCGGGCTCCGGCGGCCCGGCCGAGCAGAACGAGACGACGCTCAACATCCCGATGTCGGCCGGGTCCGGCGACGGCGAGTACCTCCACGCCTTCGAGCACACCGTCGCGCCGGCGATCGCGCGGTTCGACCCCGAGCTCCTGCTCGTCTCGGCCGGGTTCGACGCCCACGTGGACGACCCGCTCTCGGAGATGGAGGTGACGGAGGACGGGTTCCGCGAGCTCGCCCGGCAGGCGAAGAGCTTCGCGCCGCGCGTCGCCGCCGTGCTGGAGGGCGGGTACAACCTCGAGACGCTGCCCGACCTCGTCGCGGCCGCGCTGGACGGGTTCGTCGCCTAGAACCTTGACGGGCGGCCCTTTCGGGCCGCCCGGTCTTGGTAAATCGCCACTTTCGCCACCGCTCCGGCCCCTCCACAGGAGGAGTACCGAGGAGCTTGATGGTCAAGTTATCGGAGCACCCACGTGTTTCCTCATGACCCTGCGGTGGTGAACTCCACTCACCCAAGTTGGGTGATTCACGCGCGGGCCTTCGCGAGCGCCTCGAGCGCGTCGCGGCGCGAGGAGACTCCCAGCTTGTGGAGCAGGCTCTTCACGTGCGAGCGAACCGTGTGCTCGGAGATGAAGAGCCGCTTCGCGATCTCGTCGGTGCCGAGGTGCTCGTCGAGGAGGAGCAGCACCTCGACCTCGCGCGCCGACAACGCCTCGGCGATCGAGTCCGGCACGCCGGTGTTCCGGCCGCCGCCCTCCCTGACCTGCTCGAGGAGCCGTCTGGCGACCGCGCCGGAGAGCGCGGCCTCGCCGTGCTCGACGCCGTGCAGGAACTCGACGATCCGCTCCGGCGGCTCGCTCTTGAGCAGGTAGCCGGCGGCGCCGCCCCGGATCGCGGCGAGGAGGTTGTCCTCGGTGCCCGAGGCGGTGAGGACGACGACCTCGCAGTCGGGAGCGGCCGCGCGGATGCGCGGGAGCGCGGTGAGCCCGTCGAGACCGGGCATCGAGAGGTCGAGCAGGACGATGTCGGGCGCGAGCTCGCCCGCCTGCTCGATCGCCGACTCGCCGTCGGGTGCCTGGCCGACCACGGAGAAGCCGTGCTGCTCGAGCAGCGACGCCAGCGCGTCCCGCGTGAGCGGGTGGTCGTCGACTATGAGGATCCGGTTCGCCATCGTGTCAACCCCTTATCGGCAGGGACGGTTCTGCCGACAAGGGAACAGTGCGACGCGCGAACGAGGACACCTTCCGTGCCTGGGCGATCAGCCAGACGCTGCTGATCGCGCTGCTCGGCGCCGGGCTGGCGCTCTTCGTCAGCAACCCGGTGCTGCGCACGACGTGGCAGCTGCCCGAGGCCCGGCTCGTGCTGGACACGCTGGTCGCGCTCGCGGCGACTCTCGTCGCGGCGCTCGCGGGCGTCCGCTTCTCGGTCGAAGGGCGCAAGCTCGACCTGCTCCTCTGCTCCGGGTTCACCGTCCTCGCGCTCGGGACGGCCTGCTTCGCGATCATGCCCGTGCTCGGCGGCAGCGACGTCCAGCCCACCGAGGCGTGGTCGCGGCTCGGCTGCCGCCTGCTCGGCTGGTCGCTGATCGCCACCGCCCCCTGGGTGCGCGGCCGCATCAACGCCCGCGAGCGGGCGATGGTGAACGCGCTCGTCGGCTTCGCGCTGCTCGTGCTCGCGATCTGGCTCTTCTGCCGCTGGATGGGGTCGGCTCTGCCGGCGCTCCTGTCCTTCACGTCGGTCGACGCGCCGCCGTGGCTGATGAGCGTGCTCGCGATCCAGGCGATGCTCGGCCTGCTCGCGATGCTCGGCTTCGGCTACCGCTTCTGGCAGCACGGCGAGGACCTCGACCGCTGGCTCGCCCTCGCCGCGACGCTCTCGCTCTTCGCCGAGCTGCACTACGTCTTCACGCCGGTCGTGTCGAGCGACTACGTCTCGGAGGGAGACCTCCTGCGCCTGCTCTCGTACGGGGTGCTGCTGATCGGCGTGTGGCGCGCGATCCGCTCGGCCGAGTTCGGGCGCGCGGTCGCGGACGAGCGCGCCCGCCTCGCCCGCGAGATCCACGACGGGCTCGCCCAGTACCTGTTCGCGATCTCGACGCACGCGAGCATGCTCGAGGGCGGCGCGCCGCCGGAGACGCTGATCCCGAAGCTGAAGGAGGCGACGCTCGCCGCGCAGCGCGAGGCGCGGTTCGCGGTGCTCGCGCTCTCCTCCGCGGGCGGCACCGCTCCGTTCGACGCGGCGATCCGCCGCTACGTCGAGTTCCTCACCGCAGACGGGAACCTCGCCGTCGACGTCGAGATCGACCCCGGGATCCGCCTCGCGCCCGACGAGCAGATCGAGGTCTTCCGGATCGTGCAGGAGGGTCTCGGCAACGTGCGCAAGCACGCGAACGCGACGCGCGCCGAGGTGCGGATCGGCGAGCGGAACGGCAAGCGCATGGTGATGGTCACCGACGACGGCCAGGGCTTCGACGGGATCGGCACGCCGGCCGGGCAGGGACTGAAGAACATCCGCGCCCGCGCGGCGGCGATCGACGGCGGCGTCGAGGTGCGCTCCGAGATGGGGCGCGGCACCGCGGTCGAAGTCCTGCTCCGCGCCTAGTACAGTCGGCGCATGGAGCTCGGCCGCGCCTGGTGGCTCGACGAGGCGGCGGCCGCGCTCGGCGGCGAGCCTCCGGAGGCGCCGCCGCTCGAGGGCGAGGCCCGCGCGGACGTCGCGATCGCCGGCGGCGGCTACACCGGGCTCTGGACTGCGCTCGCACTGAAGGAGCGCGAGCCGTCGCTCGACGTCGTGCTGCTCGAGGCCGGGACCTGCGGCCACGGGCCGAGCGGGCGCAACGGCGGCTTCCTCCACGGCTACTGGGGCGCCCTGCCCCGCGTCGCCCGCAGCTTCGGACGCGACGCGGCGCTCGAGCTGTGCCGCGCCGGCGAGGAGATCATCCCGGCGGTGCGGGCGTTCTGCGAGCGGCGCAGCGCGGACGTCTGGCTCCGCGAGGGCGGGATGCTGACCGTCGCGACGACCGAGCGCCAGGAGGCGGCGGTCGAGGACGAGCTCGAGCTCGCGCGCTCGCTCGGCGCCGGTGCCGAGTGCGTTGGGCTGGACCGCGAGGAGCTCACGGCGCGTGTCGCCTCGCCGGCCTTCCGCCGCGCCGCCTTCCACCGCGAGTGCGCGACCGTCCAGCCGGCGCGGCTCGTGCTCGCGCTGCGACAGGCCGCCCTCGACGCCGGTGTCCGCATCCACGAGCGCTCGCCGGTCACTCGGCTCGCGGACGGCCGGCTCGTTACCGCGCGCGGCTCGGTCGCCGCGGCCGAGATCGTGGTCGCGACCGGAGCCTGGGGCGCGTCCTGGCGCCCGCTGCGGCCGCACCTCACACCGTTCGGCAGCACGATCGTGCTCACCGAGCCCGTCCCGGATCTCGTCGCGGAGCTCGGCTGGACGGGCGGCGAGGCGATCGTCGACGCGCGGATGTTCATCCACTACTTCCGCTCCACCCCGGACGGCCGGGTGGCGATGGGCAGCGCGACGGGGCCGATCGGCTTTCGCGGGGTCGACGCGCGCTTCGACCGGGACCGCGCGAGCGCAGAGACGGCCGCCGCCGGGCTCCGCCGCCTCCTCCCCGCGCTGGCGGGCGCTCCCATCGAGCGCGCCTGGGGCGGGCCGATCGACGTCTCCTCCGACCACCTGCCCTTCTTCGGCACGATGCCGGGGGAGAGGGTTCACTACGGCGCGGGCTACACCGGGAACGGCGCCGGGCCGAGCTGGCTCGGCGGGCAGATCCTCGCCTCGCTCGCGCTCGGCCTCGACGACCGCTGGACGGCGCTGCCGCTCGTCGGCCGCGCGGTGCCGGGCCTTCCGCCCGAGCCGTTCCGGCGGATCGGCGGCGGAATCGTCCGCTCCTCGGTGATCGCCGTCGAGCGCGCGGACGAGGACGGGCGGCGGGCATCGCTTCCCGCGCAGCTCGGCGCCGCGCTTCCGCGGCTGCTCGGGCTTCGGGTCGGCACGCGGTAGTGGCTGGAGCAAGGCGCTGGCCCGGCCGGTTCCCCGGCCGGGCCAGGCATGCCGTCGTGCGCTACGGCGTGTGGGTTGCGACCTGGACGAGCCTGGTGCCGGAGATCCCGGCCAGCGTCGGGTCGCCCGAGCGGTACGCCTTGACGAAGAACTGGACGCTGTAGCCGTTCTTGATCGGGAAGTCCGACCGCGGCTGGACGCTGTAGGTCACCTTTCCGTTGCTGCCCGTGGGGGCATCCGTCGGGGTCGAGGTCACGATCGGGGTGGAGCGGAAGAAGACCAGCGCGCCCTTGACGAGGCGGCCCTTCGTGTCCTTGACGGTGATCGTCACCTTGATCGGCACGTTGCGGGACGTGACCGGGTTCGGGTTGAAGACGACGCTGTCGACGATCAGCCGCTCGCCGGCCGGCCCGACGTCGCTGACCGGGACCGCGTTCCCGGTACCGCCGCCGCCGCCGCCGGCGGTGTCCGTGACGACCGCGGTGGTATCGGAGAGGCCGGACGACTGGCCGGCGCTGTTCTTTGCGACCACCTTCACGCGGAGCCGCTTGCCGACGTCCGACTTCGCGACCGTGTAGGTCGTGCCCGTCGCGCCGTTGCCCGCGCAGGAGGTGATCTCCGCGTTGCAGGCCTGCCAGTTGATCGTGTAGCTGATCGGCTGGCTTCCCTTCCAGGTGCCGCTGTCGCCGTCAGCTGCTGGGCGACGACGGCACTGCCGGACACCGTCGGCGGTGCCGTCTCCACCGGCGCCTGCGGGTTGCCGGGGATCTCGCTGGTCGCGTTCGCACGCGCGGTTGCCTTGCCGTCCGAGTTCGAGGCCGTCACGTCGAGGCGGATCGTGTGGCTCGCGTCGGCCGAGACGACCGTGTAGGTCGTGCCTGTCGCATTGGTGATCTTCTTGCAGTTGAGACCGTCGCTGTCGCAGCGAAGCCACTGGTAGGCGTACGTCGAGCGGCGTGGTCCCGTTCCACGTGCCCTTGTTCCCGGTCAGGATCGTGTCGATCTTGATCGGGTGAACGTAGGTGATCGTCGGCTCGGCGAATTCGTCGGCGCCGTCTCGCTCCGGCCGGTCGCGCTCGTCGCCGCGAACAACGCCACGAGCGCTGCAAGGCCGACCAACGCCGCTGCGATCCTCGGTGTGCGATGCATCCGTCTGTCTCCTTTGTGTCGGTTCAGGGCAGGTGCCCTGTCGCCGTCGCGGACTGACCGGGCGCAAGCAGCGTCGTAATCAGCACGGCTTTCATCGGTTCCCCCCGATCGGCTCCCCTGGATAATTACACTCTCCGGGCCTGACCGTCCGCCTGCTTCGGAGTTACCATCCCGTCATGAGCGAAGCGTTCGGCCCGTACGCAGGCGTGGTCGACTCCGTCCACGACGGCGACACTGTCTACATCAAGCTCGACGCGGGCTTCGACCTCACGATCTACGCGCGGGTCCGGGTGATGGGGATCAACGCGCCCGAGCTCTCCACCGCGGCGGGGAAGGCGGCCCGCGACTTCGCGCAGACGCTGCTCAGCCCGGGGATGCCGGTCCGCGTCGTCAGCTACGGCTGGGACAAGTTCGGCGGCCGGGTCGACGCGTCGATCCAGTACAACCTCGCCGACCCGCACGACTTCGCGACGGCGATGATCGCCGCAGGCCACGCGGTGCCATGGGACGGCAAGGGCCCGAAGCCGGTCTAGCCGGCCTCCGCCTCGGCGCTCTTGAGCGCGGCGCCCGTCAGGCCTTGTCGGGCTTAGCGACCGCGGTGCCGAGCTCGCCCTGCGCCGCACTACGACCCGCGACTTGCCACCTCCGGCTCCGCGCAGCACCCACGCCGCACCGACCGCGAGAGCCGCGCCGACGAGCGGGCCGGCGACGTAGACCCAGTAACTCGTGAAGGTCGTGCCGACGAGATCCGGGCCGAACGTGCGGGCCGGGTTCATCGACGCGCCGGAGATCGGGCTTCCCCACAGGCCCGCGAGGGCGATGTAGCCGCCGACCCCGATCGCTCCGAACAGCCCGACGTTCTGCGCGCCGGACGCCGTGCCGAGAATCACGCTGACGAGCCCCAGGGTCAGGACAGCTTCCATCAGGAACGCGCTGCCGCCGGAGTAGCCCGACGCCGGGTAGTTCGACCCGTACGTCGCCGAGACGTTGACCACGGCATGGAGGAACAGCGCCGCGAGCGTCGCGCCGATCAGCTGCACCACGATGTAGCCCGGGACACGGCGCCACGGGAAGTCGCCGCGAAGCGAGAACGCGATGCTGACCGCCGGGTTCAGGTGCGCGCCCGACACCTTGCCCATGAAGAGGATGATCGCCATCACCATCAGCCCGGGCGCGACGACCGCCGCGGTCCGGCTGATCGTGTCGGGGAACGCCTGGCCCATCATCCCGCCGCCGGCGGCGACGAGGACGAGGAAGAACGTCCCCAGCAGCTCCGAGAAGAGCCTCCGCCATTCCTGGCTCGGATCCTGGAAGTTCGCCAGCGTCTCGGCGACCTCGTGGTCGACGTACGCCAGCACTCCCGACCCGCTCGATGGTGCCTGCGACATGCCGCTATCCCTCCTGTTGACGACGACTCATACGCCAGTCTCTGCCTGGAGCCGGCCCGACGCAACCGCTTCCTGCAGCGCTTCGTAGTCGCGCTCGTTCTGGTCGGCGTAGGTCTCCGAGAACGCTGCGATCGCCTGGTCGAAGACGTCGGACTTGCCGAGGTAGGAGGCGATCGCGACGCGGTCGCCCGAGCGCGCGTGGGCGCGGGCAAGCGTCCAGCCGCACAGCTTCCCGTAGGCGGAGGCTCCGGCCGGGACGGCCGCCTCGAACTCGAACGAGCCCTTCCAGTCCTTGAGCTGGCGGATGTAGAAGTCGCGCTGCTGCCCGTCGAGGCCTGCCGCGACGCGCTGCCAGCCGAGGAAGATGTCGCTGGTGGCCTGCATCAGCCGCTGCCCGGCGACGACCCGCTGGCCGCTGTTGCTGTACTGGCTCTTGCCGACGAACTCCTCCAGCACGGCGGGCTGCGCCTCCTTCATCTGCAGGAACAGCGGATCTGCGTCGTCGGCGCCGAGGAAGAGGCCGATCCAGGCGCGGGTGCCGACGCTACCGACGCCGACCACCTTGCGGGCCAGGTCGACGAACCGGAACTCCTCGATCAGGTGGCGGCGGTCGGTCTCGAGCGTCCGGCGGTAGGAACGGATGAGGGCGCGGAACTCGTCGAAGAAAACCTCGCGCTCCATATCCGAGGGGAGCAGCTCGTCGACCGGGACGATCAGCGGCGGGTCGCTGATGATCCGCCGCTCGCCGTCCACCAGGTGCGTCAGCTTCTCGAACGCCTGCATGCTGTCCTTGGTGCGCACCTTGGCGACGTCCGCCTGCGCCTGCTTCAACCGCTTGGGATCGACCCCCTGCGTGAACGTCCGCAGCGCCTCGTCGACCGACAGGTGCGAGTACCAGACCTCGAGGTTGCGCATCGCCGCGAACGTGCCCATCGCCTCCCGATAGGAGCGCACGGTGTCGAGGACGACCGTGCGCCGCTCCTTGGCGGAGAAGCCGAGCCCGCGCGAGGCGACCGTGAAGCTCGCCGCGAGGCGCTTCACGTCCCACTCCCACGGGCCCGGAGCCGTCTCGTCGAAGTCGTTGATGTCGAAGACGAGCTCCCGCTCCGGCGATCCGAACATGCCGAAGTTCGACAGGTGCGCGTCCCCACAGAGCTGGACGCGGAGGCCCGAGTGCGGGACTCGCGAGAGATCGGAGGCCATGATCAGCGCGCCGCCGCGGTAGAACGCGAAGGGCGAGACGAGCATCCGGCCGTAGCGGATCGGCACCAGCTCGGGCACGCGGGAGACCGCCTGCTCCTCGAGCAGGGCGATCGCATCGCGATGCGGCGGAAAGTCGATGTCGCTCTGCGTGGACCTCGGCACCTCGGCCCTTGCGGCCTTGCCTCTCGCGGCGTGCTCGGCGCGCGTGAGGTGCGGCACGACCTTCGGCGGCGCCTTGGCGGCCGGCTCGCGAACCTCGTCGGTGTCCGTCATCTCTCGCTCCCTTCGGTCCGTCACCGCGTGGTGAACCGGTCAATCATGCACCTCCGGGAGAAACTTGTCCTCTTGAACGGGCGTTCCGCGGCTGCGTCGTCCTTTCCCGCCATGGCACTTGCCGACACGCGGGCAATTGCCATCTTGTGAGGCCGACCGGCTCCTCGTACGGTCGCTCGATCCACCAGCGAGGCCGAAGGAGGCGGGCATGAGCGACGAAGAGCGGTTGAGCGAGTTCTTCGAGGACGGCGGCGTCAGTGACCGGCGCAGCTTCGTGAGGCGTGCTGCGATCGCTGCTGCGGCGCTGGTCGGCCTGAGCGGCGGTGCCCTCTTCCGCCCGGGCGCGGCGGCGGCGTACGTGGGCTGCTCCTGCCTCAAGCAGGAGCCGGAGCTCGGTTGCGACGATTGCCCGGCCTGCTGCACGGAGGGCGTCAAGTGCCTGATCGAGAAGATCAAGTTCAAGGACTGCCACAACGACATGCTCTGCGGGTTCCAGACGATCATCGTCTGCGCCTGCTGCTGCTCATAGAAGGGAGGTCGAAATGGCATCTCGCAAGGCTAAAGCGCAGTACGTCGTGATCCACCGACTAGACGCGAGCGAGGCGTCGCAGGCGAACGCCGAGACCCGTGCACGCGCGAAGGCGAAGGGCGTGAAGCTGCCCGCAGGAGCCGCCAGCGCACGCACCCTCCGCGAGTGGCGGGAGCTACTCGCAGCAAAGGACGGCAAGCTCGAAGACCCGGTGTCGGGGCAGATGCGCACGATCCCGCTCGGGTCATTCGCCGACGCCGATCCGGATCGCACCTGGCTGCAGATCGGCTTCGCAAGCGGGTTCCTGCCGTACGCGTCGTACACCGTCGACGGCGAGGCGATGATCGTCCGCGGCCGGACGCTGAAGGCCGGCGTGGCGGCCTAGCGATGGCCCCGCGCCTGCTCGAAGCGTTCCTCGGCGCAGCGCTGCTGCTCGCGGCGATCGCGAAGACCGCGGACCTCGAGGAGACGGCGACGGCACTCGGGCGGCTCGGGCTGCGGCCCACGCTGGCGCGACCCGTGATCGCCGCAGAGACGCTCGTGGCGGCGGCGCTGATCCTGGGCGTCGCACCGGTGGTCGCGACCACCGGTGCGGTCGTCCTCGGCATCGCGTTCGTCGTCGTGCACGTCCGCACGGAGCCGGCAGTGGGCTGCGGCTGTCTCGGGGCCATCGACAATGGTCTCCCCGCGGGCGTCGGCCTCTCGCGCGCGGCGATCTTCCTGGCTGCGGCGCTCGCGGCTTGGGGGCTTCGCCTCGCGGCGGGCACGCTCGGGCTGGGCTGGCGGCCGACCCATCTCCTCGTCGCAGCCGCCGGCGCCGGGCTGGCGATCACGGCACTGCTCGTCGCCGGCTCGATCCTGCGATGGAAAAGCCCCGTTGCCGGGGCTTTTCGGTAGCAGGCCTGTAAGCCGGATTCTGTCGAGGGTGACCATCTCTCTAGGCCCCCGGTCTCCCGGAGGCTCGAGCGGCGTACCCGGCTCCTCGGCGGGCCGCGTCGACGGAGCCTGTTTGCCTTGCACCAGACGGGGTTTGGCTAGCCGCCGTGTCACCACGGCGCTGGTGGGCTCTTACCCCACCGTTTCACCCTTACCACCGGCGTCTCCGGAGAAGCGCCGGGGGCGGTCTCCTTTCTGTGCCACTTTCCGTCGGCTTTCGCCGCCTGGGATTTCCCCAGCGTCTTGCCCTGCGGTGTCCGGACTTTCCTCGAGCGCGAAGCTCGCGGTCACCCGGCCTGCACGGTGGATTGTAGCCCGGCCTTCGCTGCTTCGCGACGGAGCGAGGCGCCGCACTCGGGGCAGTGGACCGCACCCGGGATGTGCAGCACGAACTCGCCGCAGACGAGGCACTCGAGGCTCGCACCGCGCAGCAGGGCGTTCAGCTCCTGCTCGAGCGTGCGGTTGAGCTGCGTGATCATCAGAGGCTCCTGAACACCCCGGTGACGCGACCGAGGACCTGGACGTGGCTCGCGTAGATCGGCTCGAGCTCGTCGTTCTCGGGCTGGAGCCGGACGCGGCCGTCCTCGCGGTAGAACGTCTTGATCGTCGCCTCGTCGAGCGACTCGTCGTCGCCCGCGAGCGCGACCACGATCTCGCCGTTGCGCGCGTCCTGCTGGCGCTGCACGACCACGAGGTCGCCGTCGAGGATGCCTGCGTTCACCATCGAGTCGCCCTTGACCCGGAGCACGAAGTCGCCGCGGGCGAGCGACTCGTCGACGGTCACGTACTCCTCGACGTTCTGCTCGGCGAGCAGCGGGCCGCCGGCGGCGATCTGGCCGACGAGCGGCAGCCTGTTCGAGTCTCCCTGCGGCACAGCAGGGGCGCGCTTCTCGCGGCCCACGAGCTCGAGCGCGCGGGGCTTGGTGGGGTCGCGGCGCAGGAGGCCGGCGCGCTCGAGGTTGGCGAGGTGCGCGTGGACGGTGGACGGCGACGCGAGGCCGACCGCCTCGCCGATCTCGCGCACGGTCGGGGGATAGCCGTGCCGGTCGACGTAGCTCGACCACGTAGTCCCAGATCTCCTGCTGTCGTCCGGTCAGCATCTCGCCTCCAGCGTCGGGGTCGAACGTGTGTTCGACGAAAGGGTAGGCACTCCTCCGGACGGCGTCAAGGGAAAAACGCGAGGGGCAGGCTCGCGGCCTGCCCCTCGCTTCCTCCCTCAGTGCGCTGGAGAGGACTTGAACCTCCACGGCCCTAAGGCCACAAGGCCCTCAACCTTGCGCGTCTACCAATTCCGCCACCAGCGCGTGGGGAACGCGGATTGTTCCGGACCTAGATGGGCTGGAGGCGCGGCTCGATCGTGGCGCGCTCGGCCTCGAGCCATTCGGGCAGCGCGAGCGACTCGCCGAGCGCGTCGGCGGGCTCGTCGACGGCGAAGCCCGGCGGGTCGGTCGCGATCTCGAACAGCAGGCCGTCCGGGAGCCGGAAGTAGATCGAGCGGAAGTACTTGCGGTCGAGCACCTCGGTCGGTCGCAGACCGAGCTCGGGCAGGTGGCGGCGCCACGCCTCCTGCTCCTCGTCGCCGGAGACCCGCCAGGCGATGTGGTGGGTGGTGCCGGCGCCGAGCAGGGCGACCTGGGCCGGCGGGGGGACGTACCGGATCGGCGAGCCCTCCTCGAGGACGTCCGTGGTGAAGCCGGGCTCCCCGTAGGCGCGCACGTGGTCGAGGCCGGGCCGCTCGCCGGGGTGCAGCTCGAGGCGCAGCCCGTCCGGGTCCTCGAGCTCCTTCACTCCCTCCTGGCCGGGCACGCTGAGCGCGATCGCCTCGAGCGTGCCGCGGCCGAGCCGTCCTCGCGCCGCGTGCGGCCACTCGAAGAAGGTCAGGAGCGTTCCCGGCGCGCCCGTCTCGTCGCCGAAGTAGAGGTGATAGGAGCCGGGGTCGTCGAAGTTGACCGTCTTCTTGACGAGGCGGAAGCCGAGCTCGTCGCGGTAGAAGCGCACGGTCTGCGCCGCATCGGAGCAGATCGCCGTGACGTGATGGAGGGCTGTCAGACGCACCTGGGTAATGTAGCCCGGTGCGCCAGCTCTGCGAATCGGCGGTCGAGGCGGCTCTGGCGGCGGGGGCCGAGTACGCGGACGCGCGTGCGGTGGTCCGCCGCTCGCAGTCCGTCTCGACCAAGAACGGCCGGGTCGAGAACGTGAGCGACGTCGAGACCGAGGGGATCGGCGTCCGCGTGCTCGCGGGCGGCGCCTGGGGATTCGCGTGCGACCGGCGGCTGGACGCGGAGGGCGCGGTCTCCGCGGCCCGGCGCGCGACCGCGTTCGCGCTCGCGTCCTCGGTCGGGCAGAGCCGCGCGCTCGCACCGGTCGTTGCGCGCGCGGGGAGCTATCGCACGCCGATCGTGATCGACCCGTTCGACGTTCCGCTCTCCGACAAGGTCGACCTCTGCCTGCGCGCCGAGGCCGCGCTCGGCCACGACACGGTCGTCGTGACCCAGGCGTCGGTGCGGGCGCAGCGCGAGCGCAAGGTGCTGTTCTCGTCCGACGGCGTCGAGGCCGAGCAGGTGCTGTACGAGACCGGGGCCGGGATCGACGCGATCGCGGCGAACGATGCGCTCTCGCAGCTCCGCAGCTACCCGAGCGCGCACGGCGGCTCGAGCGCGGGCGCCGGCTGGGAGTACGTCGAAGGGCTCGGGCTCGAGCGCGAGGCGCCGCGCGTCGGCGAGCAGGCGGCGGCGCTGCTGCGCGCCGAGCCGTGCCCGGCGACGGTCGCCGACGCCGTGATCGACTCCGAGCAGATGGCGCTGCAGGTGCACGAGTCGGTCGGCCATCCGACCGAGCTCGACCGGGTCTACGGGACCGAGGCGTCGTACGCGGGGACGAGCTTCCTCAAGCCCGGCGACCTCGGCGCGCTCAGGTACGGCTCCGAGCAGATGAACGTGACCGTGGACCCGACGACGCCGCTCGGCCTGGGCACCTTCGGCTTCGACGACGAGGGCGTCTCGGCCGAGCGCCAGCCGATCGTCGAGCGGGGTGTCCTCACCGGCTTCCTCTCGTCGCGCGAGAGCGCCGCGCGGATCGGGGCCGGGCGCGGCGGGCACATGCGCGCGGAGGGCTGGAGCCGGATGCCGCTCGTGCGGATGACGAACCTCCACCTCGAGCCGGGCGCGGGCTCGCTCGAGGAGCTGATCGACGGCGTGAAGAACGGCGTCTACTTCGAGACCAACCGCAGCTGGTCGATCGACGACAAGCGGCTCAACTTCCAGTTCGGGACGCAGATGGCGTGGGAGATCACGGACGGGCGGCTCGGGAGCATGCTCCGCGACGCGACCTACACCGGGATCACGCCTCGGTTCTGGGGCTCGCTCGACGCGGTCGGAGGCCCCGAGTCGTGGCGGCTCTACGGGCTCACGAACTGCGGCAAGGGCCAGCCGGGGCAGGGCGCGCACGTCTCCCACGGGGCGGCGCCGTGCCGGTTCCGCGGCGTCCAGATCGGCGTGGGCTCGTGACCCTCGCCCGCGAGGTCGCCGAGGCGGCGCTCGCAGCGGCGGGCGAGGAGCAGGCAGAGGTCGTCGTCCTCGCCGAGCGCTCCGGGCTCGCGCGGTTCGCGGCGTCGGAGGTGCACCAGCCGACCCTGATCGAGAACGTCGTCGTGAACCTGCGCGTGGTGCGCGACGGGCGCGTGGGCAGCGCGCAGACGAACCGGATCGACGAGGACGGCCTCTCCGAGCTCGCGGGACGGGCCGTCGATGCCGCCGAGAGCGCACGCGCCGAGCCCGGCTTCCCGGGGCTCCCCGGCCCGGAGCCGGTGCCGGAGGTCGAGGGCTACGACGCTTCGACCGCTGCGCTCGAGCCGGGCGACCTCGCGAGGCTCGCGCGGGCCGCGATCGACGCGGGCGCGCCGTCGCCGGTGTACGGCTTCGTCACGAGCGGGGCGAGCGAGATCGCGGTCGTCTCGACCTCCGGGATCTCGGTCGAGCAGAGGCTCACCGACGCGATGGCGCTGATCGTCGCGGCCGACGAGGGCGCGTCGGGCTACGCCGAGCAGACCGCCTGGGCACTGGACGGGATCGATCCGGCCGCGGTCGCCCGCGAGGCGGCCGCGAAGATGGCGCGCACCCGCGACGCCGGCACGATCGAGCCGGGCCACTACCGGGCCGTGCTCGAGCCGTACGCGATCGGCGAGCTGCTGCAGCACTTCGCCTACGACTCGTTCAGCGCGCTCGGGCTGCTCGAACGGCGGAGCTTCCTGGCGGGGCGCCTCGGCGAGACGGTCTTCGACTCGCGGATCTCGATCGCCGACGATGCGCTCGACCCGGCAGGCCTGCCGAAGGCGTTCGACTTCGAGGGCGTGCCGAAGCAGCCGGTGCGACTGATCGAGGACGGAGTCGCGTGCGGGGTCGTCTGGGACCGCGAGACCGCGGCGCTCGCCGGCGGCGGCGCCCGCTCGACGGGTCATGCGCCGCCCGTGCTCTCGCGAGACTACGGGCCGCTGCCGTTCGCGCTCACGGTCGCCGGCGGCGAGGCGGGCTCGGTCGAGGAGCTGGCCGAGCTCGTCGGCGACGGCATCTACGTCACGCGTCTCCACTACCTGAGCACGGTCGCGGCGCGCGACGGCGTGATCACCGGGATGACCCGCGACGGCACCTTCCGGATCCGCGGCGGCAAGATCGCCGAGCCGCTCGCGAACCTGCGTTTCACCGTGTCCGTGCCGGAGATGCTGGCCGAGGTGCCGGGGCTGACGCGCCGCGTCGCCCTGATGAACCAGAACGACTTCTACGGCGAGCGCTACCCGTTCGGGGTGCTCGCGCCCGCGCTCGCGACCGCCCGCTTCACGATCAGCGGCATCGGCTCGTCCCCGGGTGTCTGAGGCGCGCTACTTCAGGTAGTGGAAGAGCGCGATGCAGTTCGCGACGAAGAGCACGGCGACGACCACCGTCACCCGCGTCAGGTTCCGCTCCACGATGTGCGTGCCGCCCTGGGAGGCCGGCGTGAAGCCCATACCGCCCATCCCCGCGTCGCGGCCGGAGTGCATCATGATCAGCCCGATCAGCGCGAGCGAGAAGATGACCTGGAGGACGGCGAGAACCTGGAGCATCGCGGCGACAGGGTACCAGGGGCGGTAAGGTCGGCCGCGTGGAGGACGCCCGCGCGCAGATCCGGAAGCTGCTCGTCACGGGCGACAACCGGCTGAAGCAGGGCGTCTCGCCCGCGAAGGCGCGCGAGAGCTACGAGCAGGCGCTCGCGGTGGCGAGGGAGGCCGGGCTCGAGGCCGAGGTGCGGCCGCTCGTCGAGGTCAGGCTGGCCGACCTCGAGCGGCTCGCAGGAGGATCTCCTCCACCCGCTCCGCCTGCAGCCTGACGTCGTGCCCCTCGGCCGCGGCCCGGGCGGCCTCGTTGGGGACGGGCAGGGCTGCCGCCGTGCGCAGCGCGTCGGTCAGCGCATCCACGTCCTCCGGATCGACCAGCACTCCGGCCCCGGGCGGGACGAACTCGGGCGGGCCGCCGATCCGCGTCGCGACGACAGGGCGGCCGCAGGCGAGCGCCTCCAGCAGAGCCTGCCCGAACGGCTCGACGAGGCTCGGCCCGCAGACGACGTCGGCACGCGCGACCCAGGCGGGAATCTCGTCGTGCGGGACGCGGCCCGCGAGGACGATTCCCGGCCGGCCCTCGAGCTGCGCTCGCAGCGGCCCGTCGCCGACGAAGGTCAGTGTCCCCTCTCCGAGCCGCTCGAAGGCGCTCGCGAGCCGGAGCACGTTCTTGCGGTCGGTGAGCGAGCCGACGCACAGGAAGGCCGGGCCCGGGCCGGCGGCGCGCGGCTCGAGGTGGAAGCGATCGAGGTCGACGCCGCAGTCCACGACCTCCGTCTTGCCCCGCGCCTCGGGCAGCCTCGCCTCGAGCTCGCGCCGCAGGTAGTCGGAGACCGCGACGACGGCGGCCGCCCGGCGCACGACCCGGCGCGTTGCCGTGCGGACGCCTCGGACCGAGCCGATGTTCTGGACGTCCTGGCCGTGGGCGGTCACGACGAGCGGGGCGTTCGTGGCGAGCGAGGCGATCGTCCCGGCCGGGACGAGGAAGTGTGCGTACACGACGTCGGGCCGGTGCCGGCGCGCGGCGGCGCGGGCGTCGCGCAGGAGGTCGGCGTAGCGGCGCCTGCCGCCGGCGCGTCGGTCGATCACGGCGAGGTCGAGCTCGTGGCCCCGCTCGCGCAGCGCGACCACGAGCCGCTCGACGAAGACGCCGAAGTCGGGGTCGGCCGGGCCCGGGTACATCTGGGAGACCAGGAGGATCCTCATCCTGGGGAGAGACTCTGACGATTCCGGCTCGAACGCGTCACGCCCCGGTCACACTTTTCCCACTACGATCGACAGTGGGTGGTGGCACGGGGTGGCCCCAGACGGGGACATGTCTCATTTGGCCCCGGTGATCGCCGCCGCGACTGCCGCGGGCGAGGTCAGCAGCGCGAGGTGGCCCGCGTCCGGGATCACGACGAACGGCGCGTGCAGGGCGCCGGCGACCCGGCGGCCCGACGAGACCGGCACCTGGCTGTCGTTCGCGCCGAAGACGACCCGCGCGGGGATCCGGATCGTCTGGATCTGCGAGAAGTCGAGCCCGGCGATCCCGTGCCCGGCCGCCGAGCGGAGCGCCGCCTCGGTGCCGCTCACCGAGAACGGCCGCAGCCAGCGCGCGATCAACGCGTGGTCGAGCGGCGGGTGAACCGCCCCGTACGCCTGGCGCAGGATCCTCCGCACGATCCAGTCCGAGTGCAGCACGATCCGGTAGAGCGAGGTGAAGTACGGGTCGACCAGGAGCGTGGCTGAGCCAGCTCGGCCCGCCGCCGCCCTTCAGCGCGTCGCCGTCGAGCAGCACGATCCCCCGCACCGAGGACGGGTCGCGCCGCGCGACCTCCGCCACGACCGCGGCGCCGATCGAGTGACCGACGAGGAGCGGCCGCTTCAGCCGGAGCGCATGCTGAAAGGCCTGCACCTGATCGGCCCACGCCGCGAGCGTGTACGGACCCTTCCGCTCGGAGTAGCCGAACGGCGGCAGGTCGACCGCGTAGACGACGTGGTCTCGCGCGAGCCTCGGTGCGACGCGCTCCCACACCCAGCTCGCCTCGGCGAAGCCGCCGACCAGCACGACCGGGGTCCCGTGCGTCCCCCAGCGGCGGTACGCGTGGAGCGACCCGTCGAGCCGGACGAACGGCCCCGGGTAGAGCGCCGTCGCCGGCTCGGTGTGGGCCACCGAGACCCTGTTGTAGACGACCGACGCGAGCGTGACCGCGGCCCAAAGAGCGAGGAGCGCGATCCCGATCCGCTTGAGCCAGCGCTTCAAACTGCTCCGAGCGGTGCGACCTCCGAATCGCGCGCGACCAGCGCCGCGTAGCGCCCGCCGAGCTCGATCAGCTCCTCGTGGCGGCCGCGCTCGACGATGCGCCCGCCGTCCAGCACGACGATCTGGTCCGCGTCGCGGATGGTCGAGAGCCGGTGCGCGATCGCGATCGTCGTCCTGCCCTCGGCGAGCCGGTCGAGCGCCTCCTGCACCTGGCGCTCGGTCTCGGTGTCGAGCGAGCTCGTGGCCTCGTCCAGGACGAGGATCGGCGGGTTCCGGAGGATCGTCCGGGCGATCGCGATCCGCTGCTTCTCGCCGCCGGAGAAGCGGTAGCCGCGCTCGCCGACGACGGTCTCGTAGCCGTCCGGCAGCGCCGCGATCACGTGGTGGATCCGCGCCGCCTCGGCGGCCTCCTGGATCTCCTCGTCGGTCGCGTCGGGCTTGGCGAAGCTCAGGTTCTCGCGGACGGTCGCGTGGAAGAGGTACGTCTCCTGCGAGACGACGCCGACGAGCCGGGCGAGCGCGTCGAAGGTCAGGTCGCGGACGTCGACCCCGCCGATCGCGACGGTGCCGCGGTCGACGTCGTAGAGCCGCGCCGCGAGGTAGCCGACGGTGGTCTTGCCCGCGCCGGTCTCGCCGACGATCGCGGTTCGCGTCCCGGCCGGCACCGAGAAGCTCACGTCCTCGAGCGTCCACTCGGCGCCGTACCTGAACCAGACGTGGTCGTAGGAGACGTCGCCGGCCTCGGCCAGCTCGACGGCGCCCTCCTTCTCCTCGATCTCGACCGGCAGGTCGAGGTACTCGAAGATCCGGTCGAACAGCGCGAGCGAGGTCTGCACGTCGACGCCGACCGAGAGCAGCGAGCCGACCGGGAACAGCAGCCGCGTCTGCAGCGTCGTGAAGGCGACCAGGGTGCCGATCGTGATCGCGGTCGAGCCGTGCGCGTAGGCGAGCCCGCCGATCCAGTAGACGAGGGCGGGCATGATCGCGAAGGTCATCTGGATCGAGGACATCACCCAGCGGCCGGCCATCCGCTGCTGCACCTCGAGCCCGGCGAGCGTGCGCGACTCGCCCTCGAACCGGTCCGCCAGCTCGTTGCTGCGGCCCATCGTCTTTCCGAGCAGGATCCCCGAGACCGAGAGCGACTCCTGCACGAGGCTCGAGATGTCGGCGAGCGACTCCTGCGTCGACTTGGCGATCTCGCGGCGCTGGCGGCCGACCCGCCGCGTGAGGAGGACGAAGACCGGGACGAGGGCGAACGCGAACAGCGCGAGCCGCCAGTCGAGCAGCATCATCGCGATCGCGGTCGCGGCGACGGTGGTCACGTTCGAGGTGATCGAGGTCGCGGTCGAGGTGACGACCTCCTGCACGCCGCCGATGTCGTTCGAGATCCGCGACTGCACCTCTCCCGTGCGCGTGCGCGTGAAGAAGGCGAGCGAGAGCCGCTGCAGGTGCCGGTACACCGCCGAGCGCAGGTCGTGCATCACGTTCTGGCCGACCTGGTTCGAGAAGAGCGTCTGGACGACGCCGAGCACGCCGACGACGATCGCGATCAGGATCATCCCGCCGGCGAGCAGCGTCAGCTGCTTCGTGTTCTTGTCCGGGATCGCGGTGTCGAGGATCGCGCGGAGCAGGAACGGCGAGACGACGCTGAGCGCGGAGGAGAAGACGATCAGCGCGAGCACGGCCGAGAGCTTCCGCCAGTACGGGTGGAAGAGGCGCGAGACGCGGCGGAGGTTCGCCTTGCGGACGGCGGGATCGGCCGGCCGCTCGGGCTTCTCCTGGGTCATGAAGTTGCGGAAGCCGGGCACGCTCTACAGCGTACGTTTCGGCACCGCGGCCGCGTCCTAGCGCTGCGCGTCGTACATGCCGAACTCCTCGCGGAGCTCGCCGCAGATCTCGCCCACGGTGCAGCGGGCGCGCAGCGCCTCGCGGATCGGCGGGAGCAGGTTCGCCTCGCCCTGCGCCGTTCGCCGCACCTCGGCGAGCGCCGCCGCCGCCGCCTCCGCGTTCCGCTCCGCCCGCACGCGCGCCGTGCGCTCGAGCTGGCGCCGCTCCGCCTCGGGGTCGATCCGGTGCAGCTCGACCCGGGTCTCCTCCTCCTCGGCGAACGCGTTGACGCCGACGATCGGCCGCTCGCCCGACTCGACCTCCTGCTGGTAGCGGAACGCCGACTCCTCGATCTCGCCCTGGACGAAGCCGCGCTCGACCGCCGCCACCGCGCCGCCGAGCTCGTCGACGCGCTCGATCAGCTCCCGCGCGCGCGCCTCGAGCTCGTCGGTCAGCGCCTCGATGAAGTACGAGCCGCCGAGCGGATCGGCCGTGTCGGTCCCGCCCGCCTCGGTCGCGAGGATCTGCTGCGTCCGCAGCGCGACCGTGGCCGCGTGCTCGGTCGGCAGCGCGAGCGCCTCGTCGAAGCTGTTCGTGTGGAGCGACTGCGCGCCGCCGCAGACCGCCGAGAGCGCCTGCACCGCGACCCGCACGATGTTGTTCTCGGGCTGCTGCGCGGTCAGCGTCGAGCCGCCGGTCTGCGCGTGGAAGCGGAGCGCGAGCGCCTTCGGGTTCGTCGCGCCGAAGCGGTCGCGCATGATCTGCGCCCACAGGCGCCGCGCCGCGCGGTACTTCGCGACCTCCTGGAAGAAGTCGTTGTGGGCGTTGAAGAAGAACGAGACGCGGGCGCCGAACTCGTCGGGCGACAGCCCCGCGGCGACCGCCGCGTCGCAGTAGGCGATCCCGTTCGCGAGCGTGAACGCGAGCTCCTGCACGGCCGTCGAGCCGGCCTCGCGGATGTGGTACCCGGAGATCGAGATCGTGTTCCAGCTCGGGATCCGCTCGGCGCAGTACGCGAAGAGGTCGGTCGTGAGCCGCATCGAGGGCCGCGGCGGGAAGATGTAGTTCCCGCGCGCGATGTACTCCTTGAGGATGTCGTTCTGGACGGTGCCGCGCAGGGCCTCGCCGGGGACGCCCTGGCCCTCGGCGACGAGCTCGTAGAGGAGCAGCAGGAGCGCCGCGGGCGCGTTGATCGTCATCGAGGTCGAGACCCCGTCGAGCGGGATCCCGCGAAGCAGCGTCTCCATGTCGGCCAGCGAGTCGATCGCGACGCCGGTCCGCCCCACCTCGCCCGCCGAGCGCGGGTCGTCCGAGTCGTAGCCGAGCTGGGTCGGCAGGTCGAACGCGACCGAGAGGCCGGTCTGGCCGGCGCCGAGCAGGTAGCGGAACCGCTCGTTCGTCTCCTCCGCCGAGGCGAAGCCCGCGTACTGGCGGATCGTCCACGGGCGGCCGCGGTACATGTCCGGATACGGCCCCCGCGTGTACGGGAACTCGCCCGGGAGCTCGAGCGGGCGGGGCGCGTCCGCGGCGGTGTAGACGGGCTTGAACTCGATGGGCTGATCCTACGGCAGCCCGAGCTCGGCCTGGAGCCCGGCTCCGAGCGCGAGCAGCTCCCAGTCCGAGCCGGCCGGGCCGATCAGCGACACGCTCACCGGCAGGCCGCTCGCCGCGCCGAGCCCCGCCGGCAGCGCGACGGCCGGCTGGCCCGTCCAGTCCCAGTGGTGGGTGAGCGAGATCAGCGCGACGTCGCTGCCCGCCTCGTCGTAGCCGGGCCCGCGCGGCCAGGCGACGTCGGGGACGGTCGGCTCGAGCAGCGCCGCGACCCGCTCCGCGGCGAACCACCGCTCCCAGTGCTCCGCGTCGCGCAGCCGCTTCGCCTGGAGCGCCGTCGTAGTCGACCGGCTCCGATCGCCTCCGCGCTCTCGACGAACCCGCGGATCGACGGGCGGTAGAGCTCGCGCCTGTCGTCGAAGCGGCGGTGGTAGGCGAGCATGTCGGTCAGGAGCACGGCGACCCAGCCGTCGAGCGTCTCCGGAGCGGGCGGCGCCTCGACGAGCTCCGCGCCCAGGCCGAGGCACAGGGCGAGGGTCGCCTCGAAGCCCGCGGCGACGTCGGGGTCGAGCTCGCCGAGCCGGGACGAGATCCCGAGCCGGAGCCCGGCGAGCGGCTTCGCGCTCGACCGGGCCTCCCGCGCCCGCCATCGCAGCGAGCAACAGGGCGCAATCCCCAACGGTGCGCGCCATCGGGCCCGCGTGGTCGAGGCTCTCCGCGAGCGGGACGATCCCGCGCATCGGGACGAGCCCCCGGGTCGGCTTGATCGTCGAGGTGCCGCAGAACGCCGACGGGATGCGCAGCGAGCCGGCGGTGTCGGTGCCCGTCGCGGCCGGAGTCATCCGGGCCGCGAGCGCCGCGCCCGAGCCGCCGCTCGAGCCGCCGGCCGAGCGGTCGAGCGCCCACGGGTTGCCGACCTGGTCGGTCGTGCCGCCGGCGGCGAACTCGTGCGTGTGCAGGTGGCCGAGCAGCACCATCCCCTCGGCCTCGAGCCGCTCCCAGACGTCGCACGAGCGCTCCGGCACCTCGTCGAGGAGCCGGCTCGACGCGGTCAGCGGCTTCCCGGCGACGGCGTAGATGTCCTTGAGCCCGATCGGGATCCCGCAGAGCGCCGGCGCGCCGCCGCGGGCGAGCCGCTCGTCCGCGCGGGCCGCGGCCGCGAGCGCGTCGTCCTCGTAGACGCGGATCCAGGCGTTGATCGAGCCGGGGTCGCCCTCGAAGCTGTGCGTCCCGTCGCGCTCGCGGATCCGCGCGAGGCACGCCTCGGCCAGCTCGACGGCGCCGAGCTTCCGCCCGGCGAGCAGCGCGGAGGCCTCGGTGACGGTCAGATCGGCTGGATTGCCCACGGCGACGAGTATCTTGACCGAGTGACGGTGACCGTGAAGCTGTTCGCCGGCCTGCGCGAGCGCGCGGGCTGGTCCAGCCGTGAGCTCCACGGCGTCGACCAGGTCGAGCGACGTCTGGGCGGCGCTCGACCTGGGCGAGGAGCCGCCGGGGCTCCTCTACGCCGTCAACAAGGCCTACGCGGAGCCGGGGCGCGCGCTCGCCGACGGCGACGAGGTCGCGGTGATCCCGCCCGTCTCGGGCGGCGACTTCCGGCTCTCCGAGCAGCCGCTCGACCTCGCCGCCTGCGTGGCCGAGGTCGAGAGCGACGAGGCGGGCGCGATCGCCACCTTCGTCGGCACGACGCGGATCGCCTCGCGCGGCCGCACCGTCCACCACCTCGAGTACGAGGCCTACCCGGGCATGGCCGAACAGGTCATGGCCGAGATCGCCGAGGAGCTGCGCGGCCGCCACGAGCTGATCGGGGTCGCGATCCACCACCGCGTCGGCGTGGTCGGGATCGGCGAGCCGAGCGTCGTGATCGCCGTCTCCTCGGCGCACCGGGCCGCCGCGCTCGTCGCCTGCCACGAGGCGATCGACGCCCTCAAGGAGCGCGTGCCGCTCTGGAAGAAAGAGGTGTACGAGGGCGGCGAGGAGTGGATCGGAACAGGGTCGTAGACGCCCGAACGCCGTTCCAGCCGCTACAACTAGAACGAGATGACGGACCAGCAGGAGATCTGGCGGCCGTTCAAGGAGCTGAGCCCCGAGGAGCAGCACGCGTTTCTCGAGCGGGTCGGCGAGCCGCACCGCGAGTACGAGCCGATCCACCCCGGGAGCGGCACGAACTGGCGCAACATCGGACGGAAGATCTGGGCGCCGTTCGTCGGCATCGGCGCCTTCCTGCTCAAGTTCGGCGCGATCTTCTTCAAGCTCAACTTCGTCATCGTCGCGCTCTCGATGATCGTCTCGATCGGCGGCTACACGCTCCTCTGGGGCTGGCAGTTCGGGCTCGGCTTCGTGCTGCTGATCTTCTGCCACGAGATGGGGCACGTGCTCGAGGCGAAGCGCCAGGGCCTCCCGGTCACGGCGCCGCTCTTCATCCCGTTCCTCGGCGCGATGATCACGATGAAGGAGATGCCGCACAACGCGTGGCGCGAGGCGCAGGTCGCGCTCGCCGGGCCGCTCGTCGGCTCGCTCGCCGCCGCGGGGTGCTGGGCGATCGGCGCGTACACCGACTCGAACTTCTGGCGCGCGCTCGCGTTCGCCGGCTTCTTCATCAACCTCTTCAACCTGATCCCGCTCGTCCCGCTCGACGGCGGCCGCGCCGCGGCGGCGCTGCACCCGCTCGTCTGGGCGCTCGGGCTCGCCGCGCTCGTCGCGCTCGCCTTCTACCGGCCGAACCCGTTCCTCGTCCTGATCCTGTTCCTCGGCGCGCTCGAGGTCTCGCGGCGCTGGCGCACCCGCCACGACGCGGCGATGCAGGCCTACTACCACGTGAAGCCGGGACAACGGGTCGCCGTCGCCGTCGTCTACCTGGGCCTCGCCGCCGCGCTCGTGCTCGGGATGGCCGCGACCCAGGTGCCGCACTGAGCGTCGAGGAACAGCACCTCGACGCGATCAGGGACGAGTTCCTGCGCGGCTTCGAGGCGGTCGAGCGGATCGACCGGCCGGCGGTGACGTTCTTCGGCTCGGCGCGCGTGAAGGAGGGCAGCCTCGCCTACGACGGCGCCCGCACCGTCGGGCGCCTGTTCGCGGAGAAGGGCTTCGCGGTCGTCACCGGCGGCGGCCCCGGCGTGATGGAGGCGGGGAACCGCGGCTGCAAGGAGGGCGGCGGGCTCTCGGTCGGCTTCAACATCGAGCTGCCGCACGAGCAGGGCACGAACCCCTACCTCGACATCTCGCTCAGCTTCAACCACTTCTACGCGCGCAAGACGATGTTCGTGAAGGCGGCGAACGGCTTCGTGATCTTCCCCGGCGGCTTCGGCACGCTCGACGAGCTGTTCGAGTCGCTGACGCTGATCCAGACCGGCACGATCGTCCACTTCCCGGTCGTCCTCTTCGGCGAGGACTACTGGAAGGAGCTGCTGAGCTGGGTCGACCTGGAGCTGCTCGCGGGCGGGATGATCTCGCCGGACGACCTGACGCTGCTGTCGGTCACGAGCGACCCCGAGGCGGCGGTCGAGGCGGTGCTCGCCTGCTACGAGCGCCGCTGCGGGCACGTGCTCGCGGCCTAGCCGCTAGACCTTCGGCAGCACGAAGTACGGGCCCGGCGGGTGGCCGCCCGGGCCGTAGACCGTCGTCGAGGCGTCGGGATGTACGTCGAGTGGAACGAGTCGCGGCGCAGCACCTTGCCGTGCCGTAGACGGTGCGCTCGACGGTGACGGAGCAGCCGTCGGCGCCCGAGCCCGAAGACGACCGTCACCGACTCCGCCGGCGCCGCGAAGTCGATCCGCCGGAGTGCATCGTCGGCGGCCCCGGCGGATGGCCGCCCGGGCCGTAGACCGTCGTCGAGGCGTCCGGGATGTACGTCGAGTGGAACGAGTCGCGCCGCAGCACCTTCCCGTGCTCGTAGACCGTGCGCTGGACGGTGACCGAGAAGCCCTCGGCGCCCGAGCCCGAGACGACCTTCACCGAGTCGGCCGGCGCGGACGGGTCGATCGCGTAGTTCATCGTCGGCGCCTTGAAGTCCACCTTCGGGCCGGTCTCGGCGACGACGCGGCGGCCCTGCGGCGTCCCCCAGAAGGTGAAGGTCAGCGTCTGGTCGGTGTAGGTGGTCGTGATCAGGATCCCGTGCTTCAGGTCGTTGCGGAAGACGAGGTCGGGCCCGCCCCACGAGACCGTCGCGTCGCGCCCGAGCGGGTAGTGGCTCAGGTAGAGGTTGTGGTTCGTCCGCTCGAGGATCGGCAGGCCGGTCTCGAACGCGTCGTTGAAGAGGGTCGTCGCGGTCTGGCAGACGCCGCCGCCGATCGACGGCAGCACGAGGCTGCCGATGATCTCCTGGCCCTCCAGGAAGCCGCGCGCGGCCGTCCTCGGCCCGACGACCTTGTTGAACGAGAACTCCTGGCCGGGCCTGATGATCGTGCCGTCGATGAAGTCCGCCATCAGGTGGACGTTGTGGATCCGGTTCGACGACGAGACGCCCATGTCGGTCGTGAACGAGACGAGCTGCCTCGTGATCCCGAGCTTGCGGAGCGACTCGGTCGTCACCTTCGGCTGCACCGGGGCGAGCGTGACGTCCGCGATCCGCCCGGTCTGGCCGTAGGTCGCCGCGGCGAGGGCCGAGGCGGTCGCCGCGGGGTCGAGGTCGTTGCCGGGCCGCGCGGGGACGAGCCGGACGCGCGTGCCGTCGGGGGCCAGGCGCGCGTTCACGGCCTTGCGGCGCCAGGGCGCGACGAGCGGGGTCACGGCATCGGCGACGGCTGCGGGAGCGAACGCGGTGTCGAGCGCGGAGCCGCGCGGCTCGAAGCGGAGCATCCGCGCGAGCCGGTCGGGCCCGAGCGAGCCGAGCGCGTTGCCGGCGTAGCGGAGCTCGACCGGGCCCGGAGAGCACCGCGCGGGCGCGGGCCGCCGCCGCGGTCGCTGCCTCGGTCGAGACGGCCGGGTCGGCGCGCCGGTAGCGGACGACGATCGTGCTGTGCCCGGTCGCGACGTGGCGGTCGAGCGCGTCGACGAACGCCTGCTGGTCGACCCGCGTGCCCGCGCGGGCCGGATGGACGACCGGCCGGAGCCCGTCGAGCGTCACGGTCGCCGAGGCCGAGGGCTTTCCGTACGCGTCCAGCTTCGCGAAGAGCGCGCCCGCCGCCTTGCGGCGCAGCACCAGCACCGGCGCGACGTCACGGCTCGCGGGCAGCGGCGAGAGCAGCGCGAGCGAGCGGGAGGCCACGGAGCTCCGCCCCGCCTGCAGCGCCGCGGCGGCCGTCGCCTCCGAGTCGACCCGGAGCACGGTGCCCGGGGCCAGAGCCATCGTGTGACCGGCCGCGACGACCGTCACCGGCGCCGCGAGCCGCGGCGCGGCCGCCCGGTCGATCCGGGCCGCGGCCTCGGTCGCGCCGCGCCCCGAGAGATCCGCGCCGAGCACGCGCACGCCCGGCAGCGCCTCGTGCGCGTACATGTGCCCGCGGAGCGCGTAGACGCCCGTCGCCAGCCCGGCCGCGATTGCCAGGAAGAACAGGGTGAAAAGGATGGGCCGGAGACGCATCGGCCGGGCAAAGTGTAGCGCCGTACACTTCGCGCCATGAGGCTCCGGGACCTGCCCTCGGTGGACGAGCTGCTGCGCGACGAGCGGCTCGCCGCGGCGCCGCGGGCGCCCGCGCTCGCGGCAGCCCGTGAGGCGCTCGCGCGCGCGAGGGAAGAGATCAGGGCGGGCGCCGAGCCCGGCGACCTCGTCGAGCGCGCGCTCGCCGAGCTCGAGTCGGCCCGCGCGCCGCGCCTGCGCCGCGCGCTCAACGCGACCGGCGTGATCGTCCACACGAACCTCGGCCGCGCACCGCTCGCCGAGGCCGCGCTCGACCGGGTCGTCGAGGTCGGCCGCGGCTACTCGAACCTCGAGCTCGAGCTGGAGGCGGGGACGCGCGGCTCGCGGCAGGACCACCTCGCCGACATCCTGCGCCGCCTCACCGGCGCCGAGGCCGCGCTCGTCGTCAACAACTGCGCGGGCGCGCTCCTGCTCGCGCTCGCCGCGCTCGCCGAGGGACGCGAGGTGCTCGTCTCGCGCGGCGAGCTGATCGAGATCGGCGACGGCTTCCGGATCCCCGACGTGCTCGAGCGCTCGGGCGCGCGCCTCGTCGAGGTCGGGACGACGAACCGCACGCGCGCCAAGGACTACGAGAAGGCGGTGCGGCCGGAGACCGCTCTCCTGCTCGCCGTGCACCAGTCGAACTTCCGCGTGGTCGGCTTCACGGAGCGGCCGCGGCTCGCCGAGCTCGCCGCCGTCGCCGCCCGCCACGCGCTGCCGCTCGTCGACGATCTCGGCTCGGGCGCGTTCGCGCCGCTCGAGGACGAGCCGACCGCGCGCGAGAGCCTCGCGGCGGGCGCCGACCTCGTCACGTTCTCCGGCGACAAGCTCCTCGGCGGGCCGCAGGCGGGGATCGTCGTCGGGCGCGCAGACCTCGTCGAGCGCCTACGCCGCCACCCGCTTCAGCGCGCGCTCCGCGCCGACAAGCTCACGCTCGCGGCGCTCGAGGGGACGCTCGCGCTCTACCTCGACCCCGAGCGCGCCGCGCGCGAGGTGCCCGTGCTGCGAATGCTGCGCGAGCCGGTCGACGTGGTGCGCGCACGGGCCGAGCGGCTCGCGGAGCTCGTCGGCGGCTCGGTCGAGGAGACGGTCGCGCGCGTCGGCGGCGGCGCGCTGCCGCTCGCCGAGCTGCCGAGCTTCGCCTGCGCGGTCGAGGAGGAGCTCGCGGCCCCGCTCCGCCGCGGCGAGCCGCCGGTCGTCGCCGTCGTCCGCGACGGCCGCTGCCTGCTCGACTGCCGCACGCTCGCCGACGCCGAGGTGGACGAGGCCGCGGCCGCGGTCGTTCGCGCCCGCGGATGAACGAGCCCTCGCCCGAGACCCGGATCTGGGAGCTGATGCGCGGCGCGCTCACCACCCGCGCGCTCGCGATCGCCGCAGACCTTCGCATCGCCCGGGCGCTCGCCGCCGGCCCGCGCCCCGTCGCCGAGCTCGCGTCGGAGACCGGCGCCGACCCCGACACGCTCCATCGGTTCCTGCGCGCACTCGCGAGCGAGAGCGTCTTCGAGGAGACCGAGCCGGGTGTGTTCGCCAACACCGCCGCGTCCGAGGTACTGACCGTCAGCGGTTGGGACGACTTCGCCCACCTCTTCGGCGGCGTCTGGTGCCGGTCCCTCGCGGAGCTCGACGCGAGCGGCGAGGCGACCTTCCCGCGCCTGCACGGCACCGACTTCTGGAGCTGGCTCGCGGACAATCCGGCCGAGCGCACCGCGTTCGACCGGGCGATGGAGCAGGGCATCGAGGAACGCGTCGAGCAGCTCGCCTCGGTCGGCTGGCGCGGCGCCGAGACGGTCGTCGACGTCGGCGGCGGCAACGGCTCGCTCCTCGCGGGGCTCCTCCGCCGCGAGCCGGGTCTGCGCGGGATCGTCTTCGACCTGCCGGAGACGGTGCGCGACGAGGCTGCGCTCGGCGAGCGGATCGAGTTCATCGAGGGCAGCTTCTTCGAGCGCGTCCCGCCCGGCGATACCCACGTGCTCTGCACGATCCTCCACGACTGGGACGACGAGAGCGCCGCGGCCATCCTCCGCACGATCCGCGCCGCCGCGCGCGACGACGGGCGCCTGGTGATCCTCGACGGGGTCGTCCCGGACGGGAACGAGCCGGGCGGCTACAAGTGGCTCGATCTGCTGATGCTCGCGCTCTTCGCGGGCCGCGAGCGGAACGAGGCGCAGTGGCACGCCCTGCTCGACGCGACGGGCTTCGAGCCGGTGCGCCTGGAGGCCGGCCTGATCGAGGCTCGATGCCGCTGACCGTCGGCACGGCGGGCCACATCGACCACGGCAAGACCTGGCTCGTGCGGGCGCTGACCGGCAAGGACACCGACCGGCTGCCGGAGGAGCGCGAGCGCGGGATCTCGATCGACCTCGGCTACGCGCCGCTCGAGCTGCCCGACGGGCGGCGGCTCTCGCTGATCGACGTGCCGGGCCACGAGCGGTTCGTCCGCACGATGGTCGCCGGAGCGACCGGGATCGACCTCTTCCTGCTCGTGATCGACGCGGGCGAGGGCGCCCGGCCGCAGACGCACGAGCACCTCGCGATCCTCCGCCTGCTCGGGATCGAGCGCGGGGTGGTCGCGGTGACGAAGGCCGACGCGGTCGACGCCGAGACGCTCGAGCTCGCGCTCGACGAGGCTCACGAGCTCGTGCCCGAGGCCGAGGTCGTCGCGGTGAGCGCGAAGACGGGCGACGGGCTCGACGAGCTGCGCGCCGCGCTCGCGCGGGCCGCCGTCGAGCGCGAGCCCGGAGACCGGCCGACCCGGCTCTTCGTCGACCGCGTCTTCACGCTGCGCGGCATCGGCACCGTCGCGACCGGGACGCTCTGGTCGGGCTCGATCGGCGAGGGCGACACGCTCCGCGCCGAGCCGGCGGGCCTCGACGTGCGCGTGCGCAGCGTCCAGGTGCACGACCGGCCGGTCGACCGCGCGGAGGCGGGGCAGCGGGTCGCGGTCGCGCTGCCCGGGGTCGGCCGCGGCGACCTCCACCGCGGCGACGCGCTCGTCGAGCCGGGCGAGTACCGGCCGAGCTACCGCGTCGACGTCGCGCTCGAGGAGCTGGACGGAGATCCCGGCGGGCGCGCGCGTCCACGTCCACCACGGCACCGCCGCCTCCCCGGCCCGCGTCGTGCGCGCCGGCGACCGCTACGCGCAGCTCCGGCTCGCGGTGCCGCTCGTCGCCGCGCGCGGCGACCGCGTGGTGATCCGGAACGGCGGCACCCTCGGCGGCGGGGTCGTGCTCGACCCGCAGCCTCCGCGCCGACTCGACGCCGAGCGGCTGGAGCGGATCGAGCGCGGCGACGTCGCCGCGACCGTGTCCGCGCCCGTGCGCGAGGAGTCGATCCGCCGCCTCCTCGACGGCCGCGAGCCCGAGGGAGTCGAGCGCGCGGGCGGCTGGCTCTACTCCGCGGCCTGGCTCGAGGAGCTGAGCGAGGACCTCCGCGCCCGGATCGCCCGGGCCGACCCGCTCGACCCGGGCGTGCCGCCGCCCGCCGAGCCGTGGGCCGACGCGATCGTGCCGCTGCTTCCGCTCGAGCGCCGCGGCGCGAAGCTCTACCTTCCCGGCGCCGCCGCCTCGCTCGGCGACCGCGCCGGCGACGCTGTCGAGCTCGAGGCCCGCCTCGGCGCCGAGCCGGTCAAGGTCGACGACCGTCGCCTCGCCGCGTACCTCGAGCAGCAGGGAAGGCTCGTCCGCGTCGGCGACGGCTACGCGATCTCGGCCGCCGCCTACGAGGAGGCGAAGCGGCTCCTGCTCGAGGAGTGCGAGGCGGCGGGGTCGATCACGCTCGCCCGCTTCCGGGACCTCACCGGCAGCGGCCGCCGCAACGCCCAGCTCCTGCTCGAGCGCTTCGACGCCGACGGAATCACGCGCCGCGTCGGCGACGCGCGCGTGCTCCGCCGCGCCGCTAGGGGTTGAGAGTCGGCTGCTGCTGAGGCTCCTCGGAGTGCTCCAACCCGCCGACCGACGCCTCGACCCCGTCCAGCGTGTCGCGCACGAACCGCTCGCTGAAGCCCGCGATGAACGCCCACACCGCGAAGAACGGGAACTGCTGGCCGGCACTGCCCGTGTCGATGTGCATCAGGTGGCTCTGGAGCGCGAGGTAGATCACGGTGCCGAAGACCGCTCCGACGAGCGGCCGGAAGGCTCCTAACCGCCTGATCGTCGGCCGGCCGACGTCGTATTCGACCTTGAACGAGCTCTGGTTCATCCGCGCGACGACGCTGACCATCGCGCCGAGCGCCCCGGCGGTCGCGCAGCCGTAGAGCGCCTTGAGGGGAGAGTGCGGAACGTTGAGCGCGTCGAACACCGGTAGCGCGAACAGCCCGAGGATCCCGAGCCAGACGAGCCCGCTCACCATCCCCCAGAAGTAGACGATCTGCGCCGACCGGGTCGCCGCCGTCACGTACTCCTGGCGGATCTCGGCGACCTCGCGGGTGGCCGAGTCGATCACCGGCTTGCACGCCTTGTCGGTCAGGTCCTTGCCGTCGAAGGTGCCGAGCAGGTAGGCGGTGACGCCGAAGAGCCGCTGGATCACGAGCCGTTGGGCGGTGCTCCGCAGCACCTCGCGCGCGTGCATTGCGAGCGCGTCGCAGTCGTGGACGAGCTCGGCGACCGGGACGGGCAGCTCGCGCGTCTTCCAGTTCGTCTCGGCGTAGATCCGCGCCGACGGGTCCTTGCCGAGCCACCGCAGCGGGCGGTGGGCCTCCTTCAGGCAGACGACCGCCGCCGATGCCTCGTCGGTGCACCAGTACTCGTCGACGATCCGCCCGTGGAGCTGCTCGAACTGCTCGCGGAACGCCCGGTAGCGCTCCTCGGCCGGCCCCGTATACGGGTCCCCGTGCCCGTTGTGGAGCTCGCGCTCGCGCAGGTGGTGCGCCCACACGACCTCCGCGAAGGTCACCTCGTCCGGCGCCTCGATCTCCGCCCGCTCGCGCCCGGATGCCCTCGCCATCGGGATTCGGGCAGCTTCTGTCATCTCCGACCTCTCTTTCGGACTGGCCGCAGATGGCTAGGCGCGGGAGATTAGCTCACTGAGGGCGAACTGTCAGCTGCAGCACATCCGGCCGGTGATAGTGCCCGGCGGGGTCGAAGCGCTGCCGCTCCTCGAACAGGCGGTTCGGGTCGAGCTCGGCGTAGAGGATGCCCTCCTCGTCGTACAGCGGCCCGGCGAGGTAGGCGCCGTCGGGGCCGAGGATCGCGCTGCCGCCGCGGCCGATCACGTCGACGCCCTCGAGCTCGGCCGCGAGCTCGAAGTCGTCCGGATACGCCGACGCGCGCTGGAAGTGGCTCGGCGCGACGACGAACGCGCGCGACTCGCGGGCGATGTGGACGAGCGTCGACTGCCACGCGGCGCCGTCGTCGGCGGTGGAGGCGATGTAGATCTCGACCCCGGACTCGTACAGCGAGAAGCGCGCGAGCGGCATGTAGTTCTCCCAGCAGATCAACCCGCCGATGCGGCCGATCGGCGTCTCGATCGCGCGCAGGCCGCCGCCGTCGCCCTGGGCGTGGATCAGCCGCTCGTGGTTCGTCGGCACGAGCTTGCGGTGGTGCAGCGCGAGCCCGCCGTCGGGCGAGAAGTAGAGGAGCGCGTTGTAGAGCGAGCCGCGGTCGACCTCGTTGACGCCCGTGACGAGCCAGACGCCGTGCTCCGCGGCGATCGCGCCGAGCCGGTCGACGGCCGGGCCGGGGATCTCGACCGAGCTCGCCGCCATCCGCGCGAACACCGCCTTCGCGCGCGGGTCCGCCCACCCCGCGAACGCGCGGGCCCAGATCGACGACGGGTACACCGAGACGAAGGTCTCCGGGAAGACGACGAGCGTCGCGCCGGCGGCCCTCGCCTCGGCGGTCAGCCGCTCGAGCTTGTCGAGCGTCGCGTCGAGGTCGAGCACGACGGGCTCGGCCTGGACGCACGCGACGGTGATCGGCTCCCGCATCGTCTGCGAAGCCTAACCGTCCGCCGCGGGCGGCAGAGTCCGCGGATGCTCTCGATCACCGACGGCGATCTCGGGCGGATGCGGGACAACCTCCTGTTCGACGGCCCGGAGCGCGGCCGCAAGCTGAGCCGCTTCTGGACGCTCCTGATCCTGGCCGCGCTGATCGCCACGGCCGGGGTGATCGCCGACTCGACCGCGACGGTGATCGGGGCGATGATCGTCGCCCCGCTGATGACGCCGATCCTCGGGACGGTGCTCTCCGTGGTCACCCGCGACGCCCCGAATCTCGTCCGGTCGCTGCTGCTCGTGATCGGAGGCGCGGCGGTCGTGACGGCGGTCGGCTGGCTCTTCGGCCACCTGTGGTCCCTGCCGATCGTCGCGGAGACGAACTCGCAGGTCGCGGCGCGCGTGCACCCGCACCTGATCGACCTCGTCGCGGCGCTCGCCACCGGAGCCGTCGGCGCGTTCGCCCTCGTGCGCGACGACGTCTCCGACACGCTGCCCGGAGTCGCGATCGCGATCTCGCTCGTGCCGCCGCTCGTGGTCGTCGGGCTCACGCTCGAGTCCGGTGCGGGCGATCAGGCCCTCGGGGCGCTCCTGCTCTTCCTCACGAACGTCGGCGCGATCCTCTTCAGCGGGCTGGTGGTGATGGCGCTGTACCGGGTCGGGCGCCGCGCGGGCGCACCGACCGGGCTCTCCGTACGCCAGCAGCACGCCGCCAGCGTGGTCGTGGTCGCCTTCGTGATCGTCGTCGCGCTCCCGCTCGCCGCCTCGACGAAGCAGTCGGTCTCGGAGTCGGTCACCCGCTCGCACGTGACCTCCGTCGCAGAGGACTGGGCGACGCCGCGCTGGGAGATCACCAGCGTCGACACGACCGAGCAGGGGATCGTGGTGCGGGCGAGCGGGCCGCTGCCGTCTCCCGACCCGCAGGCGCTGCGCGCCCGGCTCGACGCGGCCGGCCTCAAGTCGGTCGGCGTACGGCTCGAGCTCCTGCCGCTCGACCGGGTCGATCTGCCCGGAAGCTGACGCTAGGATCGCCCGACCGTGCGCTACCGACGCTCGCTGCCGCAGCTGAACGGGAGAGTCCTCCTCACCGACGGCGGGATGGAGACGACCCTCGTCTTCCTGGACGGAATCGAGCTGCCGTGCTTCGCCTCCTTCCCCCTGCTCGAGCACGACGAGGGCCGCGCCGCGTTGACGCGGTACTTCGAGCCGTACCTCGCCGTGGCCCGCCGGCTCGGCACCGGCTTCGTGCTCGAGGCGAACACGTGGCGTGCGAACCCGGCCTGGGGGTCGCAGCTCGGCTACTCGCTGGACGCCCTGGCCGAGGCGAACCGGCGCTCGGTCGGGTTCTGCGAGGAGATCCGCGCCCGCGAGGAGGCCGACGGCCGCCCGTTCGTGATCAGCGCGCCCGTCGGGCCCCCCGGCGACGCCTACGACGCCGAGCACCACGCGACGGCCGACGAGGCCGAGGCGTTCCACTCCTGGCAGATCGGCGTCCTTGCCGGCACGGCCGCGGACCTCGTCACCGGCATGACGATCCCGGATACAGGAGAGGCGATCGGGATCGTGCGTGCCGCGACCGCCGCCGGGATGCCCGTCGCGGTGTCGTTCACCGTCGAGACCGACGGGCGGCTCCCGAGCGGCCAGCCGCTCGCCGAGGCGATCGAGGAGGTCGACCGCGAGACCGCCGGAGCGGCCGCGTACTTCATGGTCAACTGCGCGCACCCGACGCACTTCCTGCCCGCGCTCGACGGGCCCGGCCCGTGGCAGCGCGTGATGGGCGTCCGCGCGAACGCCTCGACGAGGAGCCACGCGGAGCTCGACGCCTCGGAGGAGCTCGACGACGGCGATCCCGACGAGCTCGCGCGCGAGTACCTCGCGATCGCCGAGCGGCTCCCCCACCTCACCGTGCTCGGCGGCTGCTGCGGCACCGACCACCGTCACGTCGCGAGAGTCGCGGACACCTGGTTCGCCTGACCGAGAGGAGCTCGACGATGCACAAGAGGCTCGTCACCCGCTACGCGATGCGGTCCGCCGAGGACGCCGACGAGAACCAGCGACGCGTCGAAGGGGTCTTCGCCGAGCTGGCCGCGGCACAGCCCGACAACGTGAGCTACATCGTCCTGCGGCTCGCCGACGACTCGTTCCTCCACGTGTCGTTCCACGACCACACCGAGGACGAGGTGAATCCAATCGCGTCGACCGAGGCGTTCGCGCATTTCCAGGACGGCCACGCCGAGCGGCGAGAGGGCGGCGTCGACCAGCAGACCGCCGAGTTGGTCGGCGCCTACGTCACGACCATCGCCTGACGGTAGCCTCCCACCGGAGCGGCATGGGCCCGGTGGCCCAGCCCAGCGTGGGGGAACCCGTGGTTCCCCCACGAGCCCCCTCCTTCACTCCCCTCTCGACCTTGCAGCGGCGAGGCTCCCGCCGGGCAGAGCCCGGCTCCGCCGCCAAACGCCGAGCTCGACCGGGCACGGTAGCCTCACACCGGAGCGGCATGGGCCCGGTGGCCCAGCCGGTCTTCAAAACCGGTGAGGTCGTGTAACCCACGGCTGGGTAGGTTCGACTCCTGCGCCGCTCCGTAGAGGATCGTCGAACCAGCCTGTGAGTGGCGGTTCGTTGGTGTAGGCCCGTAGCGGCCTAGCTCGTGGCGAAGGAGTTCTCTGTCTTCAGGACGGTGGCTGAGTAGATTTCGAAGACTGCCGCGAGCTTGTCATCCGAGATTTCGACGACCCGAAACTCCATTTCTCCGACCCGCTTGCACTGGCGCTCGAACTCCCTCAGGAAGCCATCGTCTGCGCAGTTCTCGTCACGCGTTGTTCCAGGAAGTTCCCCTTCCTCGCGAACCTTGGCAACGGCGAGTCGATAAGCGAACGTTCCCTGGTTGTGTCGAGCGCGGACGTGGTTGCGGCGGCGCGCTGCGAAACCGGAAGACCCCTCCTTGCCAGCGAGCTTCGACCGTTCTGTCCATCCGGTTCGTCCACCGTAGGCAAGTCTGCCGTTCTCGCTGAAGAGATAGACCCCATGCGTGCGAGGAGGGGAACTCGCACAGTTCGATGAGGCCAACAACTCGTCGAGCAACTCAGGGAGCCTCGACTCCACATCCCTCCGCCACTTCTCCTGCTGCGCCCTGATCTGTTGGCGCCGCGGCTTCACAGCGGGAGCCTAACGGAGTGCAGCGAAGACCTCTCCTCAAACGACTCGATGGATACGCTCCGCATGTGGCCGCGATGACCCCTGAGCTTCTCCTCAAAGGATTCGAACAAGCCCGCGAGCGCTACATGAGCACCGGCCGCATCGCGGGTGCCCCCGATGAGGCTCTCATTCCGATGTCAGACGCTCTTAACTGGGCAACAACGCTCGACGAACGATTCGCCACCATTGCTGGCAGCCAGGAGTCGAAGAACTGGGACTGGCGGGCCGACTATCCGAACGGAGACGTGATGGCAGGCTTCCGTTACGCGCGGAACTGTGTGCATCATCACTGGGCGGAAGGGCTCTACCTCGACACTTCGGGTGCTGTTCTTCCTACGCCGCTTCCATTTGGGTTCTTTGAGTGGCGCTGGCAAGACTCACTACCGCCGACCAAGCTTCCTTACGGCAAAGCGGAATACGAAACACTCATGGCTTGTCAGCCCGCGAGATTCACCCTCGATGCGCTTGCAGAACTGTTCAGCAGTCGACTCACCGACCCCGTGTGACGACGACCGCACGACGGCAGAGAACCTCCGGGTCTATCCATGTTGTGGCCGGGCATGCCTACGATTGATCACATCGAAAGCGGCCGGAAAGACGACGGCGTCACGCGGTCGCCGACCCGGACGACTCCCGGGCTCGCGACCCCGCCGTAGACCCCGAACGGCAGCGGCTCGGTGCGTCCCTCGCGCCGGTAGCGCGCGAGCGTGCCCAGCGTGTCGAGGTCGGCCACGCCGCGATCGGGGTCGTGCGAGGTCACGAGGCAGCGGCCGACGTCGCCGTTGACGACGACCTCCGCTGCGCCGATGGCGACCGACGAGCCGATCCAGTCGTCCTCCGCGTGCGCGGCCACGCCGTCGATCTCGAACATCATCCGGAAGCGTCGGCCGTCGATCGGCGCGTCGACGCCGGCCTCCTCGCGCAGGCGTTCGAGCGAGCCGCGCGAGACGATCGAGACCGTGCCCCCGGCGACGCCGCGGTCCGTTGCGTGGCTCTCCGACCAGAGCAGGGTGAGCGGCCGGCCGGCGAAGGTCGAGATCGCCTCCGCCCAGGGGCCGATCACGCGGCGCGACGGATGCGGCGAGCCGTAGAGCTCCGCGTCGACCGGCTCGCCGAGCGCCACCGTGCCGGCCACCTCGGTCCCGTCCGGGAAGGTCAACGAGAGGTGTCGCGTCGTCTCGTCCCAGGCAGGGCGGATCGTCGCGATCGGCCCGTTGCGCTTGTTGTTGAAGAGGCGCCCGTCGGCGTCGATCAGCCAGAAGCGGCGATCGCCCTGCACGCCGTCGGGCCCGAGCTCGACGGACTCCGGGTGGACGAGCCCGAGCGACTTCACCGGAGCGATCGAGATGCGGGCGACGCGCGCTTCCATCGGACGGCAAGGGTAGCCGAGCCGAATCGGCCGGCGACCGGACGACGCCGATCGCTTCATAGGTAACGCGTTCAGGCTCGGGATCGGTCACGACAGCACGCAACCTGGGAAAACAGTCGACTACCAGCTCAAGTTCCCGCTTGCGTTCCTAGTCAGCGACAGACTAGTGTCGCTCGGGCACCTATGATTTTCCTGTGCAGAACTCGATGGAAGGAGTGCGCTTGGACCGAGCGGGTTTCCTCTCCCTAGGCGCTCGCAACGGCGCGATGGTGGCGATGGGGGCGATGGGCGCAGGTCTCCTGGTCGACGACGCCGCGGGCGCGTCGGGACCGTTGGCGGACCTCGATCTCGCAGTCGCCCGTCTCGCGGTCGCGCGCCGAGATCCTCGCGATCGCCTTCTACACCGAGGCGATCGCGTCGAAGCAGGTCTCCGGCGATGAGCTCAAGTACCTGAACCACGCGCTCTTCAACGAGGACGAGCACCTGACCGCCGTCTCGCAGATCATCTCGGGCGCCGGGCAGACGCCGGCCACGGCCGACGACTTCACGATCACCTTCCCGAAGGGCAGCTTCGCGTCACGCATGTCGATCGCCAAGCTCGGGCTCGCGCTCGAGACCGGGTTCGTCGGCGCCTACCTCGGGGCGGTCGACGAGTTCGCGCCCGAGGACTTGAAGACGACCGCCGCGCGCATCGCCGCGAGCGAGTCGCAGCACCTGAGCGTGTTCTCCAACATGGTCTACGGCCAGCCGGTGGGGGTCTCCTTCCCGGTGCCGATCGACCTCGAGACCGCGTCCGACCTCCTCGACGAGTTCCTCAGCTGACGATGACGAGAGCAGCGGCAATCGTCACGACGCTCGTCATCGCCCTGATCGCGGTCGCAGCCGCTCTGGCCGCCCCGTACCCGGACGACCGCGCAGATCAAGGTGCTCGCTGCCGCGTCGCTGACCAACGTGTTCCCGCAGATCGACCCCGCGCCGAGCTACTCGTTCGCCGGCTCCGACGCGCTCGCGGCCCAGATCCGCCTCGGCGCCCCGGCGGACGTGTTCGCGTCGGCCAACATGACGCTGCCGACCTCCCTCTACGCGCAGAAGCTCGTCGAGAAGCCGGTCGCGTTCGCGACGAACAAGCTCGTGCTCGTGGTGCCGAACTCGAACCCGGCCGGGATCAAGACGGTGTTCGACCTGCGCAACCCGGGGATCAAGCTGCTCGTCGGGACGCCGACCGTGCCGATCGGCTCCTACACGCGCACGATCCTCAAGAACCTCGCGCTGACGAGCGTGCTCTCGAACGTGGTCAGCCAGGAGACCGACGTGCGCTCGATCCTGAGCAAGGTCGCGCTCGGCGAGGCGGACGCGGGCTTCGTCTACATCACGGACGCGAAGACGGTGAGCGGACAGGTGAAGGTGATTCCGCTGCCGGCCTGGGCGCAGCCGCCGGTCCGCTACGGGATCACGGTGATCACGTCGACCAAGAACCACGCGGACGCGGTCGCGTTCATCAACAAGGTGCTCTCCAAGGCGGGGCAGGCGAAGCTCCGCGCCGCCGGCTTCGGCGCCGTCAAGAGCGGCGCCACCAGCTACCCGGGCGGCTGAGTCACAGTGTCGAGAAAGGCCCTGTTCCCGCTCGGCCTCTGGGTGGCCACGCTGGTGTTCGGGGCCTTCCTCCTGCTGCCCCTGATCGCGATCTTCACCCGGGTCCCGCTCGGGACGCTCGTCGACCAGCTCGGCAGCAAGGTCGTCACCGACGCGCTGATCGTCAGCGTCAAGACGACCCTGATCGCGCAGGCGCTCATCCTGCTCTTCGGCACGCCGACCGCGTACCTCCTCGCGACGCGCCGTGACTTTCCGGGCCGCCCGTTCGCGATCACGCTCGTCGAGCTGCCGCTCGTCCTGCCGCCGGCGGTGGCCGGGATCGGCCTGCTCGCCGCGTTCGGGCGCGTCGGCCTGCTCGGCTCGACGCTGCAGACGTTCGGGATCGAGATCCCGTTCACCCAGACGGCCGTCGTGCTCGCCGTCGCGTTCGTCGCCAGCCCGCTCTACGTCCGCCAGGCGATCGCGGCGTTCGAGGCCGTCGACCAGTCGCTCGTCGACGCCTCGCGGACGCTCGGCGCGAGCCCGGCGCGGACGTTCGCGCGGATCGCGCTACCGCTCGCCGCGGGCGGTCTCGTGTCGGGCGCCGCGCTCGCCTTCGCCCGCGGGCTCGGCGAGTTCGGCGCCACGATCATGTTCGCCGGCAGCTTCCAGGGCATCACCCAGACCCTGCCGCTCGCGATCTACGCCGAGTTCGAGAACAGGTTCGAGGTCGCCCTCGCGATCGGCGGATTGCTCGTGATCATCAGCGCGCTCCTGCTCCTGCTGATGAAGATAGGGCTCGGGTGGACATCCTCACGGTCGACATCACTGTTCCTCTTCGCTCCTACACGCTCGAGCTAGCGCTCGAGCTGGAGGCAGCGACCGTCGCGCTCGTCGGCCCCTCCGGGGCCGGCAAGTCGACCGTGCTCCGGGCGATCGCAGGGCTGACACGGCCCTCACGCGGCACGATCAGCCTCGGCGACGAGACCTGGCTCTCGAGCGAGCGGCGGATCGACCTCGACCCGGAGGACCGGTCGGTCGGCTTCGTGTTCCAGGAGTACGCGCTCTTCCCGCACATGAGCGTCCGGCGCAACATCGCCTACGGAGGCACCAAGCGCGTCGACGAGCTGCTCGCACGGCTCGACATCGAGGCCCTCGCCGACGCGAGGCCCGGCCAGCTCTCCGGCGGCGAGCGCCAGCGGGTCGCCCTCGCCCGCGCGCTCGCGCGCGACCCGAGAGGTGCTGCTGCTCGACGAGCCGCTCTCCGCGCTCGACGCGCACACGAAGTCCGAGGTCCGCGGCGAGCTCCGGGAGCTCCTCCGCGAGCTCGCGCTCCCGACGCTCCTCGTCACCCACGACTTCGAGGACGCGGCCGTGCTCGCGGAGCGGGTCGGCGTGATCGTCGACGGCGAGCTGATCCAGATCGACACTCCCGCGGCGCTCGTCGCCTCGCCCGCGAGCCCGTTCGTCGCCAGCCTGACGGGCGCGAACCTGCTGGAGGGGAACGCGCGGCTCCACGGCGACCTGGCGGAAGTCGTGCTCGACGACGGCGCCACCGTCTACTCGACCGACCCGTACACGGGCCGGGTCGGGGTCGCGATCTACCCCTGGGAGATCACTATCTCGCGCGAGCAGCCGACCGACTCCTCGCTCAACCACGTCAGCGGTGCGATCACGTCGCTTGTCGCCGTCGACAACCGCATCCGCGTTCGGATCGGACAGCTCACGGCCGAGGCATCGCGGCAATCGGCCGAGCGCCTCGACCTCAAGGAAGGAGATCGGGTCGTCGCCTCCTTCAAGGCGACCGCGACCCGCCTCCTGCCACTACCGTGACCGCGACCGAAGGGAGCAGAGATGAAGCTCAGCGCACGAAACCAGCTCAAGGGGACCGTCACCGGCGTCACGACCGGAGCGGTCATGGCCGAGGTCGTCGTCGACGTGGGCGGCCAGGAGGTCGTCGCCGCGATCACGCGCGGGAGCGCCGAGAGCCTCGAGCTCGCCGCGGGAGACGACGTGACGGTCGTGATCAAGGCGACCGAGGTGATCCTCGGCAAGAACTAGGCTCGCACCATCCCGCGCGCGCCACGAATCGACCTCACCCTCGCCGAATGGGCCGTCCTCGGGTTGCTCTGCGAGGGGCAGACGCACGGCTGGAACCTCGTCAGGGCACTCCGGCCCGACGGCGAGATCGGCAGCGTCTGGTCCTGCACGCGCCCGCTCGTCTATCGGGCGATCGACGTCCTCGCGGCGCAAGGGCTCGTCGAGAAGCAAGGCCGCGAGGAGAGCGCGCAAGGGCCGTCACGGACACTCCTCGCCGCGACGGCCGCCGGCCGCCGCGCGCTCAACCGCTGGCTCACGACGCCCGTCCAGCACCCGCGCGACGTGCGCTCCGAGCTGATGCTGAAGCTCCTCCTCCACCACCGCCTCGACCGCGATCCGGAGAAGCTGGTCGACGCACAACGGGTCGCCTTCGAGCCTCTGCGCGAGTCGCTCGAGTCGAAGCTCGAGCGAAGCGAGGCGTTCGACCGCACCCTCGCGCTCTGGCGCTACACCAACGTCCAGGCGGCGCTGCGCTTTCTCGACGAGCTCGAACCGCCTAGAAGCGCCAAGAACCGCTCAACCAGTGCAACAACTGTCCCGCACTATCCCTTCCTGATGCGGCGACGGACCACGACTGCACGTTTGGTCGAGTAGCGTCCAGCCATGCTTGTACTCGATGCGATTCGTCCAGCGGTCGTATCCGGGGCGGTTGGGCTTGTCGCTGCCGTCGTGGGCGCGGTGACGTCGTATGTGCTCGGCGTTCGCACAGGCAGGCGGGAATTCGAACAGAGGCTACTGCTTGCCCGCCAAACCGTGGACTACGAACGAGAGTCGGCGGAGTTGGACTATAGGCGCAAGGCTGTCCAGACGTTCTGGGAGTCGGTAGGCGGCCCGAAAGGGCAGATCATCGCGTCTATTCACGAGGTGTCCAAGCGCCTAGAAGGCCACCTGTCGCGTGAGAAGTTCTGGGGATACATCGACCAGGACGAGTACTACCGACTGAGCATGCTCTGGCCGATCATGCAACCATCGTTCGGATGGACGTTCTCCAAACCCGGATGGTTCGATCTCGATCAGACCTTGGCTCGATCATCGAGGACGAGATGCTCTTCGGGGCATTGCCACGTGTACCGGCAAGAACTCGACGCAGGCGCATCTGTTTCTGGATACCGACTACGACTCCACTAGTCGGACAGCTCACATCGTATCGGAGGCCGGATGCGGTCTCGCGGCTGATGATGTCCGAGCGACAGGCGCGCGCTGGTCGGGCACCGTGACTTGCCGATCGTGGTCAGCCGACGCAAGCTGCGCATCCACCGTCCAACTCTGGATCTACGTCGAGCTCGGACGGCGGAAGCTACGTCGGATGACTCGTCGATGCGTGGCCGCGCAAGCAGCAGCAGTCGCTACGTACCGTCTTCCGTTCCGGGAGACGGCCAGCTCGACCGCTCGCTCGGTCACGACAGACAGGGCTCCGAACCGATCCGCGCACCTGCTCGCTATCGACATCAAAGCTTCGTAGCATCGCGGCGACGGCCGCGGCGTAGTTCGACCGGCTGACGCTGGTCGGAGCACGGATCCAGAACTACGCGAAGCCGCACTGAGCCCGGTCAGCCATTCGGGGCGGACGCCGTCCTCGAACGGATCGGGCGCCGTCCCCCTCGGCGCCTCGGCCTCGAGCTCGGCCTTCGCCTCGAGCAGGCTCCGCCGCGCCTCGGGGTCGAGCTTCGGATAGCGCGGGTCGAGCTCGACCAGCGTGTGCCCGATCACCGCCGCCGCGGCGATGCGCGCGAACCACTTGCGATCCGCGGGGATCACGTACCAGGGCGCCCACTCGGTGCTCGTGTTCGAGAGCATCTCGGAGAACGCCGTCTGGTACTCGTCCCAGTGCTGTCGCTCCCTCGCGTCACCGGCCGAGAACTTCCAGTTGTGGTCGGCGAGGTCGATGCGGCGGAGGAAGCGGATCCGTTGCTCCTCCTTCGAGAGATTCAGGAACAGCTTCACGACCTTGAAGCCGTTGTCGGAGAGGTAGCGCTCCCAGTCGTTGATCTCGCGGTAGCGGCGCTTCCAGATCCCCTTGCCGGTCGCGGCCCTCGGAAGCTTCTGCCGGTCGAGGTTCTCCGGATGCACCCGGACGACGAGCACCTCCTCGTAGTGGGAGCGGTTGAAGATCCCGATCTGGCCGCGGGCCGGGAGGCGCCTCGCGTACCGCCAGAGGAAGTCGTGGTCGAGCTCCTCCGCCGACGGCACCTTGAAGCTCTCCACGCGCACGCCCTGCGGGTTGACCCCGCTCATCACGTGCCGGATCGTCCCGTCCTTGCCCGCCGCGTCGAGCGCCTGGAGGACGACGAGCACCCCGTAGGTGTCCTGCGCCGCCAACCGGTCCTGGTACTCGGCGAGCAGCTCGACTCCGCGCCGGAGGAGCTGCTCTCCGTCCTTCTTCGTCACGCCGGCCCTGAAGCCGGGGTCGAAGTCCTTCGCGAGCGTCACCGGCGATCCCGGCTCGACCCGGAAGGGCTCGATGAACTCCGCCAAGCGCCGGGCCTCTCGTCTGTCCACACCGTCCCCTTCGACCGGACAAGCCTAACGGCGCGAATCGCGTCTTTCTCCGTAGCTCTCCGAACCCCCGGTGCGGTCGGCTACCGATGTCGCGCGCGCGAGGGACCGGAAAGCTGGGCGCACCCGTGACAGTCAGCCACCTCGCCCGGTCGATTCGCGAGTCCGCGACACTCGCTCTGAACGAGCGGGCGAAGCAGCTCGCAGACCGCGGGCAGCCCGTGATCCACCTGGGCGGCGGCGAGCCGAAGAACAAGGCGCCGCTCTCGGCGATCGTCGAGCGCCTCGGCCCGCCTCACGAAGGGCGACGTCAAGTACGCCCCCGCCGACGGCACGCCCGCGCTGAAGCAGGCGATCATCCGCTACACCGAGGAGCACTACGGCCGCGTGGTCGCGCCGGAGAACGTGATCGTCTCCTCGGGCGCGAAGCAGTCGATCTACAACGCGCTGCTCGCGATCTGTCGACCCGCAGGACGAGGTCGTGATCCTCGCGCCGTACTGGGTCAGCTACCCGGAGATGGTGCGGATGGTGCACGGCGTGCCGGTGATCGTGACGCCGGAGGACGGGAGCTTCGTGCCGCGGCTCGACGAGGTGGAGGCGGCGCTCGGCCCGTACACGAAGGCCGTGATCGTCAACAGCCCGAACAACCCGACGGGCGCCGTCTACCCGCCGGAGCTGGTCGAGGGGCTCGTCGCGCTCTGCGAGGAGCGCGGAGTGCACCTGCTGATGGACGACATCTACCACCGCCTCGTCTTCGACGGCGCCCGGGCCGAGCCGGCCTACGCCTACACCGACCGCGACGTCGACGAGTCGACCGTGATCGTCGTCAACGGGGTCTCGAAGCTCTACGGGATGACGGGCTTCCGCATCGGCTGGACAGTCGCGCCCGCGCCGCTCGTCGAGGTGCTGAAGAACGTGCAGGCGCAGACGACCTCGTGCCCGGCCGCGGTGTCG
Organism: uncultured Actinomycetes bacterium; assembly: GCA_963746005.1. GTDB lineage: Bacteria > Actinomycetota > Thermoleophilia > Gaiellales > Gaiellaceae > CAVQZA01. Next base: position 83,363 of record CAVUZM010000014.1, on the reverse strand, counting down.
ATGGCGGCGGCCGAGGGCGCGCTCACCGGAGTGCAGAGCAGCGTCGAGAGCCTGCGGCTCGGGATCCAGAACCTCCGCGACGTGATGCTGCAGGAGCTGCGCGCGTTCGAGGGCGTGCGCGTCGACCCGCCGCAGGGCACCTTCTACTGCCTGCCCGACTTCCGCGCGATCTCCGACGACTCGGAGGAGCTGTCGCGCTTCCTGCTCGACAAGGCGCTCGTCGTCACCGTCCCCGGCAAGGAGTTCGGCGCGGAGGGCCACCTGCGCCTCAGCTACTGCGGCTCGACGAAGGACGTGACCGAGGGCGTGCGCCGGATGCGCTGGGCGCTCGACCCGACCGCGCCGAACGACATCGTGATCGGCGAGCGCCGGCTCGTGAGGGACTGGCTGTGACCGTGAATCCACTCGACCTCGAGACACCCGCCCAGGGCTCGCGCGCGCGAGCTCGCGAGCGACTACGGGCTCGGGAACCACGGCATCACCAACCCGCGCTGCGTCTACTGGAACCTGCCCGCGGAGGCGCTCTACGAGGAGGTCGTGTTCCGCGGCGAGGGGCGGATCGTCCGCGGCGGCGCGGTCGCCGTCGCCACCGGCAGCCACACCTCTCGCGCCGCGCAGGACAAGTTCATCGTGCGCGAGCCCACGACCGAGGACCGGATCTGGTGGGGCGAGTACAACCGGCCGATCGGGAGCGACACGTTCGAGCTGCTCCTCTCGCGCATGCTCGGCTTCCTCCAGGAGCGAGACCTGTTCGTGCAGGACGTCCACGCCTGCGCGCAGGCCGAGTACCGGCTGCCGGTGCGCGTCGTGACGGAGTACGCGTGGCACAGCCTGTTCGCGCGCAACATGTTCCTGAAGCCCGGGAGCCGCGAGGCGTACCGGCGGCACGTCCCCGAGCTGACGATCCTCTGCGCGCCGTCCTTCGAGGCGAACCCGGCGATCGACGGGACCCGGACCGGCTCGTTCATCGCGCTCGACTTCGCGCGGAAGCTCTGCCTGATCGGCGGCACGCAGTACGCGGGCGAGCTGAAGAAGTCCGTGTTCACGGCGCTCAACTACCTGCTGCCGAACGAGGGCGTGCTCAGCATGCACTGCTCGGCGAACGTCGGCCGACGACGGCAGCTCCGCGCTCTTCTTCGGGCTCTCCGGCACCGGCAAGACGACGCTCTCCGCGGACCCGCGGCGCGGGCTCGTCGGCGACGACGAGCACGGCTGGAGCGACGAGGGGATCTTCAACCACGAGGACGGCTGCTACGCGAAGGCGATCCGCCTCTCGGCGAGCGCCGAGCCGCAGATCCACTCGACGACCCACCGGTTCGGGACCGTGCTCGAGAACGTCGTGTTCGACGAGGTCACGCGGAAGATCGACCTCGACGACGACACGCTGACCGAGAACACCCGCGCGTCGTATCCGCTCGACTTCATCGAGCACGCCGTGCCGTCGCGGACGGCCGGCCACCCGAGCTACCGTCCTCTTCCTCACCTGCGACGCGCAGGGCGTGCTGCCGCCCCTCGCGCGGCTCACGCCCGACCAGGCGCTCTACCACTTCGTCTCCGGCTACACCTCGAAGATCGCCGGCACGGAGGCGGGCCTCGGCGCGGAGCCGGAGATCGTCTTCAGCACCTGCTTCGGCGCGCCGTTCATGGTCCACCACCCGTGGGTCTACGCCGACCTCCTGGCCCGCAAGCTCGAACGGCACGGCTCCTCCTGCTGGCTCGTCAACACGGGCTGGGTGGGCGGACCGTTCGGGATCGGCAAGCGGATCAGCATCGAGCACACCCGCACGCTGCTCGACGCCGTGCTGTCCGGTGCCCTCGCCGACGTCGAGTACCGCGTCGATCCCGTCTTCGGGTTCGAGGTGCCGACGAGCTGCCCCGGCCTGCCGGACGAGGTGCTCTCTCCCGCCGAGGCCTGGCCGAGCGAGGACGAGTACATGGCGCGCTACCGGGAGCTGGCCGCGCGCTACGCCGGCAACTTCCGCAAGTTCGGCGACGAGTGCCCGCCCGGGCTGCTCGCGGCCGGCCCGCGGCTCGAGCGCGAGCCGGTCGACTGACCGTTCCGGGAAGCGGGCAGCGTGTACGGTCGTTCTGAACCGCAGTGAGGATCGAGCTCTTCTACTGGGAGGGGTGCCCGTCGCATCCGGAGGCGCTCGCGCTGCTCGAGGAGGTGCTCGCCGAGCACGGCATCGACGCCGCCGTCGAGCTCCGCCGCGTCGAGACCGACGAGGAGGCGCAGGCGCTGCGCTTCCCCGGCTCGCCTACGATCCGGATCGACGGCCGGGACGTCGACGCGGCCGGGGCCGCCTCGCGTCCCGCGCTGAACTGCCGCATCTACCACCTTCCGGACGGGCGCGTATCCCCGATCCCGAGCCGCGAACAACTAGAGGAGGCACTCTCGTGAGCACCGCCCTCGCCCAGACCGCACCCGCAGTTCACCCTGCCCGGCGTCGACGGCAGCGACCACTCGCTCGCCGACTACGCGCGACGCAACCGCCCTCGTCCTCGTCCAGTCGTGCAACCACTGCCCGTACGTCGCAGGCGTGGGAAGGCCGGATCAACGCGGTGGCGCGCGACTACGCCGACCGCGGCGTGCGCGTCGTCGCGATCTCGTCGAACGACGTCGCGAGCCACCCCGAGGACTCCTTCGAGGAGATGCAGCGCCGCGCCCGCGCGCAGGGCTTCAGCTTCGACTACCTGTACGACGAGAGCCAGGAGGTCGCGCACGCGCTCGGCTCCGAGCGGACGCCGGAGGTGTTCGTCTACGACGGCGACCGCCGGCTCGCCTACCACGGCGCGGTCGACGACAACCGCGACGAGACGGCGGTCTCCGCGCACTACCTCCGGGACGCCCTGGACGCCGTCCTCGCGGGCGAGGCGCCCGCGGTCGCCGACACGGCGCCGGTCGGCTGCACGGTCAAGTGGCGTAGCTGAGATGGAGACCTGGGACGCGATCCGGTCGCGGCGCGACATTCGCTCGTTCACGGACCGGCCGATCGCAGACGACGACCTCGACCGGATCCTCGAGGCCGGCAGGCGCGCCCCGTCGTCGCGCAACTGGCAGCCGTGGGACTTCGTCGTCGTGACCGACCGCGAGCAGCTGGCGGAGCTCGCCACGGTCTGGCAGGGCGCCGGGCACGTGGCGAGCTCCGCGGCCACGGTGGCGATCGTCGCGCCCGTGGTCGAGGAGGCGAGGCGGCAGACCGAGTACTTCGACCTCGGCCAGGCGGTGATGAGCATGATGCTCGCCGCCGCCGATCTCGGGATCGGCAGCGGCCACTCGGCGGTCGGCGACCAGGACCTCGCCCGCCGGATCCTCGGCCTGCCCGAGGACCGGGTCTGCGCGCATCTCGTCCCGCTCGGCTACCCGGCCGACCGGCCGCTCGTGCCGCTGAACCGCCCGGACCGGCGCCCGTTCGACGAGGTGGTCCACCGCGGGCGCTGGTGAGATTCAGCGTCGGCCCCGATGACGCAAGACCCGCCGGGAGGCATCATCGGTGGTGAAAGGAGGATGTGATGCGAGCCATGCGCATGCTGTTCGTGCTCGTGGTCGCGGTCTTCGCGCTGGCGCTGCCGGCAGCAGCCGGAGCGTTCGTCCCGCCGAATCCCACCGTCCACTACAAGCCCGCCGCGACGAGCACGGTCGGCTGGAGCGGCAGTGACGTCGGCGTCGCGATCCTCTGCGGAGTGGCGACCGTGCTGCTCTGCGGCTGCGACGCCTTCAACGCGATCGACGACGCGGCGCCCGTGACCGGCCCAGCGTCGCTGCGGACGCCGATGCGCTGCGAGGCAGCTCCCGGCGGTGCGCCGGCGACCCAGATTCGACCCTGGCCGTCGTCGACGTGATCGAGGCCGTCGTCGAGTCCTCGCCGGTCCGCGGCACGCCGGCCCGGCGACCTCTCGTGCACCGGTACGCGAGTCCGAGCCGCCGCGGTGTTCGGCGCGCCGGTGCTCGCCGAGCGTGCGCACAGCTGGCATAGCCGAGCTCCGCGCAAGAGGCGCCTAGAGCGCGAGCGTGACCTTGCTGAGGCCGCGCGGCACGTCGGGATCGAGGCCCTTCGCGCGGGCGAGCGCCCAGGCGAACAGCTGGCCCGGGACGACGGAGAGGATCGGCGCGAGCAGCGGCACCGAGGGCATCGGGATCGGGATCGAGTGGTCCGCGCCGACGATCGCGTCGGCCGCGGTCCCGCTCGCGAGGAGCGTCGCGCCGGCCGCCTGGATCCGGCCTGCGGCCTCGACCACCGAGGGCAGGGTCTCGTCGCGCGAGGCGATCGCCCACACCGGGAAGAGCGAGTCGAGCGCCGCGACCGGCCCGTGCGCGAGCTGGGTCGCGGTCAGCGGCTCGGCCGCGACGCGGCAGGTCTCGATCAGCTTCAGCGCGATCTCGCGCGCGGTCGCGAACTCGGTGCCGCGCCCGATCACGAACATCCGGCCGACGAACGCGAACTGCATCGCGAGCGGCACGACCACCTGCTCCAGCTCCGGGATCAGCGAGTCGAGCCGCTCGATCACCTCGCGGAGCCCCTCGACGTAGCGCGGGCCCTGGTCCGCCGCGTGCGCCGCGAGGAGCGCGAGCGCCGCGACCTGGTTCGTGTACGTCTTGGTCGCCGCGACCGCCTTCTCCATCCCCGCGCCGAGCGCGACCACCTCCTCGGCTGCCTTCGCGAGCTCCGAGGCGGGGTCGTTCGTGACGGCGACGGTGAAGGCTCCCTTCTCGCGCGCCCGCGCGACGTACTCGATCACGTCGCGCGTCTGCCCCGACTGGGAGAGGGCGATCACCGTCGAGCCGGACACGTCCACGGAGGCCTTGTAGTAGACGGAGAGCGTGATCGAGTCGCGCATCGCGGTCCAGCCGGGCAGCAGGCCGAAGGCGTACATCCCGTAGGCCGCCGCGTTGTCGGAGGAGCCGTGGCCGACCAGGCGGATCGTGGTGCCGCGCTCGCGCGCGATCGCGGCGACGCGGGCGAAGTCCGCCTCGCGCTCGAGCAGCCGCTCCAGCGCGCGCGGCTGCTCCCGGATCTCGGCGAGGAACTGGGCGCCCGGCTCGCGCGCCTCAGACGGCGACAAGCGTCTCCCCTCCCACGAGGACGCGCTCGATCTCGAGGTCGCCGTCCAGGACGAGCAGGTCGGCGCGCCGGCCCGCCTCGATCCGGCCGGAGTCGGAGAGCGCGAGCACGGAGGCCGGGACGAGGGTGGCCGCCTCGAGCGCGCGCTCGACCGGCACGCCGAGCTCGTGCAGGTTGCGCACGGCCTCGATCATCGTCAGGACGCTGCCCGCGAGCACGCCGTCGTCGCGGCGGACCGCGCCGTCGCTGACGACGAGGGAGACGTCGCCGAGCGTGAACTCGCCCGCGCCGGCGCCCGCCGGCGCGACGGCATCGGTGACGAGCGCGACCCGCCCGGCGGCCGCCTCCCACACCAGGCGCACGGTGTCGGGAGCGAGGTGGACGCCGTCGACGATGATCTGGACGACGACGTCGGCCCGGGTCAGCGCCGCGCCGACGATGCCCGGGTCGCGGTGGCGGAACGGCCGCATCGCGTTGAAGAGGTGCGTCACGGTGTGGACGCCCCGGTCGAAGCCGGCGTGCGCCTCCTCGCCCGTCGCGTCGGAGTGGCCGAACGAGACGACGACGCCGCGCTCGTGGAGCAGCTCGACCAGGTCGAACGCGCCGGGCAGCTCGGGCGCGAGCGTGACGAGCCGCACCGGGCCCGCCTCGAGCAGCCGCACGAGCAGCTCCGGGTCGGGGTCGCGCAGGAGCTCCGGCGGGTGCGTGCCGGGGCAGGCCGGCGAGAGGAACGGGCCCTCGACGTGGACGCCGAGGATCCGCGGGCCTCTGCGACTTCAGCGGCACCTCGCGCAGCGCCGCGACCAGGTGCTCCTCGGAGGAGGTGATCAGCGTCGGCAGGTACCCGGTGACGCCGGTCTCGAGCAGCGCGTCGCCGGCACGCGCGTAGCCCGCCGCGTCGGCCTCGAGGAAGTCGACGCCGCCGAAGCCGTTCACCTGGAGGTCGATGAAGCCGGGGACCGCGATCCCGCGCCCGTCGGGCGAGGCGAGACCGACCGCGGCGATCCTGTCGCCGTCGAGCTCGACGTCGCCGGGCAGTAGCTCGCCGCCGACGAGCGCGGCCTGGACGCCGAGCCTCATGGCTCGAGCGCCCGTCTGACGACACCGTCCGCCGCCGCGAGTCGCGCCCTCGCCGCCTGGGCGTCGACTCCGCCGATGAGCGAGACGATCGCGACCTTCGCGTCGCCGTCGGCGGCGCTCAGCGCCTCGTCGACCCGCTCGGGCGGGGCGCCGGTCGCGAGCTGCACGATCCGCCGGACGCGGGCCTCGAGCTTCTCGTTCGCCGGATAGACGTCGACCATCAGGTTCCCGAAGGTCTTGCCGATCCGGATCATCGAGATCGTCGAGATCATGTTCAGCACGAGCTTCTGGCTCGTCCCGGCCTTGAGCCGCGTCGAGCCGGTGAGGATCTCGGCGCCGACGGGAACGGCGATCTCGTGCCGGGCGATCCTCGCGAGCTCGGAGTCGCGGACGGAGACGACGCAGACGGTCAGCGCCCCGGCCGCGGCGGCCGCGGCGAGCGCGCCGACCACGTAGGGCGTGCGACCGCTCGCGCTGATCGCGACCACGGCGTCGGCGGCCGAGACGTCGAGCGCCTCGAGCTCCCGCTCGCCCGCGGCCGCGTCGTCCTCGGCGGCCTCCTGCTCGAGCGGCGAGCCGCCGGTTCCGCCCGCCATCAGCGCCGTGACCTGACCGGGCCGCGCGGAGAAGGTCGCCTCGCACTCGGCCGCGTCGAGCTCGGCGAGCCGGCCCGAGGTGCCCGCGCCGACGTAGATCAGGCGGCCGCCGTCGCGCAGCCGTGCGGCGATCTCGTCGATCGCCGCGGCGAGCGCCGGAGCCGCGGCCGCGACCGCGACGGGGACCGTCAGGTCCTGGGCGTTCATCAGCTCCACGAGCTCGTCGGTCGAGCGGAGATCGAGGTCGGCCCCGTCGGCGTTCCAGGTCTCGGTCTCGAGCCCGTCGAGGCTCTCCTGTAGATCTCGGTCGGGGCCTGCCATCTGCGGCTAGTCTACGCACCAATACCTTGAGTGGTCAATACCAATTGTGGCAAGATGGCGACAATGTGGTCTTGACCTCCTGAGTCCGCCGTCTATGCTCTCGTGCCGGAGGCCCCATGGCAGCGATCCAACTCGAGCACGTCACGAAGGAGTTCCCGAACGGGGTCGTCGCGGTCGACGACGTCAGCCTGGAGATCGGCGACGGCGAGTTCATGGTGCTCGTCGGGCCCGTCCGGCTGCGGGAAGTCGACGCTGCTCCGGATGATCGCCGGCCTCGAGGAGATCACCGACGGGCGCGTCTCGATCGGCGAGCGCGACGTGACCGACCTCGCGCCGCGGCACCGCGACATCGCGATGGTCTTCCAGAGCTACGCGCTCTACCCGCACATGACCGTCCGGGACAACCTCGGCTACGGGCTCAAGGTGCGCCGCACGCCGAAGGTGGAGACCGCGCGCCGGGTCGAGGAGGTCGCGACGCTGCTCGGGCTCGACGACATGCTCGACCGCCGGCCGGGCCAGCTCTCCGGCGGCCAGCGCCAGCGGGTCGCGATGGGCCGCGCGATCGTGCGCGAGCCGCAGGCGTTCCTGATGGACGAGCCGCTCTCCAACCTCGACGCCAAGCTCCGCGTCTCGATGCGCGCCTCGCTCGCGCAGCTCCACACGAGCCTCGGCGTGACGAGCGTCTACGTCACCCACGACCAGACCGAGGCGATGACGCTCGGCCAGCGCGTCGCCGTGATGCGCGACGGCCGGATCGTCCAGACCGACGCGCCGCAGCATCTCTACGAGTCGCCGCGCGACCTCTTCGTCGCCGCCTTCATCGGCTCGCCGGCGATGAACCTCGTCGAGGCGACGATCGAAGGGGACGAGGTCGTCTTCGGCCAGTTCCGCGTGCCGCTCGACCCGGCGCGCCGGCCCGTCCGCGGCATCGAGCGCGCGGTGCTCGGCGCGCGCCCCGAGGCGTTCGAGGACGCGGCGCTCGCGCCGGAGGGGCTCCCGCGGATCGACGTCCGGGTCGAGCTCCTCGAGGAGCTCGGCGCGGAGGTGCACGTGATCTTCCAGGTCGAGGGGCCGCGTGTCGTCGTCAAGACGCGCGACACTCCCGACGAGACGGCAGGCCTGATCCCGGACGAGAACTCCCTCTTCACCGCGCGGCTCGACCCCCGCACGACCGCGCCCGCGCGCGGGCCGCTGCAGCTCGCGGTCGACCCGTCCGGCTTCCACTTCTTCGACGTCTCGACGGGCGAGAGCCTGCTCCCGCCGCGGCGGACGCTCAGTCGCAGCGGTCGTGTCCCCGACGGTACTGACCACTAGGATGCGCGCGTGAGCCAGCCCACTGCACCAAAGCAGAACGAGGCGCGAGAGCGCGTGCTCGACCTGATCGAGCAGCTCTCGATCGGCGACGCGATCCCGTCCGAGCGGCAGCTCAGCGCCGACCTGCGCATGTCGCGGCTCACCGTCCGCGCCGCCCTCGACGACCTCGTCCGCGACGGCCTCCTCGTCCGCCGGCGCGGCAGCGGCACCTTCGTCGGCGAGCCGAAGATCGCCCAGGAGCTGACGATGACCTCGTTCAGCGAGGACATGCGCCGCCGCGGGATGGTGCCCGGCAACCGGACGCTCTCGCTCGTCGTCGTCCAGGCCGGAGCCCACCTCGGCCGGCTGCTGATGGTCTCGCCGTCCGAGCCGGTCGTCGTGTTCAAGCGGCTGCGGCTCGCCGACCGCGAGACGATGGCGATCGAGACCCTCCACGTGCGCCAGTCGCTGATCCCCGGCCTCACCGCGCGAGGACCTCGAGCAGCACTCGTTCTACGAGCTCCTGGAGGACCGCTACGGCGTCGTGATGGTCGGCGGCACGCAGACGATCGAGCCGACGGTGACCAACGAGGAGGAGTCGGCCGCGCTGGGCGTCCCGCTCCACTCGCCCGCGTTCCTGTTCGAGCGCACCACCCGCACCGCGAGCGGCGACGTCGTCGAGTACGTGCGGTCGATCTACCGCGGCGACCGCTACCGGCTCGTCACCGAGCTGGCAGGCCGCGACGGCCGCGCCAGGCGCTGACCGCTCAGCTGGTCAGTACCGCCGCCGGCGCCTCAAAAACCAGCCCTAGCACGAAATTGGTCTTGACAGCGCTCCGCCGCATGTGCAACTCTCCGCGCGAAACCAAGAGTGGTCTAAACCAATTGACGGCTGCGTGCGCCGCTCTGTGTCCCCGAGGAGCCAGTCACAGGTCGTCCGTCTAGGGCTTGGAGGTTCGTGAAATGAAGGTACGGATCATCGTCGCCGCCGCGCTCGCACTGGGACTCGCGGTTGCGGCCTCGTCCGCCTCGGGCGGCACGGTCGGCCTGAAGGCCAGCAAGAGCATCACCGTGTGGCTGCAGACCGACGCGTCCAGCAGTCCCGACTGGCTCGCGCTCACGGCTGCGACCAACGCGCAGTTCCAGAAGGACCACCCCGGCGTCTCGGTCAACGTGCAGTACCAGACCTGGGGCAGCCATCTCCAGAAGTTCGACGCGACCCTGGCCGGCGGCAACACGCCGGACGTGATCGAGATGGGCAACACGGAGATGACGAAGTACATGGCGGCCGGGGCCTTCCAGGACCTCACCGCCGACAAGGCGTCGTTCCCGAACTCGAGCACGTGGCTCGCAGGGCTCGCGGCCTCGGGCGTCTACAACGGCAAGACCTACGGCGTCCCCTACTACGCGGGCTCGCGCCTGATCACCTACCGCACCGACCAGTTCAAGGCGGCCGGCGCGTCGACGATCCCCGAACAGCCTCGCCCAGTTCGCGGCCAGGGCTCGCGAAGCTGAACGCGAAGTACGGCAGCAAGAAGGGCTACTCGCCGCTCTACATCGCCGGCACCGACTGGTACTTCGCGCTGGGCTTCGTCTACGACTACGGCGGGTCGATCGCACAGCAGGTGAGCGGCAAGTGGAAGGGCACGCTCGAGTCGCCCAAGGCGCTCGCCGGACTGGCGGCGTACAAGGCGTTCTTCAGCGTCGCCTCGCGCGCCAGCAAGACGACCGACGAGACGCACCCGAACCCGTACGACGTCTACGCCCAGGGCCTCGCAGGCTCGATCGAGGGCCCCGGCTGGTTCTCGTGCTGCGTCGGCAAGGCGTACACGCCCGTCACGGCCCAGTTCGTGATGCCGAGCCACACCGCCGGCCTGGTGATGCCCGGCTTCCTCGGCGGCTCCGACCTCGCAGTGCCGATCGGCGCCGACAAGGCCCTCGGCGAGGACTGGATCCGGGACTACACGAGCACCACCGCCGAGAAGGCCCAGCAGGCGATGGGCAACATCCCGAACACGACGTCCCTGTTCAACCCGTCGAACGTGCACGAGAAGGCTGCGAGCCGCAGCTGGTTCGTGCCGACGTCGAAGAACTGGGTCAACGTGGAGAATGGCAACGTGCTCCGCACGATGCTGGCCCAGATCCTGACCGGCAAGCTGTCGGTCAAGCAGGCTGCGCAGACGGCGGACGCGAACATCACGTTCACCCTGAACCAGTAAGGAGCAAGGCTTGACCGGGACGACTAGCGAAGTCCCAGACGCCGCCGGGGCCCTCGGGTCCCGGCGGCGTCGTCGTACCTGGGCGCCGCACGGTCCCCTACTGGCTGATCCTGCCGGTCGGCGTGGCGATGGTCGCGATCCTCGCGTACCCGCTCTACCAGCTGATCGTGATCTCGTTCCAGAAGTACGGCCTGTTCGAGCTGATCCGGCACGCGGGCACCTGGATCGGGCTCGACAACTACCGCTTCATCCTCCACGACCCCGTGTTCTGGGACACGCTCGTGCGCACGATCGTCTTCACGGTCGTCAACGTCGGCCTGACGATGCTCTTCGGCACGCTGATCGCGCTGCTGCTCGTCCGCATCAGCACCTTCATGCGCATCCTCCTCACCGCCGGGCTGATGCTGGTCTGGGCGATGCCGGTCGTCGTCGCCGTGCAGGTCTGGTACTGGATGACGAACTTCCAGAACGGCGTCCTCAACTACGCGCTGACGCGGCTCGGCGTCGGCGACTACTTCCAGCACGACTGGATGGCCACTCCCACCTCGCAGCTCGGGATGGTGACCTCGCTGATCGTCTGGGGCGCGATCCCGTTCATCGTCGTCGCGGTCTACGCGGGCCTCGCGCAGGTGCCGGACGAGCTCGTGGAGGCGGCCGAGATCGACGGCGCCCGGCCGTGGCGCGTCTTCCTCGACGTCACCTTCCCGATCCTGAAGCCGATCTTCCTGATCCTCACGAGCCTCTCGATCATCTGGGACTTCGGCGTCTTCACCCAGCCGTTCCTGCTGATCGGCGAGTCGCACGTGGACACGTCGAACTACCTGATGGGCGTCTACCTCTACGAGCAGGGCTACGCGAAGAGCGACTTCGGCCGCGGCGCGGCGATCTCGGTGCTGATGCTGCTGATGGTCGCCGGGCTGAGCTTCTTCTACGTCCGCAAGATGGTGCGGATGGAGAGCGCCTCGTGAGCGCGGCCTCCGAGATCGCGCTCACCGAGCACGAGCCCGCACGCCGTCGACCTCAAGGCCGCCCGGGCCCGGCGCAACAGGCGCCGCCGCGCGGGCCGCACGGGCTGGAACATCGTCGCGGGGATCGTCCTCGTCGTGATGGTCTTCCCGGTCTACTGGATGATCTCGACGGCGTTCAAGCCGACCGACGAGATCAACGGGCTCAAGCCGACCTGGGTGCCGTGGAACCCGACGCTCCAGCACTTCCGGGACGCGGTGAACAAGCCGTACTTCTGGACGGACGTGAAGAACAGCGTGATCATCGTCGGCTTCTCGGTGCTGCTCGCGATCGTGCTCTCGTTCCTCGCGGCGATCGCGCTCGCGAAGTACCGCTTCAGCGGCCGCAAGCTCTTCCTCGTGCTCGTGATCGGGATCCAGATGCTGCCGGCCGTCGGGCTGATCATCCCGCTCTACGTCGTGCTGGCGAAGTACCACCTCACGAACACGCTCACCGGCGTGATCCTCGTCGAGATGACGTTCGTGCTGCCGTTCGCGATCTGGATGCTGCGCGGCTTCATCCTCGGGATCCCGCGCGAGCTGGAGGAGGCGGCGATGGTCGACGGCTCGAGCCGGATCGGCGCGTTCTTCCGGATCCTGCTGCCGCTCGTCGCGCCCGGGCTCGTCGCGACCTCGGTCTTCGTCTTCATCACCGTGTGGAACGAGTTCATCTTCGCCAACGTCCTCCTCACCGACCAGTCGAAGCAGACACTGACGCTGTGGCTCTCGTACTTCTACGGCACGAGCCGCAACACCGACTGGGGCGGGCTGATGGCGGGCGCGACGCTGACCGCGATCCCGGTGATCATCTTCTTCCTGATCGTGCAGCGGAAGATCGCCTTCGGGCTGACCGCCGGCGCCGTCAAGGGGTGAGCGGCGGGCTCGAGCGGCTCGCCTCGGCCTGCCTCTTCCCGGGGTTCGAGGGGCTCTCGGCGCCCGACTGGGTGCGGCGCGAGCTCGAGGGCGGGCTCGGCGGGGTCGTGCTCTTCTCGCGCAACGTCGCCGACCGCGCGCAGCTCGCCGCGCTGAGCGCCGGGATCCGCGCCGAGCGCGCCGAGGCGCTGATCGGGATCGACGAGGAGGGCGGCGACGTCACGCGGCTCGAGGCGCAGACGGGGAGCTCCTACCCCGGGAACCTCGCGCTCGGCGCGGTCGACGACGTCGAGCTGACGGGGCGGGTGGCCGCGGCGATCGGCGGCGAGCTCGCGGCCTGCGGGGTCAACCACGACCTCGCGCCGGTCGCCGACGTGAACTCCGACGAGCGGAACCCGATCATCGGCGTCCGCTCGTTCGGCTCCGATCCCGGGCTCGTCGCCCGGCACACGGCCGCGTTCGTGGCCGGGCTCCAGCGCTCGGGCGTGGCCGCGTGCGCGAAGCACTTCCCCGGGCACGGCGCGACCCACGCGGACTCTCACCTCGAGCTGCCGACGATCGACGTCGACCGCGAGACGCTGCTCCGGCGAGAGCTCGTCCCGTTTCGCGCAGCGATCGAGGCGGGCGTCCAGTCGATCATGACCGCGCACATCCGCGTTCCCGCGATCGACGAGCTGCCGGCGACGCTCAGCCGCGCGCACCTGACCGGCCTGCTTGCGCGAGGAGCTCGGCTTCGACGGGATGGTGATCACCGACGCGCTCGAGATGCGCGCAGTCAGCGCGACGGTCGGCGTCGAGGAGGGCGCGGTGCTCGCGTCGCGGCGGGCGCCGACGCGCTCTGCCTCGGGCACGACCTGTTCGAGGACGACGTGCGGGCGATTCGATCCGGCGCTCGTCGAGGCGGTTCGCGCGGGACGCCTTTCCGAGGAGCGGCTCGCGGAGGCCGCGGCGCGCGTCGAGCGGGCCGGCCGCTGGACGCTCGAGCAATCCGCGGCGACCGCGCCACCGCCCGAGGTCGGGCTCGAGGCCGCGAGACGGGCGCTCCACGCCGAGGGCGCAGTCGAGCTCGTGCGACCCGCGCTCGTGGTCGAGCTCGTGCCCGAGGCGACGATCGCCGCCGGGCCCGCGGGCCACACGTTCGGCGCGCTGCTCCAGGGCCGCCGCCCCGGCACCGAGGCGAAGGTCGTCCGCGAGCCGGTCGAGCTCGGCGGCGGCGACCGGCAGCTCGTCGTCGTGATCCGCGACGCGCACCGCCACGCCTGGGAGCGCGAGATCGCCGCGAGCCTCCCGGCCGACGCGATCGTCGTCGACGTCGGCGTCCCGGTGTGGCGACCCCAGGGCGCGGGCGGCTACGTCGCCACCTACGGCGCCGGCCGGGCGAACCTGCTCGCGGCCGCCGAGCGGCTCAGCCCGTAGCCCGCGCGAGCGCGACGAAGCCCACGCCGTGCCGTCCGCTCGTGAACGGCCGCTGGAGCAGCCCGCCGACGGCGCCCGCGCCCGCGGTCAGCCAACCGGTCGCCTTCGACGGCTGTAGCAGCCGGCCGCTCGCCGCGGTCCGCTCCTCCATCGACGCCTCCGCGTGCTCCCGCTTCGCCACCGTGTCGCGGGCCGCCTCGAGCAGGTTCCCGAGCGGGAAGCCGTAGGTGCGGATCGCGACCGGCTCGAAGCCCGCCGCCCGCAGCGTCGCGGCGAGCCCGTCGCGCTCGTAGCGGCGGAAGTGGCCCGCCTTGACGTCCCAGGGGCCGAAGCGCTCGGGGAACGCGGGCACGCTGATGAGCAGCGCGCCGACCGGGACGAGGCGCTCGCGCCAGAGGCGAAGCTCGGCCACGTCGTCCTCGTAGTGCTCGAGCACCTCGGTCGCGACGACCAAGTCGAAGCGGTCCTCCGGAGGCAGCGCGTCGAGGCCGCCGTGGACGAGCGTCCCATTCCGGATCCGGCTCCGCGCGACCGCGAGCGCCTGCTCGTCGAGCTCGAGCCCCACGTAGCGGTACCGCTCCGCGAGCCGGTAGCCGAGCGCGCCCTGCCCCACTCCGACTTCGAGTACCGACCGGATGCCGTCGTCGAGGAGCGGCGCGATCAGCGCCCAGCGCATCCAGCCGTTGGCGGTGAGAGGCGGCCGACCGCTCAAACGTCGGTCGTGTACCCGTCGTGGACGAGCTCGAAGCCCGGATCGAGCGGCTGCTCGACGGGCCGGTGCGTCAGCAGCAGCCGCGCGGCGCCGGAGGCCTCGAAGGCGGCGAGCGCCTCACCATCGCTCAGGTGTCCGCGCAGCTCCTCGGGATCCGGGTTCGACGGCCCGATCGTCGCCTCGCAGAGGAAGAGATCCGCGTCCCTCGCCGCCTCCGCGAGTGCGGCGCACGGGGCGGTGTCACCGGAGTAGACGAGCGAGCGCCCCTGGCCCTCGACCCGGAACGCGTACGCCTCCATCCGGTAGTGCATGACGCGGAACGCCGTCACGTCGAACCCGGCCGCCTCGAACGGCCGCCCCTCCTCGTAGGTCCGGAGCTCGAACGTCTCCGCGAACATCTCGGGGAAGCCGAGCCGGGAGCCGATCTCCGCGATGAGCTCGACGCCGCCGGGGTGCAGCCAGAGCTCGGGCGGCTCGAGGTCGCGGCCGAGCCCGTACATCCGCCCCCAGACCCACGGCACGATGTCGCCCCAGTGGTCGAGGTGGAAGTGGGTGATCAGGACCGCGTCGACCTGCGGCCAGCCGCCGTCCACCTCGCGCAGCCGCGCGAGCACGCCTGGACCGCAGTCCAGCAGGAGCCGGCCCTCGCCCTCGACGAGGTACCCGGACTGGGCCCCGCCGGGATTGGGCCAGGCCGGAGAGCAGCCCACCACGTTGAGCCTCACGCGCGGAATCTGTCATATTCGTGCCCATGACCGGCGCACCCATCGCGACGCTCGCGCGCGTCCCTCTCTTCGCCGATCTCGATCCGAAGGAGCTGGAGTCGATCGCGGCCCAGATGAAGGACCGCACGTTCCAGCCCGGCGACGCCGTGACCGAGGAGGGCGGGGGCGCGACCTTCGGAGCCTTCTTCGTGATCGAGGAGGGCGACGCGCTCGTGACCGTCGGCGGGGAAGAGCGGCGCCGGCTTCACGCCGGCGACCACTTCGGCGAGGTCGCCCTGCTCGCGGAGAGCGAGCGGACGGCGACCGTGATCGCGCTGACCGAGCTGCGCTGCTGGGCGCTGAGCGCCTGGAACTTCCGCCCGATCGTCGACGAGAACCCCGAGCTCGGGCGCAAGCTCCAGCAGGCGCTGGCCCGCCTGATCAGCTAGCTTCCCGGCGTGAGCGCGACACTCCTCGACGTCGAGGCGATCCGCCGCCGGTACACCTCGCTCCAGTCCGGGTTCGCGTTCTTCGACGCGCCCGGCGGCACCCAGGTGCCCGACGAGGTCGGCGAGGCGATGGCCCGCACGCTCCGCGAGGCGAGCGCGAACCTCGGCGCGCCGTACGAGACCGGGCAGCGGGTCGAGGCCGTCCTCGCCGAGGCGAAGCAGAAGGGCGCGGGCTTCCTCGGCTGCACTCCCGCCGAGACCGTGTTCGGGATGAACATGACCACGCTGAACTTCCACCTCAGCCGCACCGCGTCGCGCGACTGGCGCGAGGGCGACGAGGTGATCGTCACGCGCCTCGACCACGACGGCTGCGCCGCGCCGTGGGTCGAGCTCGCCGCCGACAAGGGGATGAAGGTGCACCTGGTCGACGTCCACGAGGACCTGACCCTCGACTTCGACGACCTCGAGCGCAAGCTCTCCGACCGCACCCGCGTCGTCGCCTGCTCGGTCGCGTGCAACGCCGTCGGGACGCTCGTCGACATCGAGCGGCTCTGCTCCCTCGCGCGCGAGGCCGGCGCGCTCTCGTGGCTCGACGCGGTGCACTACGCGGCGCACGAGACGGTCGACGTCGCCCAGCTCGGCTGCGACGTCCTGATCTGCTCGCCGTACAAGTTCTGCGGGCCGCACCTCGGGCTCGGCTTCGTCCGCAGGGAGCTCGCGGAGACCTGGCGCCCGTACAAGGCGCGCCCCGCACCGACCGAGCCGCTCGCGCGCCGCTTCGAGACCGGCACGCTGCCCTACGAGCTCCTCGGCGGCTTCAACGCGACAGTCGACTACCTCGGCGAGATCGGCGGGATGGAGGCGATCCGCGAGTACGAGCGCGGGCTCGGGCAGCGCTTCATGGACACGCTCCCCGACTCGGTCACCGTCTACGGCCTCCAGACGATGGAGGGCCGCGTGCCGACCTTCCTCGTCAACGTCGACGGCGTCTCCGCCTACGACGTCGCGGGCGCGCTCGCCGCGAAGCGGATGGGCGTCTGGGCCCACGACGGCTGGTACTGCGTCGGGCTCGCCGAGCGGCTGCCGGCGGAGGGCTCCGTGCGGATCGGCTTCATCCACTACAACACCACCGACGAGGTCGACCGCCTCGCCGCCGAGCTGGGGGCGCTCTCGTCGTAGAGGAGTGCCTGCTCTGCGACGGTGACCGCGCCGACGCCGAGCTCGGACGCGTGCGGATCTGGGAGGACGGCCTCTGGCGGCTCTCCACGCTGACCCACGGCCAGGTGCCCGGCTTCTCGTTCCTCGAGCCGAAGCGCCACGTGCGCTACGTCGAGGAGCTGGACGGCGAGGAGGCCGCGGGCTTCGGCCCGGTGCTCGCGCGCGTGGCCGCGGGGCTGAAGGAGGCGTCGGGCGCCGAGCGCGTCTACGTGTACGTCTTCGGCGGCGGGATCCCGCACCTCCACGTCCACCTCGCGCCGCACACCGACGGCGACGTGCTCTCCGCGACGATCCTCCGCGGCGAGGTCGAGACGATGCCCGGGCCCGACGGGACGACGCTGCTCCTCTCGAAGGACTTCCCGGTGCCGCCGCGCTCGACGATGCGCGAGGTCGCCGCACGCGCCCGGGAGCTGCTCTCGTGATCGCCACGGCGGTCGCGGCGGCGGCGCTGATCTGCCTCGACCCCGGCCACGGCACGGTGCCCGCGATCGGAGCGCAGACCGAGCCGATCGGCCCCGGCGCGACGGTGATGAAGATCAAGGACGGCGGCGGCGCGCCCGGCGAGGCCGACGTCGCGCTCAGGATCGCCTTTCGCACGCGCACCCTCCTGCTCGCGCGCGGCTACCGCGTCGCGATGACCCGCACCGCGCCCGGCTACACGGGCGGCAACATCGCACGGGCGCAGTTCTGCAACGCGCGCCATGCGGCGCTGATGGTGCGGATCCACGCCGACGGCTCGGCGGACACCGCGATCCACGGCGCCTCGACGCTCTTCCCCGCCCTCCACCGCGGCTGGACGGACGACATCTACGCGCGCAGCCTGCGGGCGGCGAGGCTCGTGCAGCGCGCGGTGGTGCGTGCGACCGGCGCCACGAACCTCGGGATCATCCAGCGCTCCGACCTGACCGGGTTCAACTGGGCGAACGTCCCGGTCGTGCTGGTGGAGACCGGCTTCATGTCGAACCCGGCGGAGCGGGCGCGCCTCCAGTCGGCCGCCTACGAGGACAAGGTCGCGCGCGGCCTCGTCGCGGGGATCGCCGCCTTCACTCCCCGCTAGAGGAGTCGCGCATCTGCTCCACCGCGTGACGGCCCCGCTCGTGCACGCTGCGCCGCCGCTCGTCGGGCTCGGGGGCGGCGGGCTCGGGCTCCGGCTCGGCGACCGGCTCTTCCTTCGCCTCGAGCTTCGCCCGCAGCTCCTCGGCGCGCGGATCGGTCTCCGGCTCGGGAGGCGCGACCGGCTCGGGCACCGGGGGCGCCGCGGCCGGGGCGGCCGCCTTCGTCCGCTTCCAGCTCAGGAACCGCAGGAACGCGAACGTGGCGAGTACCCAGAGGGCGAGGCGACGCACGGGTCGATGCTACACTGCCCGTTCTTCCTGCCTCGCCTCGCGCCGTCCGTTCCCGAGCGGCGCCGGCCGGTGAGGCCGATTCAGACCGTGGGAAGGAGGTGCTCGGGAGCGTGATTGCGTATGAGATCTTGCTGATGCTCGACCCCGAGCTCCCCGAGGACAAGCAGGCGGAGATCGTCGGCCACGTCCAGGAGCTCGTGGAGAAGGACGGCGGCACGTGGGGCGGCACAGAGCCGTGGGGCCGCCGGAAGCTCGCGTACGAGATCGACCACAAGGGCGAAGGCACGTACTACCTGCTGACGTTCGACTCGAAGCCGGAGACGCTCGACGAGCTCGGCCGCATCCTGAAGATCGACGACAACGTGATGCGCCATCTGGCCGTCCGCCGGATCGAGGGCTCGCACCGCGGTGCGCCCCCGCCGGTCGATACCGTCGTGCAGCCGGAGTACGCTGGAGCGAACACCCGTTCGCTAGAGGAGGAGGAGTAAGGCCGTGGCCAGCAACATCAATCGCGTCGTGCTCGTGGGGAACCTGACCCGTGACCCCGAGCTGCGGCACACCCCCAGCGGCACCGCCGTCTGCAAGCTCCGCATCGCCGTCAACACGCGCCAGAAGGACGGCACGACCGGCGAGTGGGGCGACAAGCCCAACTACTTCGACGTGACCGTCTGGGGCAACCAGGGCGAGAACTGCGCGCAGTACCTCGCCAAGGGCCGCCCGGTCGGGATCGACGGGCGCCTCGACTGGCGCGAGTGGGACGCACAGGACGGCACCAAGCGCCAGGCGGTCGAGATCATCGCCGACAACGTCCAGTTCCTCGGCGGCCGCGACGGCGGCGGCGAGGGCGGCGGCGGCAACCAGTTCGTGCCCGCAGCGGCGGCAGCGGCGGAGAACGCCGACTTCGCGCCGCAGGCGGCCGACGACGACATCCCCTTCTAAGGAGACAGATGGCCCAGGCCAAGGAGCAGAGGCAGCGCAAGCGTCCCGGGGCGTCGACGGCGCCCGGGCGCCGCAAGAGCTGTTACTTCTGCAAGGACAAGGTCGACGAGGTCGACTACAAGAACATCAACCAGCTTCGCCGGTACATCTCGGAGAAGGGCAAGATCCGCTCGCGGCGGATCAGCGGCGCGTGCCGGCGCCACCAGCGCCAGGTCGCCGTCGCCGTGAAGCGCGCGCGCGAGATGGCGCTGCTGCCGTACGTCTCGGGGTAGAGCGATGGAAGTCATCCTTCTCTCCGACGTCGACAAGATCGGCCTCCGCGGCGAGGTGGTCTCGGTCGCGCGCGGCTACGCCCGGAACTACCTGCTGCCGCGGAAGCTGGCCGAGGTCGCGACCCCGGGCCGCGTCGCCCAGATCGAGAAGCGCGACGCACAGCAGGCCCAGCAGGAGGCGCGCACCTTCGAGCAGGGGCAGAAGATCGCCGAGGTGCTCGGCAAGACGGTGCTCCGCTTCGAGGTGAAGGCGGGCCCGACCGGCGCGCTGTTCGGCTCGGTCACGCCCACCGACATCGCGGACGAGATCTGGCGCACGCGCAAGGTCCGCGTCGACCGCCGCAAGATCGGGCTCGACGAGCCGATCAAGAGGATCGGCCGCTTCGAGGTGCCGATCGACGTCTTCACCGACGTGCGCGTCGAGGTCAAGACCCTCGTCGTGCCCGAGGGCGGCGAGCTGCCGCCCGAGGAGGAGCTCGTGGTCGAGGAGGCCGTCGTCGAGACGCCGGAGCCCGAGGCCGCCGAGGCGCTAGCGGAGGCGGAGGAGAGCCCCGCCGCGGACGCCGAGGGCGACGAGGTAGCCGAGAACGAGCACGACGGCGACTGACGCGCCGCCCGCGAGATCGGCGTAGTACGAGAGGTAGAGCCCGATCAGGCCCGCGAGCCACGGCGCAGGCCGCCGCGAGCGCCATCATCGGCACCATCCGCCGCGTCAGCAGGCGCGCGGTCGCGGCCGGGCCGACGATCACCGCGACGACGAGCAGGTTCCCGAGCGCCTGCACGCCGATGAGCACGACCGCGGCGATCAGGCCGAGCAGGACGAGGTCGACGAGGAGCGGCCGCGCCCCGAACGCGCGCGCCGAGCCGCGGTCGAAGCCGACGACGAGCAGCTGCCGGTGGAGCAGCAGCAGCGTCACGAGCACGACCGAGCCGAGGACGGCCGCGACGGCGAGATCCGCGGCGGACACCGCGAGCAGGTCGCCGAAGAGCAGCTCGTTCAGGCCCGGCGGCGAGGCGGGCGAGAGCCCGAGCACGACCCCGAGCCCGAACAGGGTCGTGATCACCACCGCGACCGAGGTGTCGCGCCCGATCTCCGGCGTCCGCCCGAAGATCACGACGGCGGCCGCCGCCACGAGCACGCCCACCGCGCCGCCGAGGACGAGCGGCACGCCGAGCAGCGCGGCCACGACGAGCCCCGGGAAGAGCGCGTGCGCCAGCGACTCGGCGCTGTAGGAGAGCTCGTAGAACACGACCCAGCACCCGAGCACGCCGCCGACGACTCCGAGGAGCACGAGCTCGAGGAAGGCCCGCTGCATGAAGCCGAGCCGCCACGGTTCGACGAGCGCGTGCATCACTCGTCGTCGTGGTGGTGATGGTGGGCCGGCAGGATCCCGAGCGCGGCGCCGCCCTCGCCGGGGATCGCGACGATCGAGCCGCCGTAGGTCTGCTCGAGCACGTGGCGGTCGAGGGTCGCCTCGGGCGGGCCGAACGCGATCTGGCGCCGGTTCAGGCAGAGCACGCTGTCCCAGGCCTGCACCTGGTCGACGTCGTGCGTCGCGATCAGGATCCCCCGCCCCTCGCCCGCGAGCTCGCCGAGCAGCTGCTCGAGCAGCTCGGCGCTCGGCTGGTCGACGCCGGTGAACGGCTCGTCGAGGAGGAGGATCGGCGCGTCCTGGACGAGCGCCCGCGCGACGAACACGCGCTGGCGCTGGCCGCCGGAGAGCTCGCCGAACTGCGTGTTCGCGCGCCCCTCGAGACCGACGCGGGCGAGCGCCGTGAGGGCGGACGCGCGACCCCGGCGGCCGGGCCGCTTCCACCACGGCAGCCGCGACAGCGTTCCCATCAGCGCCACGTCGAGCGCGCTGACCGGGTAGTCGAGCCGCGACCGCTCGGTCTGCGGCACGTAGCCGAACCCGCCTACCGCGACGAATCCTCCGGACACCGGCTCCAGCTCGCCGAGCAGCGTCCGGAACAGCGTCGACTTGCCGCCGCCGTTCGGGCCGAGCACGCCGATCCGCTTCCCGGGGTCGAGGGTGAACGAGACGCCCTCGAGCACGGGCGCCCCGCCGTAGCCCGCGGCGAGGCCGTCGACGACCAGCAGCGGCGCGCTCACGGGCAGCCGATGCGGCCGCCGGTGAAGCCGCGCACCATCGCGTCGGCGTTCGCGCGCTCCATCGAGAGGTAGGTCGCGCCCGCCGAGCCGCGCGGCCCGAGCGTGTCGCCGTAGAGCGTGTAGTGCGCGCTCGCGCCTGTCTCGTGCGCGATCGCCTGCGCCAGCTTCGGGTTGATCGAGCTCTCCGGGAACACCGCCTTGACGTGCTCGCGCTTGATCAGCGCGATCAGCTTCGCCGTCTCGCCCGCCGAGGGCTGCGCCTGGGTCGTCTGGGACGGGATCACCGCGCCGACGACCTGGATCCCGTAGCGCGTCGGCGAAGTAGCCGAAGGCGTCGTGGTCGGTGACGAGCTTCCGCTGCGCCGCGGGCACCTTCGCGAAGCACGCGGCGATGCCGCGGTCGAGCGCCTGGAGCTTCGCGATGTAGGCGGCCGCGTTCCGCCGGTAGGCGGCGGCGTGCTTCGGGTCGGCGGCGACGAGGGCGTCGCGGATCTCGCCGACCGCGGCGATCGCGTTCGTCGGGTCGTGCCACCAGTGCGGGTCGAAGCGGGAGGCCTCGGGACCGGAGGTCTCGCCGGGTCGCTTGACCGGCACCCCGGCGCCGAGGTCGACCACGGTCGGCTTCCCGCCCGCCTCGGAGACCACCTTGCCCATCCACTTGTCGAGGTTGTCGCCGTTCTCGAGCACGAGCTTCGCGCCGGCGGTCGCCTCGACGTCGGCGGGCCGCGGCTCGTACTCGTGCGGGTCGGTGTTGGGCTGGAGGATCTGGGACACGTTCGCGTCGGCTCCGGCGACCGTGCGCGCCCAGTCGCCGATCTGGGTCGTGGTCGCGACGACCGGCAGCCCGCTCGACGAGGAGTGGCTCGACCCGCAGCCGGCGAGCAGCAGCAGCGCGGCGGCCGCCGGCAGCGAGCCGTCGGACCGACGGGGAGACGAAGCCGCACCGCCGCGACGACGGCGAAGACCGCGCCCGCGAGTACGGAGATCGCCGCGCCCGGCGGCACGTTCCACTCCACCGACAGCCAGAGCCCGACCACGCCCTCGCCGGCGACGAGTGCGACGGAGCCGAGCTGCCAGGGCCGAAGCCGCCGCGTCACGAGCCTGACCGTCGCCGCGGGAACGACGAAGAGCGCGGTCACGAGCAGCGCCCCGATCGCCGGCAGCGCCGAGACGACTCCGGCGCGATCAGCGACGAGCAGGATCGCGTCGGGGACCGCCGAGCGGATCCCGAGCGCTCTCGCGCTGCCCGCGTCGAACCCGATCGCGAGCCAGCGGCGCCCCAGCGCGCAGGCTCGCTCCGAGCACGATCGCGCTCGAGAGCGCCGCGAGCACGAGGTCGCGCGTCCCGATCAGGAGCAGGCTGCCGAAGAGCAGTGAGTCGACGCTCGCGCCCGAGTGGAAGACGTCGCTCGCGAGGATCACCCCGAGCGCGAGCGCGCCCACGAGCACGAGCGCCGTGAGGCTGTCATAGCCGCTGCGGCGGCTGCGCGCGAGCCGCTCGACCCCGAACGCGAACACGAGCGCGGCCGCGAACGCGCCGAGCGGCGCCGAGAAGCCGAGGCCGTCCGCGAGCACGAGGCCCGGGAAGGCGGCCGTCCCGGCCGCGTGCGAGAAGAATGCGAGCCCGCGCAGCACGATCCAGGTGCCGAGCAGCCCCGCGCCGACGGAGAGCAGCAGGACCTCGATCAGGCCACGCTGGACGAAGGCGTACTGGAAGGGCGCGAGCATTGAGCCCGTCACGGTAACGATACTTATTCCCAAAATCAACTCGAGACGGTATCATCAGCGCCGATGGACGACTGGACGGCGCAGACGCTCGACTCCCTCCGGGGTGACGGCTACCGGAACGGCGTCGCGCGCAAGGCGGTCGTCGAGCTGCTCGGCCGCCAGGACTGCTGCCTCACCGCCCAGGACATCTTCGACCGGCTCCGCGCCGAGGGCCGCCAGGTCGGGATCGCGAGCATCTACCGGGTGCTCGACCTCCTCACCGACAAGGGCCTCCTGCAGCGGATCGACGTCGGCGCCGGCACGGCCCGCTTCGAGCCGATGCTCGCGAGCGGCGAGCACCACCACCACCTCGTCTGCGAGGACTGCGGCACCGTCGAGGCGTTCGCCGACGACGAGCTCGAGCGCGCGCTCCACAGGGTCGAGGGCCGCACCGGCTACTCGATCGTCGGCCACGACGTCGTCCTGCGCGGCGCCTGCAAGAACTGCCGCTCGAACTGACACAGTCCACAGGCCCGTCCACAGCGCTGTGGACATTTGGACGAAGTTCCCGCTCGGAGCGGAAACTTCGTGGGAACAACTCACCCACAGCTGGGGAAGAACGTATCCGGCCCTGGGGATAGAATCGGAACGTATGTTCTCTTACCCCTGCAAAACGGCCACGTCCGGGCGGGCTTGACGCCTGTTGGAGACTAGTCCGCAGATGGTGCAGGTCGCCCCGCCCCCGCTGGCCGCCACGGTACCGCCCCAGAACCTCGAGGCGGAGGAATCCGTTCTCGGGGCCATGCTCCTCTCCCCCGGCGCGATCGGGGCGGTCAGCGAGATCCTCGATGCCTCGGACTTCTACCGGGACAGCCACGGCGTGATCTTCCGCGCCGCGCTCGGCCTCTACGCGAAGGGCGAGCCGGTCGACGCGATCACGCTCCCCGACGAGCTCGAGGAGCGCGGCGAGCTCGAGAAGGCCGGCGGCCGCGTCCGCATCCACGAGCTGGCGGCGCTCGTCCCCGCGACCGCGAACGCGGCGCACTACGCGAAGATCGTGCGGGAGATGTCGACCCTGCGCGGGCTGATCCGCACGGGCAGCCAGATCTCGCAGCTCGGCTGGGAGCGGCCGGGCGCGACCGAAGACCTCGTCGACCGCGCCGAGCAGATCGTCTTCGACCTCTCCCAGTCGCGCGTCCAGGGCGAGTTCTCCCACATCGAGACGCTGCTCAAGGAGAGCTTCGAGCGGATCACGGCGCTCTACGAGTCCGGCGCCGAGATCACCGGCGTCGCCGTCCGGCTTCCGCGAGATCGACAAGCTCACCTCCGGCTTCCAGCCGGGCAACCTGATCATCGTCGCGGCCCGCCCGAGCATGGGGAAGTCGGCGCTCGCGCTCTGCATGGCCGCGAACCTCGCGGTGCGGCACAACCTCCCGGTCGCGCTGTTCACGCTCGAGATGTCGAAGTCGGAGGTGACCCAGCGGCTGATGTGCTCGGAGGCCAAGGTCGAGTCGCAGCGCCTCCGCAACGGCAAGCTCGCCCAGGACGACTGGCCCCGGCTCACCGCCGCCTGCGACAAGCTCGCGAAGGCGCCGATCTACGTCGACGACACGGCCTCGATCACGATGATGGAGATCCGGTCGAAGGCGCGGCGGCTCAAGTCCCGCGAGCCGAACCTCGGCGCTGATCGTCGTCGACTACCTGCAGCTGATGACCGGCGGCGGCACCGCCGAGAACCGCGTGCAGGAGGTGTCGCTGATCTCGCGCTCGCTGAAGATCCTCGCGCGCGACCTCGACGTGCCGATCCTCGCGCTCTCGCAGCTCTCCCGCGCGGTCGAGCAGCGCCACGACAAGCGGCCGATCCTCTCCGACCTGCGCGAGTCGGGCTCGATCGAGCAGGACGCCGACCTCGTCGGCTTCATCTACCGCGACGAGTACTACAACGCCGAGGAGACCGACCAGCAGGGCCTCGCCGAGGTGATCTTCGCCAAGCACCGAAACGGCCCCACCGACACGGTGCGGCTCTCGTTCCTGAAGCGCTACGCCAAATTCGCGGACCTCGCGTCCGGGTGATAGGAGGGAAGACGGAGAACAGACAGACGATCTGGGTGTTGTCGCCGGCGACCGAGTTCGCGGCGGAGTGCGAGGAGTGCCGGATCTTTCTCGGCTACGGCGCCTCGGCGGAGTCCACCGCGGTCTCGGGGCGGCTCCGGGCCGACGCCGACGTCGGGTTCGCCACCTGCAGACGAGGGCACAGGCTGGTGCTGAAGCGCATCGGCCGTCCCCGGCTCGCAGCGGCGAGCTAGCTTCCCGCGCGACGCCGACGACCGCGGCTTCAGGCACACTGCGGTGGTGCCTGCGACCGTGATCGTCGGCGCGCAGTGGGGAGACGAGGGCAAGGGCAAGATCGTCGACCTGCTCGCCGCCGACTCCGACCTCGTCTGCCGTTACCAGGGCGGGCCCAACGCCGGGCACACGATCGTGGTCGGCGAGGAGACCTACAAGATCCGCGCGATCCCGTCCGGGATCATCACCGGGAAGCACTGCGTGATCGGCGGCGGCTGCGTCGTCGACCCGCAGGTCCTGATCGAGGAGATCGACGACCTCGAGTCGCGCGGCCACGAGACCGCCGGGCTCCTCTTCGTCTCGGGGAACGCGCACCTGATCATGCCCTGGCACGTCGCGCTGGACGGCGCGCGCGAGCGGCGGCTCGGCAAGCTCGAGATCGGCACCACCCGCCGCGGGATCGGCCCCGCGTACGCCGACAAGGCGACCCGGATCGGGATCCGCGTCCAGGACCTGCTCGACCCGAAGATCCTGCTCCAGAAGATCGAGATCGCCCTGGCCGAGAAGAACGTCTGGCTCGAGCGGGTCTACGGGATCGCGCCGGTCGCGCTCGAGACCGTCGACGAGCGCTACGAGCAGCTACGCGCAGCGGCTCCGCCCGTACATCGCAGACACCTCGCTGCTCGTCGACCGCGCGCTGCGCGAGGGCAAGCAGGTCCTGTTCGAGGGCGCGCAGGGAACGCTGCTCGACCTCGACCACGGCACCTACCCGTTCGTGACCTCGTCGAGCACGATCGCCGGGGAACGCGGCGGTGTCGCTCGGGATCGGCCCGACCCGGATCGACGAGGTCGTCGGCGTCGCGAAGGCCTACGTGACCCGGGTCGGCGCAGGCCCGTTCCCGACCGAGATCGAGGGCCCGGACCAGGCGCGGATGCGCGAGCTCGGCCACGAGTTCGGCACGGTCACCGGACGCGAGCGGCGCTGCGGCTGGCTCGACCTCGTCGCGCTCCGCTACGCAGTTCGGGTCAACGGGATCACCTCGCTCGCGCTGACCAAGCTCGACGTCCTCTCCTCGTTCGCCGAGATCCCGGTGTGCACGCGCTACCGGCTCGCGCGACGGGACGGAGACGCAGGACTTCCCCGCGCACCAGAGCGACTTCCACCACGCGCGGCCCGTCTACGAGACGCTGCCCGGCTGGGAGGAGCCGCTCGACGACGGGCTGCCCGACGCGGCGCGCGCGTACGTCGAGTTCGTCGAGCGGGAGCTCGAGGTCGAGGTCTCGCTCGTCGGCACCGGCGCCGACCGCGAGGCCGTCGTCGCGATGCGCTAGGCCGGTTCCCGTCGCGACCCAGGCGCGCGCGTCGCCGCGGAACGGGCCCTGCGGGTCGCCGAGCCGACGCCGGCACTCCTCTCGCAGGGCGGCCTGCTGCTCGTCGTCGAGCGTGACGAAGTAGGAGCCCGCGGGGCCGATGCCGTACCCGAACGGCTCCCACCAGTCGTCGAACCCCGTGTACTCCGCGCCGACCTCGAGCGCGTCCTCGTCGACCTCGCGCAACCCCGCCGCTCGGAAGACCCGGCCGAGGTCGCCGGCGGTGCCTCCGATCATCCCCTTCTCGCCCGGCGCGTCGGGGTCGGTCGCGGCGGCCGCCTCCCAGAACACGCTCAGCATCTCCATCCCGCCGTGGTAGTCCCACACGCAGGCCGCGACGATGGGTGCGACGCGCGCCATCTCACGCACTCCCTCGCACCGGATCCCGCATGAACGGGACGACCAGCGAGGCCAGCGCGACGTCGAACGAGCCGTGGGCGAAGGGCAGCTCCTCGGCGGCTCCGAGCCTGATGTCGACCCCGGGGTTGCGCTCCCTGCACGCGGCGACGAACGACTCCGATGGGTCGAGCGCGGCCACGTTCCCCGGCCCGAGCCGCGAGACGAGCTCCCGCGTCAGCCCTCCCGGGCCGCAGCCGACGTCGAGGGCCCGCTGCCCCGGCCGTACGCCCGCCGCATCGGCGAACGCGGAGCCGAGCTCCGGCAGGTAGCGCCCCACCCACCGGTCATAGCGATCGCCCGAGGCTTCGAAGGTCATCGACGGTATTCACACCGACGAGCTCGGCCGGGTCAAGCTCGACCGTTGCGACCTCGAGCTCGGCGAGCCCGGCCCGGAGGCTCTCCTCCGCGGCGAGGACGCGCTCCCACACCGGCAGCGTGGCACGACGGATCGCGGCCGGAAGCGGCGCGCCGCCGAGCGCGACGGCCGCATCGGCGCACGCCTCGCCGAGCGCCCGGAGCGTCGCAGCCGTGACGAGCGGGAAGTCGACCGGGAGCACGACGCACACATCGTTGGCGGCAGCCCGCAGTGCTGCGACGATCCCCGCCGCGGGATGGCGCAGCGGCGTGCCGTCGTCGAGGAGCGGGAACCCGAGCGCGAGCCCGTCCGCGACCTTGCCGACCGCGAGCCGCTCGTCGCACGCCTCGCCGAGCGTCCGCCAGGCGCGCGCGGCAAGGGTCTCGCCCTCCCACTCCGCGAGCGCCTTCGGCGAGCCGAAGCGCCTGCTCGCGCCGCCGACCAGCAGGACGCCCGTCAGCCCTGGATCCGCCACGGCTCGCTGTAGACCGTCAGGTGCCCGTCGCGGACGAACCCGCAGAGCGTGAGGCGCCGGTCGGCGGCGAGCTCGACGGCGAGGCTCGACGGCGCGCCGACCCCGGCGAGGATCGGGCAGCCCGCGACGGCCGCCTTCTGCACGAGCTCGAACGAGAGCCGTCCGCTCACGCAGAGCAGCGAGCGGGAGAGCGGGAGGAGGCCGGCGCCGAACGCCCAGCCGACCGTCTTGTCGAGCGCGTTGTGGCGGCCGACGTCCTCGCGCAGGCAGAGCAGCTCGCCGTCCTCGGCGAAGAGACCGGTCGCGTGCAGGCCGCCTGTGGCCGCGAAGCCGGGCTGGGCCGCGCGCAGCCGCTCGGGCAGGCCCGCGACGAGCGCGGCCGAGACGGTCAGGTCGCTCTCGATCCCGGGCGCGGCGACGGCGACCGCCTCGAGCGCACCCTTGCCGCAGACCCCGCACGAGGACGAGGTGTAGAAGTTCCGCTGCACCCGCTCCGGATCGAACGCGCCGGCCTCGACCTCGACCGCGTTCGCGGCGAGATCGGCCGGAGGCGCCGCGCCCGTCGCCGGGATCCCCTCGGTCAGGCAGAAGCCGAGTGCGAGCTCCTCGTCGTGACCGGGCGTGCGCATCGTGACCGCGATCGGGCGGCCGCCGAGCCGGATCTCGAGCGGCTCCTCGGCCGCGACGCGATCCTGCTCGACCGCACCGCTGGGCAGCCGCACCACCTCGACCGCGACCGTCGCGTAGGGAGGCGGCTCCTCGCCAGGCATCGCAACAGCCTACGTTCCCCAATAGACTCGCCGCGTGAAAGTGCTCCTCGTCGGGTCGGGAGGCAGGGAGCACGCGCTCGCGTGGAGGCTCGCCTCGAGCGACCGGCTCGACGAGCTGCACGCCGCGCCGGGCAACCCGGGGATCGCCGCGCTCGGCCACTGCCATCCGGTGCGGGCCGAGGACGCCGAGGGCCTGCTCGGGCTCGCGGGCGAGCTCGGGATCGACCTCGTCGTGATCGGCCCGGAGGGGCCGCTCGTCGCCGGTGTCGCGGACGAGCTCCGCCACGGCGGGATCGCGGTCTTCGGGCCGAGCGCCGCCGCGGCGCGGATCGAGGGCTCGAAGTCGTTCGCCAAGGAAGTGATGACCGCCGCCGGCGTTCCCGTCGCGGAGGCGGTCTCGGTCGCCCGCCCTCCCTGCGTCGTGAAGGCGGACGGCCTCGCGGCCGGCAAGGGCGTCTTCGTCTGCCGCACGCAGGACGAGCTCGACGCGGGGCTCCGAGCGGCGTCGGCGCTCGGCGGCCAGATCGTGATCGAGGAGCTGCTCGAGGGCGACGAGATCTCGGTCTTCGCGCTCTGCGACGGCCGCACCGCGCTGGCGCTGCCGCGCCGCGCAGGACTTCAAGCGCGCCGTCGACGGCGACGAGGGCCCGAACACCGGCGGGATGGGCACGTTCTCGCCGGTCCCGGGCTGGGGACGCGGCCGAGGTGGAGGAGGCGCTCGACCTCGCGCACCGCCCCGTGCTCGAGGAGCTGGCCGCGCGTGGGACGCCGTTCGTCGGCGTGCTGTTCGCCGGGCTGATGCTGACCGCCGACGGGCCGCGGGTGCTCGAGTTCAACTGCCGGTTCGGCGACCCGGAGACGCAGTCGATCCTCCCGCTCGTCGAGGGCGACCTTCTCGGCGCTCTCGCGGCGGCGGCGCGCGGCGAGCTCCGGACCACTCGCTTCCGGCTCCGACCGACGCAGCGGTGACGGTCGTGCTGGCCGCCGGCGACTATCCGGAGGCCGGCGACGCGGGCACGCCGATCGAGGGCATCGCCGACGCGGAGGCGGCCGGCGCGCTCGTCTTCCACGCGGGCACGGCGCTGCGCGACGGCCGCGTCGTCACGAACGGCGGCAGGATCCTCGGCGTGACCGGGGTCGCGCCGACCCTCGCAGAGGCGCGCAGTCGCGCCTACGCGGGCGCGGATCTGATCTCGTTCGACGGGATGAGATACCGAACCGACATCGCCTGGAGGCCGCACGTGCCTGATCCGGTCGTCGGAATCCTGGTCGGCTCGGAGTCCGACCGCGAGCGGATGAAGCCCGCGCTCGACGAGCTCGACGCGCGCGGGATCGCGTACGAGTTCGAGGTGCGCTCGGCGCACCGCGACCCGCACGCCGTCGCCGAGTACTGCGAGAGCGCCCGCGGGCGCGGGCTGCGGGTGCTGATCGCGGGCGCCGGGCTCGCGGCCGCGCTGCCCGGGCGTCGTCGCCGCGCACACCGACCTGCCCGTGATCGGCGTGCCGCTGCGCTCGTCGATGAGCGTGCTCGACGGGCTCGACGCGCTGCTCTCGATCGTGCAGATGCCGCCCGGAGTCCCGGTCGCCTGCGTCGGCGTCGACAACGCGAAGAACGCAGCCGCTCTCGCCGCGCGCATCCTCGGCGCCTAGGCCGAGCACGTCGCGCGGCGCGGGCGGAGCCTCGGGAGTCCTCGCCTCGGCCGCTCCGGCGCGAGCGCCTTCAGCTGCCGGATCAGCTCGAGCTCGGCGCGGAGCCGGGTGCTACGAGCGTCGAGCTGGGTCACCTGCGGATACATGCGCGACTCCTTTGAGTCAAGTAACTTGAATTCAAGATACTTTACTACGAGGTACACTGGAGCGGCAGCAGGCAGTTCTGGTCCCGTCCCTAACCCTCCACCCACCCGGGGAATGACGTTCGTGGCGCCGGACGAAGACGCACGTGACCGTGCCGATTGCGTGCCGATTCTGCGCCGGAGACGACCAGGGGCGCGTCTAGACTCGCTCCAGTGATCGCGCGCTACTCCCGTCCGGCAATGGCCAGCATCTGGTCGGACGAGGGCAAGCTGGCGCGCTGGCTCGAGGTCGAGCTCGCCGCGACCGACGCGTGGGCCGAGCGTCGGCGCGGTGCCTGCCGACGCTGCGCGCGCGATCCGCGCGAACGCCGTGCCGCCGAGCCCGGAGCGCGTCGCCGAGATCGAGGCGACCCTCCACCACGACACCGCCGCCTTCGTCGACGCGGTCGCCGAGTCGCTCGGCCCCGAGGGACGGTGGTTCCACTACGGGCTCACCTCCTCGGACGTCGTCGACACCGCGCTCGCGCTGCAGATCCAGGCGGCCGGCAAGCTGATCCTGGAGGGGATCGAGCGCGCGCTCGCGGCCGTCGTCGTGCGGGCCGAGGAGCACCGGCACACGCTCTGCATCGGCCGCACGCACGGCATCCACGCCGAGCCGACCACGTTCGGGCTCAAGCTCGCCGGCTGGGCGTTCGAGCTCGACCGCGACCGCGTCCGGCTCGAGCAGGCGCTCGAGGGAATGCGCGTCGGCAAGCTCTCCGGCGCCGTCGGCACCTACGCGGCGACCGATCCCGAGGTCGAGCGGCTCGCCTGCGAGCGGCTCGGGCTCGAGCCGGCGCCGTTCTCGACCCAGATCCTGCAGCGCGACCGCCACGCCGAGCTGCTCTCCGCGCTCGCGATCGCCGCGTCGTCGCTCGACAAGTTCGCGCTCGAGATCCGGCACCTCGCGCGCACCGAGGTGGGCGAGGTGGAGGAGCCGTTCGGCCGCGGCCAGAAGGGCTCCTCGGCGATGCCGCACAAGCGCAACCCGGTCGTGGCGGAGCGGATCTGCGGGCTGGCCCGCGTCGTCCGCGCCGCCGCGCTCGTCGGGCTCGAGAACGTCGCGCTCTGGCACGAGCGCGACATCTCGCACTCGTCGGCGGAGCGCGTCGTCATCCCCGACGCGTTCCTCGCGCTCGACTACATGCTCGACCGCTTCACCTGGCTCGTCGAGGGCCTCGTCGTCCTGCCGGAGCGGATGCGGCGGAACCTCGAGGCGAGCTTCTACCTCTTCTTCAGCCAGCGCGTCCTGCTCGCGCTCGTCTCGAGCGGGCCTCTCCCGCGACGACGCCTACCGGCTCGTCCAGCGGAACGCGATGCGCGCCTGGGACGAGGAGCGCGACTTCCGCACGCTCGTGCGCGGGGACGAGGAGATCGCCGCCGCGCTCCCGCCCAGCGCGCTCGCCGACGTCTTCGACCTCAATGCATACACGCGGCACGTCGACACCGTCTTCGACCGGCTCCGCGCGCTCGCCCCACGGAAGGAGGAGCCCGTCCATGTCTGAAGCCGTTCACGTCGCGAGCGGCAAGGTCCGCGAGATCTACGCGCTCGACGACGAGCGGCTGCTGCTCGTCGCGAGCGACCGCATCTCGACCTTCGACGTCGTGCTGCCGACCGAGATCCCCGACAAGGGCCGCGTGCTGACCGGCCTCTCGGGGTTCTGGTTCGCGCGCACGCGCGCGATCTGCCCGAACCACCTGCTCGCGCTGCGGCCCGACGGCCGCTCGACCGAGTGCCGGCGGCTCGAGATGCTGCCGATCGAGTGCGTCGTCCGCGGCTACCTCTCCGGCTCCGGCTGGAAGGACTACCGCGCGACCGGCGACGGTCTGCGGCCATCTCCTGCCCGAGGGACTCGTCGAGTCGGCGCGGCTGCCCGAGCCGATCTTCACCCCTGCGACGAAGGCGACGAGCGGTCACGACGAGAACATCACGCGCGAGCAGGCGGCCGAGCTCGTCGGGGCGGAGCTGTTCGCGGAGGCCGAGCGGCTCTCGCTCGAGCTCTACCGCTTCGCCGCCGGCGTACGCGCTCGAGCGCGGGATCATCATCGCCGACACGAAGTTCGAGTTCGGCGTCGACGCGGGCGGCGTGCTCACGCTCGGCGACGAGGCGCTCACCCCCGACTCGTCCCGCTTCTGGCCGGCCGACGAGTACGAGCCCGGCGGCCCGCAGCCGTCGTTCGACAAGCAGTTCGTGCGCGACTACTGCGAGTCGCTCGGCTGGGACAAGACCGAGCCGGGGCCCGAGCTCCCCGAGGCTGTCGTCGCCGGGACGCGCGCCCGCTACGTCGAGGCGTTCGAGCAGCTGACCGGGATCGCGTTCGACGACTACCTCGCCGACCCGTCGGTGGTGCTCGGATGAGGGCGACGGTGCTCGTGCGTCCGAAGGAAGGGATCCTCGACCCGCAGGGACAGGCGGTCGAGGAGGCGCTGCGCCACCTCGGATTCCACATCGGCCACGCGCGCGTCGGTCGCGTCGTCGACCTCGAGGTGGCCGCGACCGACCCGACCGATGCCCGCGCCGAGGTGGAGCGGATGTGCGCGCAGCTGCTCGCGAACCCGCTGATCGAGAGCTACGAGATCGAGCTCGAGGACGCATGACCGACGGCGCCGCGGATCGCCGTCGTCGTCTTCCCGGGCTCGAACGACGACCGCGACGCCGCGCTGGGCGCTCGGCGCGCTCGGCGCCGACCCGGTGCTCGTCTGGCACGCGGAGCCCGAGCTGCCCGACGTCGCAGCCGTCGTCCTCCCCGGCGGGTTCTCGTACGGCGACTACCTCCGTTGCGGTGCGATCGCACGCTTCAGCCCGGCGCTCGGCGCGGTCGCCGGGTTCGCCGCCGCCGGCGGCCCGGTGCTCGGGATCTGCAACGGCTTCCAGATCCTGTGCGAGGCCGGCCTCCTGCCGGGCGTGCTGCGCCCGAACGTCTCGCTCTCGTTCATCTGCCGCGACGTGCCGCTCACGGTCGAGAACGCCGACACGCTCTTCACCGCACGCTGCGAGCCGGGGCAGCGGCTGACGATTCCCGTCAAGAACGGCGAGGGCTGCTGGTTCGCCGACCCGGCCCTGTACGCGGAGCTCGAGGAGCGCGGCCAGATCGTGCTGCGCTACGCCGAGCCGGTGAACGGCTCGATCGGCGACGTCGCCGGGGTCGTCAACGAGGCCGGCAACGTGATGGGCCTGATGCCCCACCCCGAGCACGCCGTCGATCCGCTGCTCGGCTCGGCCGACGGCGCCCTGATCCTCGCCTCGCTCGTCGACGCGGCACGCGATCGCGTCGCCGCCACCGTCTAGGCCTCACCTCCCAGGCCGAGCGTCGCCGCGAGCGCCGGGTGCTCCGCGAGCGCGGAGCGGAGCCGCTCCAGATCGCGTGCCCGCAGGGTGACCGGGCCGCGCCGGGCCGCGCCGCCGGTCGTGTACGCGAAGCGGACGAGCTGCTCGCCCTTCCCGCCCTCGAGGAGCTGGACGACGGAGGCGAAGCGACGCTCGCCGGCGCGCTGCGGGAGGGTCAGCTCGTCGACGAGCGCCGCGCTACCCCAGGGGGTGCTGACGGTGCGGGGATCCGTCCTCTTCGCCATCGAACCGACCGTAGCGATGGAACCGTCACGCGTGGGTGACGCCTCTGTGCCGAAACCGTGTCAGCCGTCGCGCCGGAAGCCCACGGCCGACAGTCCCGGCTCGAGCGGGCTCGCCGGCAGGCCGGGTACGGGATCCGGCTCGTTGTAGCCGCCGGGCGCGACGTCGTTCGGCCCGTCCGGGTGGAAGAGCGACGCGAGCGCCTGGATCTGGCCGCGGCCCGGGCCGAGCTCGAACTGCCCGCCGCCGTACGCCGCGATCCCGTTTCGCTCGAGGTAGTCGTATGCGTCGAGCAGTGCCTCGGAGGCTGCCGAAGCGCGACGGCTTGATGTTCAGCACACGCGGCGGAAACGGCAGCGCCTCGATCTCCTCGACGGAGTGGATGATCGCGTCCCACGTGATCCGGTCGCGATGCGCCGCGAGCACCGCGTCGGTCTCGGGCGTCAGCGCCGGATCCTCGAGCAGCGCGCCGGGAAGCCCCTCGGCGACGCGCGCGTACAGCGCCGGGTCGGGCGGCTGGTCGACGGGCGTGCCGTGGTAGGCGCCCTTGAAGTCGACCGTCTCGACGACGTCCATCGCAGCGAGCTCCGAGACGAAGGCGTCGTCCCAGCCGGTCGTCGCGTCGAGCTTGAACCGCATCCACGGATAGAGGCCGACCCGCCTCCGCAACGGCTCGGCGCTCGGCACCTCGTCGAGCCGGAGCGAGACGACGAAGCGCACCGGCCGCGCGACCCGGCCCAGCGCCTCCGCGGCGGCGAGCCCGGCCTGCCGCAGCGCGAGGTCGAGCGCCGCGCTCTCGACGCCCCAGCGGCGGTAGTTGCGGTAGACCTCGCGCTCCGGCGCCGCCCGGAAACAGATCGAGCCCGCCGACGTGCTGCGAGAACGAGTCGAGCGTCCACTCCCCGGCGAACGGGTAGCCGCGGCCGTCGGCCTGGAAGCGGTCCTGATCGGCGGCCTCGTAGGTGACGTCCTCGCCGACGCCGTCGTGCCCCGCCCCGCGGAGGCGGATCACCGTGGAGACCCGCGTGAAGCCGCTCGACACCGCCCGCTCGAGCCGCTCGAGCTCGTATCCCTCGACGACGAGCGGCAGGCCGGAGACGCGTTCGTAGGTGCTCATCGCCCAAGCCTTCCACATCCGCCCGCCCGGGCGTGTATGAAAGGCACCGTGGAAAGCTCCGACTCGTCCTCCGTGATGCCCTGGCGCCCCGGGTCGCGCCTCGCCCGGCTGCGAGCGAGCCACAGCTTCGGGGTCGTCGCGATCATGATCGTCGTCACCTTCGTGTTCACGTCGGCGGCGCCGAGCGAGAGCTGGGCCAAGAGCGTGCTCGTCCTGCTCCAGTGCACGACGCTGATCCTCGCGCTCTGGACCACCGGCCTCGGACGCGACAGGCGTGCGATCGTGGCGCTCGTCGCGATCGGCCTGGCGGTTGCGATCGTCCAGCTCCTCGTCGGCGGCACCACGCTGATCGGGATCGTCGGGATCCTGAACATGCTGCTCGTCGCCGCGACCATCGTGGTGATCGCGCTCGGCGTGATCGACCAGGGCGCCGTCAACAGGCAGTCGGTCACCGGAGCGATCTGCATCTACCTGCTCATCGGGATCGGCTTCACCTTCATCTACACCGCCGTCGCGGCGCTCGGCTCGGGCACCTTCTTCGCGCAGGGCACCGACGGCACGCCGTCGCTCCAGCTCTACTTCAGCTACGTCACGCTGGCGACGCTCGGCTACGGCGACTACACGCCGGCGACCACCCTCGGGCACACGCTTGCGGTGACGGAGGCGCTGCTCGGGCAGCTGTACCTCGTGACCGTGGTCGCCCTGCTCGTCGGGAACCTCAGCCACCAGCGGGCGCAGCGGCAGCAGCCCTAGCCGGCTTCAGGCGCCTCGCCGCCGGCCTTCGCGGCCTTCTTCGCTTCCTTCTTCGCCTTGCGTGCGTCGGACTGCTCTGCGGCCTTCTGCTTCGCCTCGCCGTAGGAGCCCTCGACGAGCTTCCGGCCGCCCGACCAGCCGAAGGCCCAGACCATCAGGATGATCGCGAGCGCGATGTTCCAGAACGTCGTGACGAGCTGCTGGGCGACCGAGTAGGCGGTGGCGTTCGCGGAGCTCGTGACCCCCTTCAGCGAGGCGACGTTGAACGCCTGGTTCACGCCGGCGCCACCCGGCGTCACCGAGATCGGTGTTGGCGATCGAGTTCCCGCCGCAGATCCGCATCAGCGTGTGGAACGAGATCGGGATGTCGTAGGCGTGCAGGAACACGCACATCACGCCGAGCATCGCGAACCAGCTGCCGAGTGACGGGAGGAAGACGCGCACGAAGTAGGCGCTCGGATGGCCGAGGATCGCGCCGCCCTCCTTGGCCTGGTCCCACCACTTCACCACGCGCGGCCAGAGCCGGCGCAGGAGCAGGAAGATCAGGAAGGCGCCGCCGACCAGGAGGACCACCGTCGCCCACGGGTGGGTGTGGACGAAGTTGAACTTGATGTCGAACGAGCCGCCGACGGTCAGGAACAGGTAGAGGTAGGTGAAGCCGCCGATCAGGGTGTAGAAGATCTTCTGGACCGCGTAGCCGCCGAGGATCGCCCGCGAAGCTCGCGCCGGCGATCGTCGCCGCGAGCATGATCAGGTACATCAGCGTGCCGAGGTTGGCCGGCAGGAAGCTGTTGAGTGCGACCGACGCGGCGTACAGCGCGAAGATGTCGAGCCACCGGATTCGCGCGTTCGGGAAGCCGTAGCGCAGGATCCAGTACCAGCCGAACGCCGTCAGCCCGGTCTGCAGCGTCTTGAGCACGATCGCCGCGATCAGCGCCTCGACCGAGATGCCCGTCATCGTGTCCCAGACTTCCTTGAGCCAGCCCCGGATGTCCCAGCCGAGCAGGTTCGCGAGGGCCGCGACCACGACGATCACCAGCGCGCCGATCACGATCCGCTTGACGTAGACGCGGAAGCGCGGCTTCGGTTCCGGAACGGCTGGAACGGCGGTCACGGCCGCGAGTATATGGCGCCTACCGGCTTCGGGCGGGCGCCGCGAGCGCCGCGACCACGCCGAGCCCGAGGAAGATGCTCCCGGACACGTAGCGCTGGACGCGCGCGAACGCGCGGCTGTAGCGCAGCCGCTCGCCGAACGTCCCGGCGAGAACCGCCCAGAGCCCGTCGCTCACGAGCGCGAGGCCGATGAACACGAGCCCGAGCACGAGCACCTGCACGAAGACCGGGCCACGCGCGGGATCGACGAACTGCGGCAGCAGGGCGAAGAAGAACAGCGCCGTCTTCGGGTTCAGCACGTTGACGACGATCCCCTGCGAGTAGAGGCGGCGAAGCTCGACCTGCTCCCGCGGGTCGGTCAGGTCCGGCTCGTCGCGCCCGAGCAGGCGCCGCACGCCGAGGTAGATCAGGTACGCGGCGCCGAGGAACTTCACCGCGTCGAAGGCGGTCGCGGACGAGACGAGCAGCGCTGAGAGCCCGAGTGCGGCCGCCGTCACGTGCACGAGCGCGCCGGTCTGGATCCCGAGCATCGAGACGAGTCCGGCGCGGCGGCCGTCGCGGATGCTCTGGGTGACGATGTAGAGCACCGACGGGCCCGGAACCGCGAGCAGCGCGAGGGCCGCGAGCGCGAAGACGCCGAGGGTGGCCCAGGCCGGCATGCGGGGAGGCTACCCGGAGAACGAGATGCGCGAGGTCGCCCAGCGCAGCGGCCGCGGCGCCCACCAGTTCGCGCGTCCGAGCAGCATCATCAGCGAGGGGACGAGCAGCGCGCGCACGAGCGTCGCGTCGATCAGGACGGCGAGGCCCGTGCCGAGCCCGACCTCCTTGATCGTGACGATCCGCGAGGCGGCGAAGGCGCCGATCGCGACGATGAAGAGGCACGCCGCCGCGGTCACGATCCGCCCGGTGCGCTCGAGCCCGAAGGCGACGGCGGTCTTGTTGTCCGCGCCGCCGTCACGCGCCTCCTTGATCCGGGTCAGCAGGAAGACGCCGTAGTCGGTCGAGAGCCCGAACGCGATCGCGGCGATCAGGATCGGCTGCGTCGTGTCGATCCCGCCCTGGCCGGAGTAGCCGAGCAGGCCCTGGAGGCGACCGTCCTGGAAGATCCACACGAGCACGCCGAACACCGAGGCGATCGTGAGCAGGTTGAGCGCGATCGCCTTGATCGGCAGCACGATCGAGCCGGTCATCAGGAAGAGCACGAAGAGCGTCGCGCCGACGAGGATCGCGAGCGCGTACGGGATGTTCGAGACGAGGCTCGACTTCTGGTCGACGAGCGAGGCCGAGTCGCCGCCGACGAGCACCGGGTAGGGCGACGGCACCGCGCGCATCTCGTCGACGAGACGCTGGCCGCCGTTCGAGTTCCGGGTCGCGCTCGTGCCGACGTCGATCAACCACGTGCCGTGGCCGACGAGCGCCGGTGCCGCCACCGCGGGCCTCCCCGGCAGGTCGCCGAGTCGCGCCGCGAGAGCCCGCACGCCGGCGCGGGCCGTCGCCGGAGCGCTCACGACCGCGTAGGCCGTCGGGTTGAGGTCGGTCGCGAACTCGGTGTGGACGATCTTGTCCACCTGGCGGCCGCTCGAGGCCTTCGGCAGCACCGAGGGGTCGAAGCCGGTGAAGCGGACGCCGGTGAACGGCAGGCCGAGCA
Source organism: uncultured Actinomycetes bacterium (assembly GCA_963746005.1). Taxonomy (GTDB): domain Bacteria; phylum Actinomycetota; class Thermoleophilia; order Gaiellales; family Gaiellaceae; genus CAVQZA01. Next base: position 44,347 of record CAVUZM010000014.1, on the reverse strand, counting down.
CGACCAGCAGCGTCGCGGTCGCGGCCGCGATCACGACGGGCCGCTTCATCACGATGTGCGAGAGGCGGAACCAGTAGCCCGACGAGGCCGGCCGGGCGGCCTTCGCGGACGCGCGCTGGAATCGCCTCGGCGAGAGGCTGTCCACCCGGCGGCCGAGCAGGGCGAGCACCGCGGGCAGGAAGACGAGCGCGACCCCGGCGCCGATCAGCGACACGAGCATCCCGCCGAGCCCCATCGAGCGGAGGAAGCTCTGCGGGAACACGAGCAGCGAGGCGAGCGCCGCGGCGACCGTCAGCGAGCTGAACAGCACGGTACGGCCGGCGGTCCGCAGCGTCTCGCGGAGAGCCTTTGCGCCCGGCCCGTGCACGGCCAGCTCCTCCCGGTAGCGCGAGACGATGAAGAGGCTCCAGTCGATCGCCAGCCCGAGCCCGAGGCCCGTGATCAGGTTGAGCGCGTAGATCGAGAGCGAGGTCATCTCGCTGGCGATGCGCAGCCCGAGCAGCGCGCCGGCCACGGTGACGAGGCCGACGAGCGGCGGCAGCATCGCGGCGACGAGGCCGCGGAAGATCAGGAACGAGAGCAGGAAGAGGAGCGGCAGCGCGATCATCTCGGCCCGCTTCATGTCGGTCGCGACGATCTCGTTCACCTGCTGGGAGACGACGGGGTCGCCGCCGAGCACGACCTGCGGGTCGTGGGCGAAGGCGGCCTCCGCGCGGTCGGCGATCCGGTCGCCGCCCGCCGGCACGATCACGAGCGCCGAGTGTCCGTCGCGCGAGACGAGCCGTGCCGGGAGCCCGGCGACGGGAGCGACGACGTCCGTGGCGCCGAGGCCTCTCAGCGTCCGCACGACGCGCGCGACCTCGGCCGCGCCCGCGGGCGAAGCCGCGTCGTTGCGAAGCCGGACGACCGCGAGCAGGTTCGCGCCGGAGTTCTTGGCGCTCGCTCGTGCGAGCTGCGTGTCGGCCTTGGCGCTCTGCGTCGCCGGATCCTGCGTGCCGCCGCTGGAAAGCCGGCTCGTGACGGTGCCGCCGAAGACGATTCCGAGAACCGTGAAAGCGATTGCGCCTGCCACGAGCCACCGCGGATGACGCGCCGCGAGACCCCCGAGCAGCGACAGCACTCCCCCGAGGGTAGCTGCGCTCCCGCTTTCATGCGGCAGTGAACCGTCTCCCCCTGTCGTCTCCGCTCGAAGCACTCCAGGTGTCTCTTCGGCCGCCGGACCGGAATCCTGAAGCGCAACCGAGTGTCTAGGCTCTCGCCGTGGCAACCGGCGACGAGCTGACAGAGGCGCGAGCGGCCCTCGCACACGGCGTGCTCGGCACGGCGCACCGCAGGGCGTGGGACGCGGCGATCGTCGCGGAGGACCGGCGCGACGCCGAGGGGCTCGACGAGGTCCGGGCGCTGGCCTCGCAGATCGAGGAACAGGCGGAGGGGTCGGTGCGGGAAGAGGCCCGCCGCCTCGGCGTGTACTGCGAAGCGTGCGCCGCCGACATCCGCGCCGGGATCCCACACGACTCGACGATGTCGCGGCTGTTCCGCAGGCGCTAACGGTCGAGCGCGAGCCCGGCCGGGTCCGGGAACCGCGCCTGGACGCCCCAGCCGCCGAAGTCCTCGGAGACCGCCAGCACGAGCTCGTTCCGGCCCTCCTCCAGCGGGAGCCAGAGCGCGTCCCACCAGCCGATGCTCCCGAGGAACCGATAGTCGCGCGAGCGATACGAGTCGTCGGCGCCGAAGAGCAGCCGCCCGTTGAGGTAGACGCGGACGCGGTCGCTGAACCCGAACTCGAGCTTCTTCGCGCCGGCGGCCGCCGCATGGACGACGGAGCGCGCGAGCGCCGTGTCGCGGCCGTCCGCGATCCCGTTCACCCGCGCGAGGTTGGCGAGCCCGGACGGCTCCGCCTCGAGCCGCGTCCAGCGCCGGCCGGAGAGCTCGAGCGTCTCGGTCGAGCTCTCCGGGACCGGATCGGAGACGTCCCAGACGCCGATCACCCCGGGCGCGGCCGGCTCGGGCGCGGCGCCGGCCGGACCGGGGTCGGTCTCCTCGACCGAGAAGTTCGAGAAGTGGGTGCCGGAGAAGAAGCCGCCGAGCAGGCCCACGCTCCCCGCGGCGACGTCTCGCTTGAGCGGCACCACGATCGGAGGGTGATCGCCGACCGTGATCTCCGCCCGCGCGCCGGCGAAGGCGAGGCGCATCCGCACCCACTCGTCGCAGCGGAGCTCGAGCGGCACCTGGAAGGGCTCGCCGTGGTAGAGCTGCCAGCCCATGACGTCGTTGAAGACCGGCGTGTACTGCGTCGCATCCGGGTTCCCCGACTGGTGCGGGCGGACGAAGAACGCCTCGTAGTTCCGGTGGTCCAGCGCACGGAAGATGCCGCCGGGGAAGTCGCGGCCGGGCGGATAGGCGACGTCGAACTCGAGCACCCCGTGCGCGAGCTGCACGCCCTCGGCGAGCGCCGTGCCGCCGCGAAGGTAGAGGCTCTCCCGGCCGAGATGCTCCTCGACGCGGTGCTCCTCCGCGGCGAAGTCCCAGCGCAGGTCAGTGGTGGAAGGCACTCGCAGTCGAGGCGTCGTGCACCGGCTCGGGCTGCGCCTGCAGCCGCGGCAGCTGCCGCTTCAGGTCGGCGACGAGCAGGTCGGCGAGGTCGTGGGTGAAGCCGAGCCGGACGACGACGCGGAGCGCCGCGAGGTCCTCGCGGTTCTTCGGGAACGTGTAGGCGGGCAGCTGCCAGCCGCGCTCGCGCATCGCGTTCGAGACGTCGAACACGCTGAAGTTGTCGATCTCGTCCTTCAGCTTGAAGGCGAACACCGGCAGCTCGTCGCCCCGCGTGATCAGCTCGAACGGGCCCGAGCTCGGCGATCTGCGCCGACAGCCGCGTCGCCACCTCGCGCGCAGTACGCCTGCACCTTCCGGTAGCCGTCGAAGCCGAGACGGAGGAAGTTGTAGTACTGCGCGACGACCTGGGCGCCCGGCCGCGAGAAGTTGAGCGCGAAGGTCGGCATGTTGTCGCCGAGGTAGTTGACCCAGAAGATCAGGTCGTCGGGCAGCGCGTCGGAGTCGCGCCAGACGATCCAGCCGACGCCCGGGATACACGAGCCCGTACTTGTGACCCGACGCGTTGATCGAGGCCACGCGCGGCAGCGCGGAAGTCCCACACGAGGTCGGGGTCGACGAACGGCGCGACGAACGCGCCCGAGGCGCCGTCGACGTGCACCGGGATGTCGAGCCCGGTCCTCGCCTGCAGGTCGTCGAGCGCCGCGCAGATCTCCTTGCACCGGCTCGTAGGAGCCGTCGAAGGTCGAGCCGAGGATCGCGACGACGCCGATCGTGTTCTCGTCGCAGAGCTCGACGGCCTCCTCCGCGCCGAGGTGGAAGCGGTCGCCCTCCATCGGCACGAGCCGCATCTCGACGTCCCAGTAGTTGGCGAACTTCTCCCAGCAGACCTGGACGTTGATGCCCATCACGAGGTTCGGCTTCGCCGCCGTCCGGGTTCGCTGCTTCTGCCAGCGGCGCTTGAGCGCGAGCCCGCCGAGCATCGCCGCCTCGCTGGAGCCGGTCGTCGAGCAGCCCGTCGCCTCGGCCGCGTCGGGCGCGTGCCAGAGGTGGCTGAGGATGTTGACGCAGCGCATCTCGAGCTCGGCCGTCTGCGGGTACTCGTCCTTGTCGATCATGTTCTTGTCGAGGCACTCGGCCATCAGCGCCCTCGCCTGCGGCTCCATCCACGTGGTGACGAACGTGGCGAGGTTGAGCCGCGCGTTGCCGTCGAGCATCAGCTCGTCGTGGACGATCTGGTACGCGACGTCGGGCGACAGCTGGCCGGCCGGCAGCTCGTGCCGCGGGATCGAGTCGCCCTCGACGGTGAAGATCGGCGGGAAGGACAGATCGCGGGTCGGTCCGGCTGCCACGCTCGGATGCTTGAGGCGCCATGATTACGCGCCGGAGCGGTCGATCAGCTCGATGCGGTAGTCGTCCGGGTCCCGCACGAAGCAGATCAGCGAGCCGCCCTCGCTGACGCGGTAGGGCTCGCGCTCGGCCTCGATCCCCTGGGCGGAGAGCTCCGCGAGCGTCACGGCGAGGTCGTCGACGCCGACCGCGATGTGGCCGTAGCCCGTGCCGAGGTCGTACGTGCGCCCGTCGTGGTTGAGCGTCAGCTCGAGCACGTTCTCCTGGTCGCCGATCGAGTAGAAGTAGTTCGTCGCCTCGCGCTCGCCGCCTCGGACGATGTCCATCTCGCGCGAGAAGTGGAAGCCGAGCGCCTCGTAGAAGGTCCGGCTCTTTTCCGGATCCGTGATCCGGCACATGGTGTGAAGGAAGGTTGCCATGCCCCGGATCCTACGCGCTGCGGAATGCCTCCACGGCGTCCTCGATCGTGTCGTAGACGTGCTCGGCTCCGATCTTCGGAGTGATGCCGAACGTGTCGAGCTGTCCGCGCACCTTGTCGTTCACCTCGCAGAGCGCGAGCACGACGTTGCGCGCGTGAAGCTGGTCGGCGAGCTCGGCCAGCGTCTTGCCCCCGGTGAAGTCGATGTCGTCGACCGCAGCCGCGTCGAAGACGAACCAGCGGGGCGGGTCGTCGCCCTCGACGAGCCCGAGCACCTCCTCGGAGAGCCTCGTCACGTTGGCGTAGAAGATCCCGCCGCCGAAGCGGTAGACGACCAGCCCCGGCTCCGTCCTCGTCCCCGGCGCGGGCGGCACCGTCCTCAGGCGGCCCTTCTCGTTGCGGGTGATCACGAAGTCGGTGGTCTGGTAGTGGCGCTTCACGTGGAGGACGAGCGAGAGGAGGATCGCGAGGATGACCCCGTCCTCGACTCCGATCGTCACGACCACGATCGCGGTCAGCAGCGCGACGTAGAACTCGTCCTTGCGGAGCCGGTAGATCTCGCGCATCCCCGCGACGTCGACGAGCTTGACGCCGATCAGGAACACGACCGACGAGAGCACGCAGTTCGGCAGGTACTGGAGCGGCACGGTGAGGAAGAGCAGCACGATCGCGACGACGACCGCGGTCGTCAGCTGGGCGACCTGGGTATGGCTCTTCGCCTCGTCGACCATCTCGGTCTTCGTCGGGCTGCCGTTGACGACGAAGGTGCCCGTGAGGCCGGCCGTGACGTTCGCGAGGCCGAGGCCGACGAGGTCGGTGTTCTCGTTGAAGCGCTCGCCGTACTTGACGGCGTAGGCGCGGGAGGTGGCCGCGCTCTGGGCGAGGATCACGATGAACATCGAGATCGCGGTCGCCATCAGCTTCCCCGCGTCGCTCCAGGTCACGCCCTGCGGAAAGCCGACGTGCGGGAGGCCGCTGGGGACGGGACCGAGGATCGAGATGTCGTGCGCGGCGAAGTCGAAGATCCAGGAGAGGGCGATCATCCCGACCACCGCGACGAGGCCGCCGGGAATCAGCCTGATCCAGCGGCCGAAGACGATCAGGATCGCGAGCGTCGCCGCCGACACGAGAGCGGTCTGCCACGACCCGTCGGAGATGTGGCCGAGCGTCTTGAAGAAGTTGACCAGGTTCTCGCTGACGAAGCGGACGGACGACGACTGCTTCGGAATTCCGAGCATCCCGCCGACCTGGCCGATCGCGACCTGCACGCCGACGCCGGTGAGGAAGCCGATCAGCACCGTTCGCGAGAGGAAGTCCGCGAGGAAGCCGAGTCGCGCGATTCGCGCGATGAAGAGGAGGCCGCCGCAGAGCAGGGCCGAGAGGCCGGCGAGCGCGACCCACTGCGGGGAGTCGGGCTCGAGCCCGGCGATCCCGAGCGCCGCGATCCCCGCGTACATGATCGCCGCCGTCGCCGAGTCGGCGCCGACGACCAGATGCTTCGACGAGCCGAACAGCGCGAACGCCGCGATCGGGATCAGGATCGTGTAGAGGCCGGTGATCACCGGCATCCCGGCGATCTTCGTGTAGCCCATCGTCTCGGGGATCGCGAGCGCCGCGAGCGTGATCCCCGCGACGATGTCCTTCGAGAGCCACTCCCTCCTGTACGGCCGGATCCCGTCGAGGATCGAGACCCAACGGCCCAGCCCGGTGGGCGCCGGTGTGCCGTTCGTCACCAAGGGCTCAGCTCGTGCCGGCCCGCTCCTGCCTCAGGTCGCGCCGGTGCGCGAGCGCCGGCGAGAGCGCGGCGGCGAGGACGAGGACCGTCGCGAAGATCGTGACCCAGAAGAAGAGGGCCATCACGATCCCGAGCCCGCCGTAGTACTTCCCGTACCACTCGAGCCAGTTGACGAGCAGGAAGTGCGAGGCGACGCGGATCCCGAGCAGGCAGATCAGCGTGAAGACCGCGCCGGGGACGATGTCGCGCCTCGCCACCCGCTTGTGCAGCAGCAGGCGCGGCGCCCACACGAAGAAGTAGAAGGCCCCGAAGGCCCAGAACGGGGCGATCACCCAGCCGATCCACGACGGCTTGCCCAGGAGCACCTTGCCCTCGACCCCGTACAGGAGGAGCGCCACCAGGATCGCGAGCAGCACCTGGAAGTAACGCGCCTGGTCCCTGATCTTGGCCTTGCCGAGATCGAGCCCCCACGCCTTTGCGTGCGTGAACTGGAGCACGCGGCCGATCCCGAGCCCGAACAGCGCGACGCTGCCGAGAGCGATCAGCGAGGCCGTGAGCTTGTGGCCCCCCGCGCCCTGCAGGACGCTGCGGAAGAGGTCCTCCGTCGCGCCGTGGAGGCCGAGCCGCTTGATCACGTGGTCGGCGAGGGCGTTCGGGTTCGTGTCGAGGTAGCTGTCGAGGACGAGCGCCGCGGGAAGGACGGTCAGGAAGAGGTACGAGGTCAGCAACACCGCATAGATCTGGCCGTCCGCGGCGATGTAGCGGCGGAACCAGCCGACCGTCACACCGGTCGTCGTGGTGGGATCCTGGCTCGCGACCCAGTTCCTGGTTCGGTCGGCGGTGCCCTTGGCGCGCTCGATCCGGCCCGGCTTCTTGTCGTCGGCCATCAGCCGGCCGCCGGACTGGGCACGGGGCTTCGCGCGGCTGCCCGTGCCCTGGAGAGGTCGGCCGAGATGTGGACGGCCGCCGAGGTGAGCGGCGCGGCGAGCACGCGCCCGATCATCCCGAACAGGCACCCGGCCCCGATCGTCACGATCAGGACCACGAGCGGGTTGAGGTTCAGCGTCGCGCCGAAGGCGATCGGCTGGACGATGTTCTGCAGGGTGCCGTTGGCGAGGATCACGATCACGAGCATTATCAACGCTGTCTGCGTTCCTTCCGAGCCGAGCGCCAGGATCACTGCGAACGCCCCGGCGACGAAGGCGCCGATGAACGGCACGTACGCGGTTGGCGCGGATCGATCTGGACGACCTGAGGCGCCTCGGGTTGCCTCGAAGGATCCTCGTGCCAGAAGCGCGGGAACTTCACGCCCGGGGATGCTACGCACGCCCGCAGACGGAGCCGTCCCCGTTGCGTTACCCTCGACAAAAGATGGCCTCCCGGACCGCAACCAGAGAGCCACACGCGACCCGACGGGCACCGGCCGCGAGATTCGCGCCGCTCGAGGCGAAGCTCGAGCCGCCGAGGCGCCGGCCGGGGCTCGTGGCGCGCTACAGCCTCGTCGACCGGCTTCGCGCGTCCGCCGCCGACCCGATCGTGTACGTGTCCGCTCCCGCCGGCTACGGGAAGACGACCCTGATGGCGCACTGGGCCGACGCGGACGAGCGCCCGTTCGCCTGGGTCTCGCTCGACCGCGGCGACAACGACCCGGTCGCGCTGCTGACGTACGTGGCGCTGGCCCTGAATCGCGTCGAGCCGCTCGGCGGCCCCGTCTTCTCGGCGCTGTCGGCGCAGAAGCCGGACGTCGAGGGCGTCGTGCTGCCGCGGCTCGGCAAGGCGGTGGCGACCCGGTCGCTGCCCTTCGTGCTCGTGCTCGACGACGCGCACGTCCTCACGTCGCCGGAGTCGCTCGACGCGCTCGTCGTGCTGACCCGCCACCTCCCCGCCGGATCGCAGGTCGCGATCACGGCGCGGAGCGAGCCGACGCTGCCGCTCGGGAAGCTGCGCGCCGGGCGGCGCCTGTTCGAGCTCGGTCCCGCCGACCTCGCGTTCGCGCCCGACGAGGCGGAGATCCTGCTCCGGGGCGCGGGGATCCAGCTCGAGCCCGCCGAGGTCCGCCTCGTCACCGAGCGCACCGAGGGCTGGCCCGCCGGGCTGTACCTCGCGGCGCTCTCACTCCGGGCGAACGGCAGCATCGGCGCGGTGGAGGGCTTCACCGGCGACGACCGCATCGTCGCCGACTACTTCCGCGACGAGGTGCTCGCACGCCTCTCGCCCGCGCTCGCCCGCTTCCTGACGCGCACGTCGGTGCTCGACCGCCTCTCGGCGCCGCTCTGCGACGCGATCCTCGAGCAGACCGGCTCTGCCCCGAAGCTGCACAAGCTGGAGCGCTCGAACCTGTTCCTCGTCCCCCTCGATCGCCAGCGGGTCTGGTACCGCTACCACACGCTGTTCGCTGAGATGCTCCGAAGCCGGCTCCGCGACGCCGAGCCCGAGCTCGAGCTCGAGCTCCACGAGCGCGCGAGCGACTGGTACGCCGAGCACGGCGAGCCCGAGGAGGCGATCCGGCACGCGCTCGCGGCGGGGAACGTCGAGAAGGCAGGCGACCTCGTCTGGGCGAACGTGGTCCGCTATCGCGGGCGGGGCCGCGGGCCGGTCCTTCAGCGCTGGCTCTCCTCCTTCACCGACGAGCAGATCGCCGGCTACCCGCCGCTGGCGCTGGCGGCGGCGTGGGCCAGCCTCGGCGTCGAGGGCGGCGGGATCGAGCGCTGGGCAGCGGCCGCGGCCCGCGGCTCGTACGAAGGGCCGCTCTCCGACGGGACGACGTCGCTCGAGTCGGCGCTCGCGCTCCTGCGCGCGACGATCGCGAGGGACGGCGTGACCCGGATGGGCGAGGACGCCGCCCGCTTCACCGAGCTCGAGGCCGAGGACAGCCCGTGGTGGCCGCGCGCCTGCTACATCGAGGGTGCGGCGGCACGGCTCTCCGGCAACGCCGGTCTCGCGCGCCGGCGGCTCGAGGAGGGCGAACGGCTCGCGGCCGCGTTCGGCGCGGTCACCGTTCGCGCGATGTGCCTGGCGCAGCTCGCCGCGCTCGCCGTCGCCGACGAGTCCTGGCCCCGCGCCGCGACGTTCGCAAGACAGGCGACCGACGAGCTGCACAGGGCGGGCCTGGTCGGGATCGTCACCGTCGCGCCGGTCTACACGATCTCCGCGCTCCTTCACGGTCACGAGGGCGACGTCGAGAGCGCCCGGGCGGAGATCCGCCGCTCGAGAGAGCTGATCGACGGAGACTCCGAGGTCGCGCCCTGGCTCGCGGTCGAATGTCGCCTGACGCTCGCGCGGGCGAGCCTGCTGCTCGCCGACGTCGCCACGGCCCGCACGCTCCTGTCCGAGGCACGCCGTCTCGCCGCGGCCGCGACCGATCTCGGCTCGCTGGGCGCCGTCCTCGAGGAGCTGACCGCGACGGCCGACGCGTTCTCGGCCGCAGGGCGCGAGGGCGCCTCGAGCCTCACCGGCGCCGAGGTCCGCCTCCTCCACCTCCTGCCGACGCACCTCACCTTCGGAGAGATCGGCGAGCGCGTGCACCTCTCCCGCAACACGGTCAAGTCGCAGGCGGTCTCGATGTACCGCAAGCTCGACGTGTCGAGCCGGAGCGACGCCGTCGAGCGCGCGACCGAGCTCGGGCTGCTCTAGCCGCGATTTCACCCCATCGGGATGTTGCGACCGGCCCGGCTCCGGCGGGATGCTGTGTGCGGCACCACCGAGAAGAGGAGGAACCATGATCGGCATGAGAAGGCGCCCGCATGAGAACCGCCGCGATCGTCGGCGGCACCGCCTACGTGGCCAGCAAGGCCGGCGCGAAGTCGGGAGCCGCGCAGGCACAGGAGCAGCAGGCACCGCCGCCGCAGGAGTACGCGGCACCGCCGCCCGCGGCCCCGCAGGCCGGCGGCGCGATGTCCCAGGACTCGATGGACCAGCTCCAGAAGCTCGCCCAGCTCCACGAGCAGGGCATCCTGACGGACGCCGAGTTCGAAGTGCAGAAGCAGAAGATCCTGCAGGGGATGTGACCGGGATGGGACCCGTACAGATGCTGGTGATCGGCTTCGAGGGCAACAACTTCACCGGGGAGATCATCCCCGAGCTGCAGAAGCTCAAGGAGCACGAGATCGTCCGCCTCGTCGACCTGCTCTTCGTGATGAAGGACGACGAGGGCGAGATCGCGATCCTGCAGGCGAGCGACCTCAGCCAGGAGGAGGCGATGGAGTTCGGCGCCACCATCGGCGCGCTGATCGGGCTCGGCGAGGACGGCGAGGAAGGCGCCGAGGCGGGCGCGCTCGCGGGCGCCGAGGCGCTCGAGGACGGGCACGTCTTCGACGAGGAGCAGGCCTGGTACGTCGCCGACACGATCCCGAACGGGACCTCGGCGGCGATCTGCCTGCTCGAGCACGTCTGGGCGATCCCGTTCCGGGACTCGATCCAGCGGGCCGGCGGCTTCCTGCTCGCCGACCAGTGGATCCATCCGACCGACCTCGTGGCCGTCGGTCTCGAAGCGGCCGCGGAGTAGAGGAGAGCTAGGCCGTCGAGTAGTGCGGGCGCGCGGCGCGGATCAGCGTCCGCGCGTACCGCCGCTCGTCGGCGGCCTGGCACAGCGAGAGCGCGTTCGCCCCGTCCTGCGGCGCGACCGCCCAGCCGAAGGTGACGTCGAGACCCTCCTGGTCGAGGACGGACTCGAGCGTCGCCGCGAGCCTTCCGGCCTCCTCGCCCGAGGAGAGCGAGGTCAGCACGCCGAACTCGTCCTGGCCGACGCGCACGAGGGCGTCACGCGGGTCGAGGCAGGTCGTGAGGAGACGCGAGACGCGCAGGAGCGCATCCGACTCGTCACGGCCGTCGAGGTCGACGAGCGGGCCGATCACCCCGAGCAGGAGCGAGAAGGGGCCGGCCTGCGCGAGCCGCTTGCTCATCTCCGACTCGAACGCCCTGCCGCGGGGAAGGCCCGTCAGCTCGTCGCGCTCGGCGAGCGCCCGCAGGCGGCCGACGAGGTCGCGATGCTGCTTCGCGAAGTAGCCGATGAGGGCGCCGACGGCGACGAACGAGACGAAGCGGACGAGCATCGAGAACGTGACGATGCTCGACTGCGGGATGCGCGGGCTGACGAAGCACGGCGAGCACGTACAGGGCCGTCGCCAGCACGCCGGCGAGCGCTCCGAGCCAGGCGTCGGTCGCCAGCGCGAACAGCACGACCGGGAGGAAGAGGAACCGCCCGAGGCCGAGCCCGGGGTGCTCGAAGAAGACGACCACCACGAAGAACGCCGCGAAGCCGAAGCCGGCGGCGGCGAGGAGAACCCATCGTTTTGGATCCGCAGTTCTCACGAGCAACATCGTATTTCGGCCTATCTAACGGATTCCTTGAGCACTTCCGCCGTCGAGGGCGACGATCTCGTCCATCCGCTCGAGCCCTTCCGGCCGGTGCGTGATCAGGAGCACGGTCCGGCCGGCGGCCGCGTCGAGCACGTCGTCCATCAGCGCGCGGGCGGTCGGCGGGTCGAGGTGCGCCGTGGGCTCGTCGAGCACGAGCACCGGCGCGTCGGCGAGCAGCGCCCGCGCGAGGACGAGGCGCTGGCGCTGGCCGCCCGAGAGGCGCATCCCGTCCTCGCCGACGAGGGTGCCGAGGCCGTCCGGGAGCGAGGCGACCCATTCGGACAGGTGCGCGCGGCCGAGCGCCGACTCGAGCTCCGCGTCGGTCGCGGCGGGGCGCGCGAGCCGGAGGTTCTCGCGGATCGTGGAGTCGAACACGTGCGCCTCCTGTCCTGCGAGCGCGAAGGTGCGGCGCACGTCCTCCTGCCGGTATTCGCGCACGTCGTGGCCGGCGATCGTGACGCGCCCCTGCTCGGGGTCGAGGAAGCGCAGCAGGAGGTTCGTGACCGTGGACTTGCCGGCGCCGCTCGGCCCGACGAGGGCGACGCGCGCGCCCGGGTCGAGCCGGAGGTCGAAGTTCGAGAGCGCGGGCCGCTCGCCGCCCGCGTAGCGCGCCGTCACGCCCTCGAGCACGACGGGCGCCGGGACCGTGGGCGCCGGAAGAGGCGCGGCCGGATCGCGCACCGCCGGCTCGCGGTCGACCAGCTCGAGCACCCGGCGGCCCGCGGCGAGGGTCGCCGAGAGCTCCCGGGCCGTGCCCGGCAACGGCATCACCGACTCGAACGACGAGAGCGCGAGCAGCGCGACGGTCGCGATCAGGACGCGGTCGAGGGTTCCGGCGGAGTGGGCCGAGACCGCGGCGGCGAGCACGCCGACGACGGTGAGCCCGGTCACGAGCACGGCGAGGCCGTCCGCGAGCCCGGCGACGAGGGCATCGCGGCGGGTGAGGCGCGCGAGCTCGGCGTCGGCCGCCCGTACGGCGGCGAGCTTCTCGTCCTCGCGGCCGTAGACGACGAGCTCGGAGGCGCCGCGCAGCAGCTCGACGAGCTCGGCGGTCAGCTCGCCGCGCGCTGCGGCCTGGCGGCGCCCCGCCGAGCTCCCGAGCCTCGCCGAGAGCGCCGGCAGCGCAACTCCGGCGACGAGCAGCCCGGCCGCGAGGATCGCCCCGGCGAGGGGCAGGACGACCGCCGCGGCGATCACGCACCCGGCCGCGACGACGACCGCGACGAGCGGCGGCCCGATCCCGCGGAGGTAGAGCCCCTGCAGCGCGTCGACGTCGCCGACCATCCGGCTGACGAGGTCGCCGCGCCGGAAGTCGGCGAGCTCCGCGGGCGCGAGCGGCTCGATGCGCGCGTAGAAGCGCCCGCGGATCCGCCCGAGCGCGCGCAGCGCGAGATCGTGGGAGGCGAGCCGGTCGAGGTAGCGCGCGATCGGGCGCGAGATCCCGAAGAAGCGGACGAGGACGATCGTGACGGTCAGGGCCAGCACGGGCGGGTGCTCCGCCGCGCGCGAGATCAGGTAGCCGGAGGTCGTGATCAGGCCGACCCCGAAGGCGATCGCGAGCGAGCCGAGCGCGACCGAGAGGGCGATGCGGCGGGCCGGCATCCCGGCGAGATCGAGCAGGCGGCGCAGCGTCGTCATGCGGGCGCGACCTCGGCGATCCGGCCGTTCTCGAGCCGCACCACGCGGTCGGCGCGCGCGGCGAGCTCGGGGCTGTGGGCGATCAGGAGCACGGTGCGGCCGGCACGCAGCCGCTCGACCGCCTCTCCGACGAGCTCGGCGTTGACCGGATCGAGGTTCGCGGTGGGCTCGTCGAGGATCACGAGCGGCGCGTCGCGCAGGAACGCGCGGGCGAGCGCGATCCGCTGACGCTCGCCGGCCGAGAGCCCGCGCCCGCCCTCGCCGACGACCGAGCCGTAGCCGTCGGGCAGCCGGGCGATGAACGTGTCGGCGCCCGCGTGCTCGGCCGCGGCCCGCACGCGGGCGTCGGGCGCCGCCGGGTCGCCGAGCCGGATGTTGTCGGCGACGGTGCCGCGGAAGAGCGTGGGATCCTGCGGCACCCAGGCGACCTGCGCGCGCCACGCCGCCGCGTCGCAAGCGGCCAGGTCGACGCCGCCGACGGTCACGCGCCCGACCGTGGGCTCGCAGAGGCGCAGCAGGAGCGAGGCGGCCGTGCTCTTGCCGCCGCCGCTCTCGCCGACGAGCGCGACCGTCTCCCCGGGCTCCAGCTCGAGGTCGACCGACTCGAGCACCGGGATCTCCCTGGCCGGGTAGGCGAAGGAGACTCCCTCGAGCCGGATCACGGAGCCGCGGGGGCTCGGCGCGACCCCGGCCCCGGCCGTGACCGCCGGCGGCTGCTCGATCAGGCCGAGCAGGCGCTCGGAGACCGCGAGCCCGTCGGCGCTCGCGTGGTACTGCGCGCCGAGGTTCCGCAGCGGCAGGTAGAGCTCGGGCGCGAGCAGCAGCACCGTGAGCGCGGTCTCGAACCCGACCGAGCCGTCGACCAGGCGCACGCCGACCGTGACGGCGATCAGCGCCACCCCGATCGTGGCCGCCAGCTCGAGCACCGCCCCCGAGAGGAACGCGATCCTGAGCGTCCCCATCGCGGCGCGGCGGTAGTCGTCGCTGACCTGCTCGATCCGCTCGGTCTGCGCCTCGCCGCGGTTGAACGCGCGGAGGGTCGGCAGGCCGCGCACGACGTCCGAGAAGTGCGTCGCGAGGAGGGTCAGCGCCTGCCAGCGCTCCCTCGTGTGCTTCGCGGTGGCGCGGCCGATCAGCCACATGAAGACCGGGACGAGCGGGAGCGTCAGCAGCATGATCCCGGCCGAGAGCGGGTCGATCGCGGCCACGAGCACGAGCACCGCGACGGGGACCGCGACCGCGAGGAAGACCTGCGGCAGGTAGCGGGCGAACGCGGTCTCGAGCGCGTCCACCCCGTTCACCGCGGTCGTCGCGACCTCCGCGCTCTCGGCGCCGTCGAGCGCCGCGGGGTGGTCGCGCAGCCGGGTCTCGACGAGGTCGAGCCGGAGCTGCGAGAGGACGCCGGTCGCCGCGCGCCGGCCCACGGCCTCGAACCCCCACGCCGTCGCGGCGCGCGCGGAGACCACGACGACGAGCAGCTCGAGCGGCAGCGACACCTCCGAGAGCGACGCGCCTCCGAACGCCCGCGCCGCGACCCGGGCGATCAGCACCGCCTGCGCCAGCACGAGCAGCGCCGTGGCGAGACCGAGCGCGGTGTCGACCCCGAGGAGGAGCCGCGCCGGCCGTGCGCGACGGAGCAGGCGCGGGTCTAGAAGACGCACGGCCAGAGCCTAGTGCGTCGGCGCTCCACCCGGGCCGCCGACGCGAGCCCGGAAGACGTGGTACGTCCAGCCCTGGTAGAGCAGGACGAGCGGCACGAAGATCAGCGCGACGATCGATCATCACCGCCAGCGTGTAGTGCTGCGACGCGGAGCCGCTCACGGTGAGGCTGTTCGCGAAGTCGGTGCTCGAGACGATCACCCGCGGGAAGAGGCTCACGAAGAGCGTGACCACGATCGCGATCGTGCCGAGGCCGGTCATCGTGAACGCCCAGATCCAGCGGCCCCGGTAGACGAAGAGCACCGCGAGGGCCAGTGCGGCGATCCCGATCGCCGCCGGCAGCACCGGCGGGAAGACGCTCTTGTCGTTGCGGTTCACCGCGACCACGACCGTCAGGATCAGGAAGAGCGCGCCGAGCACGGCCGCGAGCACCGAGAGCTGCTTCGCCGTCCTGCCGGCCCGTTCGAGCAGGTCGCCCGTGGTACGGAGCGTGAGGAAGGTCGCGCCGTGGAAGGCGAAGATCGCCACCACCGCGAGCCCTCCGAGCACGGTGTACCCGTTGAACAGGTCCCAGAACGTCCCGGTGAAGTCGCCGCTCGAGTTGATCGGCATGCCGTAGAGCAGGTTCGCGAAGCCGACGCCCCAGATCAGCGAGGCGCCGAAGCTCCCGACCGCGTTCGCCCACAGCCACACCTTCCGCCAGCGCGGGCTCGTCGACTTCGAGCGCCACTCGAACGAGATCACGCGGATGATCAGGAAGAAGAGGACGGCCAGCAGCGCGATGTAGAGGCCCGAGAACATCGTCGCGTACCAGGCCGGGAACGCGGCGAAGGTCGCGCCGCCCGCGGTGACGAGCCACACCTCGTTGCCGTCCCAGACCGGCCCGATCGTCTCGAACATCTCGCCTCGCTCCTCCTCGTCGCGCGGCAGGAACGGCAGCAGCATCCCGACCCCGAAGTCGAAGCCCTCCAGCAGGAAGTAGCCCGACCAGAGGACGACGATCAGCACGAACCAGAGGTTCTGGAGGTTCATCAGTAGCCGATCGCCGGGGTAGTCGGGGACGGCTGCGTCGTGACCCTGTGCCTCGGGGTCACGGCCGGCGTAGCGCCGCATCAGCCAGACGTCGAGCACGAGCAGGGCGACGTAGAGGACGACGAAGACCGTGAGGCTGATCGCGAGCCACGTGGTGCCGACCGCCGGCGAGTTCGCGCCGCTCGTCTTGAGCAGGCCCTGCACGATCCACGGCTGGCGCCCGATCTCGGTCAGCATCCAGCCGAACGCGCATGCGACGAAGGGCAAGAAGGTCGTGACGACGGCGACCCAGAGGAACCACTTCAACCGCTCGAGCCGCCGCTTCCACATCAGGAACGCACCGATCAGCGCGACGAGCGCCACGAACGAGCCGGCGTAGGCCATGCCGCGCATGCTCCAGTAGACCGTCTCGACCGGCGGCAGATAGTTCCCCTTCCCGTACTTCAGCACGTACTGGTTGTTCAGCTCGGTCAGCCCGGTCACCTTGCCGCTGAACGAGCCGGTGGAGAGGTACGAGAGCAGGCCGGGAATCTCGATCGAGAAGCTCGGCGTCTGGTCCTGCTGGGTGAAGCCGCCGATCTGGAACAACGAGAACGCACACGAAGAACAGTCGTTCCACTGTGCCTCGCACCGGAGATCTTCATCGGCTGCAGGCTCGTGACGAGGATCCCGAAATGGCTTCCGAACCAGAGGTTGAAGCAGGAGACCGGCACGAGCACGATCAGCGCGACCTTCGCGGCCGGGCGGAAGACCTCCACGTTGCGGCCGCGTGCGAAGTGCCAGCAGCAGACGCCGAAGACGACCGCGGCGCCGCAGGTCAGCCCTGCGAGGATCGTGTGGATGAAGGCGTAGTAGGCCCAGTGGCTCCCGAGCAGCGCCCAGATGCTCGTCAGCACCGCCTGCCCGTTCTCGATCTTGTAGCCGACCGGGTCCTGCATGAACGAGTTCGCGACGAGGATGAAGTAGGCCGAGAGCCAGGTGCCGGCCACGGCGATCCACAGGGTCGCGAGATGGAGCCGCGGCGAGAGGCGGTTCCAGCCGAAGATCCAGAGGCCGAGGAAGGTCGACTCGAGGAAGAAGGCGGCGAGGCCCTCGATCGCGAGCGGCGCCCCGAACACGTTGCCGACGAACTTGGAGTAGACCGACCAGTTCATCCCGAACTGGAACTCCTGCACGAGGCCGGTCGCGACGCCGATCGCGAAGTTGATCAGGAACAGCGTGCCGAAGAAGTGCGTCAGCTTCAGCCACGCCTCCTTCCCGGTGCGGTGCCACTGGGTCTGGAAGATCGCGACGATCGGCCCGAGGCCGAGAGTCAGCGGCACGAACAGGAAGTGGTAGATCGAGGTCGTCGCGAACTGCGCGCGGGCGAGGTCGACCGTGGTGGAGCTGGCGAGGAGCACGAGCGCGGAGCATCCCACATCGACAGCCGTGACACATCATCCAGATGGGACGAAATGCGATGGATTTCACCCCATGTGGACGATGAACTCACCTGGCGCTCCCTGCTTGCATGAACTCGCATGAGCGCTCCTGCGGCAGACGTCTTCGTCGACTTCGGGATCAGCGGCGACCTCGCGAAGGTGATGACCTTCCGCTCGCTCTACCGGCTCGAGAAGCGCGGGCTCCTCGACTGTCCGATCGTCGGGGTCGCCGTCGACGACTGGAGCCGCGACACGCTTGTCCAGCACGCGCACGACGCGATCGAGGGCACCGGCGAGACGATCGACGAGGAGGTCTTCGCCCGCTTCGCCGCGCGGCTCTCCTACGTCCAGGGCGACTTCGCCGACGCGGCCACCTACGAGCGCGTCGCCGAGGCGATCAAGGGCTTCGCCTCGCCCGTCTTCTACCTCGAGATCCCGCCGTTCCTGTTCGGTCCCGTGATCAAGAGCCTCGCCGCCGCCGGGCTGACGAAGAACGCGAGGGTCGTCGTCGAGAAGCCCTTCGGCCACGACCTCGCCTCGGCGCGCGAGCTCGCCGCCGAGCTCCACCAGTACATCGACGAGTCCCAGCTCTACCGGATCGACCACTACCTCGGGAAGTTCGGGCTCGAGGAGATCCTGCACCTCCGCTTCGCGAACTCGATGCTCGAGCCGCTCTGGTCCAGGAACTACCTCGCCTGCGTCCAGATCACGATGGCCGAGAGCTTCGGCGTCGCGGACCGCGGCCACTTCTACGATCCGGTCGGCGCGCTGCGCGACGTCGTCGTCAACCACCTGATGCAGGTGGTCGCGGCAGCCGCGATGGAGCCGCCGTCCGGCGGAAACCCGCTGACGATCAAGGACAACCAGGTCGCGTTGTTCCGGTCGGTCGTGGCCGCCGACCCGGCCCACTACGTGCGGGGCCAGTACGACGGCTACCTCGCAGTCGACGGCGTCGCGCCCGACTCGACGACCGAGACCTTCGCGGCGCTCCGGCTGGAGATCGAGAACTGGCGCTGGGCCGGTGTCCCGTTCTTCATCCGCACCGGCAAGTCGCTGCCGGTGACGCAGACCGAGTTGCGGCTCGTCTTCAAGCATCCGCCGGTGCTCGCCTTCGGGGCAAGGCAGGGGACCCGCCCGGAGCCGAACCAGCTGGTGATCAAGCTCGACCCCTCGCCCGGGGTCAGGCTCATCGTCGACGCGCACCGCGCAGACATCGAAGGCGAGTCGCAGGTCACGCTCGATCTCGAGTTCGCCGACCAGGGCGGCGCGGGCCCCACGCCCTACGAGGTGCTGCTCCACGCGGCGATGGTCGGCGACAGCACGCGCTTCACGCGGCAGGACGGCGTCGAGGAGTGCTGGCGCGTGATGCAGCCGCTGCTCGACGCGCCGCCGCCGGTCCAGGTCTACGCGCAGGGGTCGTGGGGCCCCGAGGCCGCCGAGGAGCTGGTCGCCGGCTTCGGCCGCTGGCACGGGCCCTGGATCGAGGACTGAGGTGGACGCCTACGACGTGATCGTGATCGGCACCGGCGCGGGAGGCGGGACGCTCGCGCGGCACCTGGCTCCCTCCGGCAAGCGGATCCTCCTGCTCGAGCGCGGCGACTGGCTCCCGCGCGAGCTCGAGAACTGGCTCGCGAAGGACGTGTTCGTCGACAACCGCTACGTCTCGCCGGACACGTGGTACGACCCGCAGGGAAAGGCGTTCCAGCCCCAGATCCACTACTTCGTCGGGGGCGCCACGAAGCTCTACGGCGCGGCGCTCTACCGGCTCCGCGCGGAGGACTTCGGCGAGCTGCGCCACCACGACGGCGTCTCGCCCGCCTGGCCGATCTCCTACGACGTGCTCGAGCCCTACTACGCGAAGGCGGAGGAGCTGTACCGGGTGCACGGCGCGCGCGGCGAGGACCCGACGGAGCCGCCGACGAGCGGGCCCTACCCGTTCCCGGCGCTCTCGCACGAGCCGCGGATCCAGCAGCTCGCCGACGACCTCGCGGCCGCGGGCTACCACCCGTTCCACGCGCCGTGCGGCGTGATGCTCGACGAGGCGAGCCCGCCGTTCAGCACGTGCATCCGCTGCATGAACTGCGACGGCTTCCCGTGCCTCCTCCACGCCAAGTCCGACGCCGAGGTGCTCGGCGTGCGGCCCGCGCTCGAGCACCCGAACGTCACGCTGCTCACGAACGCAACGGCGGTCAGGCTCGAGACCGACGCGGCCGGCACCTCGGTGACCGAGGTCGTCGTCGAGCGCGACGGCACGGAGGAGCGCGTCGCCGGCGAGATCGTCGTACTCGCCTGCGGCGCAGCGAACACCGCAAAGCTCCTGCTCCTCTCGGCGAACGACCGCCATCCGAACGGGCTCGCCAACGGCTCCGACCAGGTCGGCCGCAACTACATGTTCCACAACAGCCAGGCCGTGCTCGCGCTCTCGCGCGAGGAGAACCCGACCGTCTACCAGAAGACGCTCGGCCTCAACGACTTCTACCTCGCCGGCCCCGAGTCCGACTACCCGCTCGGGAACATCCAGATGGTCGGCAAGTCGCAGGCCGAGATGTACCGCGGCGAGAAGCCCGGCGAGACCGAGCTCGCGCCGGAGTGGACGCTCGAGCGCACAGCCCGCCACGCGATCGACTTCTGGCTCTCCACCGAGGACCTGCCGCTGCCGGAGAACCGCGTCACCGTCGACGGCAAGGGCAACCTCACCCTCGCGTACGCGCCGACCAACGAGGTGCCGAAGGAGGAGCTGTACGGCAAGCTGAAGTCCGTGCTCGGGAAGCTCGACATGAACCCGCACCACCTGATCAAGCGGTTCGCCTACATGAAGAACGAGATCCCGGTGGCCGGCGTCGCGCACCAGGCGGGGACGTGCCGGTTCGGCTCCGACCCCGCCACCTCGGCGCTCGACGTCGACTGCAAGGCGCACGAGCTCGACAACCTCTACGTCGTCGACACGAGCGTCTTCCCGAGCATCGGCGCGGTGAACCCCGCGCTCACCGCGATGGCGAACTCGCTTCGCGTCGGCGACCACCTGCTCGAGAGGCTGGGCTAGGGTGGCCGAGACGATGGCAGCCGACCCCACCGCGACGTTCTTCGAGGAGCTGGCCAAGCGGGGGCACGAGCCGATCCTCGCGAACACCTCCGGGACGCTGCGCTTCGAGCTCCGCAACGGCAGGCGCACGGAGTACTGGTACGTCACGATCGAGAAGGGCGACGTCACCGTGTCGAACGCGAGCGACGACGCCGACGCCGTGGTCCGCTGCGACAAGGCGCTCTTCGACGAGATGGCCACGGGCAGGGCGAACGCGATGGCCGCCCAGCTGCGCGGCGTGCTCGAGTCGGAGGGCGACCTCGGGCTCGTGATGTCGTTCCAGCGGCTGTTCCCGTCACCGCCGAAGTCCGTCTACGCGAGGAAGATCAGATGAGCGACGGCGAGCTCGTCCAGATCCTCGACGGCAACACCTTCGTCGTCAGCGACCGGAACGGCGACATCGACGCGTCGCTCGACCGACCCGACCGGGCTGTTCTCGTTCGACACCCGCTTCCTCTCGAAGTGGGTGCTCACGATCAACGGCGAGCGGCTCAACGCCCTCTCGACCGACGACCTCCAGTACTTCGAGACGCGCTTCTTCCTCGTCCCGGGCACGGGCACCGTCTACGTCGACGCCAAGCTCTCGGTGATCCGCCAGCGGGTCGTCGGCGGACGGCTTCCACGAGGAGCTGACGATCCTGAACCACGACGACAAGCCGGTCGAGCTCGACGTCCGCCTCGAGGCGGCCAGCGACTTCGCCGACCTGTTCGAGGTCAAGGACGCGCTGAAGAAGAAGGGCACCTACCGCCACCGGCGTCGAGCGCGGCCGGCTCGTGCTCGGCTACACGCGCGAGTCGTTCGCGCGCGAGACCGTGATCTCCACGACGCGAGCCGGCGAAGATCGACGAGACCGGCCTCACGTTCGAGGTCAAGATCCCGGCGCACGGCCAGTGGAAGACCGACGCTCGACGTCACGACCGGCGTACGACCGCCTGGAGCGCGCGGGCCGGCTGCTGGCCGCGAGCGGCGCGCGGCCGCGACATGGCGCGCGGCCTCGACAAGTGGCTCCAGCGACGCGCCGCACCTCGAGTGCGACTCGGACTCGCTGCAGCGCGACCTACCACCGCAGCCTCGTCGACCTCGCCGCGCTGCGCTTCTCGACCCGCACGATGCCCGGGCGCTCGCCTGCCGGCCGCCGGGCCTGCCGTGGTTCATGACGATGTTCGGCCGCGACAGCATCTTCACGAGCCTGCAGGCGCTGCCGTTCACGCCGGAGCTCGCGGCAGACGACGCTGCGCGCGCTCGGCGAGCGCCAGGGCACGCGCATCGACGACTTCCGCGACGAGGACCCGGGCCGGATCCTCCACGAGATGCGCTACGGCGAGATGACCGCGTTCGAGGAGCGGCCGCACTCGCCGTACTACGGCTGCGCCGACGCGACGCCGCTGTACGTCGTGCTGCTCGACGAGTACGAGCGCTGGACCGGCGACACGAAGCTCGTGCGCGAGCTCGAGTACGAGGCGCGCGCGGCGCTGAACTGGAT
This sequence comes from uncultured Actinomycetes bacterium, assembly GCA_963746005.1. GTDB lineage: Bacteria > Actinomycetota > Thermoleophilia > Gaiellales > Gaiellaceae > CAVQZA01. The sequence continues at coordinate 22,620 of CAVUZM010000014.1, read as the reverse complement.
CGACGAGTACGCGAACCTCCAGGGCAACGGCTACGTCTCCTACAAGCGCCGCAACGAGAAGACCGGGCTCGAGAACCAGTGCTGGAAGGACTCCTGGGACTCGATCTCCTACCGCGACGGCACGCTCCCCGGCTTCCCGCGCGCGACCTGCGAGCTGCAGGGCTACGCCTACGACGCGAAGATGCGCGGCGCCCGGCTCGCGCGCCTCGTCTGGAACGACCCGGCCTTCGCCGACCGGCTCGAGAAGGAGGCAGCCGACCTGAAGCGCCGCTTCAACCGCGACTTCTGGGTGCGAGGACGAGCGGGTACTTCGCGATCGCGCTCGACGTCGACGGCCGCCAGGTCGACGCGCTCACCTCGAACAACGGCCACCTGCTCTGGAGCGGCATCGTCGACAAGTCGAAGGCGAAGGCGGTCGTCGCGCACCTGATGGGCAAGCGCCTCTTCTCCGGCTGGGGCGTGCGCACGATGGCCGAGGGCGAGGGGCGCTACAACCCGATCGGCTACCACGTCGGCACGGTCTGGCCGTTCGACAACTCGTTCATCGCCTGGGGCCTGCGCCGCTACGGCTTCAAGGAGGAGGCGGCGCGGATCGCAGCGGGGATCCTCGACGCGGCGGAGTTCTTCGACGGCCGCCTGCCCGAGGCGTTCGGCGGCTACCCGCGCGACGATGACCAAGTATCCCGTCCAGTACCCGACGGCCTGCAGCCCGCAGGCGTGGTCGACCGGCGCGCCGCTGCTCCTGCTGCGGACGATGCTCGGCCTCGAGCCGCATCGGCGACCACCTGATCGTCGACCCGGCCCTCGCGCGCGGGCATCGGCCACCTCGAGCTGCTCGACATCCCCGGCCGGTGGGGGCGCATCGACGCCTTCGGCCGCGGCCGGATCGACGTGTAGCTAGAGGACGTCGCGGGCGATGTAGGGCTTCCAGAGCTCGCCGAGCGGGCGCCGCAGGGTGCAGGCGTCGATCGTCCTCCCCCGCTCCTCGTTGGCGACGTGCCAGCGGTTGTCGATGTACGCGAGCGTCCGAAACGAGCTGCAGATCTCGGCGAGGAAGCCGGGGTCGTAGCCGACGACGAGCGCGAAGCGCTGGTCGAGGCGCTTCGGGCGCCAGTACTGCCAGCGAGAGGTGGCCGCTGAGGACGAGCGGCAGCCCGCGCGCGGGCCCGTAGTGCTCGAGCGCCGAGGCCTCGCCGTAGTTGCTCGCGAGGACGACGCCGTCCGCGCCGCTCCGCGGCCGGCAGCCCGCGCCACGCCTGCGCCGTCTGATCCGCGAGCTCCGGCCAGCCGAGCTCGTCCTTGTAGAACGTGTTCTTCCAGATCCCGGCACGCACCATCGAAGCGGTCGAGCGCACCGGCAGCACGAGCGGCGCGGCGACCGCGAGCACCGCGAGCTGGGCGAGGACGAGCGCACCGACGGCGGCCCAGCGCACCCGGCTCCCGGCGCGGAGCCACCCGCCGATGGAGACGATCCCCGCCGCGAACGCGATCGTGTCGCCGGGCAGCGGGTAGTAGCTCCGGCCGCGCTCCACGAGGAAGAGGAGCGTCACGGCGACCGGCACGATCGCGAGCGGCCGCAGCCGCCGTCGCCGCCAGAGCCACACGATCCCGACGACCGCGACGACCGCGCCGGCCAGGCCGAGGAAGGCCACGCCCTGCACGAGATAGGCGGCACGCGAGGTGTCCGCGGCGGTCTTCGAGTTCTGGCTCGAGGCGAAGTGGACGCTCGGCCAGCCGTGCTCGGCCTGCCAGACGAGGTTGGGCAGGAAGACGAGCAGCGCGACCCCGAGCGCGAGCCACGGCCCGCGCCTCGCCAGCAGGCGCCTCGACGGCGTCAGCAGCAGCCCGATCGTGAACGCGACCAGCAGGACGGCGATCGTGTACTTGGCCTCGAGGCCGATCCCGGCGACCAGTCCGAGCACGGGCCAGAGCCGCGGCTCCGGCCGGCCGAGGATGCGCAGTGCGACGTAGAGGAACGCCGCCCACGCGAGCTGGTCGAACCAGGTCGGGTGGAAGATGCTGGCCGAGCCGAGGGCGACCGGCATCAGCGCCCAGCCGACCGCCGCGGCGAGCTGCGCGCGCCAGCCGCCGCCGAGCTCGCGCACCATCAGCGCCACGAGCACGATCACGCCGACCCCCGCAGCGAGGCAGGTCAGGCGCAGCGCGTCGAGCGAGTTGCCGGCCACGGCGTGGACGACCCAGCCGATCCACGCGGTGAGAGGCGGGAAGTCGACGTAGCCGAGCGCCGGCCGCCGCGCCGCCGAGAGGAAGTAGAGCTCGTCGCGGTCCCAGCCGTAGCGCCCGAGGAACGGGAGCTGGATCGCCACGGAGAGCATCCCGCCGGCGAGCCCGCAGAGCAGCGCCGTCCGAACCGGAGCCAAATGCTCATGAGCACAAGGTTCAGGCATCGAGGTCCTCGGCGACCAGGCCGAAGAGGACGCCGTCGACCCACTCGCCCTCGTAGAGGTAGGCCCTGCGCTTCACTCCTTCCCGTGTGAAGCCGACCCGCTCGGCCTGCGCCATCGCGCGCTCGTTGAAGCCGTAGGTCTCGAGCTGGAGGCGGTGGAAGCCGAGCTCGCCCAGGAGGTGGCGGATGAACTGTCGAGCCGCATCGTCGGCGACCCTGCGACCGCGGTAGTCCGGGTGGACGGCGAGCCCGCCGAGCTGCGCGATCCGGCTGCGCTCGTTGACCCGCTCGAAGCGCATCGACCCGGCCGGCTGCCCGTCCACCTCGATCACGAAGCGGCCGAACGCCTCGGGCTCCGCCTCGGAGCGCGCGATCTCGGCGAGCAGCGCCTCTCGGTCGGAGGGGCGGCCGGCGGCGAGGAACGGCGCCACCTCGTCGTGCGTGACGAGCGAGAGGAGGAAGTCCACGTCGGCCGGCCGCGCCCGGCGGAAGCTCACCACGGCCATGCCACCTTGAGCCTGCCGGAGCCGATCGCGACGCCGGACAGGATCAGCACGAGCCCGCCGAGCGTCGCGCCGGTCACCGGCTCGTCGAGCAGCACCGCGCCGTAGGCGAGCGCCGTCACCGGCAGCAGGTAGGCGACGAGGCTCGAGCGGGCGGAGCCGTAGAGGCGGAGCATCCGGTAGAAGACGATCTGCGCGAGCGCGGTGCCGATCAGCCCGAGCGCGGCGATCGAGGCGATCGCCTTCCAGCTCGGCGTCGCGGCGGGAAGCCGGAGCAGCGCGAACGGCGCGAGCACCACGAGCGCGGCGAGCATCGAGGCCGCGGCGAGCACGGGCCCGGTCGCGAGGGTGCCGACGCGCTTGCCGGCGTACAGGTTCGCGGCCGCGTACGAGACCGACGAGAGGACGACGGCGAGCGTGCCCGCCACCGCCCACCAGCCGCCGGTCGGGTTGAAGCCCGCGAGCACCGCGACGCCGACGAGCCCCATCGCGATCCCCGCCGCCTGGAGGCGCGTCACGCGCTCGTCGGGACGGAAGTGCAGCGCGAGCAGGACGACGAAGATCGGCACCGTCGCGTTCGCGATCGCCGCGATCCCCGAGTCGACGTGCTGCTCGCCCCAGGCGATCAGCGTGAACGGCAGCGCCGCGTTCGCGAGCCCGAGCACGAGGCCGACGCGGCCGACGCGCCTAAGCTCCGAGAGCGCCTTGCGCCCGCCCACCTGCGAGGCGAGGTAGACGAGCAGCACGGGCACCGCGAACAGCAGCCGCAGCTCGACCATGGCCGCCGGCGGCACGTCTTCTACCGCCACCTTGATGAAGAGGTAGGAGCTACCCCAGATCGCGGCGAGGAGCAGGAGCAGGGGGACGTAGCCGCGCATTTCGCCAGGCTACCGGGGAGACCGCGCCCGTTCCCAGGGCGACGCCGCCGAGGATCAGCGCGAGCCCGATCAGCGCCGAGGCCGTGACCGGCTCGCTGAGGAAGACAGCGCCGTAGAAGACGGCGAACGCCGGCACGAGGTACGTGACGAGGATCGCCCGGGACGCGCCCGCCCCGGCCATGATCCCGAAGTAGAGGAGGTAGGCGATCGCGCTGCAGACGACGCCGAGCACGAGCACCGCGAGGATCGTCTCCGCCGAGGGCGCCGACCCGGGCGCCTGCGAGATCCCGGCCGGCGCCATCAGGATCGTCGCGCTCAGCAGCGTCCCGAGCGCGATCACCATCGGCTGCACGCCCTTGAGCCGGCGGCCGGCGTAGAGGATCGAGCCCGCGTAGCAGAGGGCCGTCGCGACGACGGCGAGCGCGGCCACGACGTTCCCTCCCTTCTGCACGCCGACGAGCAGGCCGACTCCGGCGAAGCCGACGAGCAGGCCGACGAGGCGCCAGCCGGTCACGCGCTCGGAGGGCACGAAGCGAAGCGCGAGCAGCGCGACGAAGATCGGCGCGGCCGCCTGGATGATCGCGGCCAGGCCCGAGTCGAGCCGCGTCTCGCTCCACGAGAGGAGCCAGAACGGCACCGCGGCGTTCAGCGCGCCCACGAGGAAGAGCGGCCACCAGTTGCGCCGGAGCTCCGCGAACGCGCCGCGGGCGCCGAGCGCGACCAGCACGACGGGGATCAAGGTGAGCATCCCCGTCCCGACCCGCCCGAACACGAGCGTGGCCGGCGCGATCTCCCGCACGCCGATCTTGATCCACATGAACGAGGAGCCCCAGATCGCCGAGAGGGCGAGCAGCATCACGAGGTAGCGGGGCCTCATAGTGCGTTCAACGACGGAGTCACCCGTCCACCTTCCCGGGTATGCTGTTTCATCTGACGCGGGTCGCGGAACAGCCTCTTCATCGTGCTCTCGGCCTTACCAACGGCGAGTACGACCGTATCTGTGAGCTGCTCACCCGGGAGCCGAACCACTTCGAGCTCGCCGTCTTCTCGCTCCTCTGGTCGGAGCACTGCGGCTACAAGCACTCGGCACGGCTGCTGAAGCGGCTTCCGTCCACGGGAGACAGAGTGTTGCAGGGCCCGGGCGAGAACGCGGGCGTGATCGACCTCGGCGACGGCGAGGCGGTCGCGTTCAAGGTCGAGAGCCACAACCACCCCTCGGCGGTCGAGCCGTTCCAGGGCGCCGCGACGGGGGTCGGCGGGATCCTCCGCGACATCGTCGCGATGGGCGCGCGGCCGGTCGCGCTGCTCGACGGGCTGCGCTTCGGCGCGCCCGACAACCACTTCGACCGCGCCGTCGCCGGGATCGGCGCCTACGGTAACTCGACCGGGATCCCGACCGTCGGCGGCGAGGCCGTCTTCGACCCGTCCTACGCGGACAACTGCCTCGTCAACGCGATGTGCGTCGGGCTGCTGCCGGTCGAGCGGCTCATGTCCGCGAAGGCGACCGGGGTCGGCCACCTCGTCGTCCTCTACGGCGCGACCACGGGCCGCGACGGGATCGGCGGCGCGAGCGTGCTCGCGAGCCAGGAGCTCGGCGAGAACGACGCCGACAAGCGGCCGTCCGTCCAGGTCGGCGACCCGTTCACCGGCAAGAAGCTGATCGAGGTCTCGGTCGAGCTGACCGAGCGCGGGCTCGTCGAGTCGCTGCAGGACTGCGGCGCCGCCGGCCTCGCCTCGTCGCTCGCCGAGATGGCCGCCGAGTGCGGGCTCGACATCCACCTCGACCGCGTGCCGCTGCGCGAGGAGGGGATGGAGCCGTGGGAGATCATGATCTCGGAGAGCCAGGAGCGGATGGTCGCCGTCGTCCGGCCGCAGATGCTGGAGGCGCTGACCGAGGTGTGCGAGCGCTGGGAGCTGCACTGCACGACGATCGGCGAGGTGACCGACTCCGGGCTCCTGCGCGCCTTCCACGGCGACGAGGTGGTCGGCTCGATCCCCGCGCGACTGCTGACCGACGAGTGCCCGCGCTACGACATCCCGAAGCAGCCGCGGCCCGCGGCGAAGGCGACGCCGCCGTGGGGGCCGGACAACGAGAGGGCGCTGCTCGACCTGCTCGCCTCGCCGAACGTCCGCAGCCGCGCCTGGATCTACGAGCGCTACGACCACCTCGTCGGCTCGCGCACGGTGCGCAGGCCGGGGCTCGACGCGGCCGTGCTGCGCCTGCGCCCCTCGCTGCGAGGGCTCGCGGTCTCGCTCGACGGACAGGGTCGCCTCGCGACGCTCGACCCGCGCACGCGGCGGTGCGCTCGCCGTGCTCGAGGCGGCGCGGAACGTGGCCTGCGCCGGCGGGGAGCCGCTGGCACTCACGGACTGCCTCAACTTCGGCAACCCCGAGAAGCCCGAGATCGCATGGGAGCTCGCCGAGGCGATCGAGGGGATCGCGGCGGCGGCGGAGGCGATCGGGATCCCCGTCGTCTCGGGCAACGTCTCGCTCTACAACGACAGCGACGGGCGCTCGATCCACCCGACGCCTGTCGTGGGCTGCGTCGGCCTCGTCGCCGACGTGCGGGGCGTCCCGGGCGCGTGGCAGGAAGGAGACGTCGTCCTCCTCGCCGGCGAGCCCGAGCTCTCGTTCGCCGGCTCCGAGTACCAGGCGCTGTACGGCGAGCTCGGCGGGGAGCCGGCGCCGCTCGACCTCGCGGCCGAGGCGGCCCTGATCCGCTTCCTGTGGAAGGCCTCCCCGCTCCTGACGCTCGCGCACGACGTCTCCGACGGCGGGCTCGCGGTCTGCCTCGCCGAGGCCGCGCTCCACTCGGGGATCGGCGCCGAGCTCGAGCTGCCCGACGGCCCACTCTCGCTCTTCGGCGAGGGCGGCGGCTGCGCGGTGATCGCCTGCCCGGCCGAGGACGTCGAGCGGCTCGGCTCGAAGGGACTGCGACGGATCGGCGTCGTCGGCGGCGACCGGCTACTCGGGCTGCCGCTCTCCGCGCTGAAGGAGGCCTGGGCCTGATGTGCGGCGTGTTCGGGATCCACGCGAACGACCGGGACGTGGCCCGGCTCGCCTACTTCGGCCTCTTCGCGCTCCAGCACCGGGGCCAGGAGTCGGCCGGGATCGCCGTCTCCGACCGGGGCCGCCTCACCGCCCTGCGCGACCTCGGCCTCGTCACCCAGGTCTTCGACGAGCAGAAGCTGCGCGGCCTGCGCGGGCAGACCGCGATCGGGCACACGCGCTACTCCACCACCGGCTCGACGCACTGGTCGAACGCGCAGCCGCTCGTCCACCACGGGCGGGCGAGGACGGTCGCGCTCGGCCACAACGGCAACCTCACCAACACGGCGAAGCTGCGGGAGGAGCTGGCGGCGCGCGGGGTCAAGCTCGGCTCGACCTCCGACACCGAGGTGATCGCGGCGCTGATCTCCTCGGACGAGGCCCCGCTCGAGCAGGCGGTCGCCGAACACGATGGCCAAGCTCGAGGGCGCCTTCTCGGTGGTCGCGCTCTCCGAGGGGACGCTGCTCGCGTTCCGCGATCCGTTCGGCTTCCGCCCGCTCTGCCTCGGCCGCATCCACGAGGACTGGGTGGTCGCCTCCGAGACGTGCGCGCTCGACCTGGTCGCCGCGGAGTTCGTCCGCGAGATCGCGCCCGGGGAGCTCGTCGCGATCGACGACGGCGGGTGCCGCGCGACCCAGGCGGTGCCGGTCGCGAACGGCGGCGCGCTCTGCATCTTCGAGTTCTTCTACCTCGCGCGCCCCGACTCGCAGCTCTCCGGCGTCGAGGTTCACGGCGCGCGCATCCGCATGGGCGAGCGCCTCGCCCACGAGGCGCCGGTGGAGGCCGACCTCGTGCTGCCGATCCCCGACTCCGGCACCCCGGCCGCGGTCGGCTTCTCGCGCGCGAGCGGGATCCCGTTCAGCGAGGGGCTGATCAAGAACCGCTACGTGGGCCGCACCTTCATCCAGCCCGACCAGGAGATGCGCCAGCAGGGGATCCGGATGAAGTTCCACCCGGTCGCCGAGGTGGCGGGGAAGCGGGTCGTGATCGTGGACGACTCGATCGTGCGCGGGAACACGACGCGGGCGATCGTGCTGATGCTGTTCGAAGCCGGCGCGACGGAGGTGCACGTGCGGATCTCGTCGCCGCCGGTGGTCGGGCAGTGCTTCTACGGGATCGACCTCGCCGATCCCGACGAGCTGATCGCGAACGTGAGGACGATCGAGGAGGTCCGGGAGCACATCGGCGCCACCTCGCTCGCCTACCTCTCGCTGGAGGGGCTCGAGGAGTCGACCCAGCTCCCGCCCAGGAACCTGTGCCGCGCGTGCTTGACGCGCGACTACCCGACGGCGATCCCCGCCGACGCGGAGAAGCTCCGCTTCGAGCCAGTGCGCGCGTAGCCACGGTTCCTTCGGACATGTCCCGGTGCCTGACCCCGGGCTCTGTCCGCGTGGTCCAGGTCCGCGGCGTACACTCGGCGCCGCGATGCAGCTCTTCCACTACCACCTCGTCACCCGCAAGGCGCGCGAGGTCGAGGCCCGCTACGTCGCGAAGCTCGGCTTCGAGCTCGTCGCCCGCCACGGCCGCGTCGGCGACGCGCCGGTCTCGTTCGAGCCGGGCGTCTCGTGGGAGGAGCTCGACGCGCGCGGGTTCCGGCTGCGCCTCTCGGAGCTCGAGCGCGGCGCCGTCAACATCGTCGTCCAGCCCGGCCAGTGGGTGCTCCCGCGCGTCGACCACCTCGGCGTTGCGCTCGACGAGGACGAGTTCGCCGAGACGCTCGAGCGGGCCGCCGCGCGCGGGCTGCGCGTCCAGGAACGCTCCGGCAGGCGCACCTTCGTGACCACCGGCGCGGGCTACCGCCTCGAGCTGCACCCGCCTCGCGACTGGATCGACGAGCTGCTCGAGCAGACCGAGGAGCTGCACCTCGCCGAGCTGCACCTGCTCGCGGACGACCCGAGGCGAAGGCCCGGGCGCTCGCCGACCTGCTCGACCTCGACGCGCGGCGGGACAGCGTGGAGATCGGCGAGACGGCGGTCCGCTTCCTTCCGGGCGGCCCGGCCGGGCGCCCGGAGCTCCACGCCGAGCTCTTCCTGTAGCCGGGCGGAATAGACTCGGCCGGTGAGCACCTACGACTCCGCGGGGGTCTCGCTCGAGAAGGCCGTGGCCCTCGTCGACCGGCTTCGGGCGGCGGTCGAGTCGACGCGCACGGAGGGCACCATCAGCGCCCTCGGCGGCTTCGCGGGGCTGTACGCGCTGGACGAGCGACGCCTGCTCGCGGCCTCGACCGACGGCGTCGGCTCGAAGCTCGTGCTCGCGCGCCGCGCCGGCAAGCTCCGCTGGACGGGCGCCGACCTGGCGGCGCACTGCATCAACGACGTGCTCACGACCGGGGCCGAGCCGCTGTTCTTCCTCGACTACGTGGCCGCGAACTCGGTCGACCTCGACCAGCTCACCGAGCTCGTCGAGGGCGCCGCGGAGGTCTGCCGTGCCGCCGGCTGCGCGATCCTCGGCGGCGAGACGGCCGAGCTGCCCGGGATCTACCGCGAGGAGGAGCTCGACTTCGCCGGCACCTGCGTCGGCATCGTCGACCGCGAGCGGCTGATCGACGGCTCCCGCTGCGAGGCCGGCGACGTCGTGCTCGGCCTCGCCTCGGCGGGCATCCACGCGAACGGCTTCACGCTCGTGCGCGCGCTCGTCGGCGACGGCCCGTTCGACGCCGACCTCCTCCTGCCGCCGACCCGGCTCTACCTCGACGAGGTGCGCGCGCTGCGGGCGCGGGCCGACGTGCGCGCGCTCGCGCACGTGACCGGCGGTGGGATCGCGGGCAACCTCTCCCGCGTCCTGCCCGAGGGCCTGGGCGCGCGGATCGACCCGCACGCCTGGGTACGCCCACCCGTCTTCGACTGGCTCGCCGAGCAGGGCGTCGAGGAGGACGAGCTGCTCCGGGTGTTCAACTGCGGGATCGGCTTCTGCGCGGTGGTCCCGGCCGGGGACGCGGGCGACGGCCTCGTGATCGGAGCTGTCGAGCCGGGCGAAGGGGTGCGCTTCGGATGATCGGCGTCCTCGTCTCCGGGGCGGGCACGAACCTGCAAGCGCTGCTCGACGCGGGCCTGCCCGTCATCGCGGTCGCCTCGAACAGGGCCGGCGTGCGCGCGCTCGAGCGCGCCGAGACAGCGGGAGTCGCGACCGCGGTCTTCGAGCTCGGCGACTACCCGGACCGGCCCGCCCGGGACACCGCGATGGCCGACTGGCTCGAGGGAAAGGGGGTCGAGCTGGTCGTCTGCGCCGGGTACATGCATCTGCTCACCGAGCCGTTCCTCGAGCGCTTCGGCGGCCGCATCGTCAACACGCACTCCGCGCGGCTGCCCGACTTCCCCGGCGAGCATCCGATCGAGGACACGCTCGCCGCGGGTGTCGTAGAGACTGCGGCGACCATCCATTTCATCGACGAGGGCGTCGACACCGGCCCGGTGATCGCGGCCGAGCCGGTGCCTGTCTATGCGGACGACACCGTCGAGACGCTGCGCGCCCGGGTGCAGGAGGTCGAGCACCGGCTGCTGCCGCGCGTCGTCGGGGAGCTGGTGGCCTCGTGATCAAGCGGGCACTGATTTCCGTCTATGACAAGACCGGGCTCGACCAGTTCGCGCTCGGCCTCGACGCGCTCGGCGTCGAGCTGGTCGCGAGCGGCGGCACGGCCGCGTTCCTCGAGGAGCTGGGGCTGAAGGTCAGTCACGTCGAGGCGCTCACCGAGTCGCCGGAGATGCTCGGCGGCCGGGTCAAGACGCTCCATCCGCGCATCCACGCAGGGATCCTGGCCCGCCGCGACAACGAGGAGGACCTCGCCACGCTCGCCGAGCACGGGATCGAGCCGTTCGACCTCGTCTGCGTCAACCTCTACCCGTTCACCGACGTCGCCGCCGCCTTCGGCACGACCGAGGAGGAGGCCGTCGAGATGATCGACGTCGGCGGCCCCTCGATGCTGCGCGGCGCGGCCAAGAACTTCGCCCATGTCGTGCCGGTGTCGCGCACCGACCAGTACGGCTTCGTGCTCGACGAGCTCGACGCGAACGGTGAGATCTCCTTCGACACCCGCCGCCAGCTCGCCGCCGAGGCGTTCGCGACGACCGCGGCGTACGAGGCCGCGATCGCCGGCTGGTTCAACGGCCGCGAGGGCTTCCCCGAGCTGCTCACGCTCTCGTTCGAGAAGGTCACCGACCTCGCGTACGGGGAGAACCCGCACCAGCAGGCGGCCTACTACCGCGAGGCGGGCGCGCGGCGCCACCTGCTCTCCAACATCACCCAGCTGCACGGGCGGCCGCTCTCGCTGATCAACGCGTACGACCTCGACCGTGCGGAGCTGCTGCTGCGCGAGTTCGAGCTGCCCGCCTGCGTGATCGTGAAGCACGCGAACCCCTGCGGGGTCGCCGTCGCGGGGAGCGTGGAGGAGGCCTACCTGAAGGCGCTCGCCTCCGATCCGGTCTCGGCGTTCGGGATGGTCTGTGCCGTCAACCGGCCCGTGAGCGCGGCGCTCGGCCAGGCGCTGGCCGAGCGGTTCATCGACGTGCTCTACGCGCCCGGCTACGACGACGAGGCGCTCGAGACGCTGAAGGCCAAGCCCGACACGCGCATCCTGATCGACCACGAGCGGCGCCGCTACGACCCGGGCGAGAAGGACTACAAGCGGGTGGTCGGCGGCCTGCTCGTCCAGGATCGCGACTGGGACCTCGAGGACCGCGAGCTGATGGAGGTCGCCTGCGGCACCGTCGAGGAGAGCGCCTGGGGCGACCTCCTGTTCGCGTGGCGGGTCTGCAAGCACGTGACTTCCAACTCGATCGTGATCGCGAAGGACCTCGCCACGATCGGGATCGGCGCCGGCCAGATGAGCCGGGTCGACTCCGTGCGGATCGCGCTCGAGAAGGCGACCGAGCTCGGCCACGACCTGCGAGGCTCGGTCCTGGCCTCCGACGCGTTCTTCCCGTTCCCCGACGGCCCGCAGCTCGCGCTCGACATGGGCGTGACGGCGATCATCCAGCCGGGCGGCTCGAAGCGGGACGGCGAGGTGGCGGCCGCGGTCGAGGCGGCGGGCGCCGCAATGGTCGTCACCGGCCGGCGCCACTTCCGCCACTGAGCGACGCCTTGCACCGCTCCGGTGCCTTGGAGACAGTCCTCCCCTCAATCCAGGCAGGCAGCCAAGAACGGAGGGAAGCACATGTTCAGGCGTATCGGCCGTCGTCGTGCGGTCGGCCTCGTGGCAGTCACGGCCGCGGTCTCCGCGGTTGCCGCCGGAGTCGCGTACGCGACGATCCCCGACGGTAACGGCGTGTTCACGGCCTGCAAGCTGAACGGAGTCGGAACCATCAGGCTGATCGACCCGTCGCTCCCGAGCAGCTCGCTGCTCAGCCACTGCACAGCTCTGGAGACGCGGATCTCGTGGAGCCAGCAGGGACCGGCGGGACAGCAGGGACAGCCGGGAGCTCCCGGCGCCACGGGCGACACCGGCCCGGCAGGTCCGGCGGGCCCCCAGGGCGCGACCGGAGCGCAGGGCCCGGCCGGAAAGGACGGGGCAGACGGAAAGGACGGCGCGACCGGCGCCGCCGGCCCGCAGGGCCCCGCCGGACCTGCCGGCCCCGCGGGGAGCGGCCGAACGGTGATGATGGCGGACGTCACCGCGCAGGGGGCCTTGGCGCCGAACAGCGATGCCAAGGAGGTCGCCGCCGACGGGTACCCCCACTACACCTACCACGTCAACTTCGAGAACCCCGTCGGGGACTGCTCGGCGACGGTCTCGCCGGGGGCCAGGAGCAGCAACCCCTTCGCGTCGGTCGACCAGTCCGCGATCGGCTCGGTCGTGATGCACGACTACTCCGCCGACGTCTCCTTCAGGGACAACGGACTGAACGTCGCGACGGACTTCGAGATCATCGTCGTGTGCTGAGCTCCGAGAGGTGGGCGGCGGGGCGAGAGCCCCCGCCGCCCACCCGAAGACGACCTGCAAGAGCCCGGGCGCAACTGATCCGGGCTTACCACGATGCGCCCGCGGCCGGGGCGGTGCGACGATGGCCTAGGTACGGAAGGAGGTCGTCATGAAGACGCAGATCGTCGGCACGGTCGGCGACGAGATCGTGATCGCGGGCCACTCGGTCAGCGAGCACGCCAGCACCGGTGTGATCGAGGAGGTGCTCGGCGAGCCCGGTCACCCGCACTACCGCGTTCGCTGGGAGGACGGGCACGAGTCGGTCTACTACCCCTCCAGCGACGCGACCATCAGAGCCAAGTAGCCAGTAGGCTTCGCGCCGATGCCGCGCGAGTACCCGACCGTCCTCGACCTCGTCGGCGACACGCCGATCGTGCGCCTGCAGAAGCTCTCGCCGCCGGACGGGCCGGAGCTGCTCGCCAAGCTCGAGTACCTGAACCCCGGCGGCTCGGTGAAGGACCGGATCGGCCTCGCGCTGATCGAGGCGGCCGAGCGGGACGGGAAGCTCAAGCCCGGCGGCACGATCGTCGAGCCGACCTCCGGCAACACGGGCGTCGGCCTCGCGATCGCGGCGGCGATCAAGGGCTACCGCTGCATCTTCGTGATGCCGGACAAGATGAGCCAGGAGAAGATCTCGATGCTCCGGGCCTACGGCGCCGAGGTCGTGATCACGCCGACCGCGGTCGACCACGACTCGCCCGAGAGCTACTACTCCGTCTCCGACCGCCTCGCCGAGGAGATCCCCGGCGGCTTCAAGCCCGACCAGTACTCGAACCAGGCCAACCCGACCGCCCACTACGAGCAGACCGGGCCCGAGCTCTGGGAGCAGACCGACGGCGGGCAGGTCGACGCGATCGTGATCTCGGTCGGCACCGGCGGCACGATCACCGGCGTCGGCCGCTACTTCAAGGAGCGCCGGCCCGAGGTGCTGATCGTCGGCGCCGACCCGGAGGGCTCGATCTTCACCTCGGACGCCGAGCACCCGGAGCACCCGTACCTCGTCGAGGGGATCGGCAAGGACACCTGGCCCGAGACGCTCGACCCGGCCGTCGTCGACGAGTGGATCCGCGTCTCCGACCGCGACTCGTTCCTCACCGCGCGCCGGCTCGCGCGCGAGGAGGGGATCCTCGCCGGCGGCTCGGGCGGCACGACGGTGTGGGCGGCACTCCAGGTCGCCGAGCGGTTCGGGCCCGAGGCGCGGATCCTCTCGATGATCCCCGACTCCGGCCGCTCCTACCTCTCGAAGTTCTACGACGACAACTGGATGCTCGAGTACGGCTTCCTCGAGCGGCGCGCGCCCGTGCCGCCGGTCGAGGACGTGCTGCGCGAGGCGAAGGAGGACGGCGTGCCCGGCCTCGTCGCGGTCGGCTCGCACCACAAGGTGAGCCACGCGATCGAGGTGATGCAGCGCTACGGGATCTCGCAGCTCGTCGTCGCGCGCAACGACCCGCCCGAGGTGCTCTCGGACATCGTCGGCTCGCTCAACGAGCGCGGGCTGCTCGAGCGCGTGTTCACGAACGGGGACGCGCTGAACGAGGACGTCGCCGCCGCGATGCAGCCGCCGCTCGCCGCCGTCGAGGCGTCGGAGTCGATCGACCGCGTCTTCGCGGAGCTGACCGGCGGTGCGCCCGCGGTCGTCGTCGCCCGCGACGGCAGGCCCGTCGGCGTGGTGACGCGCTCCGACCTGCTCGAGTTCGTCGCCCGCCAGCGCTAGTGGAGTCGATCCCGGTCGACCGGCTGCGCCGCTACGTCGTCGCGCACCAGGGGTACGCGACCCGCGCGCCGGAAGGGCACTGCGCGCGAGGTGCGCGAGGCCGTCCGCCGCCTCTCGTGTGTCCAGCTCGACTCGATCTCGACGGTCGAGCGCAGCCACCGGATCGTGCTCAGCTCGCGGGTCGGGAACTACCCGCGCGCGACGGTCTCGCGCCTGCTCCGCCAGGGGAAGATCTTCGAGTACTGGGCCCACGAGGCCTGTCTCCTCCCGGTCGAGGACTGGCCGCTGTTCCGCCACCGCATGCTCGAGCGGCACGTCCACCACTGGTACGGGCCCGTGATCGAGGGCGACCCGGAGCTGGCCGACCACGTGCTCGGCGAGATCCGCGAGCGCGGCCCGCTCGCCTCGCGCCACTTCGAGGGCGAGGGCGGCGGCGGGATGTGGAACTGGAAGCCGGCCAAGCGGATGCTCGACGCGCTCTGGACGGCGGGGCGCCTCGTGATCGCGGGCCGCGAGGGGTTCCAGCGCCTGTACGACCTGCCCGAGCGCGTGATCCCGCAGGAGCTGCTCGACCAGCCGGTGCCGAGCGAGGCCGAGTGGCTGCGAGGGCTGACGCTCCGGGCCGTCCGCGCCCGCGGCGCGCTGACCGAGTTCGGCGTGAAGGAGCACTACCGGCTTCGGGGCGGCGTCGCGCGGCTCCGGCCGCACGTCGAGGCGCTGATCGCCGAGGGGGAGCTGCGGCGGCTCGCAGGTCGACGACGGCGGCGCGCCGGTGCTCGTCCCGGCCGACGCCGAGCTCGAGGCCGAGCCGAGCGGCGCCGTCCTGCTCTCGCCGTTCGACAACCTGCTCTGGGATCGCGACTTCGCGCGGCGCGTGCTCGGCTTCGACCACCTGATCGAGGTCTACAAGCCGCAGCCCGAGCGGGTGTACGGCTACTACGTGCTGCCGCTGCTGCGCGGCGACCGGATCGTCGGCCGCGCCGACCTCAAGTCCGACCGCAAGGCCGGGACGCTGCGGGTGCAGGCCTTCCACCGCGAGACCGGCGTGCGCCGCTCCGGCGCGCTCGACGAGGCGCTCGACAAGGCCCTCGCGCGGCTCGCCTTCCCGCTCGGACTCGATACCATCGTCCGCTGATGGACTTCGAGACGCGAGCCATCCACACGGGCCAGGAGCCCGACCCGGCCACCGGCGCGATCATCACGCCGATCTACCAGACCTCGACCTACGTCCAGGAGGCGGTCGGCGCAGCACAAGGGCTACGACTACGCGCGCGTCGCGAACCCGACGCGAACGGCGCTCGAGACCTGCCTCGCCTCGCTCGAGGGCGCCGAGCACGGGCTCGCCTTCGCCTCGGGGATCGGCGCGACGACGACGATCATGCACCTCGTCGACCCGGGCCAGCGCATCGTCCTCGTCAACGACGTCTACGGCGGCGTCTACCGGATGCTCTCGCAGGTGTACGAGCCGAAGGGCTACATCGCCGACTGGGTTCCCGCGGAGGAGATCGCCGGCGTCGATCGACGAGCGGACACGCGGCTCGTCTGGATCGAGAGCCCGACGAACCCGCTCCTGAACATCGTCGACATCCGCGCGATCGCCGAGGCGGCGCACCGCGTCGGCGCGATCCTCGTGGTCGACAACACCTTCGCGACCCCGTACCTGCAGCGCCCGCTCGAGCTCGGCGCCGACCTCGTCGTCCACTCGACGACGAAGTACCTCGGCGGCCACTCCGACGTGGTCGGCGGCTTCGTCGCCACGAACGACCAGGCGCTCGGCGAGCGGCTGCGCTTCCTGCAGAAGTCGCTCGGCGCGGTGCCCGGCCCGTTCGACAGCTGGCTCGTGCTGCGCGGGCTCAAGACGCTCGCGCTGCGGATGGAGCGCCACTGCGAGAACGCGCGCGCCGTCGCGGAGTTCCTCGACGGGCACCCCGCGGTCGAGCGCGTGCTCTACCCCGGCCTCGCCTCGCATCCCGGGCCACGAGCTCGCCGCGCGCCAGATGCGCGACTTCGGCGGGATGGTCTCGTTCCTCGCCGGGTCGGAGGAGGAGGCCGTCGCGCTCGTCGCCCGCACGAAGATCTTCCAGCTCGCCGAGTCGCTCGGCGGGGTCGAGAGCCTGATCGAGCACCCGTACCGGATGACACACGCCTCGACCGTCGACGGCCCGACCGCGCCCCCGCGCGAGCTCGTCCGCCTCTCGGTCGGGATCGAGTCGGCCGACGACCTGATCGCCGACCTCGAGACGGCTCTCGTCCGGTCGGCCGCGCGCGCTTGAACCTGATCGACCTGCACCACCTCGGCCTCGAGCGGGTGATCGGCTGCTACCTGCTCGAGACCCCGGACGGGCCCGCGCTCTTCGACTGCGGCCCCGCGAGCGCGCTGCCCCACCTGAAGGAGGGGCTCGCCGCGAACGGGCTCGAGGTCGGCGACCTGCGCCACCTGCTGCTCTCGCACATCCACCTCGACCACGCGGGCGCGGCCGGGGTGCTCGTGCGCGAGAACCCGGGGCTGCGCGTGCACGTCTCGGAGATCGGTGCCCCTCACCTCGTCGACCCGAGCCGGCTCGAGCGCTCCGCCCGGCGGCTCTACGGCGACGACTTCGACCGGCTCTGGGGCGAGCTCGCGCCGATCCCGGAGGCGAACGTCTCCGTGGTGGGCGACCGCGTGCTCGACTTCGACTGCTTCCCCTCCCCCGGCCACGCGAGCCACCACGTCTGCTACATGCGGGACGGACGTCCTGTACGCGGGCGACGCGGCCGGAGTGCGGATCCAGCCGGGCACCTTCGTGCTCCTGCCGACGCCGCCGCCCGACATCGACCTCGAGGGGTGGCAGCGCACGCTGGACGAGATCGACCGGCGCGCGCCCGAGCGGATCGCCCTCGTCCACTTCGGCGTCGCCGACGACCCCGGTCGCCATATCGCCGAGCTCCGCGCGCGGATCGAGCGCTGGGGAGGCCTCGTCGGCGCCGGCGCCGGCGAGGAGGAGTGGATCGCAGCCGTGACCGACGAGATCAGGGCGGGCGGCGAGGAGAGCGTCGAGGAGTTCGAGGTCGCGATGCCGCTCACGCAGTCCTACGCAGGTCTCAGGCGCTACTGGGACAAGAAGGCCGAACAGGAGTGAGGCTCGCCGGGCGCCTCGGCCCGCTCGCCGAGCGCCAGTTCCGGCTGCTGTTCGCCGGCCGGACGGTCTCGGTGCTCGGCAACGCGATCGCGTCGATCGCGCTCGCGTTCGCGGTGCTCGACCTCACCGGCTCGAAGACCGATCTCGGCCTTGTCCTCGCCGCCCGCAGCGTGCCGATGGTGCTGTTCATCCTGCTGGGCGGGATCTGGGCGGACCGGCTCAAGCGCAACCAGGTGATGGTCGCGTCGAACATCGTCTCCGGCGCGACCCAGGCCGTGCTCGCGGCGCTGCTCCTGACCGGAACGGCGCAGGTCTGGATGCTGATCGCTCTGGCGGCCGCGAACGGCGTCTCGCTGGCGTTCTTCTTCCCCGCCTCGGTCGGGATCGTCCCGCAGACGGTGCCGGAGACGATGCTCCAGAGCGCGAACGCACTGCTCCGCCTCGGCCTCAACGCGACGAACATCGTCGGCGCCGCGATCGGCGGCGTGCTCGTCGCCGCGACGAGCCCGGGCACGGCGATCGCCGTCGACGCGGCGACGTTCTTCCTCGGCGCCCTGCTGATCGGGCTGATGAGCCTCCCCGCCGGGCTGCGGATGGAGGGAAGCCACTTCCTCGCCGAGCTCGCGCGAAGGCTGGCGCGAGTTCTCCTCGCGCACCTGGCTATGGGCGATCGTGCTCCAGTTCGGGGTGATGAACGCCCTCATCGTGGGCGCCGAGTCGGTGCTCGGGCCGGCGGTCGCGAAGCAGTCGCTCGGCGGAGCCGCCGGGCTGGGGGCTCGTCCTGACAAGTGCGAGTCGGCCGGGCTCCTGCTCGGCGGGATGCTGCAGCTGCGGCTGCGACCGCGCCGGCTCCTGCTCGTCGCGACGCTCGGCGTGATGCTCGAGTCGCTCCTGATGGTCGCGCTCGCGGTGCCGCTCGCGCTCGCGGCGGTCTGCGCCTGCGCCCTGCTCGCCGGGATCGGGATCGAGGCCTTCGGCGTCAACTGGGACACCGCGATCCAGCAGGAGATCCCGGGCGACAAGCTCTCGCGCGTCTCCTCCTACGACGCGCTCGGGCTCGTGCGTCCTGATCCCGCTCGGCCTGGCGCTCGCGGGGCCGATCGCCGATGCGATCGGGACGAGCACGACGCTGTACGCCGTCGGCGTGGTGAACATCGTCGCCGCGCTCGCCGTGCTGAGCGTGCGCGAGGTGCGCACGCTCCGCCGGGTTCAGCCCGCGATCACGATCTCGTAGGCGGCGAGGTAGTCCGCGACCATCCGCTCGGGCGAGAAGCGCTCGCTCGCGTGGCGGCGGAGCTCCAGCGGGTCGAGCGCGTCGGCCCGCTCCAGCGCCGCGGGCATCTGCTGCCACTCGTCGACGATGATCCCGCTCACGCCGTCGTCGATCACCTCGGGCACCGCGCCCCAGCGCGTCGCGATGCACGGCGTGCCGCAGGCCATCGACTCGATCATCACCAGGCCGAACGGCTCCTCCCACTTGATCGGGAAGAGGGTCGCGCGCGCGTTCTGCAGCAGCTCGACCTTCTCGCCGTGCGTGACCTCGCCGAGGTACTCGATCTGGTCGGAGAGGTGCGGGCGGATGTACTCGTCGAAGTAGGCGTTCTCGGCCGGCTCGCGGTTCTTGCCGGCGATCTTCAGCGGCAGCCCGGTCTCGAGCGCGACCGCGACGGCGCGGTGGCAGCCCTTGTCGGCGCTCATCCGGCCGAGGAACAGCAGGTAGTCGCCGCGGTGCGGATGGCACGGATAGAGCTCGAGGTCGAGCGCGTTCGGGCAGTTGGCGATCCAGTTCAGGTCGGGCCGCGGCTTGCGCTGGTTCATCGAGATCGAGATCAGGCCCACGTCGGGGGCGAACTTGCCGAGCTCGGCGTACAGCTCGCCGGGCGGATCGTCGAGCGGGCCGTGGATCGTGTGGATCACCGGCGTCGCGACGGCCTGGCCGAGCGCCGCCGCCGGCGGGCCCGAGTGGTCGTTGATCACGTCGAACTCGGCCGCGTGCACGAAGCAGGTGAGGGCGTGGCGCAGCTCCCAGAACGAGAGGCCGATGTGGTGGCTCGGCGCCTCCTTGAAGACCGAGACGAGCTCGGCCTTCGTGTGCGAGTCGCCCGAGGCGAAGAGCGTGACCTCGTGCCCCGCGTCGACGAGCCCGTCGGCGAGCAGGGAGACGATCCACTCCGTGCCGCCGTAGCCGGTCGGCGGCACCGGGAACCAGACCGGTGCGAGGACGGCGATCTTCACGCTTCCTCAACCCTAACGTGCCCGTCCTCGAGATGGACGTCCCAGACCTGGTCGAACGCGCGCACGCCCGACGAGCCGCACCGAGCCCGCCCAGCTCGGCACCTCGGGCGGCGCGACGGTGTCGAGGCGGTGGTTGCGCTGGTCCGGCGAGAGCCCGAGCAGGAGCTGGAGCAGCAGCACGGGCGCGCCGGCCGCCCACGCCTGCGGCCGCGCGGCGGTCGGATAGGCGATCGGGAACCCCGTCTCGGAGCGGTGCAGCCCGGCGAACACCTCCGGGAGCTGGTAGCCGAAGTGGTGCGCCGCGGCGATCGTGACGCGGATGATCCGGTGCGCCTCGGGCCAGCGGCCGTAGCGGGCGAGCCCCGCGGCGACCAGCGAGTTGTCGTGGGGCCAGACCGTGCCGTTGTGGTAGCTGAGCGGGTTGTACGCCGCGTCGGCGGCGGACATCGTGCGGACGCCCCAGCCCGACCAGAGGTCGTCGCCCATCAGCCGGTCGACGACCGCGTCCACCCGCTCGTCGGGGACGATCCCCGACCAGAGCAGGTGGCCCATGTTCGAGCACATCGAGTCGACCTGCCGCTTGTCGCCGTCGAGCGCGAGCGCGTAGTAGCCGCCGCGCTCCTCGACCCAGTACGCCTCGTCGAACCGCTGCTTCAGCTCGGCCGCCTCCCGCTCGAGCCGGTCGGCGAGCGCGGAGTCGCGCCACACCTTCCGCGCCAGCTCGGCCGTGCGGAGCTTCGCGTCGTAGACGTAGCCCTGCACCTCGCTCGGCGCGATCGGCGTATGGGCGAGCCGCCCGTCGGCGAACCGCTGCGAGTCGCCCGAGTCCTTCCACGACTGGTTCTCGAGCCCGCGCTCGGTGCGCCGCTCGTACTCGACGAAGCCGTCGCCGTCGCGGTCGCCGTAGCGGTCGATCCAGTCCAGCACGCGCAGCGCCGGCTCCTTCAGCTCGCGCACGAGCGGCGTGTCGTCGGTCCAGCGCCAGACCTCCGAGAGCAGGACGAGGTAGAGCGGCGTCGCGTCGATCGAGCCGTAGTAGCGGGCGAACCACTTCTCCGCCGCCTTGCCGTGGCGCACCTCGTGCACGATCTTCCCCGGCTCGGCGTCGATCGAGGCGTCCTCCTCCCGCGCCTGGAGGTCGGCGAGCACGCCGAGCGCGCCGCGGGCGAGCTCCGGCCCGAACAGCAGCGTCTGGAGCGAGGTGATCAGCGTGTCGCGCCCGAACACGGTCATGAACCACGGCATCCCCGCCGCCGGCAGCAGGCCGATCCCGGCGCGCCCGTCGCCGCGCATCCGCAGCGACGCGAGGTCGGCGACCGACTGGCCGAAGGAGCGGTGGAGCGCGTCCCAGCTCGCGCGGAGCTGCGGCACGCGCAGCTCCCAGGCGGCGAGCGACTCGGAGACGTGGCTGCGCTCCTCGCCGAAGCGGCGCTCGGCGAGATGGGGCACGACCTCGTCGCCGTCCATCGAGACGACGACGTCGAGGCGGACGTCCCACGACTCGCGCGGGCCGAGCGCGATCCGGTAGCGAACGAAGCCGCCCTCGACCTCGCCCGGCCGCGACAGGATCACCTGCGTCATGTCGCTGCCGCCGGGGTCGCGGAAGACGAACTGGTTCGCCTTCGGTGTCGAAGCGCGGCTCGACGAGCGCGGGCAGCGGATGCGCGTGGAGCGGGTCGCCGAGCGCGAAGTCGTGCTCCTTCACCGAGAGGATGTCCGCGAAGTCGGTGCCGAGCTCGAGGGCGAGCTCGAACGAGACCGGCTCCATCCCCTCGTTGCGCACCGTGATCTTGTCCTGCATCCCGTCGCCGACGAAGCGCTCGCGCTTGATCGAGAGCACGTCCTGCGGCAGGTCGCCGGCGAGCGGGTTGCGGAGGAAGAACGCGGCCGAGAAGTACTCGCCGTGACCGGACGAGAGCAGGAGCGGCGTCGCGCCGTTGATCGTGAGGAACATGCGCGAGAGGAAGCGCGTGTCGAGCGCGAACAGCCCGCCCGTCATCGCGCCGAGATCGCCGCGGTCGTCGCAGATGCAGAACGTCGAGCCTTCGAGGATCGTCAGCGCCATCAGGTGCTGCGGTGGAACCTTGCTCCGCTCGACTGCGCGAGCGCCTTGACCACGAGCTCGTCGATGTTGACGTGCGGCGGGCGGGTGAGCGCGAAGAGGATGCACTCGGCGACGTCGTCGGCGGTGAGCGGGTCGATCCCCTCGTAGACGGACTTCGCGGTCTCCGCGTTGCCCTTGAAGCGGACGAGCGAGAACTCGGTCTCGGCGGCGCCGGGGTCGACGGTGGTGATGCGGATCGGGCGGCCGAGCAGGTCCTCGCGCAGCGCGTAGGTGTAGCCGCGCACCGCGAACTTCGAGGCGATGTAGCCGGAGCCGTTCGGGTACGCGGCGCGGCCGGCGATCGAGCCGAGGTTGACGATGTGGCCGCCGTCGCGGATGTGCGGGAGGCACAGCCTGGTCATCCGCATCAGGCCGAGCACGTTCGTCTCCATCATCGCGCGCTCGTCCTCCTCGGTCTCCTCGTCGGCGGGGACGCGGCCGAGCGCGAGCCCGGCGTTGTTGACGAGGATGTCGATCCCGCCGAGCTCGTGGACGGCGCGGACGACGAAGGCGGCGCAGCTGTCCGGTCGGTGACGTCGAGCGGGAGCGCGATCTCGGTCTCGAGCCGCTCGATCCGGCGCGCGCCGCCGCAGACGCGGACGCCGGCCTCCGCGAGCAGGCGCGCGGTGGCCGCGCCGAACCCGCTCGACGCGCCGGTGACGATCGCCGTCTTGCCTGCCAGAGTGGTCATCGGCG
>CAVUZM010000013.1:0-56228 GCA_963746005.1 uncultured Actinomycetes bacterium | reverse complement strand
CGCGCGTCCTCACCGAGCTCGGCCTCGTACGGCTTCGCTTCCACGGCCCGGGCACCGACCTCGAGGTCGGCCTCTCGCCGGGAACGGTCTTCGTCGGCGGTCGCCGAGCCGACGCTTACGGCCATGTGATCTCGGCGAACGTGCCGACCGAGGAGTGCTACACGAGCCCGCAGGCGGGCGCCGCGACGGGCACCTTCCGCTGCTCGCTGCCCCTCTCGTTCCGCGGCCGCCTGATCGAGGGGATCGCCGGCGAGTTCCGCAGCGGGCGCCTCGTCCGGCTCGAAGCCGCCACCGACGCCGATCGGGACTTCCTCGCCGCCTTCCTCGACAGCGAGCCGAACGCGCGACGGCTCGGCGAGGTGGCGCTCGTGGACGCGAGCTCGCGGATCGGACAGAGCAAGCGGGTCTACTTCAACACGCTGCTCGACGAGAACGCGGCGGCCCATATCGCCTTCGGGGCGGGCTTCGGCCTCACCCGCCGCCCCGACGCACGGCGGGGGGTCAACCGTGCCAATCTCCACGTCGACGTGATGATCGGCACCGACGATCTCGAGGTGACGGGAACGGCCGCGAACGGAGGATCGATACCGCTGATCACGGGCGGTACCTGGCAGATCTGAGAATCCGTGTTTCCCCCGATGCCCCGGTACCCCCCGTGGGTATATTGAGGGTATGGCGGAGACCGTCCAGCTCGAGATCGAAGGGATGTCCTGCGCCTCCTGCGCGGTCCGCGTCGAGAAGACGCTGAACCGGCTCGACGGCGTCGAGGCGACCGTCAACTACGCGACCGACGAGGCCACCGTCAGCTTCGATCCCGACAGCGTGCAGGTCGACGACCTGCTCGCCGCGGTCGAGGCCTCCGGCTATCACGCGTCGCTCCCGGCCGACGCCGTGCCCGGCGAGGACCCGAGCCGCGCCTGGCGCGCCCGCCTCGTCGTCTCCGCCGTCCTCACCGCCCCGCTCGCCCTGCTCGCGATGGCGCCGCCGCTCCAGTTCCGGGGCTGGGAGTGGCTCGCGCTCGCGCTGGCGACGCCGGTCGTCTTCTGGGGAGGCTGGCCGTTCCACCGCGCCGCGGCGCTCAACCTGCGGCATCGCGCGGCGACGATGGACACGCTGATCTCGCTCGGCACGCTCTCGGCCTGGACGTGGTCCGCCGTCGTCCTGCTCGCCGGGATCGACGCCGACACGTACTTCGAGGTCGCGGCCGCGATCACCACGCTGATCCTGCTCGGCCGCTACCTCGAGGTTCGCGCGCGCCGCCGCTCGGGCGAGGCGATCCGCTCGCTGCTCGAGCTCGGCGCGAAGGAGGCGCGTGTCCTCCGCGGCGAGGACGAGGTGCTCGTTCCCGTCGACGAGCTGCGCCCCGGCGACCGGTTCGTCGTCCGGCCGGGCGAGAAGATCGCCACCGACGGCGTCGTCGAGCTCGGCGAGTCGGCGATCGACCAGTCGATGCTCACGGGCGAGCCGATCCCCGTCGAGGTCGGCCCCGGCGGCGAGGTCGTGGGCGCGACGCTCAACACCTACGGGCGCCTCGTCGTGCGCGCGACGGCCGTCGGAGCGCGAGACCGCCCTCGCCCGGATCACCCGGCTCGTGGCCGAGGCACAGGCGGGCAAGGCACCGATCCAGCGGCTCGTCGACCGCGTCTCGGCGGTCTTCGTGCCGATCGTGATCGCTGATCTCGCTCGCGACGCTCGTCGGCTGGCTCGCCTTCGGAGGGAGCGCCACCGTGGCCTTCAGCGCGGCGGTCGCAGTGCTGATCATCGCCTGCCCCTGCGCGCTCGGCCTCGCCACGCCCACCGCGCTCATGGTCGGGACGGGGCGCGGCGCCCAGCTCGGGATCCTGATCCGGGGCCCGGAGGTGCTGGAGCAGACCCGGCGGATCGACACCGTCGTGCTCGACAAGACCGGCACGGTCACCGCCGGCACGCTCGAGCTCGCCGGGATCGAGCTCCTGAACGGCGCCTCGCGCACCGAGGTGCTCCGGCTCGCCGGGGCGCTCGAGGGCGCGAGCGAGCATCCCGTCGCGCGCGCGGTCGCCGACGCGGCCCTCGCCGAGCTCGGCCGGCTCCCGTCGGTGACCGGCTTTCGCAACCTGCCCGGCCTCGGCGTCGAGGGCGTCGTCGAGGGCCACGAGGTGCGCATCGAGCGCGGCGTGGTCGCGTGGGACGGCCTCGACCGGGCGACCCTCGCAGTGCGTGACACCGTCAAGCCGACGAGCGCCGAGGCGATCCGGGAGCTGAAGGCGCTCGGCCTCACTCCCGTGCTGCTCACCGGCGACACCCGCGAGGCCGCCGAGCGGATCGCGGCCGAGGTCGGGATCGAGCGCGTGCTCGCCGGAGTGCTCCCCGACGGCAAGGCGGCCGAGGTGAAGCGCCTGCAGGAGACCGGTGAGGTCGTGGCGATGGTCGGCGACGGCGTCAACGACGCGCCCGCGCTCGCCCAGGCCGACCTCGGCCTGGCGGTCGGCACCGGCACCGACGCCGCGATCGAGGCCTCCGACATCACGCTCGTCTCCGGCGACCTGCGCGCAGCCGCCGACGCGATCCGGCTCGCCCGCCGGACGCTGGGCACGATCAAGGGCAACCTCTTCTGGGCCCTGGCCTACAACGTCGCAGCGATCCCGCTCGCAATGGCCGGGCTCCTCGATCCGGTCGTCGCCGCGGCGGCGATGGCCTTCTCCAGCGTCTTCGTCGTCACAAACAGCCTGAGGCTGCGCCGTTTCTCGAGCAGCCGGGAGGGAATCGCATGACCCACGGTTACGTCGAACAGAAGGACGCGCTGATCAAGCGCCTCCACCGAATCGAAGGGCAGGTGCGCGGAATCGAGCGGATGGTCGAGGACGAGCGCTACTGCATCGACATCCTCACGCAGATCGCGGCGGTCAACACCGCGCTCGAGAGCCTCGCCTTCCAGCTCCTCGACGCTCACGTGAACCACTGCGTCACGGACGCGATCGCCGCGGGCGACCGCAAGGCCGCGACGGAGAAGACGGAGGAGCTCCTCGCCGCCGTCCAGCGGTTCGCGCGGACGCGCTAGGCGGTCGAGGCAGGCGGCGCCGGCGGCTCGGAGCCGCCGCCCTTGGAGCCGCCGCGCAGCTTGTTCCAGCTTGCGCGCAGATCGATCGACTGCGCAGTGCCTCCGGCTTCCGGGAACTCCACCAGCGTCTCGCGGCGCAGCGCCCAGTAGCCGATCGCGAAGAGCGCCGCGCCGAGCAGGATCCCCCACCACTGCTGGAGCGCCGGCGTCGGGCCCCAGAGGATCAGCAGCAGGTAGAGCACGACGGCGGCGGCGATCACGATGCCGTTCCGCTCCTTGAAGGCGGGGGCGAGCCAGCGGCGGATCGCTGTCGCGGGCCGGGTTGTGCCCGCGAGCCACGCGGCGATCACGACTGCGACGCCGTAGAAGACGATCGCCCAGGCCACGTTGGAGAGCAGCTGGCTGCCGATCAGCCACGCGTGCTTCGCGGCCGTCTTGTCGGAGTCCGTCTTGACCAGCGAGCCGACGATCTGGTTGCCGACGACCCGCCGCACGACGAGCAGCAGGACTCCGACGATCACGAGGCTCCAGCCGGTGCCGCGGAGCGCCGCGTGCCGCCAGCCTGCCGCCAGCCAGACCGCGACGGCGTAGAGGATGAGCACGAGGATGATCAGGAAGACGTTCAGCACCTTGATCGCCTTCACCGAGTCCTGGACGAGCTTGAGCTGGCTCGAGCTGAAGACGACGAGCCGCCCCGCGTCGGGCTTGATCTGCGCGCCGAGGCCGAGCCGGTCGGCGAGCTGCTGGACGATCGGGTGCAGATCGAGCACGACCTCGCCGTTCTCGGTCTGGACGGCGCCCGAGCTCTTCCCGTTGATGATCGCGAGGAAGCGCTTGTGGGCGTTGTAGGTGAGCGTCTGAAACTGGTTCTGGACCGCAGGCTGGGCGAGGATGTCGCTCGCGGCGCGCGGAGCGAACTGGCGCAGCAGCCCGGCGGCGGGACCGGCGAGCGACTTCGTCTGCTTCGGCAGGATCCCCTCGAGCTGCGCCTGCACGTCGACGTTGTTGAAGAGCTGGTCGGTCAGGTAGACCGAGAGCGCGTCCCGGATCTGCTGGTCCTGGAGCATCTTCACGCTCGTGTTCGAGAACGCCTGCGAGTTCAGGGCCTCGCGCTTGACGAAGACCGTCAGCGAGCCGATGAGCGTGACGATCGCGGCGACGACGATGATCGTCCAGACCCAGACGCGGTGCTTCTTCACGCTGGGCACAGGGGCTGCGGCGGCCATCGTTCGAGGACCCTAACGCATCGCGGCTCTAAACTCACTTCGATGCGCGCCGAGGAACAGCTGACCTGGCTCCGCGTCCCGGCCGAGGACGAGCTCCCGGATGAGGTGCTCGAGCTCTGGCGCCCGTCGCTCGAGCGGCTCGGCTTCGTCCCGAACGTGCTGCGGCTCTACGCCCTGCGCCCCTCGCACCTGCTCGCCTGGAACGCTCACTACGAGGAGGCGATGAAGGGCGACTCCGGGCTCACGAAGGCGGAGCGCGAGATGATCGCGGTCGTCGTCTCGGTCGCCAACCGGTGCACGTACTGCATCGCCGCCCACTCCGCCGCCCTTCGCAAGCTCACGAAGGATCCCGCGCTCGCCGACGCGATCGCGGCCGGTCACGCCGAGGCGCCGCTCGAGCCGCGCGTGAAGGCGATGCTCGACTACGCGCTGAAGCTGACCCTGCGGCCGTCCGAGCTGGAGGAGGCCGACGTCGTCGCGCTTCGCAGCGCGGGCTGGCGCGACGAGGACGTGATGGACATCGCGGAGGTGACGGCGCTGTTCAACTTCTCGAACCGGATGGCGAGCGGCCTCGGCTGGGTGCCGAACCCCGAGTTTTACACGCTCGGCCGATAAATCCGACCGGCGGCGAGCTACCGTAGTAGGAGCATGGACGTCAGACGTGCAGCCGTCGTGATCGGGGCAGTCGCGCTCCTCGGAGGACTCGCGGCCGGCGCGGGCGCGGGCAACCAGGCCGTCGTCAAGAGCGCGAAGAACAGGATCCTGAACGAGACCATCCTCGTCACCACCAACGGGATGACGCTCTACCGGCTGAGCGGCGAGAAGCAGGGCGCCCTGAGCTGCGCGACGCCCGCCTGCTTCGCGATCTGGCGGCCGTTGTGGATCGCGCCCGGGACGACGCCGACCGGCGCGAAGAACCTCGGCACCCTGAAGCGCCCGGACGGACGCATCCAGGTCACCTACAAGGGCGGCCCCCTCTACACGTACGTCCGCGACAAGAAGACCGGCCAGGTGAACGGCAACGGCCAGAAGGCCGGCGTGGCGACCTGGCAGGTCGTCGTGACGACCGGGACGGGCAGCCCCGCTCCGGTGCCCACGCCCGGGCCCGGCCCGGGCTACGGCAACGGCCGCTACGGCTAGCGCGGCGCGCGGGCCGGCGACTCGAGCTCGGACAGCGCGCGCCTGATCCCGCGCGTCGCCTGGGCGATCCGCTGCTCGTTCTCGACGAGCGCGAAGCGGACGTAGCCCTCGCCGCCGGGGCCGAAGCCTGCGCCCGGGCTGACGGCGACGCGCGCCTCGCGCGCGAGCCGCACCGCGAACGCCTGTGACCCCTCGGCCCGGTACGGCTCCGGGATCTCCGCCCAGACGAACATCGTCGCCTTCGGCGGCTCGATCTCCCAGCCGATCCGTGCGAGGCCCCGGCAGAGCACGTCGCGGCGGCCCCGGTAGATCTCGGCGATCTCGTCCGGATACCCGGGCGCCTCGTTCATCGCGACGATCGCGGCGATCTGGATCGGCTGGAACGTCCCGTAGTCGAGGTACGACTTCAGCCGCGCGAGCGCGCCCACCACCTCGGCGTTCCCGACGAGGAAGCCGACGCGCCAGCCCGCCATCGAGAACCCCTTCGTGAGCGTGTAGAGCTCGACCGCGACGTCGGACGCGCCCTCGACCTCGAGGATCGACGGCGGCCGGTAGCCGTCGAAGGCGATGTCGGCGTAGGCGAAGTCGTGCGCGATCAGCACCTCGTTCTCACGCGCGAACGCGACCGCGCGCTCGAAGAGGTCGGGCTCCGCGACGGTCGTCGTCGGGTTGTGCGGGTACGAGAGCACGATCACGCGCGGCCGCGTGGGCGCGCTCGCGAACGCCTCCTCGAAGGCCGCGAAGCCGCCGTCGACCGGCGCCTGGACGACGGTCGCTCCCGCGAGCACCGGCGCGTAGGTGTGGATCGGGTAGGTCGGCGTCGGCACCACCGCGACGTCGCCGGGCTGCACGAGCACCCACATCAGGTGCGAGAGCCCCTCCTTCGCGCCGATCGTCGTGAGCGCCTGGGTCTCGGGATCGAGCTCGACGCCGAACCGGCGCCGGTACAGCTCGCAGACCGCATGGCGCAGCCGTGGGATCCCGCGGCTCGACGAGTAGCGGTGGTTGCGCTCCTTCGCCGCGGCCTCCTGGAGCTTCGCGACCGCCTCGGGCGGCGACGGGAGATCCGGGTTCCCGAAGCCGAGGTCGATCACGTCCTCGCCGGCGCGGCGCAGCTCGAGCTTGAGCCGGTCGATCTCGGCGAAGGCGTACGGCGGCAGGGCCGAGATGCGCCTGAACTCCACGTCGAGAGGGTAGCGGAGGACGGGCTAGGGCAGCCCGGCGCGGTAGACCTGGCCCTCGAGCTCGCGGCCGAGGATCGTCTCGAGCCACTCCGCGACGCCGATCAGCGCGCCGAGATCGACTCCCGTCTCGACCCCCTCGCCGTGGAGGAGGTACACGAGATCCTCGGTCGCGATGTTCCCCGTCGCGCGAGGCGCGAACGGGCAGCCGCCGATCCCGCCGATCGAGGCGTCGAACACCGCCGCGCCTGCCTCGAGCGCCGCGTAGGCGTTGGCGAAGCCCGTGTTGCGCGTGTTGTGGAGATGGACGCCGGCCGGGACGCCGACGGGCACGGCTAGCAGCTCCCTGACCTGGCGCGGGACGCCGACTCCGATCGTGTCCGCGTAGATCATCTCGGCGGCGCCGCCCGCGACGAGGCGCTCCGCGAGCGCGGTCACGCGGCCGGGATCGACCGGGCCCTCGAACGGGCAGCCGAAGGCGGTGCTCAGCGTGACCGTGGCGCGGATCCCGTCCTCGCGGGCGCGCGCGAGGATCCGCTCCGCCGCAGCCGCGGCCTCCTCGACGGAGGCGTTCGCGTTCTCCCGGCTGAAGCTCTCCGAGACGGCGACGGTGAGGTGCGCCTCCGCGAGGCCGGCGGCGGCGAGCCGCTCGTAGCCGCGCTCGTTGAGGACGAGCCCCGCGAAGACGACGGCGCCGGGCTCGAGCGCCGCGACGACCTCCTCGGCGCCCGCCATCTGCGGCACGCGCTCGGGATTGACGAAGCTGACCGCCTCCACACGGGGCAGACCGGCCGCCGCGAGCCTGTTGCAGAGCTCGGCGCGAACCGCCGGGTCGAGCGTCCGGGGCTCGTTCTGGAGCCCGTCCCGCGGACCGACGTCGCAGATCGTGACCACCGACGGATGCTAACCGGGCGGCAGTGGCGGCGGCGGGCCGCCCACGACCCCGCCCGCGTGGACCGGCGTCCCGTGGAAGCAGCCGAGCGTGTACGGGTACTCGGCGGTCGCGACGTAGTGGTAGATCGTGACCTTCTTCCCGCGCAGGATCACCGGGCCGGTCGTCCCGTGGCACGCGTCGAGGTCGGCGTTTCCGAGCGTCTTGCCGCCGTCGCCGAGCGGCCCGTAGATCGGATACCCGTCGAGCGCGTAGCCGACGAGCGAGGAGTGCTGTCCCGGCCGGCCCGGAGTAGATGCACGGGCTGAGGTCGTGGTAGTGGTAGGCGCCGCCCTGCTGCGGATGGCCGGCGCACCGGTCCTGCACCTCGTGCGCGACGGCGTCGCGGCCCATCGCGTCGAGCCCGTCGAAGAGGTAGGCGCCGCTCAGCAGCACGCCGATCGGCCCGCCCGGGAGGCACGACGGCGACG
This sequence comes from uncultured Actinomycetes bacterium, assembly GCA_963746005.1. Taxonomy (GTDB): domain Bacteria; phylum Actinomycetota; class Thermoleophilia; order Gaiellales; family Gaiellaceae; genus CAVQZA01. Next base: position 48,282 of record CAVUZM010000013.1, on the reverse strand, counting down.
CGGCGGCCTTCGGGCTCAGCGGGCAGCCTGACGTCGAACACCTGCGCGCGGATCGAGTTCGGGTTCCGGTCGTAGAGATAGGCCGGGTCGCCCGAGGCGATCGGGAAGTTCCCCGTCGGGTGAGAGGGCAGGTCGTTCGTGGTGATGTGGATCGCGCCGCCGGCAGCCGGTGATCGTCAGCCTGTGGGCCGGCCAGGAGACGGCGCCCTGGACGCTCGTCTTCGCGCCCGGGTCGAACGTCGAGCCGTGGATCCACGGCCCGTCGGCGAACGCGCCGCCGCCGCCCCCGCCCATCCCGCAGCTGAAGATGTAGCCGGCCCGCGGGCCTGCCGAGACCTTGCCGTCGCCGAGCGGCAGCGACTTGGGGCCGGACGCGACGGCCGCCCCGCCGGCCACCGCGAGGAGGAAGAGGATCAGGATGGAGACTCGCCGCAGCACGCCGAGCGAGTTTCGGCGCGAGGCCGCGGTTTCTCAACCCCTCGAACGGGCCTCGGCCGCGACTCCCGCTCGTGGAGGGAGCCGCGGCCGATCGCTGCGGGGTCACATGTTGGGACAGTTGGCGTTCGTCCCGGTTCCCGTCGACGGAGCCGTCGGGGTCGTGGTCGTGGCCGCCGGCGTCGTGGTGGTGGTCGAGGTCGACCCGGACGCCGCGTTTGCGATTGCGGCGCCGCCGCCGGCGATGACACCGGTCACGGCGAGAGCGACGAGGGCCTTGCGTACGCGATTGTGCATCTCTGACTAACCTCCTTTCCTCGTTGATGCGACTGATCCCAGTAGACCGCTGCCGCCTGGGAATGCCGTGAGACGCGAGCAGGGAGTTCGCTAAGACCCTCCTGCTCGCGCTCGCGGTGCTCGAGCCTCGCCGCCTGCGGCGGAAAGAGCGGCAAGCTCGTGCCGATCGGCGAGGGGCTCCGCGGCCCGTCGGGCGACGAAGGCGACCCTCTACGCGAGCGGGCTGCCGCTGATGTCGGCGTTCGCGTTCGACTCCGGGGCCGCCTGTGGGTCACGACCTCGGGCGCGACGACGCACGGCACCGACGGCGTCTTCGTGGTCCCGGCGCCCGGCGCACGGCCGGTCCGTGTCGTCTCCGGGATCCGGGGCCCGCTCGGGCTCGTCTGGGTCGGCTCGAGGCTGATCGTGAGCTCGCTCGGGAAGGTCACCGCCTTCGGCGACCTGCAGGGGACCCGGTTCCACGCCCACACCACGATCGTGGACGGGCCGGTCGCAAACGGCGAGAACAACAACGTGATCCTCGGCCCCGGACGGCCGCCTGGTGATGGGCGTGTCGGCCTCGTGCGACCACTGCGTCCCCGCGTCGAAGTGGTCGGCGTCGATCGTCACCTTCCGGCCCGACGGCTCGGGCCTCGCGATCTTCGCGAGCCGGATCAGGGCCGCGTACGGCCTCGCCTTCTACCCGGGCACGAGCGATCTCTTCGCGAGCATGAACCAGCGCGACGATCTCGGCGCCGACACGCCCGGCGACTGGCTCGCCCTCGTCCGCGAGGGCCAGGACTGGGGCTTCCCGGCCTGCTACGGCCAGTGCAAGCTCTTCCCGAAGCCGGTCGCCGTGCTCGACCCGCATGCGGCGGCGGGAGGAGTCGCCATCCTCGATAGCGACGCGTTCGTCAGCGAATGGCAGCTCGGCAAGGTGCAGCGCGTCGTGCTGACGAAGACCGATTCCGGATACACGGGCAAGCTCGAGCCGTACCTCACGGGGCTGAAGAACCCGCTCCCGCTCCTCACCACCTCGGACGGCGACCTGCTCGTCGGCGACTGGCAGACTGGCAGGATCTACCGCATCGGAAAGAGCTGATGGCCTGCACTCACCTCGACACCGTCAAGTTCACGGACCTGCCGGACCCGCTCCTCGGCTGCGAGGAGTGCCTGAAGAAGCCCGGCAGCTGGTGGGTCCACCTGCGGATGTGCCTCGAGTGCGGCAAGGTCGGCTGCTGCGACAACTCGCCGAACAAGCACGCGACCGCGCACTTCCACGAGAGCGCCCACCCGCTGATCCGCTCGGCCGAGCCGGGCGAGACGTGGCTGTGGTGCTACGTCGACGAGGTCTTCCTCGACTGATGCCGGGCGACTGGCCCGAGCTTCCGTACGAGCCGTGGCGCGACACGCGCGAGACGCTCCACATGTATCTCCAGATCGTCGGCAAGGTGCGCCTCGCGCTCGCGCCGATGGAGCCGCAGTGGCAGCAGGTGCCGCTCTACGTCACGGCGCGCGGGCTGAACACCTCGCCGATCCCGCACGAGAACGGCGTCTTCGACATCGACGTCGACCTGATCGAGCACGCGGTCTCCGTGCGGACGGCGAAGGGCGCGGTCGAGCGCATCCGGCTCGAGCCGCGCACGGTCGCCGAGTTCTACGCGCTGCTGATGGCCGCGCTCGACAGGGCCGGCGTGCCGGTACGGATCACGGAGAAGCCCTCCGAGGTCCCGAACCCGATCCCCTTCCCCGACGACGTCGAGCACGCGAGCTACGAGCCCGAGCCGGTCACCAGGTTCTTTCGAGCGCTCGCCTCCGTCGACGCGGTGATGAAGGCGCACCGCGCGCGGTTCCTCGGGCGGGTCACGCCTGTCCAGTTCTTCTGGGGCACCTTCGACCTCGCCTACACGCGCTTCTCGGGCCGGCCCGCGGAGCCGCCGCCGGGCGCGGACGTGATCATGCGCAACTCGGCCAACGCCGAGGAGGTGTGCGCCGGCTTCTGGCCCGGCGACGAGCGGTTCCACGAAGCGGCGTTCTTCTCGTACACCTATCCGCGCCCGCCGGGGATCGAGAAGAGAGCCGAGGGCTGGAAGGAAGAGATGGGCCTGTTCGTTCTGACGCTACGAGGCGGCGCGAACGGCCGCCGATCCGCGACGGCGCTCTGCTCGATTTCCTCGAGAGCACGTACCTCGCCGCGGGCTGGGATCCGGCTCTGGAAGCGGAATGAACGGGTCCCGCGCCGTCGTTCTAAGAAGTACGCGCGCAGAGACAGATCTCGTGGAAGACGTCTCGGCGCACATTCGCCTGCGAAAGGAAGAACGATGAGGGGAAGCCACCCCGAACTGATACTCGCGACCGTCCGCTGCAGCACCTGCGGCACCGTCTTCACAACTCGCTCATCGAAACGTGAGATCGTGGTCGATGCCTGCTCGAGCTGCCACCCCGTCTACACCGGGGTCGAGCGGGCCGTGTCGCAGGGAAGCCGCACGGAGCGCTTCGAGAGGCGCCGTGCCCGTAGCACCGTCGCGTAAGCGAAAAACAGAAGAGGAGAATCAAGAACACTGTGTTTCCGAACGACGAACTGAACGTATTCATCGAGCACGCCGAGGAGAGCGGCTTCGTCGCCGAGCGCGAGCTCGCGGCGATCGCGGCCGAGCACGACCTCGACGACGACGAGCTCGCCGGCCTGCGTGCCGAGCTCGAGGCACGCGGCGTCGAGATCCACGCCGAGGAGGCGGAGCTCGAGCTCGACCTGAGCGTGGACCCGTCCGCGGCCGGCACGACCGACGCGCTGACGATGTTCATGAACCAGATCGGCCGCCATCCGCTGCTGACCGCCGCCGAGGAGGTCGCGCTCGCGAAGCGCGTCGAGCGAGGCGACCGGGAGGCGAAGGAGCGGATGATCAACTCGAACCTGCGCCTCGTCGTCTCGATCGCGAAGCGCTACCAGGGGCACGACCTGCCGCTGCTCGACCTGGTCCAGGAGGGCGTGATCGGCCTGAACCGCGCGGTCGAGAAGTTCGACTGGCGCCGTGGCTACAAGTTCTCGACGTACGCGACCTGGTGGATTCGCCAGGCCTGTCAGCGTGCGATCTCGAACCAGTCGCGGACGATCCGGGTGCCCGCGCACGTGAACGAGCGCCAGGTGAAGCTCGGCCGTGCCCGCCGGCGCCTCGAGCTGGAGCTCGGGCGCGAGCCCACCGTCGAGGAGCTGGCCGAGGCTGCGGGCCTCGAGCTCGTGCACGCCGAGGAGGCTCTCAGCGCCGTTTCGGTGTCGGCCTCGCTCAACCAGGCGGTCGGCAGCGACGGCGACGGCGAGCTCGGCGACCTGTTCGCGGACCCGTTCGCGGCCGATCCCGCCGAGGAGGCGGGCGACGCGCTGCGGCGGCGCGAGATGCGGGCGGCGCTGAGCAAGCTCCCCGAGACCGAGCGGCGGATCATCGAGCTCCGCTTCGGCTTCGACGGGCAGCAGGCCTCGCTGGAGGCGATCGGGCGCGAGCTCAAGATCTCGCGCGAGCGGGTACGCCAGCTCGAGCGCGACGCGCTCGCACGGCTGGCCGAGGCGGCGTGACGCGATGTTCTCTCTCTTCCGAGACAAGACGCAGATGGTCGCTCCCGACGAGGCCCTTCCGGGCCGCGAGGAGCGGATGACGGTGCCCGACAAGCACGAGGTGCTGGGAACGCCGCTTCAGCCGCCGTTCCCCGAGGGCTTCGAGCGGGCGATCGTCGGGATGGGCTGCTTCTGGGGCGCCGAGCGGGTGTTCTGGCGCGCTCCCGGGGTCTACACGACCGCGGTCGGCTACGCGGGCGGCTTCACGCCGAACCCGACGTACGAGGAGACCTGCAGCGGCCGGACGGGTCACACCGAGGCCGTGCTCGTCGTCTTCGATCCCGCCGTCACGAGCTACGAGGAGATCCTCCGCCTGTTCTGGGAGAACCACGATCCGACGCAGGGCGCCCGCCAGGGCAACGACGTCGGCACCCAGTACCGGTCGGCGATCCTCTGGACGAGCGAGGCGCAGAAGGCCGCGGCCGAGCGCTCGCGCGACGCCTACCAGCAGGTGCTCGCCGCGGAGGGGTACGGCCCGATCACGACCGAGCTCGCCGAGGCCGGCGAGTTCTACTACGCGGAGCCGTACCACCAGCAGTACCTCGCGAAGAACCCGAACGGCTACTGCGGCCTGGGCGGCACCGGCGTCGCCTGCCCGGTCGGGATCGCGACCGCGTGAGGCATCAGGCGGCGGCGCCCGAGCGCGCCGCCGCCTGACTTCTTCCGTTACGCGGCCTCGAGGGCGATGTCCGCCTCGGCCGGGGCCCGTTCCGCTTCGTTCGCGGGCGGCTCCGTGAGGATGAGTGCGACAACGGCTCCCGCCGCCGCGATCGCGGCGAGCGACGTAGAACGTGACCTGGAAGCCGTAGGTCAGCGCCCCGGCGCTGAGCGCCGTCGAGCCGGCGTGCGCGTTCACGTAGCGATCGGTGAAGGTGATCGCGATCGTCGTCGCGGCCGCGACGCCGATCGCGCCGCCGATCTGCTGGCTCGTGTTGATCAGGCCCGAGGCGATGCCCGCCTCGGACTGCCTGACGCCGGTGAGCCCGCCGATCGACATCGGCACGAAGGCGAACGCGAGGCCGACGCCGCTGAGCAGGAACGCCGGGAAGAGATCCCAGAAGTAGTGCCCGTGCACCGGCAGGCGGGCGTAGAGCACGAGTCCCGCGCGGCGACAGCGATCAGCCCGGCGGGCAGCATGCGACGGACGCCGAAGCGGGTCGTCGAGCGCCTGCGCGACGCCCGAGAACAGCGATGATCGTGAGCGTCAGCGCGATGTAGGCGACGCCGGTCTGCAGCGCCGAGTAGTGCAGCACCTGCTGCATGTAGAGCGTCAGCAGGAAGAACTGCGAGAACATCGCGGCCGCGAGCAGGAGCCCGCTCACGTTCGAGGCGGTCAGCGTCCGCAGCTTGAAGATCCGAGCGGCAGCAGCGGCGCCTTCGAGCGGAGCTCGATCCCGACGAACGCGACGATCAGCGCGGCGGATGCCGACCAGGAGCCCGATCGTCTCCGCGGTCGCCCAGCCGTGCTGGGTCGCGCGGGTCATCGCGTACACGAGCAGCATCAGGCCGCCGGTGATCGACGCGGCGCCCGCGGTGTCGAAGTGGCGATGCGCGAGGTTGGCGCGGCTCTCCGGCAGGAGGAACGGCGCGAGGCCGAGCACGACCAGGCCGACGGGCACGTTGATGAAGAAGATCCAGGACCAGCTGAACGCGCTGGTCAGCGCGCCGCCGAGCAGCACGCCGGCAGCGCCGCCGCTCCCCGAGGCGGCGCCCCAGATGCCGAGCGCGAGGTTGCGCTCGCGACCCTCCGCGAACGTCGTCGTCAGGATCGAGAGCGCGGCCGGCGAGAGCAGCGCCGCGCCGAGCCCCTGCAGCGAGCGGAAGGCGATCAGCGAGCCCTCCGACCAGGCGAGGCCGTCGAGCAGCGAAGCGGTCGTGAAGATCACGACCCCGGCGATGAAGACGCGGCGGCGTCCGAGCAGGTCGGCGAGCCGACCGCCGAGCAGGAGCAGGCCGCCGAAGAAGATCGCGTAGGCGGTGATCACCCACTGCAGGCTGTCCTGGGTGAAGTGCAGGTCGGTCTTGATCGACGGGAGCGCGACGTTCACGATCGCCACGTCGAGCACGACCATGAACTGGGCGGCGACGATCACCGCCAGTGCGAACCATCGTCTTCGGTTGTCGAGGGAAGTCATTTGCGCCTCCGATCGTTGAATCTTTCGATGATGAACGCTAACAACGATCGACGCCGCTACCCTTATTCCCGATGAGCGCTCCCGTCCCCGAGCTCGATCATCGTCCACCGACGCCGCCGCAGGAGCTGCTCGCCAACACCGCGTTCCTGCTCGCGCGGATCGGCACGGCGATCAAAGCTCGCTCGCTCGAGGAGTTCGACCAGGAGAGCTGCAGCATGTACCAGTACGGCGTTCTCGCTCTTCTCGGCGAGGGCGACTGCGAGACGCAGGCCGGAATCGCCCGGAGGCTCGGCCTCGACAGCAGCCAGCTCGTCGGTGTCCTCGACGAGCTCGAGGGGCGAGGGTTCGTCGAGCGCCGGCGGGATCCGAACGACCGCCGCCGCCACACGGTGAGCCTCACGGCCCGAAGGGAAGCGCGAGCTGGTCCGGCTCCGCGCGATCGCCAGGCGGATCGAGGAGTCCGTCCTCGAGCCGCTGGACGAGAGCTCCCGCCGCGCGCTGCACGAGTCGCTGGCGCAGCTCGCCTCCGGCTACGACTGGCACGCCAAGCGCGCTTGACCGAAACGCCGCGGCTTCGCTGATTGAACTCCGCGCTGCTCCGTCCTATTCTTGTCGAGCGGGCGAGAGCGACGGGGGAGCTTGTGGGGAGTTCGCCAATCCGTTGCTGCGGCTTCTCTCCCTCTGACTGTGGGAAGGCAAGGCGCGTCCCGGCGCCGGTGCGATGCCGTTAGCCGACAAAGCTCCGCGGCTGACACTGCTCGGCGCGTTCGACCTCTCGGTCGGCGGCGAGTCGATCCCGCTGCCGATGAACGGCCAGCGCGTGCTCGTGTTCCTCGCGCTGCACGGGCGCTCTCTGCTGCGGCCGTTCGTCGCCGGCTCGCTGTGGCTGGACTCGAGCGAGGACCGGGCGGCGGGCAGCCTCCGCTCGGCGCTCTGGCGGCTGAACCGGCGCCACCGCTTCATCGAGACGAACGGCGAGCGGCTCCAGCTCTCCCCTGACGTCGCGGTCGACGTCGACGCTGCGGCGGCCCAGGCACGGCGCCTGCTCGACCCGGCCGAGCCGGAGTGCCCGAGCCCTGACTGCCTCCTGCTCTCGCGCGACCTGCTCCCGGACTGGTACGACGACTGGGTCGCGGTCGAGCGCGAGCGGTTCCGCCAGCTTCGCGTCCACGCGCTCGAGCGGCTCTGCGACCGGCTCGTCGAGGCGGAGCGGTTCGGCGAGGCGATCGAGGCCGGCCTCGCCGCGATGAAGAGCGAGCCGCTGCGCGAGAGCGCCCATCGCGCGCTCGTCCGGGCGCACCTCGCCGAGGGGAACCGCAGCGAGGCGCTCGCCCAGTACCGGCGCTTCAAGCTGCTGCTCCACGACGAGCTCCGGCTCGCGCCGTCGCCGAAGATGGAGTCGCTGATCGCCTCCGTCTTACGTGCGTGACGCTGCCCGTCTATATCAGGCTACCTGATATAACCTTCTCGACACCTGAGCGAGGAGGGATCGTGGGATACGAAGGACGCTGGAGCACCGTGAACGTCGAGGTCGACGACGGGATCGCCTGGGTCGAGCTCAACCGGCCCGAGAAGCGCAACGCGATGAGCCCGACGCTCAACGCGGAGATGGTCGAGGTGCTCCTCGCGCTCGACGCCGACGACGACTGCGGCGTGCTCGTCCTGACCGGGGCGGGCGACTCGTGGTCGGCCGGGATGGACCTGAAGGAGTACTTCCGCGAGGTCGACGCCTCGGCCGAGCACGTGCAGCGGCGGGTGCGGCGCGACGCGGCCTACTGGCAGTGGCGCCTGCTCCGCACCTACGCGAAGCCGACGATCGCGATGGTGAACGGCTGGTGCTTCGGCGGCGCGTTCACCCCGCTCGTCGCCTGCGACCTCGCGATCGCCGCCGACGAGGCGACGTTCGGCCTCTCCGAGATCAACTGGGGCATCCCGCCCGGGAGCGTCGTCAGCAAGGCGCTCGCCGACACCGTCGGCTCCGCGGACGGGCCTGCTCTACGTGATGACCGGCCGCACCTTCGACGGGCAGCAGGCGGCCGCGATGGGGCTGGTCAACGCGAGCGTCCCGCGCGCCGGGCTCCGCGCCGAGGTCGAGTCGCTCGCACGGGAGCTGCTGGACAAGAACCCCGTCGTGCTCCGGGCCGCGAAGCTCGGCTTCAAGCACTGCGGTGCGATGAGCTGGGACCAGGCGGAGGACTACCTCTACGCGAAGGTCGAGCAGTCGCAGTTCCTCGACAAGGAGCACGGCCGCGAGCAGGGGCTCGGCGCAGTTCCTCGACGAGAAGCGGATCAAGCCGGGCCTGCAGGCCTACGAACGGCCCTGAGCTTGGAGCCGCGGCTCAGCTACGTGATCGGCCGCCTCGACCGCCTGCTGCGCCGACGCCTCGGCGCCGCGGTCGAGCCGGCCGGGCTCACGCTGCCCGCCTACACCGCGCTCTCGGTGCTGCGCGCCCAGGACGGGCTCTCCAACGCCCAGCTCGCCCGCCGCTCGCTGATCACGCCGCAGTCGATGAGCGAGGTGCTCGCGCTGCTCGTCGAGAAGGGCTACGTCAGGCGCAGCCCCACGGCGGGCCGCGCGATCCGCATCGAGCTGACGGCGGCCGGAGACCGGGCGCTCGCGCGCTGCGACCGCGCCGTCGACGGCGTCGAGCGGGAGATGCTGGACGAGCTCGACGCCGCCGAGGTCGCGGGCCTCCGCGGCGCGCTGGACCGCTGCAGCCGCGCGCTCGAGCCCTAGACGGCGAAGAACGTCGTGTGGCCCGGTCCCTGGAGCCGGATGTCGAAGCGGAGCCCGTCGCTCTCGGCCACCGCGACGAGCGTCGCGCGGGCCGCCTCGTCGAGCCGCGACAGCACGGGGTCGGCGGCGTTCGCCGCCTCCTCGTCCGGGAAGTAGACGCGCGTCACGGTCCGCTTGAGCAGCCCGCGCGCGAACACGCCGACCTCGATGTGCGGCGCCTGCATCCCGCCGCCGGGCCAGGGCACGGGCCCGGGCTTGACGGTCACGAACTCGAACCGGCCCGCGGGCGTCGCCGAGCGGCCGAAGCCGAGGAACCCGCTCTCGAGCTCGAGCTCGGAGCGGCCGTCGGCGGGATGCGCGTACCGGCCCGCCGCGTTCGCCTGCCAGATCTCGATCATCCCGTCGGGCACCGGCTCGCCGGCGCCGTCGATCAGCGTGCCGTAGAGGCGGAACGCGCGCGGGTCCGCCGGGTCGACGAGCTCGCCGTGGATCAGCTCGCGGAAGAGGCCGATCGACCCGTACGGGCCGACCGTCTGCGACGGGGAGACGCCCAGTGGCTCAGTCATCGTGGGGCTCCTCGATCGGCGTCGCCTCGCGTCCGCCCAGCACGATGTCCCAGCGGTAGCCGAGACACCATTCCGGCTCCGTCAGCTCGAGGTCGAAGCTGCTGATCAGCCGCTCGCGCACCGTCGGGTCCGGGATCGAGTTGAAGATCGGGTCGAACTCGAACAGCGGGTCGCCCGGGAAGTACATCTGCGTCACCAGCCGCTCGGTGAACGCGCGCCCGAAGAGCGAGAAGTGGATGTGGTTCGGCCGCCACGCGTTGTGGTGGTTCTTCCAGGGGTAGGCCCCCGGCTTCACCGTGGTGAACCGGTACCGGCCGTCGGCGTCGGTGAGGCAGCGGCCCGCGCCGTCGAAGTTGGGGTCGAGCGGCGCGTCGTGCGTGTCGACCTCGTGGCGGTAGCGGCCTGCGGCGTTGGCCTGCCAGATCTCGACGAGCTGGCCGGCCAGCGGCCTGCCGTCCGAGCCGAGCACCCGGCCGCTGACGACGATGCGCTCGCCGAGCGGCTCGCCCGCGTGCTGGCGGGTGAGGTCGGCGTCGAGCTCGCCGATCGCGGACTCGCCGTAGGCCGGCCCGGTGAGCTCGGTCAGCGTCGCCGGGATGATCACGAGCGGCTCCTTCGGCGCGCGCAGGCGCGTGCCCACGTAGTCCGGGTAGTCGAACGGTGGATCGACGCGGGAGCGGTCGAGATCGACAGCCTCCGGAAACGCGGGCTCAGCGTGCATGGCTCTCCTCCAGGCTGACGAGGTAGGGGGCGGTGGTGACGGCGGCGACGTCGTCGAGGGTGGCGCCCTCGAGCAGCTCGGTCAGGTGCAGCTGCCCGTCGCGCCGGCGGAACACTGACAGCTCGGTCACGATCACGTCGACGACCCCGGCGGCGGTCAACGGGTACTTGCACTCGGCGACGACCTTCGGCTCGCCGCGCGACGAGGTCGCGGTCATCGTCACGATCACCCGCCGCGCGCCGACGACGAGGTCCATCGCGCCGCCGACACCGAGCACGTCCTTGCCGGGCACGGCCCAGTTGGCGATGTCTCCGGCGGCGCTGACCTCGAGCGCCCCGAGCACCGCCACGTCGAGGTGGCCGCCGCGGATCATCGCGAAGCTCGTCGCGCTGTCGAAGTACGAGGCGCCGGCGAGCGCGGTCACGGGCTGCTTGGCCGCGTCGATCAGATCCGGGTCGAAGTCGCCGGCCAGCGGGCGCGGCCCGACGCCGAGCAGCCCGTTCTCCGTGTGGAGGAAGACCTCCGTGTCCTCCTCGAGCATGCCCGGGATCAGGTTGGGGATGCCGATGCCGAGGTTGACGACCTCGCCCGGGTGGAGCTCGCGCGCGGCGCGCTCGGCGATCCGCAGCCGGATGTCGTCGCTCACACGCGCTCCACGAGGTAGTCGACGTAGAGGTGCGGCGTCACGACCGACTCCGGCTCGAGCTCGCCGATCGGCACCACTTCTCCGGCCTCGGCGATCGTGATCGTGGCCGCCGACGCCATCAGCGGGTTGAAGTTCCGCGCCGTTCGCCGGTACCACAGGTTCCCGAGCTCGTCGGCCCGGGCCGCGTAGACGAGCGAGACATCGGCGCGGATCGGCTCCTCGAGCACGTGCGTGACGCCGCCGATCTCCCGCTCCTCCTTGCCCTCGGCGAGGAGCGTGCCCGCCCCGACCGGTGTGTAGAAGCCGCCGATCCCGGCGCCGCCCGCGCGGATCGCCTCGGCGAACGTCCCCTGCGGCACGAGCGTCGCCTCGATCCGGCCCTCGTTCACCGCTGCGACCGCCTCCGGGTTCGAGGTGAAGTACGACGAGATCCCGCGCCGGATCCGGCCCTGCCGGAGGAGCTTCCCGAGGCCGCGGCCCGGCTCGCCGATGTTGTTCGAGACGATCGTCAGGTCGGTCGCGTCCGAGTGCTCGACGAGCGCGTCGAGCAGGGTCAGCGGTGCGCCGACGAGGCCGAACCCGCCCACCATCACGACGTCGCCCGAGCGAACGTTGGCGACCGCCTCCTCGGCAGAGATGACACCGCGTACCGTCACGACTCAGAAGGGGAAGGGATGCGACCCGCTCTGGACGGTGATCCAGCGCAGCTCGGTGAACTCGTCCACCACTGCGCTGCCGCCGAACCGGCCGAAGCCGCTGTCCTTGACGCCGCCGAACGGCATCTGCGGCTCGTCGGCGACCGGCTGGTCGTTGACGTGGACGATTCCCGCGTCGATCTGCTGCGCCAGTGCGAGGCCCCGGTCGGCGTCCTGGGTGATGATCCCCGACGAGAGGCCGTAGCTCGTCGCGTTCGCGCGCTCGACCGCGGCCTGCGCGCTGTCGACGACCTCGATCGCCGCGACGGGCCCGAAGGTCTCGACCTGCGCGAGCTCCGAGTCCGCGGGCACGTCGCTCAGCAGCGTCGCCTCGTAGCAGGGCCCGACCGCGTTGCCGCCGGCGAGCACCTTCGCCCCTCCGGCGACCGCCGCGTCGACCCGCGCCTTGATCGCCTCGAGCGCCTGCTCGTTGATGATCGGCCCGATGATCGTGTCGTGCTCGTTCGGGTCGCCGGCCTTCAGTCCGCCCGTCTTCTCGGCGAGCCGCGCGGTGAACTCGTCGGCGATCGGCCGCTCGACGATGATCCTCCGGGCCGACATGCAGATCTGCCCCTGGTGGAGGAAGGCGCCGAAGGCGGCGGCGTTGACCGCGTAGTCGAGGTCGGCGTCGGCGAGGACGATGAGCGGGTTCGAGCCGCCGAGCTCGAGCACGATCCGCTTCAGCTGCCTGCCCGCCGCCTCCGCGAGCCGGCGCCCGGTGCCCGTCGAGCCGGTGAAGTTGAGCCGGCGGACGTGCGGGTTCTCGATCAACTCGTCGCCGATCCCCTGCGCCTCGCCGGGCGCGTGCGTGACGATGTTGAGGACGCCGGCCGGCAGCCCCGCCTCGGCGAAGATCTCGCCCCAGAGCAGCCCGCCGGAGACCGGTGACCACTCGGACGGCTTCAGCACCACGGTGTTGCCGAGCGCGAGCGGCGCGGCGATCGAGCGCGCGGAGAGGATCAGCGCGACGTTCCACGGCGCGATCGCGCCGACGACGCCGACCGGGCGGCGCAGCCCCATCGCGAACGCGCCCGTGTCGGACGGGATCACCTCGCCGAGCGGCGCGTAGGCGAGCGCAGCGGCCTGGCGCAGCAGCCCGGGCACGAAGTGCATCTGGAACATCCCCATCCCGAACGTGCAGCCGGTCTCGCGCGCGAGAAGAGATACGACCTCGTCCTGCCGGCTCTCGAGCACGTCGGCGGCCTTGAGGAAGATGCCCTGCCGCGCGGCCGGAGGCGCCTGCGCCCAGGCTCGGTGCCGCGGCAGCGGCGACCTCGATCGCGCGCCGCGCGTCGTCGCGGGATCCGGCGGCGACCTCGACGAGGACCTCGCCGGTGAACGGGTCGCGGTCCTCGAAGGTGCGGCCGCCCTCTGCGGCGGCCCACTCGCCGCCGATGAAGAGCTGGTTTGCGGTGCTCTCGCGGATCTCCGTCGCCATCTCGAATCTCTCCTTGTCTTTGGCCGCTCAGCGCGTCGGAACTTGCTTCTACCCTGCCCGGCAGTGTTCCATACGTCAAGACACTGGTCTAGTATCCGGGACATGAACCTGCGGCGCAGACGTACACGGGCCTAGCAAACGGCTCGCGAATGCGTCTAATCGACAGCGGAGTCGAGGGAGGAGGCGAGGTGAATCCAACGCGAGTGGTGCTCACGGTCGGTGACCGAGTCCCCGGGTCGATCGACCGTGCCGGAGTCGCCGGCCGGCTTGACTCCCCGTCGCGCGTCGAATTACGGTCGCCGCGCGAGCGGCATAGCTCCCCCCGGGAGGTATCCGACGCGAGGAGGGCGCACTTGACGAGATCCTGACCTGAGGGGGTCGCGGCATCCGCCGCGTCGAACCGGCACCTGGCTCAGTCCTACGAGAATCGAGGAGACACTAGATGAGATCGACGAAGATCATTTTCGGTGTTGCGCTCGCGGCCAGCGCCGTCGTGGCGCTGATGGTGGCCACGTGGGCCGGCGGCGCCGCACGCCCCGGTCGGCTCGGACCGCGTCCGCGGCGAAGGCGCCCTGCGGCCTGGGCAACGGCAAGAAGGCGACGGGCACGCCGATCAAGCTCGGCGGGATCGACATGCTGATCCCGGGCGTCGACTTCACCACGATCGGCAAGATCGCCGACGACGTACTTCCACTGCGTCAACGACAACGGCGGCATCAACGGCCGCCCGATCAGCTACACGCTCTACAACGAGCAGCTCAACCCGGCGCAGGAGGCGGCGCTCGCGCGCAAGCTGATCCAGAGCGACAAGGTCGTCGGCGTCGTCGGCAACACGAGCTTCGCCGAGTGCGGCACGAACTGGAAGTACTACAAGAGCAAGGGCTACGTCGTGATCGGCGCCGGCGTGCAGGCCGAGTGCTACAGCACCCCGTCGTTCGCCGAGGTGAACTCGGGCCCGCGCTACAGCAACGTCGGCGCGGCACAGGCGCTCGTCAAGGCCGGCGATCAAGAAGCTCGCGATCGCCTCGCCGGACACGATCTCGGCGTACGCGGACGGCGGCGCCGGCCCTGGTCGCCCAGAAGGCCGGCATCCCGGTCAAGATCTTCCCGACCCACCTGCCGGTCACCGACGCGGCCTCGCAGCTGCTCCAGATGTACCAGTTCGCCGGTGACGGCGGCGGCATCCTGCTCGACTTCACCCCGGACACCGCTCCGGCGTTCATGAAGGCCGCCGAGGCGCAGGGCATCGTCGACAAGGTGAAGTGGGGCTCGTCGACCCCGATCGCGAACACGCTCATGTCGAGCCAGTTCTCGCCGGCGTTCGACGGTCACCTCTGGATCGACAACGAGTTCAGCAACGTCGACCCGAACGGTCGGCCCGGACTCGGCGCTGATGTTCCAGATCCTGAAGAAGTACACCCCGACGATCGCCCCGCAGGCGTTCGCGCAGATGGGCTTCCTCGTCGGGAAGTTCGCGACGAACGCCCTGCTCAGCATCAAGGGCCCGATCACCGCGAAGTCGTACAACGCGGCGGTCGTCGCTCCTGAAGAACCAGAAGTCGGACATCCTCTGCAAGCCGTTCTACGTCGTGGAAGCTCCCGTACCACATCCCGAACAACACGAACATCGTCGTCGACTACAAGAGCGGCGACGTCGTCGTGAGGACGGGCTGCACGAACTTCGCGCCGGTCGACCCGGCGATCGCCCAGACCCGCGTCTGGGAGAAGAAGTACAACCTCAACACCGGAAAGTAAGGAGCGACGTACGGCACATGACGATCAGGGTGGCCCGGAGGCTTCGATGACTGACGTCCTCGCGTTCAGCGTGCTCGGCGTGGACTGGCAGTTCCTCAAGCCGTTCATCGTGATCGGCCTGGCGTTCGGGGGCGTGTACGCGCTCTCGGGCGTCGGGCTGGTCGTGCTGTACCGGGCCACCGGCGTGCTGAACCTCGCGTTCGGCGCCATCGGAGCCGCGGGCGCCCTGATCGCCTACTACCTGCTCAACCACACGAGCTGTCCCCACTGGCTCGCGTTCACGGTCTGCGTCGCGTTCGGCGGGGTCGTGCAACCTTGCCTACGGCATGGTGTTCGGCCCCGCCTTCGCGCGGCGCGACCCGCTCGTGAAGATGATGGGGACGCTCGGGCTCGCCCTGATCCTGCTCGGCCTGATGGCGTGGCGGGCGCCGGCCGGCGGCGCCTTCGCGCGCTTCCTGCCGCTGCCGAGCTCCAACCACCACTACGACGTCTTCGGGACGAACGTCAGCCTGACGCAGATCATCTCGATCGCGCTCGCGTTCGCGATCACGGCCGCCGCCAGCGTCTTCCTGCGCGTGACGAAGCTCGGCACGGCGATGCGGGCGCTCGCGAACGACCGCGAGGTGACCGCGACGCTCGGCGTCCCGGTGCGCAGGGTCGAGGCGGCGGCCTGGTTCGGCTCGGGGATCGCCTGCGGCCTGGCCGGGCTCCTGCTCCCCGACCTGCTCACCTCGCTCGACTACTCGGCGCTGACGTTCCTCGTCATCTCCTCGCTCGCGGCGGCCCTGATCGGGCGGCTGCGGTCGCTGTGGGCGACGATGTTCGGCGGCCTCGCCGTCGGGCTCGCCGAGTCGGTGCTCGCCCCGTACGCCAGCGTCTCGGCGTACCGGTCGGCCGCGCCGTTCGTGCTGGCGATCGTCGCGCTCCTGTATCTCTCGCGACGGCGCGTGGTCACATCTCGCGCGCGACGAACTGAGCCTGTGACCGCCGCACCGGCACCCAGCAACGGCACCGCGCCGAGGCGAGCATTGCCCGGCCTCGAGCGGGGCGTCGCCGTCCGCGCCGCGGTGATCCTCGCCCTGTTCCTCATCACCCTCTTCGTCCTGCCGAACATGGTCGGCGCCGACTGGATCACGACCTTCACGAGCGTCGCGATCTACTCGGTCGTCGCGCTCGGCTTCGGCGTCCTCTACGGCCGCGTCGGGATGATCTCGCTGGGCCAGATCGCGCTGCTGACGATCGGCTGCTGGATCGGCGCGCGCTTCGCGTACGCGACGGCGCTCCCGTTTCCGGTGCTCCTGCTCGTCGCCGGTGGGATCACGTGCGCGATCGGCACGCTGGTCGGGCTGCCGGCGCTCCGCCTCTCGGGGCTGTATCTCGCGCTGATCACGCTGATGTTCGCGGGCGCGACGACGATCGTCCTGTCGGTGCACGACTTCCCGAGCGGCGGCGGCGGGTTCTGGGGCCGGGCCGGGACCGGTGCCCTCACGACGAGCACGCCGCCGGTGCGGAGGCCGTCCTGGGCGGTCACCGACGTCGCGTTCTACCGCTACACCGTGATCGTCTGCGCGATCCTGTTCCTGCTCGTGCTGGTCCACGTCGCCGGCAAGCCCGGCCGCGCGTGGGCGACGATCCGCGAGAGCGAGCCGGCCGCGCTCGCCGCCGGCGTGAACATCACGCGTCTACAAGCTCTGGGCGTTCGCGCTCGCGTCGTTCATCACCGGCGTCGCCGGGTGCCTGCTCGCAGCGCAGGTCGGCGTGCCGCGCGCGATCACCTTCCAGACGCAGGACTCGCTGACGCTGGGCGCGACCGCCCTGATCGGCGGCATCTTCAGCCTCTGGGGCGCGATCGTCGCCGGGATCTTCAGCCAGCTGCTGCCGTTCCTCTTCCAGGCGCAGTGGGGGCTGAACCCGAACTTCCTCCTGATCCTCTTCGGCGTCGGCCTGCTCCAGGTGCTGCTGACGGCCCCGGGCGGGCTCGCACAGCAGCTGCCGAAGGACCTCGCCAACCTCGGCCGGCTCGCCGCGCGCCGTGCGCGCGCTCTCGCGAGCGGGGACAAGCCGGCGCCGTGATCGAGGTCAAGGGCCTCACCGTGCGGTTCGCGGGCGTCACGCCGATCGACGACGTGAGCCTCGTCTTCCCCGGCGGCACGTGCGGCCTGATCGGCCCGAACGGCGCGGGCAAGACGACGTTCTTCAACGTCCTCAGCGGCTTCGTCAACCCGGCCGCCGGCTCGATCGCCGCCTTCGGCGAGAACCTGCTGCGAGATGGCCGACTACAAGCGCGCCCGCTGGGGCCTGCGGCGCACGTTCCAGACGGAGATGGCGATCGAGCAGCTGTCGGTCTTCGACAACGTGGCGATGATCCACGAGCACTCCGGCGCCGGGCGCGGCTCGCGGAGCGCCGACGTGCTGGCCGCGATCGAGTTCGTCGGGCTGGAGGTCTCGCCGAAGGACAAGGTCGGTGGGCTGGGCGCGCGCGAGCGGCGGCTGGTGGAGGTCGCCCGCGCGGTCGTCGGCAAGCCCCGCGTCGTGCTGCTCGACGAGCCCGCCGCCGGCCTGCCCGACGAGGAGACCGAGCATCTCAGCCAGGTGATCCAGAAGATCCCCGACCGGTTCGGCGCGCTCGTGATCCTCGTCGACCACGACATGAGCCTCGTCTCGGCCTGCTGCGAGACGACCGCGGTGCTGGACTTCGGCAAGCTGATCGCGTCCGGCCCGACCGCCGAGGTGCTGCGGAACGAGCACGTGATGCGCGCCTACCTCGGCACGGAGGACGAGCTGTGAGCGCCGGGCCCGGGCTCCGGCTCGAGGAGCTCTCGGTCGCCCGCGGCGGGCGGACGGTCGTCCACGAGGTCTCGCTGGAGATCCCGCCGGGCCAGGTCACGACCCTGCTCGGCGCGAACGGCGCCGGCAAGTCGTCGCTCGTGCTCGCGGTCGGCGGGCTGCTGGGGACGACGGGCGGCAAGGTGATGCTCGGCGACCGGGACCTCACCGGCATCCGGCCGGAGCAGGTGCGCGCGCGCAGGCGTCGCGATCGTCCCCGAGGGCCGGCGCCTCCTCCCGAACCTCACCGTCAAGGACAACCTCCGCGTCGCGACGTACGCGCTCTCCCGCGAGGACGCGACGACCGGGACGGCCTACGCGCTCGAGCTCTTCCCCGAGCTCGAGAAGCGCTGGGACGCGGACGCCCGCCTGCTCTCGGGCGGCGAGCAGCAGATGCTCGTCCTCGCCCAGGCGCTCGTCTCGCAGCCCGAGGATCGTCCTCGTCGACGAGCTCTCGCTCGGCCTCGCGCCGGTCGTCGTCAAGCGTCTCGTGCCGACGCTCGAGGCCGTGGCCGCGAGCGGCGTCGGCGTGCTCCTGATCGAGCAGTTCGCGCACGTGGCGCTCGGGCTCGCGGAGACCGCCTACGTGATCGAGGGCGGCCGGATCCGCTACTACGGCCCGGCGCAGACGCTGATCGACCAGCCCGAGCTCCTCCACTCCGCATACCTGCTGCGGGACCAGGTCCTGAACACGGACTCCGAGGGCTAGAGCCCGGGCACCAGCACCGCGCGGCCGGTCACCTCGCCGTCGCGGAGCTTCGCCAGCACCTCGTTGACGTCGTCCAGCGGGTGCACCTCCGTCTTCAGCACGATCCGGCCCGCCGCGTGGAGCTGCAGGAGCTCCCAGAGGTCGATCCAGGTGCCGACGAGGTTGCCGACCACGGCGTGCTCGTTGACGACGAGCGACGGCGACGGGATCGAGATCGTGCCGCCGTACCCGATCACCGAATAGGTCCCGCCGCGCGCGAGCATCGCGGCCGAGTCGGCGTGGCTCTGGTCGGTGCCGACGAAGTCGAAGACGAGATCGGCGCCGCGGCCGCCGGTCAGCTCGCGCACGGTGTCGACCGGCGCGCTGCCGTCGATCACCTCGTCGGCCCCGAGCTCCGCGGCGAGCCTCCGGCGCCGCTCGTCGGTGTCGATCGCGACCACCGAGCTCGAGCCGAGCTCGCGGATCGAGCTGGAGCGCGATGTGGCCGACGCCGCCGACGCCGATCACGACCGCGGTCGAGCCGGGAACGGCGAGGTGCGCCTGGCGGCGGACCGCGTGGTAGGCGGTCAGGCCCGCGTCGGCGTGCGGCGCGACCTCCACCGGCTCGACGCCGTCGGGGAGCCGGATCAGCGAGCGCTCCGAGACGAGCACGTAGTCGGCGAAGCCGCCGTCGAGCGAGAGGCCGGTGAACTCGTGGTGCACGCAGTGCATGTCGTTGCCGCGGCGGCACGCGACGCAGAGCCCGCAGCTGTACGGCGGGTAGACGAGCACGGCGTCGCCCTTCGCGACCGTCGTCACGCCGTCGCCGACCTCCTCCACCCAGCCCGCGTTCTCGTGGCCGAGCACGCGCGGCAGCGTGACGCCCGCGGGCTCCATCAGGCCCTCGATCGCGTGCAGGTCGGTCGCGCAGACCCCCGCGCCGCCGACCTTGACCAGCACGTCGGTCGCCCGCGCCACCTCCGGCACCGGCCGGTCGACGAGCTCGAGCGGTTGGTGGTACTCGCGCATCAGTGCGGCTTTCATGACCCTCCTTCGCTCAGCGCGTCGACGAGCTCGCGCAGGTATTCGAGGTGGCTTCGCATCGCGCGCTCCGCGGCGGCGGGCCGGCGCAGCCGGATCGCGCGCTCGATCCGGCCGTGCTGGCCGAGGATCGCGTCTCCGTCGATCGAGCCGCCGATCGTGTCGATCAGCGACGGCTGGAGCACGTCGAGCGTCCAGCTCGTGAACGCGCGCAGGATCTCGTTCCCCGCCGTCGCCGCGATCACGCGGTGGAAGCGCGCGTCCGCGATCCTGAACGCCTCGGCGGCGGGATGGTTGCCCTCGGCCTCGGCGATCGCCGCCCGGAGGTCGTCGGCGGTCTTGGCGGTCGCGTTCCGGGCGGCGAGCCCGGCGAGCGGCACCTCCAGATACACGCGCGCGTCGAGCAGCTCGTGCAGCGAGACGCTGTCGGTCTCGAGCATCGCCGCGATCGACTCGCTGACGTTCCGGCCCATCCCCTCGTTCTGCGTGCTGTCGACGAAGATGCCGCCGCCCGGCCCCTGGGTGGCCCGAACGAGGTGCGAGCCCGCGAGCAGCCGGAGCCCTTCGCGGAGGGTCGGGCGGCTGACGCCGAACTCCGCCGCGAGCTCCTGCTCGGTGCCGAGGCGCTCGCCGGGGCTCAGGCCGCGGGCCGAGACGTACCGGCGGATCTCGAAGGCGACCTGCTCGCTCGCGTCGCGGCGCTCGGACCCGAACCGCTGGCTCACGGCGCGAAGGTCTCGTCGGGGGCCACGGCGACCTCGAGCAGGAGCGGCTCGTCGCGGCCCCCGAGGCCCGGCAGGATCTCGTCGAAGACCTCCAGCAGCTCGCCGTGCTCCGACACGGTGCGCGCGGGGCAGCCGAAGGCGCGGGCGAGCCCGGCGACGTCGACTCCGAAGGCCGGCCAGGGCGCCTCGCCGCCGTGCTGCTCGACGAGCCGGTCCATGATCGCGTAGCCGCCGTTCGAGAGGATCACGAAGAGCGCACCGGCGCGGTAGTGCGCGGCGCTCCAGAGCGCCTGGATCCCGTAGAGCGAGGAGCCGTCGCCGACGATCGCGAGCACGGGCCGCTCGGGCAGCGCCATCCGCAGCCCGGTCGCTGCAGGGAGCGCGAACCCGAGCCCGCCCATCGCCGGGCTCAGGGAGCCGAGGGGCTCGCGGGCCGGCAGGCGCACCAGGAGCTCCGGGCGGCTCGACGGGGACTCCTCGATCACGATCGCGTCGCGGGGAACCCGGTCGGCGATCGCCGCGAGCACGTGCCCGGCCCGAAGGGGCTCGCCGGCCGCCGGAGGCTCGGGCGGAGCGGGGCGCTCGAACGGCCCGGGTCGCGCGCCCTCGCGCACCGGGACGACGCGCGCGAGCTCGGCGCAGACCGCACCGGGATCGGCGAGCACGGCGAGCTCGGCGGCGCTCCGGTGCACCTCGGCCGCGTCGGCGCTGACCATCGCGACCCGCGTGCCCGGCTCGACGAACGGGCCCGGAGTGGTAGGGGTACTGCCGGAACACCGGCGCGCCGACGGCGAGCACGAGGTCGTGCACGGCCAGCGTCTGGCGCAGGCGCGTCCGGTCGGCGGGGAGGTGCCCGGCGAACAGCGGATGATCCTGGGGAAATCCGGCCCGGGAGCTGAAGGACTCCTGCCAGACGGGGCACCCGAGCCGCTCGGCCAGGGCGACGAGCGCCGTCCATGTCTCCGGGTCGTCGGCGCCGGCCCCGACGACGATCGTAGGCCTCCTGGCCGCGGCGATGAGGCTCGCTAGCTCCGCGACGGCGGCGGGGTCAGCTCCGCGGGCGCGGACGACGCGGCCCGGGGCCGCACGCGGGTCGGCCGGGCTCGCCTCGGCGGACCAGTCGTCCATCGGCACGATCACGAGGGCGGGCCCGCTCGCGGTGGCCGCCTCGTGGTGGGCGCGCGCGATCGCCCCGGGGACGTCCTGCGCGCGCACGGGCTCGTCGACCCACACCGGATAGTCCCCCGCCAGCCCGCGCAGCTTTCCCGCGAGGAACGGCTCGGTCGCGAGGTGGCGGCGGTCCTGCTGACCGACGACGACGACGAGGGGCGCGCGGTTCACGCGGGCGGTGGCCAGGGCGCCCACGGCGTTCCCGAGCCCCGCCGTCGTGTGCAGGATCGCGAGCGCGGGCTCGCCGCGGCCGATCGCGAAGCCCGTCGCCATGCCCACCACGGAGCTCTCGTGGAGCCCGAGCACGAAGCGGAGGTCGGCCGGAAGGTCGGCGAGGAGCGAGATCTCCGTCGACCCGGGATTCGCGAACAGCGAGGTCAGCCCGTACTCGCGGAGGACGTCGAACGTCGCGTCGCGGACAGACTGCGGAGCCACGGCCGCAGCTTATACGCAAATGATTTGATTTTTCAGCCCCGGGGCGGGACGATGGCCGCCGTGAAGGTGACGATCGTGGGAGGAGCGGGCGGCGTCGGCGCGTCCGCCGCGTTCAACCTCGTGCTGCTGCGCGGCGGGCACGAGCTCGTCCTCGTCGACTCGAGGCCGGAGATGATCACCTCGCACGTGATGGACCTCGAGCAGGTACTCGAGCTGTCGCCCGGCTCCACGGTCAGGGGGGGCGACGCGGGCGACGTTCGCGACGCCGACGTCGTCGTGCTGCTGTCGGCGATCCCGATCACCGCCGGCACGCCCCGGATCGAGTACCTCGCGGGAAACGCGCGGATCGCCGACGAGCTGGCGGATGGGATCGCGCCAAGCTGGCCCGGAACAATCGTCGTCGTCACGAACCCCGTCGACCCGCTCGTGACCCGGCTCCAGCGGCGGACCGGGCTCGACCGCCGCCGCGTGCTCGGCTACACGATCAACGACAGCCTCCGCCTGCGGACGGGGTTCGCCAAGGCGCTCGGCGTCCCGCCCGGAAGCGTCGACGCGTGGGTCGTCGGCGAGCACGGCGAGGAGAGCGTGCCGCTGTTCGAGAGGGTGACCGTGAACGGCGCGCCGGTCCGTCCCTCCGCCGCCCAGGCCGCGGCGGCGGAGGAGTACTTCCGCACCTGGTACCCGATCCACGTGGGGCTCGACTCGGGCCGCTCGTCGACCTGGACCTCGGGCCTCGGCGTCGCGCGGATGGTCGCGGCGATCGGCGGCGCCGGCGAGCTGTGGCCCGCGTCGGTCGTGCTCCACGGCGAGTACGGGATCGACGGGGTCGCGGTGACGGTGCCGGTCACGATCGGCCACGGCGGCGCGCAGGAGATCCACGAGTGGGAGCTCGGCCCCGAGGAGCTCGAGGCGCTCCGGGCATCGGCCGAGTTCGTGCGAGCCGCCGTCGAGAGCATCTGAGACGCTGTGCCAATAGCTGGGACAACTTCGCTAGGATCGGTACATGGCGTCCACGGCAGGCACGACCGGCACGTCGCAGTCACTGGAACGCGGCCTGGCGATCCTCTCCTCGTTCCACTCCGACCGCCCGCTGATCGGCGTCAGCGAGCTCTCGCGTGAGCTGACGCTGAGCCGGAGCACCGCGCATCGCTACATCTCGACGCTCGCGCGCCTCGGCTACCTGCAGCAGGATCCCGACTCCAAGCGCTATCGGCTCGGCCCGAAGGTGCTCGACCTGGGCTTCTCGGCGATCAACTCGATGGACCTGCGGGAGATCTCCGCGCCGCACCTGCGGCAGCTCAGCGACAAGACGGGCTACACGGTGAACCTCGCGATCCTCGACGGGATCGACGTCGTCTACATCGAGCGCTGCCGGACCGCGCGTCCCGGCCAGTGGGAGATCGACCTGAACCTCCACGTGGGCGCGCGGCTGCCGGCCTACTGCACCGCGATGGGGAAGGCGATCCTCGCGTTCGTGCCCGAGGAGCGCCTCGACGAGACCATCGCGCTGATCGACTTCGCGCCCCGTGGGCCGAACACGATCACCGACCCCCAGGCGTTCCGGGAGGAGCTGGCGCGGATCCGGGAGTCGGGCATCGCCGTGAACAACGAGGAGCTCGCGTACGGGCTGCGGTCGATCGCGGCGCCGATCCACTCGCACTCCGGCGAGGTGGTCTCCGCACTCAACCTCGCCGTGCACCGGACGATGGTCTCGATGGACGAGCTGATCGCCCGCCTCGGCCCCGCCGTCACCCAGACGGCGCGCGACATCTCGCTCGGCATGGGGCACAGGCTCGCCCCCGGCTGATCAGTAGTTTCCCGCAAGCGCAGTACGGGGATCCACTGACCCCGCAGGCCGGCTCGCGGCCCAGACTTGACGGATGATCGGGCGCCGCAAGCAGCACACGATCGAGACCGGCGAATGGCCCGCGCGCGAAGGGCGCAAGCGGGCGCTGGTCGAGAACCCGGACGCCGCCCAGCTCTGGGCCTACGCGGAGACGCTGCGCGCGGCCGGATACGAGGTCGCGACCTGCACGGGCGAGCACCCGGAGGGCGACAGCAGCCTCTGCCCGCTGATCGAGACCGGGCGCTGCGGGCTCGTCGAGGGCGCCGACGTGGTCGTCTCGACGTGCTCGATCCAGCGGGGCGACAAGCTGCTCGCAGTGCTCGGCTCGAAGGGCTCGACGCCGGTCGTGTTCGAGGCCCCGCCGCCGGAGTTCGAGCGCTATGCCCATCTCGCGGACAACGCGACGCTCATCCCGACTCCGGTCACGGAGCAGGCGCTGCTCGACGCCGTGGCGCAGGCCCAGTCCGAAGCCGATTGACGCACTCCCGGCGCCTCAATAGAGTCGATCCGTGGTGGCGCTGAGGACTCTCGACGAGCGCCGTGCCGCGGCCCTGGAGGCGCTCTGCGAGCTGATCGTGCCCGGGTCGAGCCGGGTCGGCTCCGTCGTCTACGTCGACGCGCTGCTGACGGGGATGCCGCCCGAGGTGCGGGCGCACGCACTGGACGCGATCGACGCGCTCGCGCCCGCGGCGGAGGGCGGCGCCGAGGCGCTCGCCGAGCGCGCGCAGACGCCCGAGTTCGGCTTCATCCGCGCGCTCGCGTGCGAGGCGTACTACAGCGACTTCGTCGCGCCGGGGAAGGACGGGCCGGGCGCGTGGGCCGAGATCGACTTCAACTCGCCGCTCGCGACGCGCCTGGACAAGGACTGGTCATACCTGGGGATCGCATGAAGGACTCGTTCGACGTCGTCGTCGTGGGCTCGGGCGCGGGCGGCGGCGTGGTCGCGGGCGAGCTCGCCCAGCGCGGGCGCGACGTCCTCCTGCTCGAGGTCGGGCCGCACCTGACGGCGGCCGACTTCGTCCGCTGGGAGGCGAAGGCGACCCACGACCTCTTCTGGCCGCTGCGGCTCGCGCCGCTTCCCGGCGGCGAGATGCTCGCGCTGCTCGCCGGACGCTGCGTCGGCGGGACGACGACGATCAACACGAAGGTCGCGCTGCGCGCCCACGAGCGCGACCTCGCGAAGTGGCACCCGGCGAGCGGCCTCACGAACGAGAGCGGCGAGCCGTTCGCCACCGCCGATCTCGCGCCGTGGTACGACCGGGTCGAGGAGGTGCTCGGCGTCCGCGAGCGGACCGACTGGACGAAGAGCGTCCGCACGGTCGAGGCCGGCTTCCGCGCGCTCGGCGCCGAGCTCGAGCCCGTCACCGCGTACACCGACGCGAACTGCATGCGCTGCGGCTCGTGCCTCCAGGGCTGCCCGACGAACGCCGGCAAGTCGACGATGAACACGTACATCCACGACGCGTGGGCGCGCGGCCTGCTCGAGCTCCGGGCGAACGCGGCGGTCGAGCGCGTGCTGATCGACGACGGCAGCCGCGACCGGGGTCGAGTACGTCGACGCCGCGGGCGAGCGGCACGCGGTCCGCGCAGGTGCGGTCGTGGTCGCGGCGGGAACGCTGAACACGCCGCAGCTGCTGCTCCGCTCCGGCCTCGAAGGGCCGGCGATCGGGCGGAACCTCGGCCTCCACCCCGTCCGCCTCGTCTACGGGCTCTTCGACGAGCCGCAGGATGCCCACATGGTCTATCCGATCACCGCCCACTGCATGGCCCACCAGCACGACGAGGACGGCGGCTTCGTGATCGAGGCGACCACGATCCAGGATCCGATCTCGTTCGCGACCACGCTCTGCGACGAGAGCGGCCCGTTCTGGGGGCCGCGGCTCACCGAGGCGCTGCGCGGGTTCCGGCGCTGGGTCGGCGTGCTGGCGATGGTGAACGACGACAACAACGCGGCCGTCGTCGTGGACGCGAACGGCGGCGAGCGGTTCGACGTCGACTTCCAGCCGAACGAGCTCGAGCGGATCGACAATGCGCTGCGCTTCAGCCGCGAGGTGCTCGAGGCGGCGGGCGCGACGCAGATCGCCTGGAGCGGGCTCGCCTCGACGCACGTCCAGGGCACCTGCCGGATGGGCGACGACCCGGCGCGGTCGGCCGTCGACCGGAACTGCGAGTCGCACGACGTGAAGCGGCTCTTCGTCGGCGACGGCTCCCTCGTCCCGCGCACGCTGTCGGTGAACCCGTCGCTGACGATCATGGCGCTCGCGACGCGGCTTGCCGACCACCTGGACCGCGATCCGAACGGCTACCTCGCCGTCCCGGCGTAGCCGCGTGAACCAGGGAGAGGTCATCTGGGCGCCGCCTGCGGACTGGCGCGAGCGGTTCGAGATGGGGCGCTACGTCGAGTGGCTGCGGACCGAGCGCGGGCTCGACTTCGCGGGCTACGACGAGCTCTGGCGCTGGTCGGTGACCGACCTCGAGGGCTTCTGGGCCTCGATCTGGGACTACTTCGGAGTCCGCGCGCACACGCCGTACGAGCGGGTGCTCGGCTCGCGCGAGATGCCCGGCGCGGAGTGGTTCCCGGGCGCGACGCTGAACTACGCCGAGCACGCGGTCGGCCGCGACGAGGATCTCGACGCCGTCGCGATCGTCGCGCACTCCCAGACGCGCGAGACGCGCGAACTCACGTTCGGCGAGCTCCGCGAGCAGGTCGCGCGGGCGCGCGCCGGCCTGCAGCGGCTCGGGGTCGGCCCGGGCGACCGCGTCGTCGCCTACCTCCCGAACATCCCGGAGACGACGGTCGCGTTCCTCGCGGCGGCGAGCCTCGGCGCGATCTGGGCGACGTGCCCGCCGGAGTTCGGGGTCAAGAGCGTCGTCGACCGGCTGGGCCAGCTCGAGCCGAAGGTGCTGCTCGCGGTCGGCGGGTACGTCTACGGAGAGAAGCTCGATCGACCGCGGCGAGAACGTCGCCGGGATCCGCGAGCGGCTGCCGTCGCTGGAGGCGGTCGTCGAGGTCGCGTACGCCGGCGGCGCGATCCCGGGGGCGGTCTCGTGGGAGGAGCTCCTGAGCGAGCCGGGGCCGCTCGAGTTCGACCCGGTTCCGTTCGCGCACCCGCTCTACGTCCTCTTCTCGTCCGGCACGACCGGCCTGCCGAAGGCGATCGTGCACGGTCACGGCGGGATCCTGCTCGAGCACCTGAAGAATCTCGGCCTCGCCTGGGACGTGCGGCCGGGCGACCGGCTCCAGTGGTTCACGACGACCGCCTGGATGATGTGGAACGCGCTCGTCTCGACCCTGCTCCTGCGCGCGTCGATCGTGATGCTCGACGGCAACCCCGGCTATCCCGACCTCGGCCACGCGTGGCAGCTCGCCGAGGAGACGCGGCCGACGCTGATGGGGATCAGCCCCGGGTTCGCGCTCGCCTGCCGCAAGCAGGGCATCGAGCCGGGCCGGCAGTACGACCTCTCCTCGCTCCGCTCGCTCACCGTCGCCGGCTCGCCCCTCCCGGTGGACGGCTTCGAGTGGATCTACGAGCAGGTCGACAAGAGCGTGCTCCTGATCAACGGCAGCGGCGGCACCGACGTCTGCTCCGGGATGGTCCAGGGCTGCCCGCTGCTGCCGGTGTACGCGGGCGAGATCGCCGGCCGCTGCCTCGGTGTCGACGTGGCCGCGTTCGACGAGCACGGCGAGGAGGTCGTCGGCGAGCTGGGCGAGCTGGTGATCCGCCAGCCGATGCCGTCGATGGCGGTCGAGTTCTGGAACGACCCCGGCTACCAGCGCTACCGCGCCGCGTACTTCGACCACTACCCCGGGATCTGGCGTCACGGCGACTGGATCATGTTCACCGAGCGCGGCAGCTGCATCATCACAGGGCGCTCCGACGCGACCCTGAACCGCGGCGGCGTGCGGCTCGGCACGAGCGAGTTCTACTCGGCGCTCGAGGAGCTCGACGAGGTCGTCGACAGTCTCGTCGTCCACCTCGAGTCGGCGGACGAGCTGATCCTCTTCGTCGTCCTGCGCGAGGGCCTGGAGCTCGACGACGCCATGCGCAAGCGCATCGCGGGCGCGCTTCGCGACGCGCTCTCGCCGCGTCACGTGCCGGACACGATCGTCGCCCTGCCGATGATCCCGCAGACGCTCACCGGGAAGAAGCTCGAGCTGCCGGTCAAGCGCATCCTCGCCGGCGTCCCGGCGGCCGAGGTGGTCAGCCCGGACGCGCTCGTGAATCCCGCCTCGATCGAGCCCGTCGTCGCCTACGCGAGCACCCGCCCGCACCCAACCGACAAGGAGTGAAGAGCATGTCCGGCACGAAACCGGTCGTCGTCTACGGTGCGAGCGGCTTCTCCGGCCGCCTCGTCGTCGAGTTCCTGCGCGAGTACAACGTCCCGTTCGTCGCCGCCGGCCGCGACAGGGCGCGGATCGAGGACGTGCTCGACCACGTGCCCGGGATCTCGACCGCCGACTACGAGGTGGTGCAGGTCGGCCACTCGGTCGACGAGCTGACGGAGCTGCTCCGGGGCGCGAAGGTGGTCTGCAACGCCGACCGGGCCGTGCATCTACTACGGCGACACCGTGATCGAGGCCGCGCTCGCGGCCGGCTGCCACTACATCGACACCGGCGGCGAGGCGCCGTGGGTGCGCCGCGTCCGGGAGACGTGGCACGAGCGGTTCGCCGAGGCCGGGCTCCTCGTCGCGCCCGCGACGGCGTACATGTCCGCCACGGCGGAGACGGCGATCCGCGTCGCCCAGGAGCACCAGCCCGGGATCGACACGATCGAGGTGCTCTCGATGTTCCGGGGCTCGCCGACCTACGGCTCGACCCAGACGATCTTCGGCCAGCTCCAGTGGGAGTCGTTCTACCTCGAGCAGAACGAGTACGTCGAGTGGCCGCCGGTGACGACGATCGAGGCCGTGATCCCCGGCACCGTGCAGACGCAGCTCGCGCTGCCGTGGGGCGGGTTCCCGCACCCGACCTGGTTCAAGGACGATCCGCGGATTGCGAACGTGTACGCGTTCGGCGGGATCCTCGACCGCGGGATCATGGAGAACGTCGTCGCCGGGCAGCGCGACTACCAGGAGAAGCTCCGCCCGCTGCCGCCCGAGCAGCAGCGCGAGATCCTCGCGGGGATCGCCGACTCGGTGCAGGCGGGGATGCCGCCGCGGGAGAACCGCCGCCAGCAGCGGACGATCGACGTCGTCTCCGCCCGCGGCAGCCTCGACTCGATCCAGATCGTCGTGCACGGCCAGGGCGCGTACCTCCAGACGGGCCTGATCCAGGCGTTCGCCGCGCACCACCTCGTCTACCAGCCGCCGCACGCGGTCGGCTTCGCCTCGCCGTGCACGGCGTTCGGGCACCGGGAGCTGCTCGCCGCGCTCGAGGCCTACGGGATGGTGCGGATGAAGATCGTCGGCTGATGGCGCTCCGGCGGCTGGACCACCTGCTCGTGCTCACGGACGAGCTCGAGGCGACGCGGGACTTCTACTGCGACGTGCTCGGCTTCGAGCCCGGCGAGCGGCCGCCGCTCGAGTTCCCCGGCTACTGGCTCTACCTCGACGGCATCCCGTGCGTGCACCTCGCCGAGCGGGCACCGTACGAGGCCCACGCGGCGGGGCTCGGCCTGCCTCGGGGCACGGCGGCGGTCGACCACGTCGCGTTCGCCGCCGGCGGCTACGAGGAGCTCGCCGCCCGCCTCCGCGACGCCGGCGTCGACGCCGTCGCAAACGACGTCCCGGCCGCCGGCTTGCGTCAGCTCTTCTTGACCGATCCGAACGGCGTCCGGATCGAGCTCAACGTCCGCTAGCCGGAGTCAGAACGAGGTCGGGTCGCCGATCGCGTGCTGCAGGCGGGATGATGGTTCCCGTGGGCGTACCTCTCGCCTCGATCTTGACCTTCGTCGAGCAGCACAGCCAGTGGGCGCTGATGCTGATGTTCGCGCTGCTCACGCTCGAGTCGTTCGGCCTGCCGGTTCCCGGCGAGACCGCGCTGATCGCGTGCTCCGTGCTCGCCTCGCAGGGGTCGCTCTCGATCGTCTGGGTGGTCGTGGTGGGAGTCCTCGCCGCGATCGTCGGCGACAACCTCGGCTACTGGGCCGCGCGGAAAGGAGGGCGTCCGCTGCTCGAGCGGCACCGGCTGACACGACGGTACGCGGAGACGTACCTCCCGCGCGGCGAGCGCTTCTTCGCAAAGCACGGGGGCAAGGCCGTCTTCATAGGCCGCTTCGTCGCTGTGCTTCGGGTGACGACGGCCTGGGTCGCCGGTATCTCGCGGATGCACTGGTGGCGCTTCTTCTTCTGGAACGCGGCCGGCGGGATCGTCTGGGCAACGTCCGTCGCGCTGATCTCGTACTACCTGGGGGACGCAGCGGCGAGCGCGTTCAGCCGCTACGGCCTCTACGCGGCCGGCGGCGCGATCCTGCTCTCGGCGATCGGGTTCCTGATCGTGAGGCGCCTCGAGAAGCGCGTGCTCGGAGACGAGTAGCGCTCAGGCGGCCGCCGGGCCCTGCAACAGCATCCGCCAGCTTCGCAGCACCTCGTTCACGCGCTCGGCCCCGACGATGGGCTGCGGCGGAAGCGTGAACGAGGCCGGGTGAAGGATGAACGCCTCGGTCTGCGAGCCGCCGAGCCCGCCGTGGAAGGAGATCAGCTCCTCGAAGGCACAGCCCTCCTCGAGCACCGGGTCGTAGAAGCTGTTGATCAAGACATCCGGCGCGTTCGAGAAGCCGTCGCTGCGCAGAACATGCCTGGCGGCGTTCGGCGAGAATCCGGCGAGCGGGTCGTCCCCCTCGACCCGTCCGTCGGACAGGTAGCGGGTGCCTCGAGCGCCGAGGACGACGGGCCCGTTCGTGCCGGAGCGGACGAGGACGAAGGCGATGTGGGGGTGAGCGACGAGCGCAAGCAGGAGCTCCGGGTGCCGGTCGTCGATCTCCTCCCGCGTCAGCCGGCGCTTCTCCTCCATGAGGTAGATCAGCCCGAGGTTGCCCGACCCGAGCACGACCGCGTCGCGGTCGCCGACGGCTCTCTCCGACGACCTCCGCTTCGCCCTCCGGCTGCCTGTCGCCTCATGAACGGCGAGCCCGGTCTTCGTGTCGTTCTCGTCACCGCCAAGCGCCCCGGCGACGCTGCCCCGGGCGAGGTTCCGCCTCACGAGCTCGTCGAGGCCGTAGCCGTTGCGCTGCCGGAAGGTGGCGCCCTGCGTCTGGCCATGGTCGGAGAGAACGACGATGTGGTACGGGCGCGAGGCGAAGCGGCGGGCGCGGTCGATCCGGCCGAATGCCTGGTCGAGCTTGCGCAGCGCCTCCAGTGTGTCGGCCCGCTCGAGCCCCGAGTGGTGGGCGACCTCGTCGTAGCTCGAGAGCGTCGCGTAGAGGATCGGCCGCCCCTGCATCATGTCCTGGAGCACGCCGTACACGATCAGGTCGCGCAGCACGACGCAGACGGCGCCACGCAGAAGCGCGTACCTGAGCCCCCGGTGGCCGCGTGGCCGCACGTCCCGCCGGCGCTGGCGCGCCGCGGCCACGGTCTCGATCGCGACCTCCCACCAGAGAAGCACGAACGTCCTGGTCACCGTGCTCGAGTTCGCGAAGAAGGCGCGGTAGCCGGGATTCGCGCGCTTCTCCTCATCGAGCCGGCTGCAGGTCAGGATGCAGTGCTCGGCGCGCCCTGAGAGGAGGTTGCCGCGGCTCGCGCCGTCACGAAGCAGGAGGGCCTGCTCGGACTCGTGGCGTCTCTCGATCTCGGCGCAGTCCGCGGGCGCGGAGCAAGCGATCACTCGTCCGGTCTCCTTCTCGACCCAGCGGAAAGCGGGGATGTCCGCGTTCGAGCCCAGCAGGATTCCGGCCTGGCTCGCACCGGTCTGCGAGGAGAGGTCGGTCTCCCACCCGGAGAGTACGTGGGTGCCGTCCTCGAGCCAGCGCGCCATGTTCGGGACGTTCCCATCCCGCACGGCCCGTCGCAGCACCGGCAGGGCGAGACCGTCGATCTCGAGCAGGATCAGGCCGGGCACGTCGGTGAGTCCGCGGCCGCCTTCGCGCCGCGCGATCCGCTCGGTCACGCGGACCGAGTACTCGTCGTCGTCGTTGGCGCCGGAGATCACGCTGAAGAGGGTGTTCACCGCAGCGGCGACCAGGGCGAAGACGAGTGCCCAGCCGAAGCTCTCGACCTGGATCTGGTTGGGCGCGATCCATGCCGCGAGCATCAGCATCCCAGCGTCGAGCAAGAGCACCAGGACGAAGCCCACGAGCGCGATGAACGGGATCCGCAGCGCTGCCAGGAGCGGGCTCAGCACCGCGTTCAGCACGGCGATGATGGCAGCGACCGCGACGGCGTCGGCGAACCGCTCGATGTTGACCTGGGAGATGATCGAGGACGCGACAAGCAGTGCTATCGCCGACACCAACCAGCGGAGGAACAGCTCGGACGCTCTGATCCGCGGCAGCTCCGGCTCCCAGCGGGGGCGGACGCCGTACTCGCCCGCCGGCTCTATCACGGGAGCGGCCATCGGCGCTAGCATCGCAGCCGTGTCGGCGATTGCAGACGAGACAGTTCCGAAGCCTGCGCGGGTCGCTGACCGCCGCCTCGCGTGGATCTGCCGGGCGGCGATCGTGCTCGCGATCGTCGGGGTCTTCGGCACGTGGCGAAACGCAGGCCCGGTTTCGCTCGACGGGGTCGAAGGGCCTCACAACGGCTGGCTCGTGATCATCTTCGCGCTGATCGCGCTCGCCGGTGTCGGAGCGCTCGCCCGCGGCTCGTGGCTCGGCATCGTCACGGTGCTCGGCTCTGCGGCAGTGATGATCTTCACGGCAGTCCACGACGTCGTGAACGACGGAGACGTTCTCGGAGGGAGCTCCGGCTGGGGCGTCTGGCTGACGGTCGCAGCGTCAGCCGTGCTCGTCGGCGCCGCGGTCCTCGCCGCCGTTTCGCGAGTGCGGCCGAGCGCGGCGGCCGCGGCCTAGAGGAAGTAGGCCAGCTTGTCCCAGAGCCAGTCCTGGACGCGCGCGCCGAGGCCGCTCGGCGGCGTGCCCGGGTGCGACTTCGCGATGTCCGGGCCGAAGACGCGTTCCTCGAAGAGCGTCGCCGCGGCCGCGCTGCGCGCCATCATCGCGACCTCGTAGTTGCGGTAGAGCGCCCACGCGTCGAAGTTCACGGTGCCGAAGACGACGGTGTCGTCGGCGACGATCAGCTTCGCGTGGACGACCGCGCCGGGGTACTCCCAGATCTCCGCGCCGGCGTGGATCAGGGCGCTGTAGTGGCGCTTGAACGCAGCCGTCGCCTGCGGGTTGTTCGACGTCTGCGAGACGACTATCCGCACCTTGACGCCGCGCTTCGCGGCCGCGATCACGCGCTGGACCATGTCCGCGTCGGTGAAGTACGGATTCATGATGTCGAGGCGTGTCCTCGCGTGGTCGATCAGCACCCGGATCGCCTGGGTCGCCGACTGGAATCCTCCCGGCGCGACCTGGAGCAGCGCGATCGGGACCTTGCCGGGGTTCGGCTGCGCCGGGAAGTACTTGGAGAGGTCGGTCGGCAGCGGGCCGCCCTGGCCGCGGAAGCTCATCAGGAAGAGCGCCTGCGCCTGGCGGACGACGTTCCCGGTCACCCGCACCATCACGTCGTGGAACTTGCCGTTCGCGAAGTGGTCCTCGATCCCGGCGCCGCCGGTCCACGCGACCTTGCCGTCGATCACGTAGAGCTTGCGATGGTCGGCGTGTCCGACGTCGTCCTGGCTCCAGTCGAACTTGCGGTGGTTCGGGTACAGCCCGTCCTCGTCCCACGGGAGCAGGTCGTTGACGACGATCTGGGCCCCTGCGTCGGCCAGCCGGGTGAACATCGGCCCTGCCGGCCCGAAGACCTGGCTTCCCTGGCCGTCCACGATGATCCGCACCTCGACGCCCTGCTTCATCTTCTGCACCAGGAGGTCGGCGAGCTTGGTGCCGATCTCCCCTTCGCGCCACCCGAACATGAGGATGTGCACGGAGGAGTGGGCCTGCTCGATGTCGGCGGAGATCCGCGGGAAGAAGTTCTTCCCCTCGGGCCATGGCTCGATGGTCGCGGCCGTCGACCAGGCGTAGGGCATCCCGACGTCGGCGGGCTTCGGGTCCGACCGTGCCGCGAAGCGCTGCGTGGCCAGCTGCGCGCCCGCGGAGGTGATCGCGCTCGCCGTCGGCGGCCAGCTCGGCTTCTGCTCGATCATCAGTACCTGGTGATAGACGACGTAGAAGAACGCCGCGAACAGGAGTCCGAGGATCGCGAGGGCGGGCCGCCACCAGCGCCTGACGCGACCGGGCCTCGCCGGCTCGGGCTCTCGGGTCTGCGCCTGGTCGCTCATCGCACCTGATGGTAGAGAGTGACGGCCGCCGCCGTCCGAGGTGCGGGCTAGCGTTGAACACTTGAGGCTGTTCGGCCGACGAGAGCCCGAGCCGCCGGTGCCGCAGGTAGAGGCGCCGGAGCCGAGTCCCCTCGAACCGCGTCACTTCGAGCGAGTGTTCAAGCCGCCGACCTGGCTGCGCGACCTCGGCTTCATGGCGTGGTTCCTCGTCGGCATCCTCGCCCTGCTCGTCGGCGTCGTCTGGATCCTCGGCCTCACCTCGACGATCACGGACCCGGTCGCGGTCGGCGCAGTCGTCGCGATCGTCGCCGCGCCGCTCGTGAGCCGGCTTCAGCGGCATCACGTTCCACGCGCAGGCGGTGCCGCGATCGTGCTCGTCGGCGTGATCGCGATCGTGATCGTGGTCGTGTGGCTCGTGATCGCCGGGATCGCGGATCAGTCGACACAGATCAAGAGCACGCTCTCAGACTCGCTCGACACGATCGCGAAGTGGTTCAACGACACGGGCGCGAACAGCACCACCGGGGCGACGAACGACGTGACGCACGCGATCTCCGGCTCGGGCGGCACGGTGCTGCAGGGACTCGCGAGCGGGATCCGCAGCCTCACCTCGCTGATCTTCTTCCTCACGTTCACGGCCTTCAGCATCTTCTTCCTGCTAAAGGGCGGGCCGTCGATCAAGCGCTGGGTCGACCGCCACCTCGGTCTCCCGGTCGAGCTCGCGACCCTGATCACGAACAACATCATGCACGCGATGCGGCGCTACTTCCTGGGCGTCACCTTCGTCGCCGCCTTCAACGCCACGATCGTCGGCCTCGGCGCCCTGATCCTCGGCGTCCCCCTCGCCGGCACGATCGCGATCGTCACGTTCGTCACCGCCTACATCCCGTACCTCGGCGCTTTCATCGCCGGCGCCTTCGCGGTGCTGCTCGCGCTCGGCTCGCAGGGGACGGAGACGGCCTTGATCATGCTCGTGATCGTGATCCTGGCAAACGGCTTCCTCCAGAACCTGTTCCAGCCGCTCGCCTTCGGTGCCGCGCTCGATCTCGATCCGCTCGCGGTGCTGATCGTGACGATCTCTGCCGGGGCGCTGTTCGGGATGATCGGGATGATCGTGGCGGCGCCGCTCCTCTCGGCGGGCGTGCACGTCGCGCGCGAGATCGGGGAAGCGCGGGCACGCAAGCAAGCGGCCGCCGAGACGCCGCCGGCAGACGCGCCGCAGCCGGCTACCTGATCAGGAGAGCGCCGCGGGGGATCCGCCCTGCTCGGCGGCCTTCCTGGCCTTCTGCTCCGCCGCCTTCTTCTTCGCCTCCTCGTACGACGTCTGTACGAGGGTCTTGCCGCCGCCCCAGCCGAACACCCAGATCATCAGGACGAGCGCGAACAGGATCGACCAGGCGGTCGAGATGAGTTGCTGCGCGATCGAGTAAGCGGTCGCGGTCTGCGAGCTGGTGACGCCGCTCAGGGCAGCTGCGTTGAACGCCTGGTTCACGCCCGCTCCACCCGGCGTCACCGCGACCGTGTTGGAGATCGAGTTGCTCCCGACCACTGACATGACCGTGTGGAACGTGACGGGGATCGCGTAGGCGGCGAGGAAGATCGCAACCACGCACAGGCTCGCGACCCATGCGACGAACTCGGGGAAGAACACCCGGCCGAAGTAGGCGCCGGGGCGCCCCAGGATCTGGCCTCCCTCCTTCGCCTCCTCCCACCACTTCAGCACCTTCGGCCAGAAGTGCCGCACCATCAGCACGATCACGGCGGTACCCGCGACCAGGAGGACCGCGACCGCCCACGGGTGCTCCTTGATCCACGAGAAGTCGATGTCGAACGAGCCGGGAACGGAGAGGAAGAGGTAGAGGTAGACGAACGCGCCCGCGAGCACGAAGAAGATCTTCTGGACCATGAAGCCGCCGAGCATGCCGGCGAACGTCGCAGACGCGATCACCGTCGTGAGCATGATGAACATCACGATCGTGCCCAGGTTCGCGGGCAGGATGTTGTTCATCGCGACGCAGGCCGCGTACGCGGCGAACACCTGCATCCAACGCACCTCGCCGGGGTAGGCGTAGCGCAGGATCGAGAACCACGAGAACGCCGTCGCCGTCGTCTGCACGATCATCGCGATGATCGCGGCGATGATGTACTCGAGGGAGATGCTCGTCAGCGTGTGCCACAGGTCGCTGAACCAGTCGCGGATGTCCCAGCCGACCAGGGTCGCGAACGCGGCGACGCAGATCACGACCCCGACGATGATCAGGATGCGGCGAACGCGATGTCCCGGCGCCGGCTCGACGGTCTCGGCACTGCTCGTAGTCGACGCGTCGCTCACATAGGCTCGCTTTTCGTCCGTCGGATTTCGGTGCCGGCCGATACTCGCACGATCACATTCGCCGCGCACCTGCCGCCCCCTGTGTGAGCCGACCCGCTCAGGCCGTCGTAATCCCCGGGTTGCGGCGTCATACTCGGGCGGGATGACGTCGGCCGAGATCGAGGCTGCGCTCGCGGAGGCGCCGGAGGACGAGCTCGTCCGCGTCGAGCTCGAAGAGGCACAGAAGCGGAAGCGCACGGGCTGGGGCCGGATCATCGCGATCGCCGTATCGATCGCCGTGATCGCCGCCGTGTTCGCGTTCGCGCTTCCGAAGATCGCCGACTACGGCGAGGTCTGGGGGGTCGTCAAGGGCATGTCGTGGCAGTGGCTCGCGGTGCTCGTCGGCGCCCTCCTGCTCGACATCGGCACCTTTGCGCCGCCGTGGATGGCAGCCCTTCCGGGTCTGTCGTACCTGCACGGCACGCGCATGACGCTCGCCTCGACCGCGCTCTCGACGGTTGCGCCGGGCGGTGCCGCGGTGGGGATGGCGACCTCGTTCGCGATGCTGAAGGCCTGGGGCTTCGAGGGGCGCCCCGTCGGCCTCGCCGTTGCGGTGACCAGCGTCTGGAACCAGCTCGTGATCCTCGGAGTGCCGATCATCGCCGTCGCGGGGGTGGTCGCCGAAGGCGGCCGCAACAGGACTGTCGAACTGGTCGCGTTGATCGCGCTCGCGGTCTTCGCCGTGATCGTGGTCGGCTTCTCGATCGGCCTCACCAGCGCGCGCCTCGCCCGCCGCCTGGGCGACCGGGCGGCGCGGACGGCCAACTGGCTCAAGGGCCTGTTCCACAGGGCGCCGGTGAAGTGGAACGGGGAGGCGTTCGTCCGCTTCCGCGTAGAGGCGATCGAGCTGATCCGGCGCCGTTGGGCATTCCTCACGTTCGCGACGCTCGCGAATCACCTGACCGTGTTCCTCGTCCTCGCGGCCTCGCTGCGGGCCGTCGGCGTCCCGCGCACGCACGTGACCATCGTCGAGGCGTTCGCCGCCTGGGCCCTCGCGCGCGTGCTCGGATCGATCCCGATCACGCCGGGCGGCGTCGGCTTCGTCGAGCTCGGCCTCACCGGCGCGCTCGTCGCCTTCGGTGCCAACAGCACCGAGGCCGTCGCCGCGACCCTGATCTACCGCTTCGTCACGATCGTCCCTGTGATCGTACTGGGCCTGCTCGCAGCGGCGACGTGGAAGGTTGGCAACCGGCCCGCTCAGACCGCCAAGGCGGCCGCGGGCAGAAGCACCTCCGGCTAACGCTCGCTCTTCCGGGCGGTCTTCTTCTCGGCGGAGCGGGCGTCTCGCTCGACGCGGCTGAGATGTTCGCGCATCGCTGACCGTGCCTGGTCGGGCAGACCCGCCTGGATCGCCTCCTGGATCGCGACGTGGTGGTCGATCGAGCGAACCGGGATTCCGGGGGCTGTCTCGAACACGGCCCGGAGCGCGTGCTGTAGGACGTCTCTGATCGCATGCATCAGGTGAGCGGCGAAGCGATTCTGGGTTGCCTCGGCGACGCAGACGTGGAATCCGAGGTCGGCATCGATGTAGGAGTCCTCGTCGTCGAGGCTCCGCCGCATCGCCTCGATCGCGGCGGACATCTCGGCCAGTTGCGCCTGCGTCCGGCGCTCCGCGGCGAGCGCCGCGAACTCGCCTTCGAGCAGGCGGCGGATCTCGTAGAGCTCGCCGATATCCGCCTCTTTGAGCTGAAGGAGCAGGTCGAGCGAGCGGTTCAGCTGGTTGCTCGGCTCGGCGACGGCGAACAGGCCGGAGTCGCCGTTCTGGATCAGGCCGCGCGACTCGAGCATCCGGAGCGCCTCACGGATCGACGACCGACCGACGCGGAGGGCCTCGGTGAGCTCCCGCTCCGTCGGGAGGACGTCGCCGGGTGCGAGTCGCCGTGCGCTGATCTCGTTGAGCAGGTAGTCCGCGACGAGCTCGTAGACCTTCTTGCGGACGATCGGCGCGGGCTGGCTCATCGGCCCTCCGTCACGAGCGGGTGGCTCTTGCCGGCGACGCCGAGGTAGAGCTCGGCCACGCGGTCGTCCTCGAGCAGCGCGCTCCCGGTTCCGACGAGTTTCACGACGCCGCCGTCCAACACCGCGCCCTTGTCCGCGACGGCGAGGCCGGAGCGCGCGTTCTGCTCGACGAGGAGGATCGTCCAGCCGCCCCTGTTCAGCTCGCCGATCGTCTCGAAGACGAGGCTGCGTGCCTTGGGCGAGAGGCCGATCGAGGGCTCGTCCATCAGGGTGAGCTTCGGCTCGAGCATCAGCGCCCGCGCGATCTCCACGATCTTCTGCTCGCCGCCCGAGAGTGACCCCGCCTTCGCGTTGCGGCGCTCAGCGACGAGCGGGAACTGCTCCGCGATCGCCTCGGCGCGCCGGCGGGCGCCGACCCGGTCCCGGAGGACATAGCCGCCCATCAGGAGATTCTCCCAGACGGTCATCAGCGGAAAGAGGCTCCGCTCCTGCGGCACGTGTGCGATCCCGAGCTGGAGCAGCGCTCGTGGAGCGAGCCCACCGATCTCCTTGCCCTCGAACGTCACGTTGCCCTTGCGCGGCTTCAAGAGGCCGCTCACGAGCTTGAGCACGGTCGACTTCCCGGCGCCGTTCGGCCCGATCAGGCAGGTGACCGTGCCGGCCTCGAGCTCGAGGTCGACGCCCTTGAGCACGTCGCCGTAGCCGTAGCCGGCCACGACTCCCTGAAGCGAGAGAAACGCCATCAGGCTCCCAGGTACGCGTCGAGGACGACCGGGTCCCGCTGCACCTCGGCGGCGGGCCCCTCGGCGATCTT
Source organism: uncultured Actinomycetes bacterium (assembly GCA_963746005.1). Lineage (GTDB taxonomy): Bacteria > Actinomycetota > Thermoleophilia > Gaiellales > Gaiellaceae > CAVQZA01. Next base: position 9,071 of record CAVUZM010000013.1, on the reverse strand, counting down.
GCTGCCCCGGTCGAGCACGACGATCGGCTCGCACAGCCGCATCACGAGGCCCATGTCGTGCTCGACGACGAGGAACGTCAGGCCGTCGGCGTGCAGTGAGCGGATGTGGCTCTCCATCGTCTCGATCATCAGCGGGTTCACTCCCGCGGTCGGCTCGTCGAGCAGCACGAGCTTCGGCCGGCTCATCAGCACGGTTGCGAACTCCAGCAGCTTGCGCTGCCCGTAGGACAGCTCCGCCGCCTTGCGATCGGCGAGGGCGACGAGGCCGAACTCCTCGAGCAGCTCGGCCGCCCGGGCACTCTCGGCCTTCGACACGCGCCCCCGAAACAGCGCCCTCCACGGAGCCTCGCTCGCCGCGGCGAGGTTCTCGACGAGCGTGAGCTGCGGGAACACGCGCGCCTGCTGGAACGTGCGCGCGAGCCCGGCACGGTAGAGGGAGCCCGGGCTCGGTCGGCGCCGCAGCCGCCCCGCGAAGTGCAGGTGCCCCGCGTCGGCCTTGAGGTAGCCGGTGATCAGGTTGAAGAGCGTGGTCTTGCCCGAGCCGTTCGGCCCGATCAGCCCCGTGATCGTCCCGGCCGAGACCGTGAAGGAGCAGTCGTCGACCGCGACCAGGCCGCCGAAGTGCTTCGACATCCCGTCGAGCTCGAGGAGTGCGCTCACAGAGCCTCGGCCTTCTTCGCTCGCAACCGCACGCCGCGGCCGCGTGGGCCGGAGGAGCGGTTCCCCCGACTCCGCCGCATGTCTGCGAGCGACGGCAGGATCCCGCGCGGCAGCAGGAGCATGATCACGAGGAACACGCCGGCGTAGCCGACGAGGTAGAGCTCGCTCGCACCGAGCCGATAGGCGAGGTACTGCTGGGCGGGTACGAGGACGAACGCGCCGATCACCGGCCCCCAGAGCGTGCCCTTCCCGCCGAGGTACACCATCAGGACCATCCCGATCGTCACGAGCGGGTCGACGGCGAACTGCGGGTAGATGAACGCGAGGTAGTAGGCCCAGACTCCGCCGATCATGCCGGTGATCCCGGCGCTCACCGCGAAGGCGATCACCTTCGCGCTCGTCACCGGCACGCCGATCCCGAGCGCGCGGTCCTCGTCGTCGCGGATCGCGAAGAGGTGGAGGCCGAGCCGGCTGCCGCGGATGTACCAGGACGCGAGGATCGCGATGCACAGCGTGCCGAGCATCGCGTAGTAGAAGGGCCACTCGTACCTCACGAGCGGAAACCGCGGGAACGGGATCGTGAGTCCCTGCGAGCCGCCGGTGATGCCGCGCAGGTTGTACGCGAGCTGCTGCGCGACGAAGAGGAACGTGATCGTGACGATCGCGAAGGTCGCGGCGCGCGTACGGAGCGCGACCCAGGCGATCGGCAGGCTCGCCACCGCGACCCCGACACCGACCAGCGGGAGGACGTAGAAGGGCCGGTACCCGGCGCCGATCCCGATGTGGGTGAAAGTGATCCCGATCGCGTAGGCCCCGATCCCGAAAAAGGCGGCCTGGCCGAGCGAGATGTAGCCCGTGTAGCCGCCGAGGATGTTCCAGGCGCTCGCCAGCCCGGCGTACATCAGCGTGAAGATGAGCATGTTCAGGACCCAGTGCTCCCCGAACACGAACGGGAACGCGACCAGCGCGGCGAGGAAGACCGCCGCGCGGCCGAGGCCGCCGGGGCTGAACCGGCTCACAGCGAGCCCCGCGACGCGTGCGCCGAAGAGGCCCTGCGGGCGCACGACGAGCATCGCGATCAGCACGACGAAGAAGACGAATCCCGACCACTCCGGCGAGAACTCGGCGGCGAACACCGCCTCCGCCATTCCCATGAAGAGCGCCGCGATCACGGCACCGCCGAGGCTTCCCAGGCCGCCGAGCACGATGATCGACAGCACCCGCGAGATCAGGTCGTAGTGGCTCCCGGGATTGAACGGGAAGATGATCCCGTACACGGCCCCGGCAGCAGTCGCGGTCGCGACGCTGAGCCCGAACCCGACCGCCGACACCATCTGGTCGTTGACGCCGAGCAGTCGTGCGGAGGTCGGGTTCTGGACCGTCGCCCGGATCGCCCGCCCGAAGCGGGTGTACCCGAGCAGCGCGAACAGGATCAGCAGCATCCCGATCGAGAGCGCGAAGGCGAACACGCGCACCTGCGAGAAGTGGTACCCGCCGATCACCCAGGAGCTGTCGGCGTACGAAGGGATGATCGAGCGATAGCTCGTCGAGAAGAGCACGCTCAGGATCCCTTCGATCCCGAGCGCGATCGCCCAGGTGACGAGCAGCGAGAGCTCCTCGCGCTCGTCACTTCGCAGCGGGCGGATGAAGACGAGCTGGAGGGTCATCCCGAGCAGGAACGTGAGCGGCGTGAGCACGAGGATCGACACGAACGGGTCGACCTCGAACCGCACGAAGAGCTCGTAGCTCAGATACGCGCCGAGGATGATCAACGCCCCTTGCGCGACGTTGATCACCCTCATCACTCCGAAGGCGATGGTCAGGCCACTCGCCATCAGCGCGTAGACGGAGCCGGTGAGCAGGCCGAGAATGCAGGCTTGCAGGAAGAAGTGCATCTCCGGTTACCGGCGACTCTCGGCCATCGTTCCTACTGCCCCCAGGCCGGCTTCGGATAGACCGGCTTGTGCTGTGCGACCGAAGGCGGAGAGACCGCGAGCAGCTTTCCGCCGATCCACTCGACGAGCCAGTCCTGTCCGTTCGGCGCCCCGTAGGCGTTCCAGGAGAGGAGCCCCACCACCGTCGGCCACTTGCCGACGTGGAGAGCCTTGATGATCGTGGCGTTGTCGATCGAGCCCGTCTTCTTGGCGACGGCCTCGAGCACCTGGCCCACGGCCCACGCCTCGGCCGAGTTGCCGTCGATCCCGAACTGGTTTCCGCCGTACTTCTTGATGTACGCCGCGACGAACGCCGCGTTGCCGGGCGTCCTCGCCTGCGGGAACCAGGACGTGCAGCTGAAGATCCCGTTCACGTTCTTCGGCCCGACCTTGCTCGGGAACTCGACCGGCGAGCTGGCGCCGTTCGCGAAGAACAGGAACTTCGGGTTGTAGTTGGCCTGCACGAGCGCCTTCACCTGGCCGTAGGCGTCCAGCGACTGGGTGCCGCCCACGATCATGTCTGGCTTGCCCGCGATCGCCTTCTCGACGACCGGCGTCATGTCCGTCGTCTCGGCCGGATAGATGGTGTGGTAGAGGGTCTTGATCCCAGCGGCCTCGAACTGCGCACGCATCCGGTCGGCGATCGGCGAGGCGAACGGATCGTCGAGCGCGGTATAGGACGCCGTCTTCGGCCGTGCCGACTTCGGCAGCGAGAGCACCCACTTCACGAACGGGTCGCCACAGTTGAGCACCGGAGCGGGCTGGACGAAGAACAGGTTGGGGAGCTTGAGCGCGAACACCGTGGGCCCGCCTCCGGCCGGCTCGAGGAACGCGTAGCCGTACCGGTTGGCGACCGCGGCCGAGGGGCCCGTCAGGAGCGACGAGAACGGCCCGAAGACGAGGTCGACATGGTCCTTGTTGATCAGGTTCTGGTAGTTCGTGACCGCCTGGTTCGGGTTAGAGGCGTCGTCGACGATCTTGAGCTGCACCTGGCGGCCCAGGATCCCGCCGTGGGCGTTCACATAGGCGGCCCACAGCTCGTACCCCCGCTTGACGGCCTTCCCCGGATCGGAGAAGTCACCCGACGCGGAGAGCGAGATGCCGATCTTGATCGGCCCGGATGCTCCGGGCTTCGCCACCACGCTCGCTGCGAATGCGAGCGCGACTGCGGCTGCTGCGGCTGTTAGTGCCAGCCACCGTGACTTGCGCATGCCGTTCCTCCCTTCGATGAAAGAGATGTCGATCGTGTGCGTTGGGGACAACCGCGGACCGGTCGATCGCACCTCCTAGGTGGGCTCGCGCCGTTTCAGGACAGAAGCTCCAGCGGTTCCTCGACGAGCGAGGCGAGGGCCTGCAGGAAGCGCGCGGCGATCGCCCCGTCCACGACCCGGTGGTCGAAGGAGCCGGTCAGCACGAGAGTGGGGCGAACCTCGGCGCGGCCGTCCACCGGGATCACCCTCTCCGCGATCCGCCCGACGGCGAGGATTGCGGCCTGCGGCTGGTTGATCACCGCGTTGAACGCGTCGATCCCGAACATGCCGAGGTTCGAGATCGTGAACGTCCCTGCCTGCACGTCGTCCGGGTGCAGCGTGCCCTCCCGGGCCGCGGCAACCAGGGCGCTGCGCCGGTCGGCGAGCTCGAGGAGGCTCAGCCTGTCGGCATCGTGGATCACCGGGACGACGAGCCCCTCGTCGAGGGCGACCGCAAGCCCCACGTTGATCTCGGTGTTGGCGACGATGCGGCCGTCCACGAACGACGAGTTCACGCGCGGGTGCTCGCGGAGAGCCGCTGCGACGAGGCGCACGAGGAGGTCGGTGTGGGTCACGTGCTCGCCGCCGGGCCGGCGCCGAGCGCTCGCGCGCCACCGCTCCAGGGCGCCCGCTTCCACCTCGCGCGTCAGGTAGAAGTGCGGCACCTCCTGCCAGCTCCGGGTCGTGCGCTCGGCCAGCAGGCGCCAGACCGAGCTCGGGGCGGGCTCGGCGCGAACCGAAGCGAGATCGTCGGCGACGACGGCTCCGCGCGGCCCGGAGCCCTGAACTCCGGCGAGGTCGACCCCGAGCTCGGCCGCCATGCGCCTGGCCTTCGGGGACGCAAGGCCCCGGCGCACGACGGCCCGCGGCTCGGCGGCCGCAGGCGGAGGCTCCTCTTCTCCCTCGGAGAGGATCACCGCAACGGTCGAGCCGACCTGCACGTCGTCGCCCTCCGCGGCGCGGATCGCCGCGAGCGTCCCGTCCACCTCGGCCTCGACCTCGACCGTGACCTTGTCGGTCTCCACCTCCATCAGCGGCTCGCCCTTCACGACCGTGTCGCCGTCCGCCTTCAGCCAGCGCAGGAGCCGGCCCGTCTCCTGGGCCATCCCGAGCGCCGGCATGATCACGTCCGTCGGCATCAGTCTCGGTTCAGGTTCGACTGGGACTCGCGCACCTCGGGGAGCGGCCCGCTGACGGTGTAGAGCTTCCGGCCGGCGACGAGGAGCTCCTCGGCCGGGAACCGGGTGATCACCTCGCAGCCGTCCGCGGTCACCACGAGCTGCTCCTCGATCCTCGCGGCGGACCAGCCGTCGGTCGCCGGCCAGAAGGTCTCGAGCGCGAACACCATCCCCTCCTCGATCACCTCGGGATGGTCGAAGGAGACGAGGCGGCTGAAGACAGGCTTCTCCCAGATCGAGAGGCCGACGCCGTGGCCGTACTGGAGGGCGAACGCAGCCTCCTCGTTCGGGAAGCCGAACTCCTCGGCCTTCGGCCAGTGCGTGACGACGTCCGCAGTGGTGACGCCGGGGCGGATGCGGGCGATCGCGCCGTCCAGGATGTCGCGGGCCCGCTTGTACGCGTCGACGAGCGCCGGCGACGCGCTGCCGACCGCGAAGGTGCGGTAGTAGCAGGTGCGGTACCCGTTGAACGCGTGCAGGATGTCGAAGTAGGCGGGATCGCCGGGCCGCAGCGCCCGGTCTGTGAAGACGTGCGGATGGGGGCTGCAGCGCTCGCCCGAGATCGCGTTCACGCCCTCGACGTGCTCCGAGCCGGCGTCGTAGAGCACCTTGCTGACGAGCCCGACGCACTCGTTCTCCCGGATCCCGGGGCGAAGCGCCTCGAAGAGCTTGTCGTAGGCGGAGTCGACCATCGCGCAGGCCGTGTTGAGGAGCGTGATCTCGTCCTCGGTCTTGACCACCCGCATCGCCTGCATCAGCTGCTGCCCGTCCACGACCTCGATGCCCTCGTTCTGCAGGGCGAAGAGCACCGGCAGCTCGACCACGTCGACGCCGACGGGCTCGCCGAGAAGGCCGCGCTCCTCGAGCTCGACACGGATCTTGCGGGCGACGTCCTCGGCGCGGCCCACCTCCGGCGCGACCGAGCCACGCAGCGTCGAGATCCCCGCGCGCGACCGGTTTGTGCCGTCGAGCCAGGGCGAGTAGATCGCGTGGTGGCGGGCGGCCGAGCCGAAGTCCCACATGATCGGCTCGTCGTCCTGCGGCAGGAGGCAGAAGCGGACGAGCTTGTCGATCGCCCAGGTGCCGATGTGGGTGGCGGTGATGTAGCGGATGTTGTTCATGTCGAAGCAGAGCAGGGCTCCGAGCTCCGATTTCGCGAGGAACCGCTTCGCCTTCGCGAGGCGGTCGGTCCGCAGGCGCTCGTAGTCGATCCGCGCCTCCCAGTCGACCCCGTTGATCCCGTATGTCCTCAGCGCCACCGATTCCCTCCTTGTCTCAGGCCTTGCCGACGAGCTCGAGCACCGTCTCGACGACCGTCTCGGGGGTGGGCACGGTCAGGTCCTCGAGCGCCGGCGAGAACGGGATCGGCACATCCATCGCGCTGAGGCGGCGGATCGGCGCGTCGAGGTGGTAGAAGGCGGCCTCGGCGAGCGCGGCGGCGAGCTCGGCGCCGGCACCGAAGCTGCGGTGCCCTTCGTCGATCACGACGACGCGGCCCGTCTTCTTCGCCGACGCGACGAGCGTCTCCAGGTCGAGCGGCACGAGCGTGCGCGGATCGATCACCTCGGCGTCGATCCCGTTCGCCTCCAGCCGTAGCGCCGCCTCGAGCGCCACGTACACCATCGAGCTCGTCGCCACGATCGTGACGTCGGTTCCGGCGCGCTTCACGTCGGCGACGCCGAGCGGGATCGTGTACTCCTCCTCGGGCACGGGGCCCTTGACCGAGAACATCATCTTGTCCTCGAAGACGATCACGGGGTTGTCGTCGCGGATCGCGGACTTGAGCAGGCCCTTCGCGTCGTACGGCGTCGCCGGGAGCGCGACCTTGAGGCCGGGGATGTGGGCGAGGAGCACGTGCAGGCTCTGGCTGTGCTGGGCGGCCGAGCGTCGCGTCGCGCCGAGCGTCGTGCGGATCGTCAGCGGCGCCTTGAGGCGGCCGCCGGACATGTAGTGGACCTTCGCCGCCTGGTTGACGAGCTGGTCCATCGTCAGGGTGATGAAGTCGCCGAACATGATGTCGACCACGGGCCGCATCCCCGTCATCGCCGCGCCGAGGCCGATCCCCGTGATCCCGGCCTCCGAGATCGGGGAGTCGATCACGCGCTCCGGCCCGAACTCGTCGACGAGCCCGGAGAGGACCTTGAACGGCGTGCCCGCCTCGGCGACGTCCTCGCCGATCACGAAGACCCGCTCGTCCCGGCGCAGCTCCTCGGCGAGCGCCTCGTTGACCGCCTGGGAGAACGAGAGCTCGCGCGTCGCCGCCGCGACGGGGGTCGGGCTATGCGTAGACATGCTTGCTCACCTCCGCCGGCTCGGGATAGGGGGCCTCGAGCGCGAACTGGACGCCAGCCTCGATCTCGGCATCGACGGCGGCCGCGATCGCCGCGAGCGCGTCGTCGCCCGCGAGCCCGGCGGCGAGGAGGGCGCGGCCGTGGAGCGCGATCGGGTCCCGCTCGGCCTGCCAGCGCTCCTCCTCGTCCTTGCCCCGGTAGTAGGCGCGGTCGATGTCGCCCACGTGGTGGCCGTCGTAGCGGTAGGTCTCGCAGACGAGGAAGCTCGGCCCCGCGCCTTCGCGCGCCCGCGCCACGGCGTCGCGCGCGCCCTCGTACACGGCGAGCACGTCCTGGCCGTCGAGCGTCGCGCCGGGGATCCCGAAGGCGGCCGAGCGGGCGAGGAGGTCGCCCGCGGTGACCTCCGTGTAGTGCGTGTACTCGTTGTAGAGGTTGTTCTCGCAGACGTAGACGACCGGGAGCGACCAGAGCGCGGCCATGTTCATCACCTCGTAGAGCAGGCCCTGGCCGAGCGCGCCCTCGCCGAAGAAGCACACGGCGACCTGGTCGGTTCCCCGCCGCTTGGCCGAGAAGGCGGCGCCGGTGGCGATGCCCGCGGAGCCGCCGACGATCGCGTTCGCGCCGAGATTCCCGTTCTCGTGGTCGGCGATGTGCATCGAGCCGCCCTTGCCGCGGCAGTAGCCGGCCTCCTTGCCGAGCAGCTCGGCGAACATCTGCGCCGCGTCGGCGCCCTTCGCGAGGCAGTGGCCGTGGCCGCGGTGGGTGCTCGTGATGAAGTCGTCCTTCCGCAGCGCCGAGCAGACGCCGACCGCGACGGCCTCCTCGCCGCTGTAGAGGTGCGCGAGCCCGGGCATCCTCGCGCCCTGGTACAGCGCGCGGACCTGGCCCTCGAAGGCGCGAATCCGCAGCATCTGCTCGTACATGCGGAGAGCGAGCTCGACCGGGATGTCCACGCTACCGGCCCGCCATCCGGCTGAGCACCTCGTAGACGACCGCGAAGTCCTGGTGCTCGAAGCCCATCGCTCGGGCCGCAGTGAGCAGCTCGTTCGCGGTCGCGGTCGTCGGCATCGGCACGTCGAGCTTGCGCCCCAGCTCGAGCGCGTAGTTCATGTCCTTCTGCATCATGTTCACGTCGAACCAGGCCTCTTCGGGCTGGCCGAGCACGAACGGGCCGCGGTACTTCAGCATCGGCGAGGCGATCGCACTCGAGAGGAGCGCGTCGACGGCGACCTCGCGGTCGATCCCTTCCTTCTCGGCGAGAAGCAGCCCCTCACAGAACGCGACCATCTGCACGTGCAAGCTGAGGTTGATCCCGATCTTCATCACGAGCGCCTGGCCGTTGTCGCCGATCCGGCGCACCGTCGGCCCGATGTCGAGCAGGACCGGCTCGAGGCGCACGAACGCGTCCGCCGGTCCGCCGACCATCACCGACAGCCGCCCCTGCTCGAGCGTCGCGATGCTGCCCGAGACCGGTGCGTCGACCATCTGTGCGCCGAGCTCGGCCACGCGGTCGGCAAGCGCGCGGCTCGCCTCGGGCGTCACCGTGCTCATCTCGACGTAGAGCTTCCCCGGCGAGAGGCCGGCGAGGATCCCGTCCGGCCCCTCGGTGACCGCCGCGAGCGCCGCGACGTTCGTCACCATGCTGAAGACGATCTCGGCCCGCTCGGCGACCTCGCGCGGGGACTCCGCGAGCACGAGCCCGGCCTCGACGAGCGGCGCCGCCTTCTCGCGGGTCCGGTTGTAGCCGTACACGGTGTG
>CAVUZM010000012.1:0-142687 GCA_963746005.1 uncultured Actinomycetes bacterium | reverse complement strand
CGCTTCGTCCACGATCAGCGCCAGCACGGGCGCCGTCGCCTCGAGCTGCGGGATGTACTCCGTGTTCGCGGCGACCTTGCCCGCGATCTCCAGCAGGCCGTCGACGGACCTCTCGATGCTGCCGACCGCCTCGAGCAGGATCGTGAGCAGGATCGCAACGACGACCGCGGCGCCGAAGCAGATGCTCAGGGCGATCGCCCAGTAGGTGTTCGAGCTCATTTCCCCACCGCCACCTTTCGGAGGGAGCGCGCGGCGTGCAGGATCCTCACGCCCGAGTCGTTGATCTGCGCGACGCCGGGGAGCCCGTCCGTCTGCTGGCGGACCACCTCGACCGCGCCCTCGGCGGTCTTCGCCTGCTTGGCGATCTTGATCGCGAGCGCGACGATCACGATCACGATCACGGCGGCCACGGCGATCACCGCGATGCCGAGCCCGATCCCCAGCTGCCAGCCGCCCGTGGACGCGATCAGCACGGCGCTCATCCTATCGCCGCCGCGGGCTCGGTCTTCGCCGCCCGGCTCGTCCCCGGCGGGAGGCGCCGAGCGAGAATCAGCATCAGCACGCCGTAGAGGATCACGATGATCCCGACGATCAGGACAAGCGGCGCGATGAAGTCGATCGTCGAGCTCTCCATCAGCGTCCAGTAGTTCCCGTGCTGGGTCTCGAGCACGGGGATCAGGTCTGAGCTGAAGTAGGTGCGGACGTCGGGCACCGTCTTGATCGGCGTGCCGTCGAAGCGTGTCGCGCCGCCCGCGTTCGGGACGTTGTCCCAGCCCGTGGTGACGGTCGGCAGGTTGGTGATCGCCTGCGCGAGCGCCGGGAAGTTCGCCTTGAGCGCGGCGATCAGCTGCGCCTGCGAGACATGGAGCGTCTTCTCGAGGAAGACGAGCAGGCCGGGCAGCTCGGTCGTGACCGACGAGAGCGGGATCGTCTGCAGGAGTGCCGTCGTGTGCGGGAAGTTCTTCTGCAGCGCGGCGAGGACCTGCGCCTGCGTGAGCCCGGTCTTCTGCGAGACGAACGCGACCAGCTTCGGCACCTCGGCGGCGGCGCCGCCCTGCGGGGTCATGATCGGATCCTCGGTGTCGACGATCGCCGAGACCATGGTGATCCCGGCGCGGTCGCCCTTCACCCGCGCCGCCGTGTTGACCGGTCGCAGCGCGTCGAGCAGCTTCTGCCCGTTGCTGACGCGCGGCGTGAGCGACAGTCCGAGCACGAGTGCGACCACTCCGACGCCGACGACGATGACGACGCACGCGCCCGCGACGGCGAGCCCGCGCGAGACGCCGCCGCGGAGGTTCAGCCAGATCATCACCACCGCGAACACGATCACGACGAGCGCCACGATCAGCAGCAGCGGCGCGATCCAGTTGACGGTCGATGTCCCGTCGAGGCTGTCGAAGTTGCTCTTCTGGGTCTCGAGCACGGGGATCAGGTCGGAGCTGAAGTACGTCCTCAGCTGTGGCACCGTCTGGACCGGCGTGCCGTCGAAGCGCGTGAGCCCGCCGATCCCCTGGATGTTGTCCCAGCCGCTGGTCACCGTCGGCAGGTTCGTGATCGACTGCGCCAACGCCGGGAAGTTCGCCTTCAGCGCTGCGATCAGCTGGGCCTGCGAGACGTGGAGCGTCTTCTCGAGGAAGACGAGCAGACCCGGGCAGCTCCGTCGTCACCGACGAGAGCGGGATCGTCTGCAGCAGCGCGGTCGTGTGCGGGAAGTTCTTCTGCAGCGCCGCGAGCACCTGCGCCTGCGAGAGCCCGGTCTTCTGCGACACGAACGCGACCAGCTTCGGCACCTCGGCCGCGGCGCCGCCCTGCGGGTTCATGATCGGGTCCGCCGTGTCGACGTCCGAGGAGATGAGGTTGATCCCCGCGCGCGTGCCGGTGAGCCGGTTCGAGGCGAACGCCGGCTTGGCCGCATTGAGGACCTTCTGCCCGTCGCTCAGGCGCGGAATCAGGTTGAGGCCGAGGACGACGGTCGCCACGAACACGCCGACCACGAGCACCACCACCCACTGCAGGACTCCCGATCGGCTTCTGCCCTCGTCTCGCATGGAACCTCCTCAGTGGGCCGCCGGCCGACACTAACACCGTCGGCGCGCGAGAGCTATGAATTGACGTGTGAAACGCGACGCCTGGGACGCGAAGTACGCCGGCTCCGACTTCCTCTGGACGGAGGAGCCGAACCGGTTCCTCGTGGCCGAGCTCGACGGGCTGGCGCCGGGCCGCGCACTCGACCTGGCCTGCGGCGAGGGCCGAAACGCGGTCTGGCTCGCGCAGCAGGGCTGGCACGTGACGGGCGTCGACTTCTCCGAGGTCGGGCTGGCGAAGGCGGCGAAGCTCGCGGAGGGCCGCGGCGTCGACGTCGAGTGGGTGGCCGCCGACCTGCTCGCCTACCGCCCGCCCCCGGGGCTCGATCTCGCGATCGCGTTCTACTTCCAGGTCCCGGACGACGAGCGGCGCCTCGTGTTCGCGCGCGCCGCGGAGGCGCTGGCGCCCGGCGGCACGATGCTCGTGGTCGCGCACGACCTCCTCAACCTCAGCGACGGCATCGGCGGGCCGCAGGAGCCGGATGTCCTCTACACGCCCGAAGACGTCGTCGGCGACCTCTCCGGCCTCGTGATCCAGCGGGCCGAACGCGTGAGGCGGCCGGTCGGCGAGAGCGAGGCGATCGACGCGCTGGTGCGGGCGACGAAGCCACCCGCTTGACCTCGGTGGGCCGGCCGTGGGAGGGTGCCTCCCATGTGCTGTACCTTCCTGCTCGCGTTCGGGATCGGCCCACGGATCGCACTGGTGTTCTGGTGGATCTTCGGGAACACGATCGGCAACGCCACCAGCACGTGGATCTGGCCGCTGCTCGGCCTGATCTTCGCGCCGTGGACGACGCTCATGTACTTCCTGGCGTGGGGGCCGGTGTACGGCGTGAGCGGATGGGGCTGGGTGCTCGTCGGGATCGGTGTCTTCCTCGACGCGGCCACGTACTCGGGCCGGTTCGCCAAAGAGCGCTACGACGCCTCAACCGCCTAGGCCGCGGATCCCCTTGCTCGCGAGCCAGACGGCGAGCGCCACGCAGATCACCGCGAGCGCGGACTCCTGGTTCCTCGCGATCCACTCGCGGATCCGCCCGAGGCCGACGCTCGCCCGCTTCGGCATCAGGTAGGCGTAGAGGATCATCGCCGCCTGCACCGACGCGGTGATCAGCGAGAAGACGGCGAAGACGGCGATCGACTGACTGTCCGAGATGTTCGCCTTCAGCGTGTCCACCGCCGCCGCGACCACGAGCGCGGTGTTGATCCAGAACGCGCCGATCAGGAATGCCCAGAGCGGCTTCATCTGCCCGATCTTCTTCATCCACCCCGGCTCCTTCGGCGTCTTCCCGGTGCGGGCGGGCCGCCGCGACCAGAACCGCGCGGCCGCGAGGAGCAGCAGCACCCCGAGCACGACCTGGATTACGGAGGCCGCCGTCGTCGGGCTTGAGTTGCTCGAGAAGTCGTAGCCGCCGAAGAAGAAGATGATCAGCAGGCCGACGCCGAAGGTCGACAGCGTCCAGCCGGTGAGCCAGGCGATCGAGTTCGAGGGCCGCGCCGAGGCGAGCATCAGGATCACGGCCACGATCGCCCACGGCGACAGCGCGCACACGATCGCGAGCGGGAGGAGTTGGAGGAGGAGGCTTTCGATCGGGCGAGTATCTAGGACGCGGCGCTAGTTTCCTACGACCTGGACGATCCAGCGCCGGTCGCGCTCGCGGTCGAGCTCCAGGAAGAGGACGCGCTGCCAGGTGCCGAGGCAGAGCTCACCGTCCCGGACCGGCACCGACTCGCCGGCGGTGCCGAGCAGCATTGCCATGCAGTGCGAGTGCCCGTTGCCGACGTCCATGTCCTCGGGGCAGATGTTCTCCGTGCGGCGGTCCCAGTCGTCGTGCGCGTAGTAGGTCTCGCTCGGGACGAGCCGGCGGAGCAGCTCCGCGAAGTCCTCGAGGAATCCCGCCTCGAACTCGTTCACCCGGACACAGCACGTGGTGTGCGGCGAGTAGACGCACGCGATCCCGTGGGTGATTCCGCTCTCGCGCACGACCTCGCTCACCTCGTCGGTGATGTCGCGGACGGACAGGCCGCCGCTTGTCCGAAGCTGTGTCTCGTGCTGGAAGACCTTCACCGCCGCCACCCCCTCGTCGGGAACCGATCCGCGTATTGTGCGGAATTCCGGCGGCCGGGTGAAGAGTTGGTCAGCTCGAGGTCGGCGCGGGGCCTGTCGAGTCCCGTACGACGAGCCTCGTCGCGAGCTCGATGCGGAGGGTCTCGACGCTTTGGTTCTCGACCAGGCGGAGGAGCAGGCTCACCGCCATCCGGCCCATCTCGGCGAGCGGCTGGCGCACGGTCGTCAGGGCGGGGGAGACGATCGCGGAGTGCTCCGAGTCGTCGAAGCCGATAACCGAGAGGTCCTCGGGCACGCGCAGCCCGCGGGCGCGTGCGGCCTGGAGCACGCCGATCGCGAGGTTGTCGTTGAAGGCGAAGATCGCGGTGGGCCGGTCGGCAAGGTCGAGAATCGGCCCGGCCGCGGCTGCGCCGCCCTGGATCTCGAAGCTCGATGGGACGACCAGCTTCGAGTCGGGGAGGACGCCCGCGGCGGCCATCGCGGCGCGGTAGCCGTCGAGCCGCGCGGTGCTCGCCATCCAGGCGGGTGGGCCGATGATCGCCGCGATGCGGTGGTGACCCAGCGAGAGCAGGTGCTCGGTCGCGGCGCGCGCGCCCGCCGCGTGCCCGGCCGAGACCGCCGGGATCCCGTCGTCGAGCGGTACCCGGGGGTCGACGACGACGAACGGCAGGGTCTGGCGCTTCAGCGCCTTCAACTCCTTGTTCGACTCCTCGGGCAGCGTCAGGATCGCGCCGTCGGTGCTGCCGTGCATCAGCCGGTCGAGCAGCGTCACCTCGCGATCGTGCTCGTGCAGGGTGGGGCAGAGGACGATCCTCATGTCCTGCTCGTAGAGCGCCTCGGCGATCCCCGAGAGGATGACCGAGAAGTAGGCGGCAGCGATGATCGGAACCGTCACACCGACGAGGCCCGTGCGGCCGCTCGAGAGGGCTCGCGCGTTCCGGTTCGTCGCGAAGTCGACGTCGCGCACGGCCTTCATCACGGCCTCGCGGGTCTTCGGCGCGACGTCACGGCGGCCGTTCAGGACGCGCGAGACCGTCGCGATCGAGACGCCCGCGGCTCTGGCGACGTCGCGGATCGTCGCGCGGGGCTTGCCGTTGGCGTCCGTCGCTGCCATAGCCGCCGTATTTAAGCACATATTCCCGGAAACGTTTTCGGCAAGCAACGCATTTTGGGGCATTCTACGGATGCCAAAACGGCGGATTCCCTGGCACTATCGAGGTTAAGACGGCTTGATATCTGTGAAACAATCTGGTAACCGTTCCCGGAACACCAACTATCCGGGAGGCTCATAGTCTAAGGAGTTAGCGGTGAATGGGCCCGCCGGGCGTCGACGCAGGCGCCACCTGAATCAGGTCTATGCCGACCCTCTGCTCGCCCGAAAGGCGACGGAGACAGAAAGGGAGGGCAGCATGAAAAATCGATCTGCTCGCACACGTGCAGGTCTCGTCTTGGGGGTCGCGCTCGTCGCGGCCGCCGTCCTCGCTGCGGTGCTCGCTCAGGGCGCCGGGGCGAAGCCGGGACCCGCGGCGATGGTGGCTCCGGCCGCCTCGCATGCGTGTCTCGTGATGACGGGGTCGGGCGATCCGGCCTTCGTCCGCAACTTCAACCCGTACACGGCGACGAGCCTGCCGAGCGGCGATTTCGTCAAGGGCGCCTTCTACGAGCCGCTCGTGATCGCCACCGCAGCAGGCGGCGGCCACCTGTATCCGTGGCTCGCGACCGCATGGAAGTGGTCGAACGGCGGCAAGACGCTGACACTCGCGATCAAGCAGGGCGTGAAGTGGTCGGACGGCAAGCCGCTGACCGCCGGTGACGTCGTCTACAGCCTCAAGGCCGGCCATCAGAACAAGGTCGCCGACCTGATCGGTCTGTATCGCGAGGGCACCAACATCGCCTCGGTCCAGCAGAAGGGTCAGTACGGCGTCGTGATCAACCTCAAGACGGCTGACTCGCAGTTCATCGCTGCACAGCTGAACCTGCAGATGGTCGTTCCGCAGCACATCTTCTCGAAGGTGCCGGATCTCTCGACCTGGACGAACCCGAACCCCGTCGGGTCCGGCCCGTTCACGAAGATCACGCGGTTCACCACGCAGGACTACGTGCTCAGCAAGAACCCGAACTACTGGCTCGCCGGCTCGCCGAAGATCCCCTGCCTCGAGTACACGCAGGCGATCTCGAACGACGCGGCGCTCCTGCTGATCCAGAGCGGCCAGGTCGACTGGACGCACAACTTCGTCCCGAACGTCGAGACCGCGTACGAGGCCAAGGACCCGGCCCACTACCACGCGTTCTATGCGACGACGGCGTATCCGATCTCGCTGACGCTCGACACGACGCAGTATCCGTTCAGCCTCGTCCCGTTCCGCCAGGCCCTGAGCTTGGCGATCAACCGGGCGCAGGTGTCGAAGCTCGGTGAGTACGGCTACGCGCCGCCCACCGACGCGATCGGCCTGAACGGGATCTTCCCGACGTGGGTGACCGACAAGACCGTCAAGGCGCAGGCGAAGGCGCTTGCGACCTACAACCCGACGGCGGCGAAGACGCTGCTGACCAGCAACGGGTTCACCTACAAGGGCAACAGCCTGATCGATCCGAAGGGCAACCCCGTCTCGTTCCAGATCCACGTGATCTCGGGCTGGTCGGACTGGGTCGCGTCCCTCCAGATCATCACCCAGAACCTGCAGGCGATTGGCATCGATGCCACCGTCAAGCTCGAGCCGGACTGGAACTCGTGGTACCCGAACGCGTCGAGCACCAAGACCCCGACCCTGCTCTGGCAGGGCGCGTCCCAGGGCTCGCCGTACGGCTACTTCTACTCCAACATGCACCAGAACGCGTACATCCCGTCGGGTCAGGACGGCACGCCGACCGGGAACTGGGAGCACTACCAGAACCCGACCGCGACGAGCATCCTGAACAAGTGGAAGGTCACGCTGGATCCGAAGAAGCAGCAGGCATTCGCGACGCAGCTTGAGGCTCTCTGGCTCAAGCAGATGCCGATCGTGCCGCTCTTCATCGGGCCGCGCTGGTCGACCTACAGCACCAAGTACTTCCATTGCTTCACGTCGCCGAAGAACTACTACGGCGATCCGATCTTCACCACGTTCCCCGACAACGTGTTGTCGTTCACGCGCATCTGCCCCGGCGGGGCGGCCGGCGCCTGATTCACGGGAGTTGGCATCCCGGCGGACGAGATGACATCCTCGTCCGCCGGGATACTCCCGCTTAACGGTCATGCGCTGGTTCCTCCGTCGACTCGTCTTCTACGCGCTCGCCATCTGGGTGGCGATCACGCTGAACTTCCTGCTGCCCAGGTTGATGCCGGGCAGCCCGATCGGCGGCCTCCTCGCGCGTCTCACCCCCTCGCAGATCCAGTCGAACCCGGGGATCATCCAGACCTACGAGGACATGCTCGGCGGAGGCAAGAAGCCGATCCTCACCGCGTACTGGACCTACCTGCACAACGTCGCGCATCTCAACTTCGGGATCTCGACCTCTAACTACCCGAGCACGGTGTCGGAGGTGATCGGCCGGACGCTTCCGTACTCGATCTTCCTCGTCGGCGTCGCGTTCCTGCTCGCGTTCATCCTCGGGATCACGGTCGGCATGCTCGCCGCCTGGCGCCGCGGCGGCCTGATCGACAAGTTCGTGGTCCCGTCGATGATGGTGATCGCCGCGTTCCCCGCCTTCTTCACCTCCCTGATCGCCGTCTACTTCCTCGGGCTCAAGCTCGGCTGGTTCCCGCTCCAGCACGCCTACGACCAGAACGTGATCCCGGGGTACAACTGGACCTTCATCTCGAGCGCGCTCCGCCATGCGGCGCTGCCGATGCTCGTGATCGTGCTCGTCTTCGCAGGCGGCTGGGCGCTGAACATGCGCACCGTGATGATCAACACGATCGGCGAGGACTACGTCGGCCTGGCGCACGCCAAGGGCCTCCGCGACCGGCGCGTGATGACGCGCTACGCGGGCCGTAATGCGATCCTGCCGCCGTTGAACGGATTTGCCGCGCTCTTCGCGTCGGCCGTCGGCGGGCTCGTGTTCATCGAGTTCGTCTTCAGCTACCCGGGAGCCGGCTTCACGCTCCAGCAGGCGGCGCTCGGCGCCGACTACCCGCTCACGCAGGGCCTCCTGTTCGTGTTCGCGGTCTGCGTGATCGTGGCGAACCTGATCATGGACATCTTCAACGTGTTCCTCGACCCGCGCGTGCGGACGGCCTAGCCGATGTCGTTCCAGCCCATAACGATCGACCGCCCCGGGGAGACCATCCCTGTCGATGCTCCTCGCCGTCCGGAGAAGACCCGGCGGCGCGGTCCGCGGATGCCGCAGTGGCTCAGCCTGCTGTGGGGCAACCCGAAGTCGAGGGGCGGGATGATCATCCTCGGCGCGATGATCCTCGTCGCGATCCTCGCGCCGTGGATCGCGACGCACAACCCGAACGCCTTCTCGCTCGACGCGCGCCAGGCGCCCTCGATCCACCACCTGATGGGGACGACCGACCAGGGGGCCGACATCTTCTCGCAGGTCGTGATCGGCACCCGCACCTCGCTGATCCTCGGCGCCGCGGCCGCGCTGCTCGCCACGGTGATCGCGACCGTGCTCGGGATCCTCGCCGCCTACTCCGGCGGGATCGTCGACGAGCTGATCAGCTTCCTCACGAGTGTCGTCCTGGTGATCCCGACGATCCCCCTCCTGATCGTCGTGTCGGCGTACCTGAAGGCGCAGGGCGAGGTCGCGATGATCCTGATCCTCGGGCTCACGCTCTGGGCGTTCGAGGCGCGCATCCTGCGGGCCCAGGCGCTCGGGTTCCGGAGCCGGGACTTCGTGCTCGCGGCGAAGGTGGCAGGCGAGTCGACGCGGCGGATCATCTTCAGCGAGCTGATCCCGAACATGATCAGCCGGATCGCGGCCGCGTTCGTGCTCGTCTTCTACGTCGCGATCCTCACCGAGGCCGGCCTCGAGTTCCTCGGGCTCGGCGACATCAACCACACGAGCTGGGGCGTGACCATGTACTGGGCGCAGGTCAACTCGACGATCCTGCAGGGCGAGTGGTGGCCGTCGCTGTTCCCGGGCTGCGCGCTCGCGCTCACGGTGGTCGCGCTGGTCTTCATCCTCGCGGGCATCGACGAGGTGAGCAATCCGCGGCTGCGCTCGCCGAAGCGGAAGCAGGGCATCACGAAGCGGCTCGGCCTCGCGCTCGTCGGCGGCAACGCCGCCGTGCGCGCGCACGAGGAGGACGAGGCGTGACGCCCGGTCTCAACTTCTCTGCCCGCGCGTTCCTCGGGCGCCCAACCCCAGAAAGTGCTCCGCACTTCCTGGGGGCCCCAAGAGCTTGGCGGTGCGGGGCCGGAGGTCACAGTGTGAGTAACACGGGGCCGGAGAGCACCGTGCCGTCAGCGACGCCAGGCGGCGGCGGAGCCGGGCTCCGCCCGGCGGGAGCTGCCGCCGGCGAGGGGCGCGCGTGAGCAGTTTGCTCGAGGGATCCGACTACCGCGAGCGCCCGGTCGGAACGGGCGAGACGCTGCTCGAGCTGGACGAGCTCGTGGTGGAGTACGAAACCGCCGGTGCGCCGGTGCGCGCGGTCGACCACGTCAACCTCACGATCAGCGCCGGGGAGACCGTCGGGCTCGCGGGCGAGTCGGGCTGCGGCAAGAGCACCGCCGGCAACGCGATCATGGGGATCCTCCGCTCCCCGGCCCGGCTGGCGGGCGGCCGCGTCCTGTTCCGGGGCGAGGACATCACCGGACTGGACAAAGAAGAGCAGCGCCGCTACCGCTGGCGCAACGTCTCGATGGTCTTCCAGAGCGCGATGAACGCGCTCAACCCCGTGATGCGGGTCGGCGACCAGTTCGCGGACATGATGGCCGCGCACGAGAGCATCAACAAGAAGGCCGCGATTGCGCGCGCCGGAGACCTGCTCGAGAAGGTCGGGATCGACCGGCGCCGCGTCCGTTCCTACCCCCACCAGCTCTCCGGCGGGATGCGCCAGCGCACGGTGATCGCGATGGCGCTCGCGCTGAGCCCGGAGCTCGTGATCATGGACGAGCCGACGACGGCGCTCGACGTGGTCGTGCAGCGCGAGATCCTCGAGAACATCCAGGATCTCCAGAACGAGCTCGGCTTCGCCGTCCTCTTCATCACGCACGACCTCTCGCTGCTCGTCGAGTTCGCCGACCGGATCGCGATCATGTACGCGGGCGAGATCGTCGAGACGGCTTCCGCGCGCACGCTGTTCGACAGTCCGCGGCACCCGTACACCGACGGGCTGATGCACTCCTTTCCGCCGCTCACCGGCCCGATGACGCGGCTGGTCGGCATCCCCGGCTCGCCCCCCGATCTCGCGAAGCCGCCGGCCGGCTGCAGATTCCACCCGCGCTGCGCCTTCTGTGTCCCCGAGAATGCGTCGCTCTACGCGCGGCAGACGACGGAGAGGCCGGTGCTCCGCGAAGTCGAGCCCGGCCACTTCGTCGCATGTCACCTCGTCGAGGAGGGCGGCCGGTGAGCGCCGTTCCCACGACCGACCAGGCACTCGAGGTGATCGGCCTCTCGAAGTACTTCGACGTCCCCGGCACCGAGCACTTCTGGCAGCCGCGCCGCAAGCTGCACGCCGTCGACGACGTGAGCTTCACCCTGGCGCCCGGCACGATCACCGCGCTCGTGGGCGAGAGCGGGAGCGGCAAGACCACGGTCGCCCGCCTGATCGCGCGTCTCTACGACCCGACCTCGGGCCAGATCGTGTTCGAGGGCCGCGAGGAGCCGCGCCACGTGAACCGCACCGCCAACCTCCGGTACCGCCGGCAGGTGCAGATGATCTTCCAGGACCCGTTCGACTCGCTGAACCCGGTCAAGACCGTCTCCTATCTGATCGGGCGACCGCTGAGGATCCACAAGATCGTGCCGCGCGGCCAGGTGCAGGAACGCGTTCACGAGCTTCTGGAGACGGTCGGGCTCATCCCGCCGGAGGTGGTCGCCGCGAAGTATCCGCACGAGCTCTCGGGCGGCCAGCGCCAGCGCGTCGCGATCGCCCGCGCGCTCGCGGTCCAGCCGCGCGTGATCCTGGCCGACGAGCCGACCTCGATGCTGGACGTCTCGATCCGGACCGGCGTCCTCAACCTGATGCTCCGGCTCAAGGAGGAGCACAACCTCGCGTTCCTGTTCGTGACGCACGACCTGGCGAGCGCGCGGTACGTCGCCGACGAGCTGCTCGTGATGTACGCGGGGCAGATCGTCGAGCGCGGGCCCACCGAGGAGGTACTGGCGGATCCGCTCCACCCGTACACGCGCCTGCTCATCTCCGCGGCGCCCGATCCCAACGCGGGCCTCCAGGCGCGCAAGCTCGCCGCCCGTGTCCCTCAGGATCTCGCGGTCGAGCAGGAGGGCGCCTGCCGGTTCGTCGGCCGCTGCCCGCTCGCGATCGACATCTGCTCTACCACGCCGCCGGTGCTCGCCGAGGCGGGGCGCAACCGGTTTGCCCGCTGCCATGTCACCGCGCCCGGGCCGACCGTATGAGCCGGGTCGGACTGATGCTCTACACGGTGCGGGAGGACTGCGCCCGGGACTTCGAGGGGACCGTTCGAGCCGTCGGCGCGCTCGGGTTCGACGGAGTCGAGGTGTTCGACCTTCACGGGCATCCTGCCGAGGAGGTGCGCGGGTGGCTCGACGAGCTCGGCCTCGTGGCGATCGGCCGCCACGCGCTGCTCGAGGCGATCGAGAGCTCGCTCCCGGAGCTGGCCGAGGAGGCGCGCGTGCTCGGCTGGCGCCGCATCTCCGTGGCCTGGATCGACCCGGCCAAGCTCGGCGACCCGGAGCTGCCCGCACGGCTCGGGCGCGCCGCGGCGGCTGCGGCGGAGCACGGGCTCGAGCTCGGCTACCACAACCACGACGCCGAGCTCCGGCCGCTCGACTCGGGCGAGCTGTTCCTCGACCTCGTGCCGGAGGAGCTCTTCCTCGAGCTCGACCTCGGCTGGGTGTGGTTCGCCGGGGTCGACCCGGTCGGGCTGCTCGGCAGCGTCGGCAGCCGCTGCCCGTTCGTGCACGTGAAGGACTTCGCGAGCCGCGACCGGACCGCGTTCTGCCCGGTCGGCGACGGGGTGGTCGGCTACGACCGCGCCCTGCCCGCCGCGGTGCGCGCCGGGGTCGAGTGGCTGATCGTCGAGCAGGACGCGACCGACGGCGACGCGCTGGCCGCGGTCCGCCGCTCGAAGGCCGCCGTCGACGCGATCCTCGTGGATTCGGCGTGAACGTCGGCATCGTCGGCTGCGGCGTGATCAGCCGGAACTACGCCGAGCACGCGGCTGCGTTCGACTCGTTCGAGGTCGTCGCCTGCGCCGACGTCGTCCGCGAGAGCGCCGTTGCGCTCGGGGAGGCACACCGGCTGGCCGTGCTGTCGATCGACGAGCTGCTGGCCGACCCCGCGATCCACGTCGTGCTGAACCTGACGCCGTCGGGGGCCCACGGCGCCGTGACCCGGGCCGCGCTCGAGGCCGGCAAGCACGTCTACACCGAGAAGCCGGTCGCGAAGGACGTCGCGGAGGGCCTCGAGCTCCTCGCGCTCGCCGACGCCGCGGGGCTGCGGATCGGCTGCGCGCCGGACATCTTCCTCGGGAGCGCGTACCAGGCCGCGCGCGCCCTGATCGACGAGGGCGCGATCGGCGAGCCGCTGGGCGTCAGCGCCGCGATGCTCGTCGGCGGCCCCAACGCGTGGCACCCGAATCCGGAGCAGTTCTTCTCCGACGGCGCAGGGCCGCTCCTGGACATGGGCCCGTACTACCTGACGGCGACCGTGGCTCTCCTCGGGCCCGTGCGCCGGGTCGCGGGCTTCACGTCGGTGCGCGCGCCGGAGCGCGAGATCATGAGCGGTCCCCGCGCGGGCGAGCGCTTCGCAGTCACCACGCCGACCCACGCCTCCGTGGCGATGGAGCTCGACGGCGGCGTGACCGTCAGCTACGTCGCGAGCTTCGAGGCGACCGCCCGCTACATCTGCGACTTCGAGATCCACGGCACCGACCGCTCGCTCCTGCTCCCCGATCCCAACGCGTTCGGCGGCGAGCTGAAGATCCGGCAGAGCCGCGGCGACTGGGAGGAGATCCCGTACACCGCGGGCGGCGCGACGGAGACGCGCGGCATCGGCCTGCAGGACATGGTGGACGCGATCGCGGAGGGCCGCGAGCACCGCGCCTCGGGCCGGCTCGGCCTCCACGTGATCGACGCGGCCCGCAGCATCCTCCGCGCCGCCGACGAGGGCCGGACGGTCGCCGTCGAGACCACGGTCGCGCAGCCCGAGCCGCTCCCGGCTCGCCTGGTTGAAATCCAACCCTGAAGCAGTTCAGACTCTTCCCCGGCAGGCACAACAAGAGGGGGAGGGTCAAATGGCTTCAAGGGCAATACGCGTGGTGCTCGGCGCCGCGCTCGTCGCGGTCGTACTAGCGCTCGCCGCGACCGCGTCCGGTGCGCCGGGCATCCGGGTGGGAGCGGGCGACACGGCGCTCGGTTTCCCGCCGGACACGAACTACTGTCTCATGCATATCGGCATCCACTGCTACCAGCCGGCGCAGATGCAGAAGGCATACGACCTGGCGCCGCTGTTTGCGAGCGGCATCACCGGCGCAGGGCAGACGATCGTGATCGTCGACTCGTTCGGCTCGCCGACGATCCAGTCCGACCTGCAGACCTTCGACGCGGCGTTCGGGCTCCCGGATCCGCCGAGCCTGAAGATCTACCAGCCCGCCGGAGCCGTGCCTCCGTTCGACGTGACGAACTCCGACATGGTCGGGTGGGCGCAGGAGACGACGCTCGACGTCGAGTGGTCGCACGTGATGGCCCCGGGCGCGAACATCGTCGCTGCTCGAGACCCCGGTCTCCGAGACCGAGGGCGTGACGGGCTTCCCGGAGATCGTCAAGGCCGAGAACTGGGCGATCAACCACGGGATCGGCGACGTGATCTCGCAGAGCTTCGGCGCCACCGAGCAGACGTTCCCGAACGCGCTCTCGATCCAGCTCCTGCGCGGCGCGTTCCTCAACGCACACCTGCACCACGTCGCCGTGCTCGGCTCGAGCGGTGACGCAGGCGCGACCGACTACCAGCTCAACCTCGAGGATCTCTACACGTTCCCGGTCACGAGCTGGCCGGCGAGCGATCCGCTCGTGACCGCGATCGGCGGCACGCAGCTGACCCTCGACGAGAACGGCAACCGGCTCGCTCCCGACGTCGTCTGGAACGACGACTACGGCGCCGGCGGCGGCGGGCTCTCGACGGTGTTCGGGCGTCCCGACTTCCAGGACGGGCTCGGCTCGATCGTCGACCATCACCGTGGCGTGCCGGACATCAGCATGAGCGCGGCCGTGGACGGCGGGGTGGACGTCTACTACTCGTTCGTGAACCCCGCCAACGGCTGGCACATCTTCGGCGGGACGAGCGAGTCGTCTCCCGAGTTCGCGGGGATCGTCGCGCTGGCCGACCAGTACGGCGGCCGCCGGATCGACGACCTGAACGCCGCGCTGTACAAGCTCGACTATCAGCACGGGCTCGTGGACGTGATCTCGGGCGACAACACGATCACGTTCCAGAACAGCGACGGCAACACCTACACCGTCCAGGGATTCCCTGCGCTGCCGGGCTACGACCTCTCGAGCGGCGTGGGGACGATCGACGGGGCGTACTTCGTGCCGGCGCTCGCCGGCCGCCCGAAAGGCCCACACCACGGCCAGAACTGGCCGCCGGGATCGGGCAACCAAAGCCATCACGGCGCGGAGCACGGCGGCTCGCCGCACGGCCCGCCCGCCCGCTAGACGGACTCAGAGTGAGATGGGAGGGAGCCCCGCCGGTCGCTGGCGGGGCTCCCCTCAGCGCACCCCAACTCGAACCGCAGCAAGGAGGTTCCCCGTGAGCGCCGACGACACGATCAGCTTCGTCGCCGACATCAAGCCCCTCTTCCGCGAGGGCGACCGGGAGTCGATGATCGGGTCCTTCGACCTCTGGAGCCACGCCGACGTCGCCGCGCACGCAGACGCGATCGCCGATCGCCTGCGTGACGGCACGATGCCCTGCGACGGCGCGTGGCCCGAGGAGCAGGTCGAGCTGTTCGACGACTGGATCGACGCCGGCATGCCCGAATAGGCAGGCGAGAGGCCGAAGCAAATCCAGTAGCGCCGGACTACTCTTCGTGGCATGAGCGTCACCGAGCCGTCGACTCCTTCCGTCGTCACCCCCGGCGACCTCGGCCGCAAGGCCTGGATCGACCGGGACGCGAGCTGGCTGGAGTTCAACCGGCGCGTGCTGCAGGAGGCGCTCGACGACCGCACGCCGCTGCTCGAGCGCGTGAAGTTCCTCGCGATCTTCGCGTCGAACCTGGACGAGTTCTTCATGAAGCGGATGGCGCTGATCCGGCCGTCGGCCGACGACACGAGCCTCGCCGCGCAGGAGCGCCGCGACCAGCTCCTGAAGATGCGCGGGATGATCGTCTCGATGTCCGCGGCAGCAGGCGTCCTGCTACCCGGACGTGATCCGGCCGCAGCTCGCCGCGCACGGGATCCACCTCCTCGACTGGGCCGAGCTGAACGAGGCGCAGCGGGCCGAGGTGTCGGACGTGTTCGACACGGAGATCTCGCCGGTGCTGACGCCGCTCAGCCTCGACGCGTGCGCATCCGTTCCCGTTCGTCTCGAACCTCTCGACCTCGTGGGCGTTCCAGCTCGTCGACCCGGCAAACGGCGAGTCGGTGCTCGTCCGGGTCAAGGTGCCGAGGGAGCTGCCGCAGTGGCTGCGCGTGCGCGCCGGCGCGAGGCCCGCAGGACGCGTGTCTACGTCGGCCTCGACCAGGTGATCGCCGCCAACGCGGAGAAGCTGTTCCCCGGGATGCAGATCGCGAGCGCGAGCCTGTTCAGGGTCTGCCGCGACGCGGAGGTCGAGCTCGACGACGACGAGGGCGATCAGCAAGCGCGCGCTGGTCGAGCGGGAGGTGCAGCAGCGCCGCTTCGAGCCGGTCGTGCGCCTCGAGATCCAGCCGAGCGCCGACCTGCAGATGACCGTCGGAGCTGACGCGAGCAGTTCGGGCTCAACCGGGACGACATCTACGAGATGCCCGCCCTGCTCGACTACACGACCCTGTTCGAGATCGCCGGGCTCGAGATCGAGCCGCTGCGCGACCCGCCCTGGACGCCGCTGCCGCCGACCGGGCTCGAGGCCGCCGAGAGCGACATCTTCGCCGCGATCCGCGCCGGGGACATCCTCCTCCACCAGCCCTACGACAGCTTCTACGCGGGCGTGGAGCGGTTCATCCGCGAGGCCGCCGACGACCCGCAGACGGTCTCGATCAAGATGACCGTCTACCGGGTGGGCGACGACACGCCGTTCGTGCAGTCGCTGATCCGGGCCGCCGAGGCGGGCAAGCAGGTCGCCTGCGTGATCGAGCTGAACGCCCGCTTCGACGAGGCGCGCAACCTGCACTGGTCGCGCGAGCTCGAGAAGGTCGGCGCCCACGTGATGTTCGGCGTGACCGGCCTGAAGACGCACAGCAAGGCGGCGCTCGTCGTCCGCAAGGAGGAGGGCGGGGTGCGCTGCTACGCGCACGTCGCGACCGGCAACTACCACACCCGAACCGCCAGGCTCTACGAGGACGTCGGCCTGCTCACGGCGAACCCGGTCGTGACGCGCGACGTCGTCAACCTCTTCCATTTCCTCACCGGCCGCTCGCGCACGCCGTACTTCCCGACGCTGCTCGTCGCGCCGATGCAGATGCGCGCGCGGTTCGCGGAGCTCGATCGAGCGCGAGATCGCCAACCACGAGGCCGGGCGCCCGGCGCGGATCGTCTGCAAGATGAACCAGCTCGAGGACCGGGAGATGTGCCTCCTGCTCGCGCGCGCCTCGCAGGCCGGCGTTCCGGTCGACCTGATCGTGCGCGGGCTCTGCTGCCTGGCGCCCGGCGTTCCGGGCCTGACGGAGAACGTCCGGATCCGCTCGATCGTCGGCCGCTTCCTCGAGCACTCCCGGATCTTCCACTTCGCCGCCGGCTCCGACGACCCGCTCGAGGGCGAGTTCCTGATCGGCTCGGCCGACTGGATGCACCGCAACCTCTCGGAGCGCGTCGAGGCCGCCGTCCCGATCCTCGAGCCGCGGCTCCGCGCCCGCCTCTGGGAGATCCTCGAGATCTGCCTCGCCGACCGCCGCAACGCCTGGGAGCTGCAGACGGACGGCAGCTACGTCCAGCTCAGGCCAGGGCCGGACGACGAGGGCGTCGCCGCCGACGGCACGCACGCGACGATGATGCGGCTCGCCCGCGCCCGGCACGGCGTCTAACCCGACGCGAGTGGGCCCGCCTGGATTCGAACCAGGGACCGACGGATTATGAGTCCGCTGCTCTGACCGCTGAGCTACAGGCCCGCGCAGCGAGCAGGCTACAGCGCTCTTCGATCCGGGAAAGTGTGAAGCACTTTCCCGGGCAGGGCGTATGAGTCCGCTGCTCTGACCGCTGAGCTACAGGCCCGCGCAGGCAGCAGGCTACAGCCGCTCTTCCATCCCGGGAAAGTGTGAAGCACTTTCCCGGGCAGGGCGGATTATGAGTCCGCTGCTCTGACCGCTGAGCTACAGGCCCGCGCGGGCCGAGCTTAGCCCGAACCCCCGGACGGGGGAACCGGCGCAAGAAACGGGCGCGCGGGGAGTCTTCTCCGGCAGATGCCGATGCGACGCCGCCCGTCGTGAGCCTGCCGGTCTACCGCGGTCCGTTCGGCCGCGTCGAGGCCGAGCGCCTGCTGTGGCGCGCCGGCTTCGGCCCGCGCCAGGGCGAGGCGCGCGTCGCTCGCGGCGAAGGGCCTCGACGCCGCCGTCCACTCGCTCACGCACCCCGGCGCCGAGAAGCTCGTCGGCCGCCCGCCGCGCGACGAGAAGGGCCACAAGCTCGCGCCCGCCGACGCCTGGGGCCACGACCACCTCTGGTGGCTCGACCGGATGGTGCGGACGAGCCGGCCGCTCGTCGAGCGGATGACACTCGTCTGGCACGACTGGTTCGCGACCTCGAACGGCCAGGTCGGCTCGCAGCGGCTGATGCTGAAGCAGAACGCGCTCTTCCGCCGCCGCGCCCTCGGCTCGTTCCGCGACCTCCTGCTCGACGTCACGCACGACCCGGCGATGCTGATCTTCCTCTCGGGCGTCGAGAACACGAAGGACGCGCCGAACGAGAACTACGGCCGCGAGCTGATGGAGCTGTTCACGCTCGGCGCGGGCCGCGGCTACACCGAGCGCGACGTGCGCGAGCAGGCGCGCGCCCTGACCGGCTGGGACAGCGACTGGCGCAACGGCGTCGGCCAGACGAACTTCCGCTTCCTCTCGACGCGCCACGACAACGGCGTCAAGACGATCTTCGGCAAGAAGGGCCGCTTCGACTGGCGCGACTCGTGCCACCTCTGCCTCGAGCATCCGAGCCACGCCTCGTACGCCGTGACGAAGCTCTGGAGCTACTTCGTGCCGGTGCCGCCGGACGGCACGACGCAGGCGGCGCTCGAGAGCCTCTACAGGAGCGGGGGCTACGAGATCCGGCCGCTCCTCGACGCGATCCTGCGCCACCCGGCGCTCTACCTCGGGCCGGCGATGGTGAAGCCGCCCGTCGTCTACACGGCCGGGCTCCTGCGCGCGCTCGGGCGCGGGATCGACACCTCGGCCTGGGTCTGGCTGGACGACGAGGCCGGCCAGCGGCTCTTCTACCCGCCGAACGTCGCCGGCTGGGACGACTCGCGCTGGCTCGACACCGCCACCTTCCGCGGCCGCTGGGACGTGGCCGGCTACGCGCTGCAGCCGTCGCAGCTCGACGGGAAGCATCGGAAGGGGCAACGCTGCCGCTCGACGCGGAGGTGCTGCTCTCGCGCGCACTCGTCAGCATCGGCTCGCCGTCGCTCGACGAGCGGACGAAGGAGATCCTGATCGCCTTCGCGCAGCGCGCGCTCGGCGACGCCGGCAAGGACGACTGGAAGCAGAAGTCCTACCCGGCGATGATCGTGAACGCGCTGCGCCAGCTGATCGCGATCTCGCCCGCGGGGCAGGTCTCGTGAGCAGCGACTGCCGCCACTGCCTCGACTTCTCGCGCACGCAGCTGCTCAAGCGCGCGGCGGCCGAGGCGGGGCGCGGGCTGCCGACGATCGAGCCGGGGATGCCGGTCCCGGCGGGGACCGGGCTCAGCCGGCGGAGCTTTCTCGCGAAGAGCGCCGGGCTCGCGCTCGCGGTCTACGGCGCAGGCTCGCTCGGCCTGCGCCAGCTGGAGGAAGGGATCGCGAGCGCGGCCACCGGCCCTGCGAAGACGGTGCTGGTGTCGATCTTCCTGGAGGGCGGCGCCGACGGGCTCTCGCTGCTCTACCCCGACGGCGACCCGCTGTACCGGAAGCTGCGCCCGAAGCTCGCGCTGCCGACGGGCGCGGGGCCGGCCTTCGCGGCCGACAGCCGCCTCCGCTGGCACCCGGCTCTCGCGCCGCTCGCGCAGCTCGACACCGAGGGGAAGGTCGTCTCGCTGCCCGCGGTCGGCTACACGCACCCCGACCAGTCGCACTTCACCTCGCGCCACTACTGGGAGGTCGGCGCGACGGACCAGCACCTGCTCACCGGGCTGGCTCGGCCGCACGCTCGACGTGGTCGGGACGATGGACAACCCGCTGCAGGGGCTCTCGCTCGACGGGCAGCTCGCGCCGGCGCTCGCCTCGTCGAAGGTCCCGGTCGCCGCGATCGAGGGCGTCAGCTACAGCTTCTGGACGAGCAACGTCTGGGGCCAGGTCGAGGAGCGGATGCTCGACACGCTCGCGCACCTCGGCGCCGCGAAGCGCTCCGACCCGGGGCTCGAGACCGCGAGCGCGATCACGATGGAGGCGCACCGGCTCCGCACGCAGCTCCTCCCGTTCTCGGGCGACAAGGGCGTGACGAGCCCGGTCGTCTACCCGAAGAGCGACGACTCGTTCCCGCAGCGCCTCGCCGGGCTCGCGGCGCTCCTCGCGGCCGGCCTCCCGCTCCGCTGCGTCGCGCTCAGCGCCCCGGGCGCCTACGACACGCACGCCGACCAGGCCGGCGCCCTGGCCACGGGCCTCGACCTCACCGCGCAGAGCCTGCTCGCCTTCCAGCGCGACCTCGAGGCGCGCGGGCTCGCCGACCGCGTGCTCGTGCACGTGTGGTCGGAGTTCGGACGGCGTGCGCAGGAGAACGGCTCCGCCGGCACCGACCACGGCGCGGCGGGAGTCGGCTTCGTCGTCGGCTCGCAGGCGGCCGGCGGCTCGGTCGGCGAGTTCCCCGGGCTCTCCGGCGCGGGCCTCGACGACGACGGCAACGTCGCGCGCGACCTCCGACTTCCGCGGCGTCTACTCCGCGCTGCTCGAGCAGTGGCTCGGCGTCGACGCCGAGCGCGTGATCCCGGGCGCGAACGCCTTCGCCCGGCCGAAACTGGTTCGCTAGTAGCGTTCCGCGCGAGCGCGAGTCCCGCTTGTAATCGAACATATGTTCGCCTAGAGTGTCAGGGCATGCAGCTTCGCCTGGACGCGGCCGACCGGCTCGTCGAGCTCGTCGAGGAGCGGCGCGGGCCGGTTGCGGCCGAGGAGGCGGCGCGGCGGCTCTTCGCGCTCCGGCGGCTTCCCGACGGCGTCGCGAAGGGGCTGCTCGAGGAGGCCGTGCGCGCCGACGCGCGGCTCGCGTGGCGCGGCGACCTCGTCGCCCTGGCCGAGCCGGCGGCCGAGAGCCTGCCGCTCGAGCTCGCCCGCTTCGTCGTGGTCGACCTCGAGACGACCGGCCTCTCGCCGGCGACCGCCCGCATCTGCGAGATCGGCGCCGTCCGCGTGGAGGCGCTCGAGCTCACCGCGCGGTTCGAGACACTCGCGAACCCGGGCGTACGGCTCGCGCCGGCGGTCGGCGCCCTGACGGGGATCGACGACCGGGACCTCCGCGACGGCGCCGCCCGTCGCCGCGGCCGTGCGGCGCTTCCTCGCCTTCGCCGGCGACTCGGTGCTCGTCGCCCACAACGCGCGCTTCGACCTCGCCTTCCTCGACCGCGAGACCGAGCGGCAGACCGGGAAGCGGATCGCGGCGCCGGTGATCGACACGGTCGGGCTCGCGCGGCGGCTGCTCGCCGGCCGCACCTCGCGCGCCGGCCTCGCCTCGCTGGCGCGGTTCTTCGGCACGAGCGTGCGCCCGTGCCACCGCGCGCTGCCCGACGCCGAGGCGACGGCCGAGATCCTGCTCTGCGCTGATCGGGCTCGCGCAGGAGCGCGGCGCCGAGACGGTCGCCGACCTCCAGGAGCTGGGCGCGACCCGGGCGCGCCGCGTCCACGCGAAGCGCTCGCTGGCGTTCGGCGCGCCGGAGCGGCCGGGCGTCTACCTCTTCCTCGACCGCGCGGGCCAGGTGCTCTACGTCGGCCGGGCGCGCGACCTGCGGGCGCGGCTGCGCTCGTACTTCCGCTCGGAGCGGCAGCGGCCCGCGGTGGAGGCGGCGCTCGGCGCGCTCGACCGCGTCGAGTGGCGCGTGCTCGGCTCGGAGCTCGAGGCGGGGCTCGAGGAGCTGCGCCTCCTGCGCGAGCTGCGCCCGCCGGCGAACGCCCGCGGCGCCCGGCCCGACCGCTACGTCTACCTGCGGGCGCGCGGGGAGGACGTGGTCGTGACGGGCACGCCCGGGCCGTACGGGCCGCTCGCGGGCCGGAGCCGTGCCGCCCTCGCGGCCCGCGCCCTCACGGCCGCGGAGCTCGCCGATCCCGCGGCCGCGCTGCCGCGCCTGCGCGCCCGCCTCGCCGCGCACTCGGACGCGCTCCGCTACGAGGACGCGGCGCGCCTGCGCGACCGGATCGACGCGCTCGAGGAGACGATCGCCCGCCTGCGTCGCCTCGACCGGCTCCGGGCCGCGGAGCTGTGCCTGCTCGTGCCGGCGGTCGAGCCGGGCTTCCGTCGCGCGGTCTTCGTCGCCGGCGGCCGCGTCGCCGCGGTGCGGACGCTGCCGCCCGGCGGCGGCGCTGCAGTCGAGCTCGAGGCCGGGCTCGCCGCCTGCCGCGGCCTCGAGACCTCCTACGCGCCCGAGCACGCCGACGAGCTGCTGCTCGTCGCGTCGTTCCTGCGCCGCCCGCCGCCCGAGCTCAAGGTGCTGCCCCTCAGCGAGGCGCGGGCGGCGTGAGCCGCTCGGCGAGGTAGCGCAGCGCGACCGGGTACCGGTACTCGATCATCGCGTGGCCCGCCGGGAAGAGCTCGAAGAAGACGTCCGTGACGCCGATCTCGGCCAGCGCGCTGGCGGAACGCGATCGCGCCGAGGTCGAGGTAGTACTCGTCCTGCGGCTCCCGGCGTCGATGTAGATCGCCTCAGTCCCGCGCAGCGCTTCGGCGTGCCGCGGCACCATCAGCACCGGGTCCCACTCGAGCCAGCGCTCGAACACCTCGGGCCGCAGCGCACCCGTCTCGAGGTCGAACGGCAGCTCGCCCTCCGAGTAGCAGGCGGCCATGCAGTACGTGTTGACGAGCCACTGTCCGACTCGCGGCGTCAGCGCCGGCCGCGTGCGGAAGCTCCTCCCAGAAGCGCTCGAACGAGCCGTCGTACTCCTCGCGCAGCGACCGTGCGCACTGGGCGAACTCGCGCTGGTAGCAGAGCTCGAAGAGCGCGTCGCCCGCATGGGTCGCGAGCCCGCCGAAGAGGTCCGGCCGCAGCATCGGCGTCACCATCGCGCCGTAGCCGCCGCTCGACTTGCCCATGATCCCGCGGTGCTCGGGCGCGTCGAGCGTCCGAGTAGCGCGCGTCGACCCACGGCACGACCTCGTCGCACAGGTAGGTGTGGTAGCGGCCGGTCGCCGGCGAGTCGAGGTACTGGCTGCCGCCGAGCGCCGTGAAGCAGTCGGGGAAGACGACGAGGCACGGCGGCGCCTCGCCCGAGGCGAAGAGGTCGTCGAAGAGCTCGATCACCGTCTTGCGCATCGAGGGCAGGTTTCCGCCACATCTCGACCTGGCCCGTCATCCCCTGGATCGCGTACACGGACGGGTAGCGGCCGGACTCGTCGTACCCGGGCGGGACGTAGACCCAGAGCGGCCGCTCGTGCGGGATCGCCGAGCGGGTTCCCGCGCAGCGCCTCGCTCGAGATCACGTGCTCGTCCAGGCGGCCTTCCATGGTGTATCTCTACACTGTTTGCATGGCCGAGATCGGAACCATGCGTGTGAAGAGCGGCCTCGCCGAGATGCTCAAGGGCGGGGTGATCATGGACGTGGTCGACGCCGACCAGGCGAAGATCGCCGAGGACGCCGGCGCCTGCGCCGTGATGGCGCTCGAGCGCGTCCCGGCCGACATCCGCCGCGACGGCGGCGTCGCGCGCATGTCCGACCCCGAGAAGATCACCGAGATCCAGGCGGCCGTCAGCATCCCGGTGATGGCCAAGTGCCGCATCGGCCACTTCGCCGAGGCGCAGATCCTGCAGGCGCTCGAGGTCGACTACATCGACGAGTCGGAGGTGCTGACCCCGGCCGACACGGCCCACCACGTCGACAAGTGGCAGTTCACCGTCCCGTTCGTCTGCGGCTGCACGAACCTGGGCGAGGCGCTGCGCCGCATCGCCGAGGGCGCCGCGATGATCCGGACGAAGGGCGAGGCCGGCACCGGCGACATCGTCAACGCCGTCACGCACATGCGCTCCGTCTTCGGCGGGATCCGCCGGCTCGGCTCGCTGCGCGACGAGGAGCTCTACGCCGAGGCGAAGGAGCTGCGCGCCCCGGTCGAGCTCGTGAAGTGGGTCGCCGAGAACGGCCGCCTGCCGGTCGTCACGTTCACCGCGGGCGGGATCGCGACCCCGGCCGATGCCGCGCTCTGCATGCAGCTCGGCGCCGACGGCGTCTTCGTCGGCTCGGGGATCTTCAAGTCCGGCGACCCGGACAAGCGGGCGAAGGCGATCGTCGAGGCGACGACGCACTTCAACGACGCGGAGGTGCTCGCACGAGTCTCCGCCGGGCTCGGCGAGCCGATGGTCGGCATCTCCACCGCCTCGCTCGACCCGTCCGAGCTGCTCGAACAGCGCGGCTGGTAGCGGCTCCGTCCGACCCGGGGGCCATCGTTCCCGGGCAGTGGGCGTGCTCAAGCCTGTCTGGACGACGTCGTCCTTCCTGATCTACCTCGGCGGGCTGACCGTGCTCGGCGCCGCGCTGACCGCTCTTTCGTACCTCGCGAACCACTACGGCGACTTCGGCTACGTGTGCTGGACGCTGCTCGTCCTCGTCGTGCTGAAGGCGATCGCGCTGGGGTTCCGGCGACGGGGCCTCTGGCTCACCGGCGGGATCTTCGGGTTCGCGACGGTGCTCGCGTTCGCCGCGTTCGTCGCCGCGGTGTGGAAGTGGTTCGGCTGGCTGCCGACCCTCAACGGCAACTCGCCGTTCGAGGGCTTCCACCTCGGCCTGCTCACGTTCGTGCTGCTCGTGTTCCTCGCGGCGGTGGCGTCGCTGCCGGTCTACCGCTTCCCGCTGATCATGCTGATCGTGACCGCGACCTGGGCCTTCTTCGTGATCGACCTGATCTCGGGCGGCGGCAACTGGTCGGCGGTCGTGGCGCTCCTCACCGGGCTCTTCTACCTCGCGGTCGGCGCGGGGATCGACGCCTCCGAGCAGCGGCCGTACGGCTTCTGGGTTCATCTCGCCGCGGCGGTCCTGATCGGCGGCGCGCTGCTCTACTGGTGGCACAGCGGCGACACGCACTGGGCGCTCGTCGCGTTCTTCGGCTTCCTGTACATCGGGGTCGGCGTCGGCACGCGGCGGTCGGTCTGGGCTGTGCTCGGCGCGCTCATGCTTCCTTGCGGCCACGGAGCACTTCGCGTCGTCGTGGACGAAGGGCGGTGTGCAGCTCGGGGCGCACGTGCCGTCGCGCGACTGGGTGCCCGCGCTCGTGTTCGCCGTGGTCGGCTTCTTCTTCGTCGCGCTCGGCCTAGGCGCCTCCCGCCGCTCGAGCCCCGGGCCGTAGCCGACCCGAGGCTTGCGGGCCTCTCCTATACGGCGGGGACGAGCAGGCCGAAGCTGAAGCTGCTCGAGCTGCCGTCCGCGTACGACGCTGAGATCGTCCCGAACATGTGCGGCTGGGCGCCGCCGTGGATCGACCCCTGCATCAGGAGCGTCCCGAGCGACGAGACCTCGAGCGTGTCGACGGGAGCGAACCCGTCGAGGTCGGGGTTGCCGACCGTCCCGAGCATCGGGAACTGGTCGGTGCCGATCTCGACGCTTCCCTGGAAGCTCGTGTCGGTCTGGCCGGACACGTCCAGCGAGAGCGGGCCGGCCTGGCCGTCGTCACGCAGGAACCCGCCGTCGGCGCCGCGGCCGACCTGGACGGGTGCCGTCGAGTCGAAGGAGCGGAGGAAGGTCAGCTTGCCCTTGTCGACACCCGCGCTCGTCTTGAAGCGGTAGCTGGCGTTGCCGAGCGTCGTCCCGTCGGCGAGGTCGCTGAGCTTGCCGCTCGCCGTGAACTCGATCGTCGAGCGGCTCGCCGTCGCCGCCGTCGCAGTCGTGGCGACGGACTTCGCGTCGAACCGCCTGCCGTCCGTGGAGACCGTGACCTGGAACGGGATCGTGCCGGCGGACGCGTAGAGCGTGCCCGGCGCCACGCCGTCGGTGAACGTGCCGATGTCCATCGTGAAGGTCTCGACCGCACCGGTGACGGAGCTCGCGTCGAAGCCCTGCCAGTGGCCGGGGATCATGTGCGGCTGGGCGCCGGCACGAGTGCGTGCCGTTCCGAGCGACAGTGCGGCGGCGAGGGCGAGCACGAGCAGTACGACTGCGACTGCCGAGCGTCTCATCGTGAACCTCCGGGGTCGCGGCGTCTCACCCCGCGAGGCCGCGGCCACCGACCCAGCCAGCATGGCAGGTCGCACCCCGCCGTACAATCAGTGCCATGAAGATCGGCGTCCTCGCCCTCCAGGGCAACTTCCGCGAGCACGCGCAGGTGCTGCGCGGGCTCGGCGCGGATGTCGGTCGAGGTGCGCAAGCCGGAGCAGCTGCGACGGGCTCGACGGGCTCGTGATCCCGGGCGGCGAGTCGACCACGATCACGCGGCTGATGGGCCTCTACGGGATCGACGAGGCGCTGCGGCGCTTCGGGCGGCCGATCTTCGGCACGTGCGCGGGAATGATCGTGCTCGACCGCGAGCACCTCGGCCTGCTCGACGTCGTCGTGCGCCGGAACGCCTACGGCCGCCAGGTCGCGAGCTTCGAGGCCGACCTCGAGCTGGAGGGCGATCCCGAGCCGCTGCGCGGCGTGTTCATCCGCGCGCCGTGGATCGAGGAGGCCGGCGACGGCGTCGAGGTGCTGGCAGAGCACGACGGCCGGCCGGTGCTGGCGCGCGAGGGAAGGATCCTCGTCGCCTCGTTCCATCCCGAGCTGACCGGCGACTCCCGCGTGCACGAGATGTTCCTGAAGATCGTCGAAGAGGAGGCGCATGTCCGGGCATAGCAAGTGGTCTTCGATCAAGCACAAGAAGGGCGCGGCCGACGCGAAGCGCGGCAAGCTCTTCTCGAAGCTCTCGCGGGCGATCATCGTCGCGGCCAAGGACGGCGGGCCTGACCCGGCCGGCAACCTCTCGCTCCAGAACGCGATCGAGAAGGCGAAGTCCTACTCCATGCCGAAGGACAACATCGACCGCGCGATCGCCAAGGGCTCGGGCGCCGACGCCGACGCCGCCGCGTTCGAGACCGTCGTCTACGAGGGCTACGGCCCGGAGGGCGTCGCTGTCCTGGTCGAGGCGCTGACCGACAACCGGAACCGCACCGCGGCCGACGTGCGTCACATCTTTGCGAAGAACGGCGGCAACCTCGGCACGTCGGGAGCCGTCGCGTGGCAGTTCGAGCGGCGAGGCGTGATCCTGGTCGACGCGACGGGCGTGGACGAGGACGAGCTGATGCTCGCCGCGGCCGAGGGCGGGGCGGAGGACGTCGAGCTCGACGGCTCGAGCTACCAGATCACGTGCGCTCCGGAGGATCTCGCCGCCGTCCGGGCCGCGGTCGAGGCCGCCGGCTTCACGGTGGAGTCGGCCGAGCTGACGATGATCCCCTCGACGACCGTCGAGGTCGGCGACGAGGGGACGGCGAAGCAGGTGCTGAGGCTGATGGACGCGCTCGAGGAGAACGACGACGTGCAGGAGGTCTTCGCGAACTTCGACATCCCCGAGCGCGTGCTGGAGGCCGTCGCCGGGTAGCGATCTCTTCGGCGGTCTGCGGGAAACAGGCGCCTCTCGGCGGAGCCGGGCTTGGCCCGGCGGGAGCCGAAGCCTTCGGCGTCGGCGGAGAGTTGTGAAGGAGGGGGCTCGTGGGGGAACCATGGGTTCCCCCACGTTGGCAGGGTTGTCCGGGCCGGTGCCTAACCTCTCCGTGTGAAGGTACTCGGCATCGACCCAGGGACGGCAGCGTGCGGGTACGGCATCGTCCAAGAAAGCGACGGCCGCCTCAGGGTGGTTGTGCACGGGTGGTGGCGAACGTCTGCAAAGGAGCGCCCCGCGGCACGTCTCAAGACGATCGCCGACGGCGTGCGCGCCCTGCTGGCGGAGCACGAGCCGGATGCCGTCGCGATCGAGGAGTCGTACGTCGGCGCCGACGCCCGCATCGCACTCTCCGTCGGACAGGCGCGCGGAGCCGTGCTCGTCGTCTGCGCCGACGCTGAGATCGACTGCACGGAGTACCCGCCCGCGAGCGTCAAGCAGGCGGTCTGCGGCTACGGCCGCGCCGACAAGGAGCAGGTGCAGAAGATGGTGAAGGCGATCCTCTCGCTCGACGAGCTGCCCCAGCCCGACCACGCCGCCGACGCGCTCGCGGTTGCCATCTGCCACGCGCTCGCGCCGCCGCTCCAGCGGATGGTGGCGCGATGATCGCGCAGCTCCGCGGGCAGGTCGTGAGCAAGGGCCCCGGCGGGCTCGTGCTCGACGTCGGCGGCGTCGGCTACCTCGTCCAGCCCACCCAGAGCGTGCTCGGCCGCGCGCGCGACGGCGAGCTCACCGTGCACACCTACCTCCACGTCCGCGAGGACGCGCTCCAGCTCTACGGCTTCGCCGAGCCGTCCGAGCGAGAGCTGTTCGAGCAGCTGCTCTCCGTCTCGGGGATCGGCCCGAAGGTCGCGCTCTCGATCGTCTCCGGCTCGAGCCCCGACGAGCTGCGCC
Organism: uncultured Actinomycetes bacterium; assembly: GCA_963746005.1. Classification (GTDB taxonomy): domain Bacteria; phylum Actinomycetota; class Thermoleophilia; order Gaiellales; family Gaiellaceae; genus CAVQZA01. The sequence goes on along the minus strand of CAVUZM010000012.1, from coordinate 114,436 downwards.
GGGCGATCGCGCTCGAGGACACCGCGCGGTTCGAGGCGATCCCCGGGATCGGCAAGAAGATCGCCCAGCGCGTCGTGATGGAGCTGAAGGAGAAGCTCGCCGCAGGGATGCCGCAAACGGCGACGCCGGGGAGCCCGCCCGCCCAGCACCTGGTCGCGCGCGAGGCGCTCGTCGAGCTCGGCTACTCCGTCGTCGAGGCCGAGCAGGCGCTCGCCGCCGTCGACCCCGACCTGCCGCCCGAGGAGCGCGTCCGGCTCGCGCTGAGGCGGGCCGCATGAGCACCCAGTTTCTCGGCGCCGGTGGCGCAGACCGACGAGGACGAGCTCGACCGCTCGCTCCGGCCGCGCTGCCTCGACGACTTCATCGGGCAGGAGCGGATCAAGGAGCAGCTCGCGATCGCGCTGCAGGCCGCGAAGGCCCGCGGCGAGGCGCTCGACCACGTCCTCCTCGTCGGCCCGCCGGGCCTCGGCAAGACGAGCCTCGCCTTCATCATCCGCGAGGAGCTCGGCGCCGGGATCCGCACCGTCGCCGGCCCGGCGCTCGAGCGCAAGGGCGACATGGCCGCGATCCTCACCGGCCTCGAGCAGCGCGACGTGCTCTTCGTCGACGAGATCCACCGGCTGAACCGGACGATCGAGGAGATCCTCTACCCGGCCCTCGAGGACTTCCGGCTCGACATCGTCGTCGGCCAGGGGCCCGCGGCGCGCACGCTCACGCTCGACCTGCCGACCTTCACGCTCGTCGGCGCGACCACCCGCACCGGCCTGCTCACGACGCCGCTGCGCGACCGCTTCGGGATGACCTTCCGGCTCGACTACTACGAGCCGTCCGAGCTCGCGACGATCGTCCGCCGCTCGGCGCGCATCATCGGCGTCGAGATCGAGGACGAGGCCGCCGACGAGATCGCCGGCCGCTCGCGCGGCACGCCGCGGATCGCGAACCGGATCCTGCGCCGCGTCCGCGACGTCGCCGAGGTCCGCCACTCGGGGGCGATCACGACGCCGATCGCCGCGAGGCGCTCAAGCTGCTCGAGGTCGACGAGGGCGGGCTCGAGCACATCGACCGCGAGCTCCTCCGCGCGATCGTCGAGCGCTTCGACGGCGGGCCGGTCGGCCTCTCGACCCTCGCGGTCGCGCTCGGCGAGGAGACCGACACCGTCGAGGACGTCTACGAGCCGTACCTGCTCCAGCTCGGCTTCATCCAGCGCACCCCGCGCGGGCGGATCGTGACGAAGCTCGGCCGCGCCCACATCGGCGCCCCGGCTCCGGCCGGCGACCAGCTCTTTTGAGCCCGCTCGTCCCGGACGACTTCGCCGTGCCCGCCGGGCTCGAGACCGAGCGCTTCCGCCTGCGGATGCTCACCGTCCGGGACGTCGTGGCCGACTTCGAGGCGATCCGCGACCGTGCGCCGGGCCTCACGCTCGAGCAGAACCTGATCGACCTCGGCTGGCACCAGAAGGAGTTCCAGGACCGCCGCTCGTTCGCCTACACGGTCGTCGACCCGGCCGACGACGGCCACGTGCTCGGCTGCGCCTACATCTACCCGACCGACGAGCCGGGCTTCGACGCGCTCGCGACCTGCTGGGTGCGGCGCGAGGCGGCCGGGCTCGACGCAGAGCTGTACGAGGCCTTCCGCGGGTGGATCGAGCGCGACTGGCCGTTCGGGCGGGTCACGTATCCTGGGCGCGATGCCTGATCTCTGGATCCCCGGCGCCCAGCAGCCGTCGATGGAGGAGTTCGTCGACAGGATCCACCGGCAGGTGCAGCGCTTCGCGGAGGAGCACGGAGTCGAGGAGGCGTCGATGGAGGTCGAGCTCTACGACGGCGCCGTCTTCCACGTCCGCTCGCTGTCGCCGGAACCCGGCTTCGGCTTCGTCACGCTCCGCCCCTACGAGGAGGGCGATCCCGAGGCGGGGATCGTGACGGAGCTGATCGTCCCCGTCGGCACGCTCCGCCGGATCACGCTTGCAGCGAGCGGGGCACCGCACCCGCGGTTCGGCTTCTCGCTCCCCGCACCATCCTGAGCAGCACGGGCGCGAGCAGGAGCGCCGTCACGTCGAACCAGACGTAGCCGCTCGCGACGCCGCTCGGCGGGTTCCCGTCGGCGATCCCCAGGCCGGGCACGGCGCGCGCCCACTGCCACGTGCCGATCGCGGTGCCGTACAGCTCGAGCGCGGCGACCGCGAAGAAGACACCCGCGTAGGTCGCGCGCGCCGGCGAGCGCCAGAGGAAGAGGCAGAGCAGCGGCACGCCGAGCGCGCCGGCCACGTCGAGCCGCGGCAGGACGGTGAGCCCGGCGACTCCCCACGCGACGGCGGCGACCGCGGCCGCCGCGACGAGCACGCGGGTGTGCCGGCGCAGCGAGGCCGCGAGCGCGATCCCGGTCAGGTAGACGAGCCCGTGCGCGGGCGGCACGAAGAGCGGCAGGTTGTTCAGCCGGTAGTGGTAGACGCCCCAGATCAGCGAGCCGGTCACCTCGCCGACCGTCGCCGCGGCGACGACCACCGCGACCTGGGCGCGCCGCTGCGGCGAGAGCGTCCACGCCGCCGCGATCAGCACGATCCAGGTGAGCGCGCCGAGCACGTACTGCTGGTGGAGCGTCACCCCGCGGTCGACCCAGAGCAGCAGGGCCACGTACACCGGCACGAGCGGCCAGAGGCGCCTCATCGGCGGAACTGCAGCTCGCTCCAGGAGGGAACGGGCGCGAGCTCGAGCAGCGCGCGCCCTCCGTGCGGGTCGCTGTAGGCGAAGTCCGCGACCTGGTCGTCCCAGGCGACCTCGAGCAGGCCTTCCTTGACGCGGTGGTCGAGCCAGGCGCCGCGGAAGACGAGCTTGCGCAGCCAGTAGACGAGCGACTCGTTGCCGATGAGGGAAAGCCGCTCCCAGTGGCGAACCACATAGCGGCCGAGCGGGCTGCGCGGCTCGACGATGCGGCCGTCCGCAGCGAGCTCGACCAGGTCGGCCGTCTCGTCGCCGTCGAGCTCGTTCCCCTCGAGGAAGCCGAGCTTGACGGCGGCTGCCGTCACGCGCTGCTCGAAATCGGCCTGGTTGAAGCCGAACCGGTACCCGAGGAACTCCACGACGTAGTCGTCCCCGGAGGAGTAGTTGGTCTCGACCACGGCCTCAGGATACCCGCGGCTAGAGTCCCGTTCGTGACGCGAAAGGTGGTCATCGCCGCGGCGGTCGCCGTGGGGCTCGTGTTCTTCGCAGCCTGGATCCTCGTGATCCCGCTCGAGCGCGCGGTCGCTCTCGCGCCGGTGATCGTGTTCGCGGCGGCGGCGCTCGTCGGCCTCGCGATCTTCTGGGGGCGGACCGCCGCCCAGCAGATACGCGAGCTCGACCACCCGCGCCGCGCGGTCGGGATCGCGGTCGGCCTGGTCGCCCTCCTGATCGGCCTGACCGTGCTCGGGATCCAGCTACCGAAGGAGTAGCTCGAGCGCAGCGACGCAGGGCATCGAGGTCGTCCTCGTCGTTGTAGCCCTGGAACGAGGCGCGCAGGAACCGCTCCTCGCCGCGCCTGGGCACCGGGATCTCGATCCGGAACTCGTCGTAGAGGCGCGCCTTCAGCGCGTCGGCGTCGAGCCCGGCCGGGAGCGGCGCCGACACCATCTGGCCGAGCAGCCCGGGCGGCGCGAGCGGCTCGAGGCCGGTGAGCCCGGCGAGCCGCTCCTGCGTCGCCACCGCCAGCCCGTGGCAGCGCGCCCGAACGCCGTCCCAGCCGTGCTCCGCCTGCCAGCGGATCGCCTCCGGCACCGTGAGGTAGGCGGCCGGATCCCGCGTCCCCTGCCGCTCGTTGCGGGCGAGGAACGTCGAGTCCTCGCCGAAGCCCCAGCCGACCGCGAGCGCCCCGATCGACTCCTGCAGCTCCGGCCGCACCCACAGGAACGCGGAGCCCTTCGGCGCGCAGAGCCACTTGTGGCAGTTGCCGACGTAGACGTCGGCGCCGAACGACGAGAGGTCGAGCGGCAGGTGGCCGGGGACGTGGGCGCCGTCCACGATCGAGACGACCCCGGCCTCGCGGGCGCGGCGGCAGAGCTCGGCGGCCGGGAGGACGAGTGCCGTCGACGAGGTCACGTGGCTGACGAACACCGCCTTCGTGCGCGGCCCCGCGTGCGCCCAGACGGCGTCGGCGATCTCGTCCGCCCCCGAGGTCGGCAGGCGCACCGGAGCGCGGACGTAGCGCGCGCCCGCCTGCGCGCACAGCCGCTCCCACATGTGGTTCAGGGCGCCGTACTCGAGATCGGTCGAGAGCACCTCGTCGCCGGGCCGGAGGTCGAGCGCGCGCGCGGCGACGTTGATCCCGGCGGTCGTGTTCTCGACGAAGACGAGGTCGTCCGCGCGGGCGCCGACGTAGTCGGCGAACGCCTGCCCGCGCCTCGGCGAGGAGCCCCTCGAGGCGGCGGCCGAGGAACTCGACGGGCCGGTGCTCCAGCTCGGCCTGCCACGCCTGGTAGCGCTCGAACACCGCGCGCGGGCAGGCGCCGAAGCAGCCGTGATCGAGGTACACGAGCTCGGGGTCGAGCATGAACTCGGCCCGCAGCGCGCTCGTCACGCGACCTGCAACAGGATGCCGATGCCGATCAGCGCGCAGCCGACGAGCAGCAGGATCGCCGTCATGCTGACCGAGTTGGCCCCGGGCGACACCTGGGTGTACGCCTTCAGGCCGGGGATCCGCCCCGACGTCTCGATCAGCCCGCTCGACGGCGACATCCCGCCGACTCCGAGCGCGCCCATCAGCAGGACGAGGGCGCCGACCACGTAGCACCCGGCCGCGAGGCTCTGGGCGAGCGTGCCGCCGTGCAGCTCGGCCCAGATCAGCGCGACGACCAGCGCTCCGACGATCCCGATCAGGAGATGGACGAGGAAGGTGATCGCGCCGCGCTTGGCCAAAGCTCGCGCAACACTAGCTCAGGCATTCCGCGCCGTCCGGTCCCGGACCTACCCTTGACCTCGTGCTCGGAAACTGGACGATCGATCCCTGCCCGCCTCACGAGGCGCGGGCGCTCGCGGAGGCGCTGGGCGTCTCCGAGGTGACGGCGAGCGTGCTCGCGCGGCGCGGCTACGGCGACCCGGAGGCGGCCCGCACGTTCCTCGAGGGGGCCCTGCCGGGCCACGATCCGTTCCTGCTCGGCGACATGGCGGCGGCCTGCGAGACGATCCGCGCCGCCGTCGCTGCGGGGAAGCGGATCTGCGTCCACGGCGACTACGACGTCGACGGGATCTGCGCGACCACCCTCGCAGTCCTTGCGTTGCGAGAGATGGGCGCCGACGTGGAGTGGCACCTGCCGAGCCGCTTCGACGAGGGCTACGGCGTCTCGGCCGCCACGCTCGACCGGCTCGCGGCCGAGGGCTGCGGGCTCGTCGTCACCGTCGACTGCGGCATCACCGCCGTCGCGGAGGTCGCCGCGGCGAAGGCGAACGGGCTCGAGGTCGTCGTCACCGACCACCACCGGCCTGGCGAGACGCTTCCCGACTGCCCGATCGTCGCGACCCGGCCGTCGGAGTATCCGTTCCCGGAGCTCTGCGGCACCGGCGTCGTCTACAAGCTCGCGCAGGCGCTGCTCGGCGCCGACTCGCCGTTCCTCGCCCGGCACCTCGACCTCGTCGCCCTCGCCACGATCGCCGACGTCGTCCCGCTTCTCGACGAGAACCGCGCCCTCGCGATCGCAGGCCTGCGGGCGCTGCAGAGCACGCAGAAGCGCGGGCTCCAGGCCCTGATGCGCACCGCCGGGGTCGACGCGGCCGCGGTGGACGCGGGTGCGGTCGGGTTCCGGCTCGCGCCGCGGATCAACGCCGCCGGCCGGCTCGGTCATCCGCGAGCGGCGCTCGAGCTGCTGCTCACCGAGGACGTCGACGAGGCGCGGCGCCTCGCCGGCGAGCTCGAGACGCTCAACCGGGACCGGCAGACGGTCGAGGAGCGGATCCGCCGCGACGCGATCGCCCAGATCGAGTCCTGGCCCGAGCCGTGGCGGCGCCGGAAGGGCTACGTCGTCGCCTCGGCCGACTGGCACGAGGGCGTGATCGGGATCGTCGCCTCGCGCCTCGTGGAGCGCTACAACCGCCCCGTCGTGCTGATCGCCGGCGGCGACGAGGCGTGGAAGGGCTCCGGCCGCTCGACGACCTCGTTCGACCTCCACGGCGCGCTCTCGGCCTGCAGCGAGTACCTGGAGCGCTTCGGCGGCCATCGCGCCGCCGCCGGGCTCTCGATCCGTCCCGAGCGGGTCGAGGAGTTCGCCGCCGCGTTCGCCGCGCACGCCGAGCAGACGATCGGCGAGGAGGATCTCACCCCGGTGACGCGCATCGACGCGATCGTGCCCGCCTCGGCGCTCACCCTCGAGCTCGCGGCGGAGCTCGAGCGGATGGCGCCGTTCGGGCTCGGCAACCCGGCGGTGACGCTGCTCGCGTCGGGCTGCGAGCTGACCGACCTCTCGACGGTCGGCGAGGGCAAGCACCTCCGCTTCCGGGTCCGCCAGGGAGGCCGCGACGGCGGCTCGGCGATCGGGTTCGGCCAGGGCGGCCAGCTCGACCGGCTGCGCAGGATCGGCCGCTACGACGTCGCCTTCCGGCTGCAGGAGAACCACTGGAACGGCACCGTCGCGCCGCAGCTCGTCGTCAAGCGCGTCTTCGACGAGGACGAGCGGATGGAGGAGCTACGCGCGCGGTTCGCCGCGCAGTGGAAGGGCGAGTCGCCGCGCACGCCCGAGGCCGAGGCGATCTTCGCCGAGCTCGAGCTCGAGCCGGGAGCCGGCGCCGCGAAGCCGCGAGCCTGCCTCGGAGCTCGCCCGGAAGAGCCGCCGCTCGCCGCGGCCGCGTAGCTAGAGGCCGATGTGAAATACGCCGGGCCGGATGACGCCCCAGACACGGCGCCGGATCAGCACGTCGCGCCGCGCGTAGGCTGCTACGCGCCACGACCGCCCGCACTGCCCGGCTGGTCTGAGCGCCCGACGGCGGCCGATTTCCCATCCCCTCGCGGCTGACGGAGAGCCGCGTCACGTTCGACCGGCGCTGCAGAGGCGGCCGCCGCTCGGCGGAGAGGGCCTCCAGCGCGACGAGCAGCCGGGCCAGCTCGGAGATCTGCTTCCTGCGTCGAAACCTGCGCATGGGACAGACAAATTCATCGGCGCGGCGTCCAATCCTCTTGAGACTGTGAGGCCCGAACGGGGCACTACACTGAGACGATGGCTCTAGCCCAGACATCGGGGAAGCATCAGGACCTGGTCGACGAGCTGGTCGCGGACGTCGCCGCGTACACGCCCGACGTCGACCGCGAGCTCCTGGCCCGTGCCTTCGCGTACTCCGAGCACGCGCACGAGGGCCAGCAGCGCCGCTCCGGCGAGGACTTCATCCACCACCCCTGGGGCGTGGCGAAGATCTGCGCCGGCCTCCATCTCGACGAGCAGACGATCGCCGCCGCGCTGCTCCACGACGTCGTCGAGGACACCGACGCCGACATCGAGGAGGTGCGCGCCGAGTTCGGCGACGAGATCGCCCACCTGGTCGAGGGCGTCACGAAGCTGACGAGGATCCAGTTCCAGAGCCGCGAGCAGGCCGAGGCCGAGAACTACCGGAAGATGATCGTCGCGATGGCCGAGGACGTGCGGGTGATCCTGATCAAGCTCGCCGACCGCCTCCACAACATGCGCACGATCGAGTACCTCGGCAAGCAGAAGCAGGTGCAGAAGGCGAAGGAGACCCTCGAGATCTACGCGCCGCTCGCGCACCGGCTCGGCATCCACCAGCTGAAGTGGGAGCTCGAGGACCTCGCGTTCCAGACGCTGCACCCGCGCAAGTTCGAGGAGATCCGCCGGATGGTCAGCGAGCGCCGCGCCGACCGCGAGGAGCACGTCGAGGCCGCGGCCGCGGTGCTGCGCCACGAGCTCGACAAGGTCGACATCCCGGCCGAGATCTCGGGGCGCGCGAAGCACTTCTACTCGATCTACGACAAGATGGCCAAGAAGGGCCGCGAGTTCAACGAGATCTACGACCTCACCGCGATGCGGGTGATCGTCGAGCGCTCGGGCGACGAGGGGACGCGGGACTGCTACGGCGCGCTCGGGCTGATCCACTCGCTCTGGAAGCCGATGCCGGGCCGGTTCAAGGACCTCGTCGCGATGCCGAAGCTGAACGGCTACCGCTCGCTGCACACGACGGTGATCGGGCCGGAGGGGCGGCCGCTCGAGATCCAGGTCCGCACCCGCGAGATGCACGAGACCGCCGAGCTCGGCGTCGCCGCGCACTGGCGCTACAAGGGCGGCGCGAAGTCCGCGAAGGCGGACGAGGAGTGGCTCGCCTGGGTCGGCCAGCTGATGGACACGGGCCAGGACGAGTCCGACCCGAGCGAGTTCATGAAGTCGTTCCGCACCGACCTCTTCGAGGACGAGGTCTTCGTGTTCACGCCGAAGGGCTCGGTCAAGACGCTGCCTGCGGGCGCGACCCCGATCGACTTCGCCTACGCCGTCCACACCGACGTCGGCCACCGCACCGTCGGTGCGAAGGTGAACGGCCGGATCGTGCCGCTCCACTACCGCCTCAAGAGCGGCGACAGGGTCGAGATCCTCACCTCGAAGGCCGGGCGCGGGCCGTCGCGCGACTGGGTGAACCTCGCGGCCTCGTCGCGCGCGCGCAACAAGATCCGCCAGTGGTACTCCCGGGAGAGCCGCGAGGACACCGAGCAGAAGGGCCGCGAGACGCTCGAGAACGCGCTGAAGGGGCAGAACCTGCCGTACAAGAAGCTGGCCGGCTCGGCCGTGCTCGCGCAGGTGATCCGCGACAGCGGCTACCGGAAGGCCGAGGACTTCTACCTCGCGCTCGGCTCGGGGAAGCTCTCGTCGGGCCAGATCGTCAAGAAGGTGCTCCAGCGGCTGAAGACCGAGGACGCCACCGAGACCGACCCGATCGTCCTCAAGAAGCCGAAGGCGACGACGGTCGGGAGCGACAACCTCGGCATCACCGTCAAGGGCGTCGAGGACGTGCTCGTGCGGATCGCGAAGTGCTGCACGCCGGTGCCCGGCGACAAGATCCTCGGCTACATCTCGATGGGCAAGGGGATCACGATCCACCGCTCCGACTGCCCGAACGCGAAGGCGCTGATGCGCAATCCGGAGCGGTTCACCCCGGTCGAGTGGGACGAGCACGGCTCGACGAGCTTCCGGGTGCAGATCGCCGTCGACTCGTGGGACCGCCCGCGCCTGCTCGAGGACGTGGCCCGGACCTTCTCCGAGCACGGGACGAACATCGTCGCCTACGGCGGCACGGTCGAGGATCAGCTGGCGAAGAACTGGTACACGGTCGAGGTCGGCGACGTGAAGGGCCTGCGGGCGCTGCTGATCGCGCTCCGGAGCCTCGACGCCGTCTTCGACGCCTACCGCGTCACGCCGAGCTAGATGGCTGATGCCACACCTGCCCGCGTCTGGCTGGTGGCCCAGACACGGCGCAGGATCGTCCGGCTCGCCCTTGACCAGGCCCACCGGCCGGCCTGCGGTCGATCCGAACGCCCTGCTTGGTCTGAGCCGTCCCCAGACGCACCCGGGCATGGCATCAACCATCTAGGGGTAGCTCAGAACCGTGCTGGACCCGGCGCCGAGGTAGCTCGGGCCGAAGGCGCGAACGACGCCGTCGTAGTCGGCGGTGAGCACGAGGTTTCCGGCGGCCGCCGGGCCGGCGAAGGTCGCGCCCTTCGTCTGGAACGAGAAGAGCACCGCCCCGGTCGAGGCGTCCAGCGCCTTGTAGCCGCCCGCGTAGCCGCCGTCGGCGAACAGGACGTCGCCGAGGACGAGCGGAGGCGGCTGGGTGCCGATCCCGGTCACCGTCGACCAGGCGCGCTCGAAGGTGCAGTCGTGGCCGACCGTGTACGCCATGACCCCGTCGCCGACATTCGTCCCGTTGCGGAATACGGCCGCCGAGCCGTCGAAGAGCATCTGCCGTCGTGGCGACCAGCTCGGGGCGCCGACGAACGGTGCAGAGACCGTGCCGATCCCGTCGGCGAGGATCGGGCCGGCCGCGAGGTTGTCGCGGTCCCAGACGTAGAGCAGCCCGTCCTTGTTGTTCGCGGCTGCGAGCGGCGGGCAGCCGTCAGGCTGGAAGAGGACCGGGGCCGCGCCGAAGTCGTAGTCGCCCGCCGTCGGGATCGTGGCGGGCCGGTCCGAGGACGACGGGGACGAGGCCGGCCGTGAGGCGGACGACGCTGTCGCCGTATCCTGCGGCGTCGTAGAGCGCGCCGGTCGCGGGGTCGGTCACCCAGGAGTTCCCGACCGCGGTGTAGATCGCGCTGCCGTCGGGCTCGGCCGAGATCCCGCCGTAGCCCCAGACGCCGCCGAGGTTGTCCGGGCCGGGGACGGTGTCGAAGACGGCGTCGACGGCGGGGCCGGTGAGGTCGACCGCGACCACGCGCCCGTCGCCGGCGTTTCCCTGGTCGTCGACGTCGTCGCAGTAGGAGGCGAACGGGACGTAGAGGTGGTCGTTGACGATCTGGAGCCCGCCCCAGTCGTACTCGACCTCGGGACGGGTCGTGAGCGTCAGGGGCCAGCCGGGCGCCGTCGTGCCGTCGTCGAGATTGAGCGCCTGGAGCTGGCCGTCGGCGCTGATCACGTAGAGGAGCCCACGCTTCGTGTCGATCGCGCCGGTCCCGCTGACGCCGTACGAGCCGCAGCCGCCGTCGGGCACCTGGGTGCCGAGCGTCCGCTTCCACACGAGCGCGCCGGTGACGAGGTCGAGCGCGTAGACGCTGCCGGCCTCGGTCGCCGCATAGACGCGTCCCTCGTAGACGAGTGGGCTCGCGACGACGCCGCCGTCGAGCTGCGCCGCCCATTCCACCCCGAACGTGCGCGCGTCGGCGGGGCTGACGGCGCTCGTCTCGGAGAAGCCCGTCAGCTGCGTGTCGCCGCCGTACGCCGTCCACGCGAGGGGGTCGGGGACGGACCCCGCCGGATCCCGCACCGCCGCCGCGCCGCTCGGCACCGGCCCCGGCGGCGAGCAGGAGGCAGAGGGCCCAGAGGGCCGTGGCGAGGAGGAGGGGCCGCATGGAGAGAACCTCGGACGCAAGCGTGTGCGGAATGTCGTCATTGCGTAAACCGAACGTAAAAGGACGCATCCCTCGAACGAGTTATTAGCTTGCTTCTTAGGTCCGGTTCGCATCGTTGCCTTTCGGGTAGTTCCACCGGGGGGTGGTTGTCACGATGCGTCGCAGCCGGAACGGCCTTGCCGTGGTCGCCGTCGTGTTCGCGGTGGCCGGAACGTCGAGTGCGCACGCCCAGGCACCGTGTTGGAAGAGCGTCACGACCGACTGGTCGGCGGGCCGGCTTGGGCCCGAGTATCCGGTCGCCTGCTATCAGGCGGCGCTCGCGCACCTCCCCGAAGACGTGCGCATCTACAGCTCCGCCGAGGACGACATCCGGCGCGCAATGCTCGCAGCCATCCCGTCCCAGGCGGCGCACGCTGCCTCTCGCCCGGTCGTGCGGCGGCCCAGCGCGGCCCGTTCCCGCCGGCCCGCAACGGTCGTGAGGACCGCGCAGCCGGTCGTGGCCGAGATCGGCTCGAAGGGAGGCGGGCGGTCGATCCGCACGCTCCTCGGCGTGCTGGTTCCGGCTCTGCTCGTGCTCTGGCTCGCTGCGGCCTGGACGTACCGCGCCCGCCGCGGCCGGTCGCGCTGAGGACATCCCTCGAACGAGGGGTTATCCCTCGAACGGGCGGGGTAGCCAAATCGAGGGATAGCGCTTCGCGCCAGGCTGACTACAACGTGTGTAGGGGGAGGGGGCGAGCCCGGAGGACGCGGCCGCGCCCAGGCGACGAGGACTCGCCGGGGCGCGCCGCCCTCAGGGTGCCCAGGCCTCGCCGCCGGTGTCCCAGCCGAGCAGCACGTAGGGCGAGATCAGAGCCGCGACCCGCTCGACGACCGCGGGCTCCGGCGCCGCGTCCACGCCGAGCTCGCCCACGCGCTCGTCGCGGAACTCGATCGGGACGCGAACGCGGCGGGCCTCGTCCGGCGCGCCGGCCTCCGGCCCGAGCTCGAGCCGCTCGCCCTCGACGAACCAGATCCCGGCCCAGGCGCAGCCGCCGTCGACGAGCTCCGCCACCACCGCGCGGAGGACGTCGTCGGCGTCGCCGCCCGCGGCCACGATCTCCTCGACACTCACGCCTCGAGATCCCCGCCCTCGAACGCGCGGACCGCAGCGCGGTAGGTGTCCGGGATCGGACACGCCTTCCGCGTCGCGAGGTCGACGAGCACGACCGTCTGGTGCGCCGTCACCATCAGCCTGTCGTCCTCGTACAGGTACGCGGCATGCTCGAAGGTCGCGCTCGTTCGGCCGATCCGCGCGAGGCGCACGAACACCTCGATCGTGTCGTCGAAGCGGGCCGGCGCGTGGTACTCGACCTGGACGGCGCGCATCACGTACTCCGCCTCGCCGCCGCCCGTCAGCAGGCCGAGGTGCCGGTGGTACTCGACGCGGGCGAGGTCGAAGTAGGGGAGATACCGGCCGTAGTAGACGACGCCCTGGGCGTCCGTGTCCGAGAAGCCGACGCGCGTGAGCGCCGAGTACTTGAACGGCGGCCTGCGGTCGGTCTCCCGCCCGAGCTCGAGCCTCACGCCTGGATCACCGCGAGCACCTCGTCGCGCTTCCGCTCCATCAGCTCCTGCGAGCGGGCCTCGAGGTTGAGGCGGAGCAGGGGCTCGGTGTTCGAGGGGCGGACGTTCATGTGCCAGTCGGCTGCGTCGACGGAGAGGCCGTCGAGGTGCGAGACCTTCCCCTCGGGGCCGAAGCGCTCCTTCAGCTCCTGCAGCTTCAGCGGCACGTCGGCGACGGGCGTGTTCAGCTCGCCGGTGATGAAGTACGTGCCGCGGTAGGGGCGCAGGAGCTCCGAGAGCGGCCGGCCGGCCCTCGAGATCACCTCGAGCATCAGCAGGAACGGAATCACGCCCGAGTCGGCCTGGGAGAAGTCGCGGAAGTAGTAGTGGCCCGAGACCTCGCCGCCGAACACCGCCTCCTCCTTGCGCATGCGGTGCTTGATGAACGCGTGGCCGACCCGGTTCACGAGCGGGATCGCCGCCCGCCGCCTCGATCGTCTCGGGCACGGCCCAGCTCGCGCGCACGTCGTAGATGATCTTCGCGCCCGGCTCCTTCTCGAGCACGGCCTCGGCGAGCAGCGCGGTGACGAAGTCGCCCGGCACGAACTCGCCCGTATCGTCGACGAAGAAGCAGCGGTCCGCGTCGCCGTCGAACGCGACCCCGAGGTCGGCGCCCTCCTCGGTGGTCGTCCGGACGATGAACTCGCGGTTCTCGGGGAGGAGCGGGTTCGGCTCGTGGTTCGGGAAGGTGCCGTCGGGCTCGAAGTTGCAGCGCACGGCCTCGATCGGCAGCCGCTCGAGCACGGGCTCGAGCATCGCGCCGCCCATCCCGTTCGCGGCGTCGATCACGACCCTGAGCGGCTTCAGCGCGCCGACGTCGACGAAGGAGAGCACGCGCTCGAGGAACGCCGGCCAGATGTCGTACGGCTCGACGTGTCCCGGCGAGCCAGGTTCCGGAGCCTGACCCCGCGGACATAGCCCGGTCGCGCACGTCCAGAAGGCCCGACTCGCCGCCGACCGGCAGCGCGCCGCGGCGGACGATCTTCATCCCGATGTACTGCTTCGGGTTGTGCGAGGCCGTGACCTCGATCCCGCCGTCGAGGCCGAGCTCGCCGACGGCGAAATAGAGCATCTCCGTCCCGACCATGCCGAGGTCGAGCACGTTCGCCCCGGCCGCCGACGCGCCCTCGATCACCGCCTTCGCCATCGACGGCGCCGAGACTCGCATGTCGCGGCCGACGGCGATCCGCCGCGGCTCGAACTGCTCGACGTAGGCGCGGCCGATCGCGTAGGCGCCCTCCTCGTCGAGCTCCGAGGGGTAGAGGCCCCGCACGTCGTACGCCTTGAAGACCTTGGGATCGAGCACGGGGCTGATGCTACTCGGCCGCTCCGCGTCGGGGGTCGGCGTAGCCCTTGTCGCAATAAATACAATTGCCTGGGTGGAGCGGAAGCTGGCCTCCGTGCTCTTCGTGGACCTCGTCGACTCGACGGTCGAGGTCGCGCGAACGGACCCCGAGGTCGTCCGGCTCCGGATCAACCGCTTCTTCGACCAGGTCGAGCACTGCGTCGACCTCGCACGGCGGGATCGTCGAGAAGTTCGCGGGGGATGCGGTGATGGCCGCGTTCGGGATTCCGCAGGCGCACGAGGACGACGCCGAGCGGGCGGTGCGCGCCTCGCTCGCGATCCTGTGCGCGGTCCACGATCTCGGGCTCGAGGCGCGGATCGGCGTCGAGGCGGGCGAGGTCGTCGCCGAGACCGGCGACTCGACCTTCGCGACCGGCGAGGCGGTGAACCTCGCGGCGCGGCTCCAGCAGGCGGCCGAGCCCGGCGACATCCTGGTCGGCCCCGCCGTGCTCCGGCTCACCACCGGCCGCATCGAGGTCGAGCCGGTCGGCCCGCTGCAGCTGCGCGGCCTCGAGACGGTGGAGGCCTGGCGCGTCCTCGGGGAGATCGACCAGGCCGTCCCGCCGAGGAGCCTCAGCGCGCCGCTCGTCGGGCGCGAGTCCGAGCTCGACCTGCTCGAGCTGACCTTCGAGCGCGCGAGCCGCGACCGGCGCGCCCACCTGTTCACGATCTACGGCGAGGCGGGAATCGGGAAGAGCCGCCTCGCGCGCGAGTTCGCCGCCGGGCTCGACGGCGCGACGGTGCTGAACGGGCGCTGCCTGCCCTACGGCGAGGGGATCACCTACTGGCCGCTCGCCGAGATGGTCAAGACCGCCGTCGGGATCGCCGACGACGACCCCGCCGAGGAGGCCTTCGAGAAGCTGCGCGAGTCGTGCGAGGACGAGGCCGTCGCGGACCTGCTCGCGCTCGCGACGGGCGTGCTCGAGGCGGTCGGCGGCGAGCGGAGCCAGCAGGAGATCGCCTGGGCCGTGCGCGAATGGGCCGAGCAGATGGCGCAGACGCAGCCGCTCGTGCTCGTCTTCGAGGACATCCACTGGGCCGAGGAGCCGCTGCTCGAGCTGATCGAGCACGTCGCCGCCTGGGTCCGCGCCGCGCCGCTCCTGCTCCTCTGTCTCGCCCGGCCCGAGCTGCTCGACCTCCGCCCGGGCTGGGGCGGGGGAAAGCTGCGCGCGACCGCGATCGAGCTCGAGCCGCTGATGTCGGCCGAGAGCGAGGAGCTCGCGGCCGCGCTGCTCGCCGAGCACGAGCTGCCGGCCGACGTGCTCGAGGCCGTGCTCGAGAAGACCGAGGGCAATCCGCTCTTCGTCGAGGAGACGATCCGGATGCTGATGCAGGACGACGCCACCGCCCCGTCGAGCCGCATCCCCGACACGCTCCAGGCGCTGATCGCAGCCCGCATCGACCGCCTGCAGCCCGACGAGAAGCTGCTGCTGCAGCACGCGGCCGTGATCGGCCGCACCTTCTGGGCGAACTCGGTCACAGAGCTGCTTCCCGACGAGGTCGACGTGCCGGCGCTCCTCGACGACCTGCTGCTCCGCGACTTCATCGTCCGGGAGCAGCGCTCGTCGATCACGGGCGAGGAGGCGTACCGCTTCAAGCACGTGCTGATCAAGGAGGTGGCCTACGCCGGCCTCGCGAAGTCGTCGCGCGCCGACCTGCACCGGCGGTTCGCCGCCTGGCTGCACGGACGCGTCGGCGAGGAGCTGACCGAGATCCGCGGCTACCACCTCGACCAGGCGTGCCGCATGCTCGCCGAGCTCGACGGAGCCGCGCCCGCCGATCTGGCGAGCGAGACCGCGGCAGTGCTCGAGTCGGCCGGGCGCCGCGCGCTCGCGCGCGAGGCCAACGCGTCGGCGCGCAAGCTCCTGCTCCGTTCCGTCGAGCTCGAGCCGACGCTCGAACGGCGCTACAACGCCGCGCGCGCGGCCTGGAAGCTCTCGAACTTCGCGGCGACCTATGCCGAGATGGAGGCGATCCGCGCCGATGCGGCGCAGGCCGGGAACCGGCGGATCGAGGCCTGGGCGCTGATCGGCCTCGCGGAGTCGACGCTGCTCCGCAACGCGGACGTCGAGAACGCGTCGGTACTCGCCGACATGGCGCTCGAGGTCGTTCCGGAGGACGACTACGAGGCCCGGTTCGGCGCGTTCGACCTCCTCGCCAACATCGCGAAATGGCGAGGCGACATGGACGAGTCCGAGCGCCACCTGAGAGCGGCCCTGGAGGCTGCGCTGGCGGCCGGCCGCCCCGATCTCGAGAGCAAGGCGGTGACCGAGCTGGGCCAGATCCACCTCCCGCGCGGTGATGCCGTCGCGGCCCGGGCGCTGATCGAGCGGGGAGCGGAGCTCGCAGACGAGACGGGCAGCATCGTCGCCCGTGCCTGGGCTCGGCGGGCTCAGGCCGAGCTCGCCGTCGCTGACGGCGAGCCGCGTGAAGCGATGAGGCTCTTCGAGGAGTCGCGCGGGCTTTTCGACGAGACCGGCACGGCGCTGCCCGTACGCGCGCACGACCAACTCGCTCGCCCACGTGCTCTGGCAGGAGGGTGAGCTCGGTCGCTCCGAGCGGCTGTACCGGGAGGCGATCAGGGTTCTCACGTCGCTCGAGGATCGCGGCACGCTCTGCGAGAGCCAGCGACAGCTCGCGCAGGTGCTGCTCGAGCAGGGCCGGATCGACGAAGCGGAGCGCTTCGCGCTCGCGAGCCGGCAGACGGTGGGCGAGCAGGACGTCGTCTCCCAGGGCACGACGCGGATGGCGCTCGGTCTCGTCCGCGCCGCCCAGGGGCGGGACGACGAGGCCGAAAAGCTCCTCCGCGAAGCTGTGGACGGAATCGGCGACGTCGATCCGCTCCACTTCGACTGCGGCGGCATCGAGGCGCTGGCCCGGTTCCTGCGCGACCAGGGCCGCGAGGACGAGGCTGCGCCCTACGAGGCGCGGCTCGTCGAGCTCGCCGGCGGCTCGGCCCCGAGCACCGCCCCGATGGCCTGAGTCGACTCCTCGTCCGGCGACTCCGAGATCACCGTCGCGGGCCGCTCGAAGCGCGCCAGCGCCTCGGCCAGCGGCTCCGCGCGCAGCGTCCCCTCGCCGTAGGGCAGGTGCTTCGTCTCGTTGCGGTTCGCGAAGGCGATGTCCGAGAAGTGGATGTGGAACGGCGCGCCCGGCTCGAGCACGGCGTCGATCGCCTCGAGCGCCTCGGCGAACGGCTCGACCGACGTGAAGGCGCCGTCCGAGGTCGCGTGCATGTGCGCGAAGTCGGGCACGGGGCGGACCCACGGGAGCGCCGCGGAGATCGCCAGCACGTCGTCGAGGGAGCCGAAGTCGCGCACGCGGCCCATCACCTCGACGCCGAAGGGGACGGCGCGGCCCTTCGGCTCGAGGCGCTCGCGCAGGCGGCCGAGCTGGTCGACGACCGCGGCGATCGTCTCCTCGTGCGTCCGCCCGAGCAGGAAACCGGGATGGAAGACGACGGGCGCCGCGCCGCACGCCGCCGCGATTCCCGCGGAGTGGTCGAGCATCCCGATCGCCATGTTGTACTTCTTGCCGAGCTCGGCGTGGCCCATGAACCCGGCGAGCGGCGCGTGGAGCGAGAGCGCGATTCCCGCCTCGCGCGCCAGCTCGCCGAGGCGCCCGGCCCATTCGTAGTCCATCCAGAAGCCGCCGGCGAGGTCGACCTCGGCCGCCGTGAACCCGCGCCGGGAGAGGAGCGCGACCGCATCCTCGGGACTCTCGCGCGAGGGAAGCCCGCCCGGGCCGAAGCGAATCGGTGCCATGCGTCCACGCTAGCCGCATGGTCCGTCCGACCCTGTTCTTACCCTTTTCGACATGGGAAAGCGACCGAGCCGGATCGAGCTCCTCGAGCTCGACATCGACCTCCGCCTCACCGACCTCTGGCGCGAGGCGGGCGAGGTGGGGGAGTGGAGCCTCGAGGTCGTCGCCGCGTTCATGCGGGCGGCGTACGGCAAGGGCTACTGCGACGCGCTGACCGAGGACTCGCCGGGCTCCCTCTGCC
This sequence comes from uncultured Actinomycetes bacterium, assembly GCA_963746005.1. Taxonomy (GTDB): domain Bacteria; phylum Actinomycetota; class Thermoleophilia; order Gaiellales; family Gaiellaceae; genus CAVQZA01. The sequence continues at coordinate 96,467 of CAVUZM010000012.1, read as the reverse complement.
ACGACCACGGCTACCGGATCCCGCCGCGGCGCGCTCCCGCACCCTCGCGCGAGTCGTAGCGCCGGCCGCGGTAGAATCCCGGCGTGGCCCGCAAGCGGAGCCCCGCGCGCCTCGTGATCGCGCTCTCGGTCGCGGGTGTGCTCGCCGTCTTCCTCCTCTACACCTCGATCGCCGGAGGCGGGACGCCGTCGCTCAGCCCGAGCACCCTCGCCGGCCACACGGGCCGCGTCTCGCTCGCCGGCGCCGTCGTCGGGCCGCTGACCGGCGACGCTCACCAGGGCGGGCTCCACTTCCGCGTCAAGGACATCAGCGGCAAGAGCGCCGCCGCGACCGAGGTCGTCTACACGGGCTCGGTGCCCGACCTGTTCAAGGTCGGCTCCCACATCGTCGTGGACGGGACGCTCCGGAACGGGACGTTCGTGGCCGTGCCGGGCTCGCTCGTGACGAAGTGCCCGTCGAAGTACACGCCCAAGAAGTCCTAGCCTGTGGCTGAGCTCGGCCGCGCGGCCCTCGTCCTCACGTTCGGGCTCGTCGTCTACGCCCTCGCCGCGGGCGCCTACGCCGCCGCCGCCGCGCAGGCGCCGCCTCGCCCGCTCGGCGCAGAACGCGCTGCTCGCCGCCTTCATCTCGACGGCGGTGGCGGCGGGCGTGCTCTGGGCCGCGTTCGCGCGGAAGGACTTCTCCTTCGTCTACGTCGCCAACCACTCGGCGCTCAAGCTGCCGCTCGCCTACCGGCTCTCGGCGTTCTGGGGCGGGCAGGAGGGCTCGCTCCTGCTCTGGCTCCTGATCCTCACCGGCTTCTCGGCCGCGGCGGTGCTGCTCGACCGGCGCGCGACGCGCGAGCTGCTCGCCTGGGTGACGCCGGTGCTCGGCGGGGTCGCGTGCTTCTTCGCGTTCATGCTCGTCTTCGTCGCGAGCCCGTTCGGCACCCAGGTCGCGCCGGCGGACGGCGCCGGCCTCAACCCGAGCCTCCAGAACCCGTACATGCTGGCCCACCCGCCGATGCTCTACCTCGGCTACGTCGGGCTCACGATCCCGTGGGCGTTCGGGATGGGCGCGCTGCTCTCCGGCCGCACCGACGAGCGCTGGATCGTCGCGACGCGCCGCTGGACGCTGGCGGCCTGGATGTTCCTCGGCATCGGCCAGCTCCTCGGCTCCCACTGGGCCTACGTCGAGGTCGGCTGGGGCGGCTACTACGCGTGGGACCCGGTCGAGAACGCGGCGCTGATGCCGTGGCTCGCCGCGACGGCGTTCCTCCACTCGGTGATGATCCAGGAGAAGCGCGGGATGCTGCGGGTCTGGAACATGCTGCTCGTGATCCTGGCGTTCGGGCTCTCGCTCTTCGGCACGTTCCTGACGCGCTCGGGCGTGATCAACTCGATCCACTCGTTCACGGAGAGCTCGATCGGGCCGTGGTTCCTCGGCTTCATCGGCGTCGTCGTCGCCTTCTCGCTCACGCTCGTGTTCTGGCGCCTGCCGCTGCTGCGCTCGAAGACGAAGCTCGAGTCGCTGGTCTCCCGCGAAGCCACGTTCCTCTACAACAACCTGCTGCTCGTGGCGTTGACCCTCACGATCCTCTGGGGCGTCACCTTCCCGATCCTCTCCGAGGCGGTGCGCGGGACCGCGATCACGGTCAGCAAGCCCTACTACAACTTCTTCCTGCGCTCCTTCGGGCTGCCGCTGCTGCTCCTGATGGGGATCGGGCCGCTCGTGCCGTGGCGGCGCGCGTCCCTGCGCTCGCTCGAGCGGACGTTCCTCTGGCCGCTCGGGATCGCGGTCGCCGCGGGAGTCGTGGTGCTCGCCTTCGGCGGCGGGTCGTCGAAGATCGGGCTGATCACCTACACCTTCGCGGCGTTCGTGGTCGCGTCGATCGGGCTCGAGTTCGTGCGCGGCACGCGGGCGCGGCATGCGCTGACCGGCGGCTCGTGGGTCGTCGCCTTCGGCGGGCTCGTCGCGAGGAACCGGCGCCGCTACGGCGGCTACGTCGTCCACGCGGCGATCGTCCTGCTCGCGGTCGGGATCGCCGGCTCGAGCCTCTACCAGACCGTTCGCGAGCAGAAGCTGCAGCGGGGCCAGTCGATGACCGTCGCCGGCTACACGCTCGCGTACCGGTCGTTCCAGACGAAGAAGGGCCCCAACTCGATCGAGTCGCGCGCGCTGCTGGCGGTCTCTCGCGGCAAGCACTCGCTCGGCACCCTCGACCCGGGCAAGAACTTCTACCCGGTCGAGCAGCAGACCTCGAACGAGGTCGCGATCCGCCCCAACTGGGCCACCGGCGAGGATCTGTACGTGATCGCCGACCAGATCAACGCGGACGGCTCGGTCTACTTCAAGGTGCTCGTGAAGCCGGCGGTGAACCTGATCTGGCTCGCCGGCTTCGTGTTCGTGCTCGGCTCCGTGATCGCTCTCTGGCCCGACGCGCGCGAGGAGCGCCGCCTCGCCGAGCGGTACGGCACCGCCGGCGCCGCCGTGCGCGCTTGAACATCGCGCTCGTCCTCGCGGCGCTGCTCGCCGTCGGCCTCGTGCTCTTCGTGGCGCGGCCGTTCCTGCGCGAGCCGGGGGCGGCCGACGACGCGCTCGAGACGCCCGGGGAGGACGAGCTGCGCCGGCTCGCGCTCGCCGAGGAGCGCGACCGCGCGCTGCAGGCGCTGCGCGAGCTCGAGTTCGACCACCGCACCGGCAAGGTCTCCGACGAGGACTACCGCGCGCTGGTCGGGCCGTTGCGCCGCAGCGCCGCGGAGGCGCTGCGGGCGCTCGACGCCGGGAGGGACAGAGGCACGGGCGGCGAACACGCCCCCGATGGGCCGTAAGGCGCTTCTGACCCTGCTCGCGATCCTGTGCCTCGCCGCTCCCGCCGCGGCCGGGGACATCCACGGCAAGAAGGCGCAGATCGACGCGCAGCTCGCCGACACCCAGGCGAAGCTCGCCGCCGCCAAGTCCCAGGAGTCGAAGCTCAACGCGCAGATCGCAGGCGTCTCGGCCCAGATCGGCGCGCTGGAGGGCAGCGTCCGCGACGTCTCCGCCCGCCTCTCCGTGCTCGAGCGCGACCTGGCGCTCCACAAGGCGCGCCTGGCGAAGCTGACGGCGCTCTACAACCTCGAGACCCGGCGGGTGATGTTCCTGCGCCGCCAGTACGACGCGGCGCTGACCCGGCTCGACAAGCGCGTCGTCGCGATCTACGAGTCCGACGACCCGACCACGATCGACGTCCTCCTCTCGTCGAAGAGCTTCACCGACATGGTGCAGCAGCTCGACTACCTCGGGCAGATCGGCAACCAGGACAAGGCGATCGCGCGGGCGGTGGCCAAGGCCCGCGACCAGGCGCGGGTGGCGCGCGACCAGACGGCGAGCCTGCGCAACCGCGTGAGCGCGGAGTACCAGACCGTCGCGTACAGGACGTATGCCGAGAAGGGCGTGCAGTCACGGCTCCTCGGGACGCAGCAGAGCCTCGCCGGCGCGCGGGCCACCAAGCAGCAGGCGCTCGCGGCGGTGAAGGACGCGGAGGCGCGGTTCGTCGCCGAGGCGAACTCGCTCGAGGCCTCGAGCGCCGCGATCGAAGCGCAGATCAACGCGGCCGACCCCGGGACGCCGGGCGGGACGGCGGACTCGCCGTCGCAGGCGGGGCTGATCTGGCCGGTGGCGGGGCCGATCACGAGCCCCTTCGGGATGCGCTGGGGAAAGCTGCACCCGGGGATCGACATCGGCGCGTCGATGGGAACGCCGATCCATGCGGCCGCCTCCGGCAACGTCGTCTACGCCGGCTGGATGGAGGGCTACGGCAACCTGACCGTGATCGACCACGGCGGCGGCATCGCCACCGCCTACGCGCACCAGTCGAAGCTCGAGGTCTCGGTCGGCCAGCAGGTGACGCAGGGCCAGGAGATCGGCCTGGTCGGCTCGACGGGGTTCTCGACCGGGCCGCACCTCCACTTCGAGGTGCGCGTGAACGGGGTCCCGGTCGACCCGATGGGCTACCTGCCCTAGCCGAGCCCGAACGTCTGCGCGATCAGGAAGAGGTTCAGCGAGACGATCACGCCGGCGACGACGCTCGCGGCGACGGTCGTCGCCGCGGTGGTTCCGCAGCACGCCCATGATGTCGCGTCGGCTCGTGAACACGACGAGCGGGATCAGCGCGAACGGGATCCCGAACGAGAGGATCACCTGGCTGAGCACGAGCGTCCGCGTCGGGTTGAGCCCGAGCGCGATCACGACGAACGCGGGCACCATCGTCGCGAGGCGGCGCACCCAGAGCGGGATCTGCCAGCCGGTGAACCCCTGCATGATGATCTGGCCCGAGAGCGTGCCCACGGCGGAGCTCGAGAGGCCGGAGAAGACGAGCGCGAGCGCGAAGATCGTGGCCGCCGCGGCGCCGAGGATCGGCGTCAGCGTCTGGTAGGCCGTCTGGATCGAGGCGACGTTGGTGAGCCCGTTGTCGTGGAAGGTGGTCGCGGCCATGATCAGCATCGCCATGTTGATCAGCCCGGCGATCGACATCGCGATCACGACGTCGATCCGCGTGAAGCGGTAGAGGCGCTTCGCCTGCTCGTCGCTCTCCGGGAGGATCCGGTCCTGCAGGAGCGCCGAGTGGAGGTAGATCACGTGCGGCATCACGGTGGCGCCGAGGATCCCGACCGCGAGCAGCAGCGACTCCTGTGCCCGAGAAGCCGCGGCACGAACGCGCCGTGCAGCACCGGGCCGACCGGCGGCTTCGCCATGAAGAGCTCGGCCACGTAGCAGCCGCCGATCACGCCGACGATCACCGCGATCGTCGCCTCGAGCGGCCGGAAGCCGAACCGCTGCAGCCAGAGGATCCCGAACGCGGCGATCGCCCGTCAGCACCGCCGCGGGGAAGAGCGCGATCCCGAGCAGGAGGTTGAAGCCGAGCGCGGCGCCGAGGAACTCGGCGAGGTCGGTCGCCATCGCGATCAGCTCGGCCTGGATCCAGAGCCCCATCGTCGTGCGGTGCGAGAAGCGCGCGCGGCAGACCTCCGGCAGGTTCCGCCCGGTCGCGATCCCGAGCTTCGCCGACAGCGTCTGGATCAGCATCGCCATCAGGTTCGAGGCGACGATCACCCACAGCAGCGTGTAGCCGAACTTCGAGCCGGCGGCGATGTTCGTCGCGAAGTTGCCGGGATCGATGTAGGCGATGCAGGCGATGAACGCGGGCCCGAGGAACGGCAGCAGCGCGAAACGGCGGTGTCCGCGGAGGATGCGCTCGCCTGCTCCTCCGACCCGCGCCACCGTCTCGGGGCGCGTGGCCATCATGAAAGTTAGTCTAGTCTAAATTCGCGCCAACGCAGTACCGCGCCGACGAGCAGAGCTGCGCACGCGGCGAGCGCGAGCCACGCGCCGTGGCCGAGGACGGCGTCGTTCCCGAGCTGCCGTGCGAGGGAGATCAAGCTCAGGACGCCGAAGATCGCGGTCAGGCCGGCGAGGACGATCGTCGCCGGAAGAAGCGGCCGCAGCCCGAAGAGGTGAAGCGACTCGGCCCCGAACGTTGCGACCGCGGCCAGGCCGAAGACGACCGCCATCGTTCCCGGGCCGACCCAGCCGTCGATGCTCGGGAGGCCGATTCCGTGAGCTGCGACGGCCCACGGCATGAACAGGCTTGCGAACGCGAGGCCGGCGGCTCGCGGAGAGGAGCGCGTCGAGCCACTCCGGATCGCGCCGTTCTCGCGCGGAGGCCGCCGAGCCGCGTGCCGCTCGCGAGGACGAGCAGGACGGCCAGGACGATCCCGACCCACGAACCGATCCAGAATCGTCCGGCCTCCGTAGAGGTCGACGTCCGCGAGTTCGAATCCGACGAGGAGACCGATCGAGGCCGCCACGGCGAGTCCGAGCGCACCACCGAGCAGGGCCCGCTCGCGGCCCAGGCGGAAGAGAGGCAGCGACTCGCACACGAGCAGCGCCGTTGCGAGCAGCCCGACCGCGATTCCGATCGCCGTCTGCCACGACGTCACCTCGCCGCGGAGCCACGGCAGGATCCGTCGCGGCGAGCGTGGCCAGGGCGAGTACCGCGAGGGCGAGGCCGGCGCGGTCTCGCCCGGCCACCGCGCTACTTCTCGCCGGCGTGCTTCAGCACGTGCAGGTCGGGCAGGCTGCGGAAGCGCTCGTCGAGGTCGAAGCCGTACCCCACGAACAGCTCGTCCGGCACGGTGAAGCCGACGTAGCGCACCGGCAGGTCGTCGACGAGGCGCCGGTAGGGGCGGTCGAGCAGGGTCACGATCGCCAGCGAGGCGGGATCCCGCAGGCGGAAGGTCTTGCAGAGGTAGTGCATCGTCAGGCCGGTGTCGACGACGTCCTCGACGATGATCACGTCGCGGCCGGCGATGTCCGAGTCGAGGTCCTTGAGCAGGCGGATCCCCGTGTGGCCGCCGGTCTCCTGCTGGGAGCCGTAGCCGGCGAGCTCGACGAAGTCGAGCCGGTGCACGATCGGCAGCGCGCGCGCCAGGTCGCTGACGAAGACGACGCTCGCCTTCAGCGAGGCGACGAGCACCGGCTCGCGGCCCTCGTAGTCGGCGGCGATCTCCGCGCCGAGCTCGAGCACGCGTGCGCGGATCTCCTCTGCGCTGAGGTAGATCTCCCCGACCCGTGGGTCGGAGCTCAGGAGGCGAGGTCTAGACGAAATCTCTGGGCCAGGCGCTCGATGTCGCGCTTGTAGAAGAGCTTGATCTTGACGTCCGGGTACCGCTCACGGAGCTTTCGTAACTTCCGGTTCTTGCGGGTGACGAGCGACTGCTTCATCACCGTGATCTCCACGTAGAGATCCTGCTCGGGCAGGTAGAAGTCGGGAGTGAACGCCTCGACGACGCGCCCGTCCTCGTCTTCCTCCAGCACGAACGTGCGCGGCTCGTACTCCCAGGGGACGCCGTAGTAGTCGAGCACCTTCGCACACTCGAGTTCGGCGTCGTTTTGGAAGCGCGGTGGTTCCGCGCCGCAAAATGCCTGGAATGTCGGGGTTTCCCGCCCCACCTGAGAGCAGGGTAGCAAGGGCCTCGGACGCCGGAGGAAAGCCGGATCTGGCGTACACTCAGCCCGTGGCCGACGGCAACGGGCGCCCATTCACGATCGTGCAGCTCTCCGACCTCCATTGCGGGGACCAGCACTTCCTGCCGAACCTGCTCGAGCGGGCGATCATCGAGGTGAACGAGCTCGATCCGGACATCGTGATCTGCTCCGGCGACCTGACCACGTTCGGCTTCCGGGACGAGTACCAGCTCGCGAAGCGCTACCTCGACGGGCTCAACTGCGACTCGGTCGTCGTGATCCCCGGAAACCACGACTCGCGCAACGTCGGCTACGTCCACTTCGAGGAGCTGTTCGGCGCGCGCAACTCGGTCCTGCACAAGGGCGGGGTCACGGTCGTCGCCGTCGACTCGACCGAGCCCGACCTCGACCACGGACAGATCGGGCGCGGCCGCTACCCCTGGATCGAGGAGCAGTTCTCCGGGCCGGCCGACCTGCGCGTCTTCGTGTGCCACCACCACCTGCTGCCCGTCCCCGGCACCGGCCGGGAGCGCAACGTGATCTACGACGCGGGCGACACGATCGAGTGCCTGCAGCGCGCGGGCGTCGACCTCGTCCTCTCCGGCCACAAGCACGTCCCGTACGCGTGGCGGCTCGAGAACCTCTTCGTCGTCAACGCGGGCACGGTCTCGTCGCAGCGGCTGCGCGGCAACGTGCGGCCCTGTTACAACGTGGTCGAGGTCGACGGCACCCACGTCGACGTGTTCCGCCGCTACCCGTTCCACGGACAGGAGCGGATCATCCAGTTCTCCACCGAGACGCGCGCGTTCGAGAAGTACACGGCGCGGATCGACGGGGAGGTGACCACGCGGACGTGACGCGCGCGCTCGTGGTGATCGACGGCGAGCACTACGCGCCCGTGGTCCGGGACGCGCTCGCTGAGCTGCCGTACGAGGTCGCCGGCGCCTGGCTCGCCGGGGGCGAGGAGAAGCTGCGGGGCGGCGACGAGTACGGCGTGCCGCTCCACCGCGACCTCGCCGAGGCGCTCGCGGCCTGTGAGCCGGAGCTCGTCTACGACCTCTCAGACGAGCCGGTGCTCGGCCCGCGCGAGCGCTTCCTCGTCGCGAGCCGCGTGCTCGCCGCGGGGATCCCGTACGTCGGCGCTGACTTCCGCTTCGACCCGCCGCCGCTCGTCCCGTTCCCGCTGCCCTCGCTCGGGATCGTCGGCACCGGCAAGCGCGTCGGCAAGACCGCCGTCTCCGGCCACGCCGCGCGGCTGCTCGCGCGCGACCGCGAGGTGATCGTGGTCGCGATGGGCCGCGGCGGGCCGCCCGAGCCCGAGGTGGCCGAGTTCCCGCCGTCTCCGGCCGAGCTCCTCGCGCTCTCGCGGGCGGGCCGGCACGCGGCGTCCGACTACCTCGAGGACGCGGCGCTCGCCGGGGTCGTGACGATCGGCTGCCGCCGCGCCGGCGGAGGGCTGGCGGGCGCGACCGCGTTCTCCAACGTCCACGCGGGCGCGGACGAGGCGCTGGCGCGCTCACCCGACCTCGTGATCTTCGAGGGAAGCGGCTCGGCCCTGCCGCCGGTGCAGACGAGCCGGCGAGTGCTCGTCGCGCCCGCCGGCTCCGACGTGACCGGGTACCTCAACGCCTATCGCCTCCTCACCTCCGACCTGCTCGTGCTGACCATGGCCGAGGATGCCGTCGACACCGCGCGCATCCGCGAGCTGCGCCCCGGGATCCCGATCGTCCCGGTCGTGCTGCGGCCGCGGCCGATCGAGCCGGTCGCGGGCCGGAGCGTCGCGTTCTTCTCGACCGCGCCGGCCTCCGCGCACCCCGTGCTCGCGGCGCACCTGCGCGACGCGCACGGCGCAACCGAGGTCACGGTCTCGGGCAACCTGGCCCGTCGCGACGAGCTTCGCCGCGACCTCGAGCGCGCCGACGCGGAGGTCTGGCTCGTCGAGCTGAAGGCCGCCGCGATCGACGTCGTCGCGGAAGAAGCCGTCGCCCGGGGGATCCCGCTCGTCCTGGTCGACAACGAAGTGCTCTCGCCCGAGCTCGACGCGGAGCTGATCGCGCTGGCGCAGGCGGCGCGCGAGCAGGTGGCCGTATGAGCCAGCCTCGCCATCGCGAGCCGCTGCCGTTCGGCGGCGCGGGCGGGCCGCCCTACTCGAAGGGCCTGATGGCGCGCGCCCTGATCGCCGTCGGCGTCCCGGCGGAGAGCGCGTACGAGCTGGCCCGTCACGCCGAGCGCGATCTCGCGACCCGTCCCGACCAGGCGCTCGACCTCCACCGCCTCCACGACCTCGCGGTCGAGATCCTCGGCGAGTCCGAGGGCGCCGCGGCGATCGTCCGGCTGCGGCGCTACCGGGAGCTGCAGGAGCTCGACCTCCCGATCATCCTGCTCGTCGGCGGCACCACGGGCACCGGCAAGTCGACCGTCGCGACCGACGCGGCCTACCGGCTCGGGATCGCGCGGGTCACGTCGACCGACTTCATCCGCCAGACGATGCGCGCGTTCTTCTCGCACGAGTTCATGCCGTCGATCCACTACTCGAGCTTCGACGCAGGCCTCGGGCTCGCGGCGGCCGGCCACGAGGCGGACGACCTCGTGCTGCAGGGCTTCCTCGACCAGACGCGGAACGTGCTCGTCGGTGTGCGCGCCGCGGTCGACCGCGCCCTCCACGAGGGCTGGTCGATGGTGCTCGAGGGCGTCCACCTCGTGCCGGGGATGCTCGAGATCTCCCACGAGGACGCGCTCGTGGTGGAGTGCGTGCTCGCGATCGAGGACAAGCAGACGCACGCCTCGCACTTCTTCATCCGCGACGCGGCAACCGACGGCATGCGCCCGATGAGCAAGTACCTCGACCATCTGACCGAGATCCGGCGGATCCAGCGCTACGTCGTCGAGCGCGCGGAGCGCCACGGCGTGCCCGTGCTGCAGAGCGGCGGGATCGAGCAGACGAGCATGGCGCTGCTCGAGCTCGTCTTCGACCGGGTCGCGAGCCTCGAGACGGCAGTGTGAGCGACCACCTCGACCCCTGCATCTGCGAGTCGTTCGCCCGCGCGACCGAGCGCGCGGCGCTCGCGGCGGCGCGCTGGCTCGGCCGGGCCGACCAGGGCGCGGCCGAGGAGGCCGCCTGCACCGGGATGAAGGGCGCGCTCGACCTGCTCCCGATCGACGGCCGGATCGTGATCGGAGCCAGCGAGGAAGCCGGCGTCCTCCAGGTGGGCGAGCACGTCGGTGGCGGCGGCCGGCCGGTCGACCTCGCGCTCGACCCGCTCGAGGGCCGCGGGGTCGTCGCGCGCGGCGGCAGCGGCGCGATGTCGATGCTCGCCGTCGGCGAGCGCGGTCTGATGCGCGAGCTCCCGGAGATGTACATGCGCAAGATGGCGGTCGGCCCGCGCGCGCTCGGCTCGATCTCGCTCTCGCGGCCGATCGCCGAGAACATCGAGGCGATCGCCGAGGCGTTCGGCCGCCGCGTGAACGACGTGACCACGATCGTGCTCGACCGGCCCCGCCACCACGACCTGATCGAGGAGATCCGCCACGCGGGCGCGCGGATCAAGCTGATCCAGGACGGCGACGTCACCTCCGCGATCTCGGCGGCGATCCGCGGCACGAACGACCACCTCGCGATCGGGATCGGCGGCACCCGCCAGGCCGTCCTCGCGGCCGCCGCGCTCCGCTGCCTCGGCGGCGAGCTCCAGGCGCAGCTCTGGCCGACGACCCGCGGCGAGATCGAGGAGGCGCAGGCCGCCGGGATCGAGGACATCGAGCAGGTCTTCGGGATCGACGACCTCGTCCCGGGCGAGGTGATCATGGCCGCGACCGGGGTCTCGAACGGCGACCTGCTCCGCGGCGTCCGCTTCCTCGCCGACAGCGCCCGCACGCAGTCGCTCGTGATGTGCACGCGCTGCAACTGGGTGCGGTTCGTCGACGGGATCCACTTCTTCGCGCGCGAGCGCCGCGAGGAAGTCCGCCTGATCGGGACCTAGCCTTAGAGGGCCAGTCTCGGCGACGCGAGCCCCAGCGCGGCGCCGATGCGGCGCAGAAGCGCCCTTCGTCTGTGTCGAAAACGCATCTCCGTCCTCCCTTCGGGTTCTGCCCCTTCGACGGCGCGGCGGTGCGCGATCTTCCCTTCCGCCCGAAAGTGCGGTCTACTTCACCCATGAACGAGCCGCCCTCCAGCGACGCTGCGCTCGTCGCGCGCTGCCGCACGGGCGACCAGGCCGCCTGGAACGAGCTGGTCGAGCGCTTCTCGCGCTACGTCTACGCGATCGCGGTGCGGGGGTTCCGCCTTGCCGAGACCGACGCCGAGGACGTCTTCCAGGAGGTGTTCGCCCGCACGTACGAGCACCTCGACCGCCTGCGCGACGACACGGCGATCCGGCCCTGGCTCGCGCAGACGACCCGGCGCTGCTGCATCGACCGCATCCGAGCCGGCGGGCGCGAGGAGCCGACCGAGCTCGAGCTCGGGACGGACGAGGGGGAGGAGCTGGTCGCACGGCTCGACGAGGCGATGGACGTCCGCGCCGCGCTCGACCAGCTGCCCGAGCACTGCCGCGAGATCCTCGACGGCTTCTTCGCCTGCGACGAGAGCTACCGCACGATCGGCGACCGGCTCGGGCTGCCCGCCGGGACGATCGCGAGCCGCATCTCGCGCTGCCTCGCGAAGATGCGCGAGCTGCTCGAGGGAAGAAAAGTGTCCTCTGCCGCGTCTGGAGAGTTGCGATGACCACCTACGACGAGCAGAGCCTGGCCGAGCTGTTGGCGCTGCTGCCTCCTGCACCTACGGCCTGGGTGCGTGCGGCGCAGGAGCTGCCGTTGCTCGAGAAGGGGCTCGGAGAGCTGCTCGAGCGGGTGGAGGCCGACGCCGAGTTCAGGCGGCGGCTCATCGCCGATCTCGAGACCGCGCTCGAAGCGGAGGGCTACGACGCCGATCCGGCGGTCGTGGAGGCCCTGCGCGCGCGACTCGAGGACGCCTGACCGATGCGGCTGACCGATCTGACCGTGCGTGAGGTGCTCGCGGCGCTCGGAAGCGACTCGCCGGCGCCCGGCGCGGGCGCGGCCGCCGGTCTGACCGTCGCGCTCGCCGCCGCCGTCGTCGCCAAGGTCGCCCGGCTCTCGCCCGACTGGGAGGACTCGGCCGGCGCCGTGGCGCAGGCACGCGCGCTCTCGCTGCGCGCGCTCGAGCTCGCGGACGCCGATGCGCGCGCGTACGCGGCGGTGCTGAAGGCCCTCGACGAGCCGACCGAGCACGTCGACGTGCAGCTCCGCGACGCGCGGCTCGGGACGGCGCTCGGCCAGGCGGCCGAGTCTCCGCTCCTGCTGGCCGGCACCGCGTGCGACACCGCCATGCTCGGCGCGCTCGTGGCCGAGGAGGGCGAGCCGGGCCTCCAGGCCGACGCGCTCGGCGCGGCGGCGCTCGCCTCCGCCGCAGCCCGCGTCGCCGCCGACCTCGTCGCGATCAACCTCACCGCGGCGGAAGGCGACGAGCGCGTCGCGCGGGCGCGCGGCTTCGCCGAGGAAGCCGCGGCCGCGCTTCGTTCGTACTAGGCCGTCGCCTCGCGGGGATTCCGCGCGCGGCGCAGCCGCGGGATCCGGGCAATCAGACCGTCGACGCGCTCGACCCGGTCCTTCCGGTCCTGCGCCATGTGCCGAAGCTCCGCGAGGTGCTGGGCGCGTCGCTCGTTCCGCCTCAGCTCCTCCTGGTGGTGGCGCATGCTCTGCTCGAAGTAAAATGGGCTGCTCATGATGCTCCCCTCTCGATTGTCCTCAAGACGGGGTTGAGCGCCGAAATCTTCCCCCCGACGGGACGATCTCGGTTGCGACCGGTCCGAGCCGCTTCTCGGCCTGCCTGCGGGACGCCTCGGCGGCGGCGTGCTGCTCGACCGTGTGCGGGAAGATCGCCGACGGGCTCCCGGGATCGAGCCCGGCCCAGAACACGTCCAGCAGCTCGTCGTACGAGACCTGCCACGGGTCGTAGTCGACCTCGACGGCGTCGAAGGGCGGCTCCTCCGTCGTGCCGGCCCGCGTCTCCCGCACGCCGTCGACGGCCCGGAGGGCGGCCTCCAGCTCGCGGGGCGAGCCGGACGCGAAGGTCGCCGTCTCCATCGCGCGATTGTCGCACGGGTACACTGGCCGCATGCCGACGCGCGAAGAGGTATTCGAGGCGCTGAGGGTCGTCGAGGATCCGGAGCTCGGGATGGACATCGTCGATCTCGGCCTGGTCTACGACGCCGAGGTCGAGGGCGCCAGGGTCAAGGTCGTGCACAGCCTCACGTCGATGGGCTGTCCCGTCGGGCCGATGATCCAGGAGGACATCCGCACGGTCGTCGGGCACATGGACGGTGTCGAGGACGTCGAGATCGAGCTGACGTGGGACCCGCCGTGGACGCCCGACCGGATGTCCGACGACGCCAAGTTCATCCTCGGCTTCGGCTAGCCCTTCCCGACCGGCGTGCCCGGGAGGGTGCCCCATTCACGTCGGCTAGCCAGGACCACGGCGGAGCGGGCCGTCTCCGGCCCGCCCCGTGTGTCGCGTCTCGGGAGTCCCCTACGAGACTGCGACGCCCTCGTGGCGGCTGCGGCGTCCAAGAACCACGAGGAGTCCGATGGCCAGCGCGATCGCCGCGAGGCCGGCAGCGCCGTAGCCGGCGATGCCCCAGTTGAAGCCGTCTCCGGTCGTCGAGACCGGAGCCGAGACGCCCGTCGGCACTGAGGTCGGCACGCTCGGCCGCGCACCGGCGCGATCGTCGGGCCGAACCGGCGTGCCGCTGAACTGCGCCTGGTTCACGCCGACGCCGTGGCTGAGGTACGGGATCACGATCGCCGCGGCGGCGGTGGTCGTCCCGGGCCGGTCGTCGGGAGCGAGCGGAAGCGTGAAGGTCTTCGCCTTCTGGATGTCCTGCGCCTTCTGCTGGATGAGGTTCTGGCCGTACTGGCCGCCCATCCCGTAGTCGGTCGAGTTCTGACCGATGCCCAGCGTCCCGGACTTGTCGTTCGGGGCCACGACCGCGGTCATCCCCTGATCCTGCCCGGGGGTCTCGACGGACGTCGACGCCACCGGCGACGCGGTCTGCATGCCCTGATCCTGCGCGGGTGTGTTGAGGGCCCGCGAAGCCGGCACGGCCGGATACCCGGTCTCGTCGGCCACGTACGGCTTGGCCGAGGCGAACGAGGCGGTCAGGGCGGCTGCCAGAACGGCGAGCCCCACGACCTTGATGATCCTTGCTGCCATTGCTATCCCTCCCTGAGGTTTGACTACGCCCTCAGGACGGCGGTTCCGCGCCGGATCTTCCCTCCGGCTACTCCGGGATCCTCAGCAGCACCTTGCCGAGCTGGGCGCCCGACTCGAGCCGCTCGTGGGCGTCGCGCGCCTCCGCGAGCGGGAACACGGCGTCGATCACCGGCAGCGCGCGGCCGCTCTTGACCAGCTCGAAGGCGGCCTCGAAGTCGGCCTTCGTGCCCATCGACGAGCCGAGCACCGAGAGCTGCTTCCACCAGATCCGGTGCAGCTCCGCGGGCGGGTTCGGTCCGCTCGTCGCGCCGCAGACCGCGATGCGACCGCCGACGCGCGCCGCGTTCAGCGAGCGCGACCACGTGTCCGCGCCGACGTGCTCGACGACGACGTGCACGCCGGCTCCGGTCAGCTCCTTGACGCGCGCGACGACGTCCTCGGTCGCGTGGTTGATCGCGGCGTCGGCGCCGAGCTCGAGCGCCCGGGCGAGCTTCTCGTCGCTCCCCGAGGTGACGATCGTGCGGGCGCCGAGTGCCTTCGCGATCGCGAGGCCGGCGGTCGAGACGCCGCTGCCGATCCCCCAGAGCAGCACCCACTCGCCTTCCTGCAGGCCGGCGCGGGTGACGAGCATCCGGTAGGCGGTCTCGAACACGAGCGGGAAGGCGGCCGCGGTCTCGAACGAGATCTCGTCGGGGAGCGGGTAGACGTTCGCCTCCGGCACGGCGACGAGCTCCGCGTGGGTGCCGTCGGAGTGCTCGCCGACGACGCTGATCCGCCCGCCGTGCTCGACACCCGGGTTGATCACGACGCGCTCGCCCGTGTCGAGGCGGATGCCCGCGCCGTCGGCGCCGAGGATGCGCGGCTTCGGCACCGAGGGCAGCCCTTTGCGCACCCAGAGGTCGAGGTGGTTCAGCGAGGCGGCGCGGAGCTCGATCAGCACCTCGCCCTCGCCGGCGACGGGATCGGGCGCGTCCTCGTAGCGCAGCACCTCGGGCCCGCCGTCCTCGTGGATCCGGATCGCCTTCACGGGCACAATCCTCGCATGACGGCTGCCGAGCTGGCGAGGCTGGGGGAGGAGCTCGGCCTCGACGCGATCGGCGCGGCGCCCGCCGAGCCCTACACCGAGACCGAGGCCCACATCCGCGAGCGGCGGGCGCGCGGGCTCTTCGCGGACATGCGCTTCACGACCGCGAGGCCCGAGGTCTCGTGTCATCCGGAGTCGCTGCTCCCGGGCGCGCGCACCGTCGTCTCGGCAGCGCTCTGCTACTGGGCGCCCGAGCCGCCGCTCGAGCCGGGGCAGGGACGACTCGCGCGCTACACCTGGAACGACGCCTACGCCGTGCTCCGGGCGCGGCTCGAGGAGCTCGGGAAGCGCCTCGGCGGCTCCTACCGCGTCCTCGTCGACGAGAACGACCACGTCGACCGGGAGGCCGCCGCGCGCGCCGGCGTCGGCTTCTACGGCAAGAACACGATGCTGATCACGCGCCGCCACGGCTCCTGGGTCGTGCTCGGGACGCTCGTCACCGACGTCGAGCTCGAGGCGTCGCCGCCGCTCGCCCTCGACTGCGGCTCGTGCACGCTCTGCATCGAGGCCTGCCCGACCGGCGCGCTCGACGAGCCCGGCGTGCTCGACGCGAACAGGTGCCTCTCGTGGATCACGCAGTCTCCGAGGCCGATCCCCGACGAGTATCGGACCGAGCTCGGGGCGATGGTCTACGGCTGCGACATCTGCCAGGACGCGTGCCCGTGGAACCGCGGGATCGAGGGGCGGCGCGCCGACGAGCCGCTGCCGGACGGCGCCGAGCCGCACGTCTCGCTCGTCGACTGGCTCGAGGCCGACGCGGACGAGCTCCGCGCCCGGTACGCGCGCCTCTACGTGCCGCGCCACGACGGCCGCTACCTCAAGCGGAACGCGCTCGTCGCGCTCGAGAACCTAGCTCTTGACGCGGAGCCGTGAGACGCCCAGCTCCTGCGCGAGCGTCTTCGCGCGGTCGCGCAGCTCGCGGCGCAGCTCCGGCGGGTCGACCACGACCGCGTCGCCGCGCCAGGCGAGCACCTCGCCGACGATCCACTCCTTGCTGCCGAACTTCAGCTCCGCGACGGCGCTCCCGTCGCGCAGCAGCGTCGCGCCCCAGCGCTCGACCGCGCGCCGGGCGGGCTCGCCGCCGCCGTAGCGGACGCGCGCCGTGCCCGCGTCGCGGAAGGCCTGCGGGTCGTAGTCGGGCCGCGGCTCGAACGTCTCCTCGAGCAGGCGCGCACCCTTGATCCGGTCGAGCCGGAAGGTGCGGGGCCCGTCGCCCGCGCGGTCCCAGGTGTGGACGCGCCAGTACGGGAGGTCGCGCTCGAGCGAGTACGGCTCCACGAGGCGGCTCGACGGCGCGGCCTCGCCCTCCTTCAGGTACTCGAACTCGACCAGGCGGTGCTCGTTCGCGCCGCGCGAGAGGATCGAGACGATGTCCTCCTCGGTCCCGTCCACCGTGGCGGGCTGCTCGGAGGGCTGCGCGAGCGGGAACTGCCCGAAGGTCTCCTCGAGCTTGGCCCGCACCCGGTCGAGCGGCGTGTGCGCGCGCGCCGCGATCATCGGGCCGACGAACTCGAGCGCGAGCCGGATTGCGCGCGCCTCGAGCGGCGTCAGGCGAGGCGGGCGGCGGAAGGTGTCGCCGTACAGCTCCTTGTCGACATGAACCTGGTCGCCGTCCAGCTCCGCGTAGACGGCGTAGCAGCCGCCGCCGAAGTTGACGAGGTTGAGCAGCGAGAGGTGCTCCTCGAGCGCCTCGAACGGGATGTTGAAGTCCTCGGCGAGCTTGTGCGCGTCGATCGTCGCCTCGCGCCCCTCGCCGCAGGCGGCGAGCAGGTGCGCGAGCAGCGCCTGGAGGACGCCGAAGCGCTCCGGTGCGACCGGCCCGGCCTGCCGCTCGGCGGCGGGCTCGTGCTCGCGGCGCGAAGACGGCGGTGAGAGCTCGTCGGGCGGGCCCTGGTGCGCCTCGCGCACGCGGACGAGCGCCTCGGCGACGGCGCGGCGGAGCCCGTCGGGCTCGAGCGGCACGGCGCGACCGTCCTGGCGCAGGATCCACGACGCGAGCTGCCCGAGCGACGAGTACTCCGTGCGGAAGATGCCGTCCTCGAGCCGGCCGCTGTCGCCGAAGGTCCGGGACACCCACCACGCGGTGTCGCCCTTCACCTCGAGCGCCGCCTCGCCGCGGATGTCGCCGAGCTGCCAGACGGCGCGGCCGCGGAAGTCCTCGATGTTGAAGTCGGCCGGGATCCGGTAGTCGCGCTCGCGCCGCGTCGCGAAGCGGATGTCGCTGCGGATCCGCGAGACGCGGAAGGTGCGCATGTCCTTGCGGTCGAGGTCGTGGCCGACGACGTACCAGCCGGTGCCGTCGCGCAGCAGCGCGTACGGGTTCAGCGTGCGCTCGCCCTCGTTCCCGGTCGACATCGAGCGGTAGGCGAACTTGATCGTCCGCTGCTTCGAGATCGCGCTCTCGAGCTTGCCGAGCCGGCCGGGCATCTCTTGCGAGTAGTCCGGGTCGCGAACGAGCACGCTCGCCGCGGTCGGGCTCGGCGGTTTCGGGAAACCCCGGACGTCCGAGCGCCAGGTTCTGTAGCCCGAGGCGGAGCGGCTCGGCGTAGGCGAAGTTGCCGTCCAGCAACGACAGCGCGGTGAAGAGCGCCGCGAGCTCCTCGTCGGAGAGCACGAGCGAGGGCAGGAAGTACTGCTCCGAGCGCAGCGTGTAGAGCTCCTCGCCCGTGAACTCGTCCCGCTGCGACTGGAGAGGCACCCCGAGCGCAACCAGCTCCGCGCGGTCGGAGTAGAAGCGGCGGGCGAACGCCTCGTCCGACATCTCCGAGTAGCCCTCGACGTTCGACTTCACATCCCGGGCGGTGAGCGGCCGTCGTTCCGCCATCAGGAACGCGACCAGCGAAAGCTGACGGATCAGCTTGTCCGTGTCGTGCGACATCCGACTCCGAGCCTACCGGGTTCGGAGGCCTCGGGTGCGGTCGGATTTACGCTGCGACGCGGGTGGACTCGAGGTGCTGGTGCGACGGGCAGTAGTCGCGGTCCGGCAGCGGCGTCCGCTGGCAGGCCTTGCCCTTGCGGGTCGTCGCGCGGCAGCGGGCTACGCCGCCGTCGAGCGCGCCGGCCTCGATCTGCGCCTCGATGAACGAGACGGCCGCCGAGACGCCCTCCTGCACCGCCCAGGCGACCTGCGCCTGGTGGGTGATCGGGAAGTAGCGCCGGATGTCCTGGAAGAGCACCCGGTCAGGCTTCGCGAAGTAGAGGGGATCGACGGCGAGGCGCTCCATCGTGTGCTCGCACGCGGCGAGCACCTGACGGCGTGACTCGAGCCGCACCTCCGCCGGGGCGTAGGGGTCGATCAGATCCTTAATCGAGCGGTAGATCGCCCGTGAGTACTGATACATGCAGCTCTGCAGATAGTCGATTCGCTCGTCCATGGCTCCAAGTATGGGGGTCGGCTGTTAACTAGCAGGGAACCTTTGTTACGACGGGGTTAACCTTCCCTGAGCGGACCCGCCGGAGCGAGTCTAACGCAGTCGAGCCCGTGTTACAAAGTCGGGGCCCGGGTTGTCTTCCCAGAGAACGGCGTTCAGTGCTTGATCTGGCGCGGATACGCGGATCCGAACCCCTGGAAACGCGCGTTTCGGGAGCCCGCCTCGGCCTCGAGGAGCGTCTTGTAGACGCCGCTGAAGACGACGTAGTAGCCGGGGTTGAGGCTCGGGAAGTCGCCGGAGTCGAGCACGCCGACCTGCGGCAGGCCCTTTGCGAGTGCCTTGTTCGCCTGGGCGAGCGCCTCGGCATGGCCGCCCGGCGAGGGCAGCGAGTCGAGGACGACGGTGTAGGCCGTCTTCCCGGGCCAGACGATCAGCGCCGGCTTCGTGTTCGGGGTGGTAGCGGTCGCCGTGTCGACGGGCGCCGTGGGGACGGTCGCCACCGTCGTGACCGCGACCGTGGTCGTCGGCTGGGGCGGCTGCGCGCCCGGATCGGTCGCCGCCACCGTCGCCGTGACGACGGGCGCGAGCGTGGTCGTCATCGTCAGCGTCGTCCCGCTGCCGTTGCCCGAGACCGCGATCGCGACCCCGGCGCCGGCGGCGGCGACGACGAGGCAGCCGAGCACCGCCCAGATCCAGGTCCGGTTCGGACGATGCGGCGGCGGCGGTGCGACGTGGTGCTCGGCGGGAGGCCCGCTGCCACCGTCGAGCCGCAGCCCGCACTCGAGGCAGTACGCCTGGCCCGCCGCGAAGGGGGTCGAGCAGCGCGGGCACTCGCCTCCCTGCCCGCTCACGTGTCGCTCCCGACGACGGGCAGGCCGCAGCGGGGGCAGAAGCTCGCGCCGGGCAGGATCGGCGCGCCGCAGTCGCAGCGCTCCACCGCCGCCCGTCGCATCGAGAACGAGACGGCCAGCAGCCCGTCGAGCTCGGCGAGGCGAGCATCGAGCTCGCTCAGCTCGGCGCAGCGCTCCAGCAGCAGGTCCTGGCGAAACTGATCGCGCCGGACCATCTCCAGCATCAGCCCGCCGAGGTCGCGCAGAAGCTCCTCGCGGAGCCGCAGGAGGCTGCGCCGCTCGCGCCGGAGCCGGCTCGGGCCCGGCAGAGCCGGGGCGGCGGTCTCCTCGGTTCGTCCAAACAGGCGAGCGCGCACCACAGGCTCTGCGACTCTACCAGCGGGATCGGAGGGCTCAGACGGGTGGAAGCTCGAGGACGACAAGGCGCTCCTCGGTCATCTCGCGGACGGCCCACGCGGGGCCCTCGCGGGTGTTGCCGGAGTCCTTGACCCCGCCGTAGGGCATCTGGTCGGCGCGGAACGAGGGCACTTCGTTGATCGTGACGCCGCCGAAGTCGAGCGACTGCGCTGCCCGCAGCGCGCTTGCCAGGCTCGCGGTGAAGATGCCCGCCTGGAGGCCGTAGCGGGTTCCGTTGGCGAGCGCGAACGCCTCCTCGAGGGAGTCCACCGCGTTGACGGTGCAGACAGGCCCGAAGATCTCGTCGCAGGAGACCTTCAGCTCGGGCGCGGCGTTCCCGATCACCGTCGGCCGGACGAGGCCGTTCTCGACGTCGCCGCCGGCGAGGACCTCGGCGCCCGACGCGCGCGCCTCCTCGATCCACTCGAGCACGCGGTCGCGGTTCGCGGCGTCGATCAGCGGGCCGACGTCGGTCGCCTCGTCGGCCGGGTCGCCGACGACGAGCGCCTCCACCTTCGGCAGGAACCGCTCGAGGAACGGCTCGAGCACGGCCCGCTCGACGTAGATCCGCTGCACCGAGATGCAGGTCTGGCCGGCGAAGGCGAACGCGTTCGCCGCGAGCTTGGCGGCCGCCGTGTCGAGGTCGGCGTCGGCGGCGACGATCGCCGGGGTCGCGTTGCCGAGCTCGAGGTTGACCCGCTTTCGCGACGCGCGCTCGCGCAGCGCCCAGCCGACGAGGCCGGAGCCGGTGAAGGTGATCAGCTTCACGCGCTCGTCCGCGACGAGGACGTCGCCGAGCTCGGACGAGTTGCCGACCACGACGGAGAGCCAGCCCGGCGGCAGGCCCGCCTCGGTCATCAGCTCGGCGAGCAGGAGCGCGGAGAGCGGGGTCGCGGTCGCCGGCTTCAGCACCACGGGGCAGCCGGCGGCGAGCGCGGGTGCGAGCTTGTGCGCGACGAGGTTGAGCGGGAAGTTGAACGGGCTGATCGCGCCGACGATCCCGATCGGGCGGCGCAGGGTGAACGCGAGCTTGCCCTCGCCGGCCTGGGAGGCGTCCATCGGCACCATCTCGCCGGTGAGCTTGCGCGCCTCGACCGCCGCCATCGTGAACGTGGACACGGCGCGCGAGGCCTCGACCTTCGCGGTCTTGAGCGGCTTGCCCGCCTCGGCGCAGATCGTCTGCGCGGCGTCGTCCTGGCGGCGGGAGAGCGCGTCCGCAACCTTGACCAGGATCTCCGCGCGCCTGTGCGCTGCCAACGGCTGCGCGAGTGCCGCCTCCGCCGCGTCCAGCGCGGCTCGCACGTGCTCCGGCCCCGGCCTTCGCGACCCGGGCGACGACCTCGCCGGAGTAGGGCGAGGTGACCTCGACCCACTCGCCCGTCTCGATCCACTCGCCCGCGACGAGCAGCTTCTTTTCGGTCGCGGTAGCCGCCATCGCCCTTGTAGTCTAGACCCATGGCCGAGGCCTACATCGTCGACGCGGTGCGCAGCCCGATCGGGAAGCGGAACGGCACGCTCGCCTCGATCCGGGGCGACGAGCTCGTCGCGCAGGTGATGAACGGGCTCCTCGCTCGCCACGAGCTCGACCCGGCCGAGGTCGAGGACGTGCAGATGGGCTGCGTGACCCAGATCGGCGAGCAGGGGTGGAACATCGCAAGGATGGCCGCGCTCGTCGCCGGCTGGCCTGAGACCATTTGCGGCACGACGGTCGACCGCCAGTGCGGCTCCTCGATGCAGACGAACTTCAACGCGGCGGCGGCGATCTGGTCGGGACAGGCGGACGTCGTCGTCTCGTCGGGCGTCGAGATGATGTCGCGCGTGCCGATGGGCTCGAACGGCGGCGACCTCTCCGAGAAGCTGCTCGAGCACTGGCAGATCGTGCCGCAGGGGATCTCCGCCGAGGTGATCGCCACGGAGTGGGGGATCTCGCGCGAGGACCTGGACGCGTACTCGCTCGAGTCGCACCGGCGCGCGGTCGCCGCGATCGACGAGGGCCGGTTCGAGAACGAGCTGATCCCGGTCGACCTGACCAACCCGCACGCGGGAGTCGTGTTCAGCGTGGACGAGACCCCGCGGCGCGACACCTCCGCGGAGCGGCTCGCCTCGCTGCAGCCCGCCTTCGTACCGGACGGCAGCGTCACCGCGGGCAACTCGAGCCAGATCGTCGACGGCGCGGCGGCGGTGCTGGTGACGAGCGAGCGCGCCGCGACGCGGCTCGGGCTCGAGCCCCGCGCGCGCTTCGTGTCGTTCGGGCTCGCCGGCGTCGACCCCTACCGGATGCTGCACGGCAACCCGCAGGCGTGCGCGAACGCGCTCGAGCGCGCGGGGCTCGGCTGGGACGACATCGGCGTGATCGAGATCAACGAGGCGTTCGCATCGGTCGTGCTCCAGACCGTGCGCGACGCCGGCCTCGCCGACCGGATGGCGGACGTGAACCCGAACGGCGGTGGGATCTCGCTCGGCCACCCGCTCGGCGCGACCGGCGCGCGCATCACCGCGACGCTGCTCAACGAGCTCGAGCGCCGCGAGGCGCGCTACGGCGTCGCGTGCATGTGCATCGGCTTCGGACAGGCGATCGCCGCCGTGATCGAGCGGCTGTGAGCGGCGAGATCCGCCGCGTCGGGGTCGTCGGGCTCGGCGCGATGGGCGGCGGGATCGCGCAGCTCTGCGTCGAGGCGGGTGTCGACACGATCGGCCGCGAGGTCACCGCGGAGCTCGGCGAGTCGGCGCGCGACCGGATCGGCCACTTCCTCACGCGCAAGGTCGAGAAAGGACAGCTCGAGCAGGGCGCGCGCGACGACGCGGTGGCGCGGCTCTCCCTCACCACCGACCTCGCCGGCCTCGCGGACTGCGACCTCGTGATCGAGGCGATCGTCGAGGAGCTCGCCCCGAAGCGCGAGCTCTTCGCCGAGCTCGACCGGATCTGCCGTCCCGACGCGGTGCTCGCGACGAACACCTCGGCGCTGTCGGTGACCGAGATCGCCGCCGCGACGGCCAGGCCCGAGCGGGTCGTCGGGATGCACTTCTTCAACCCCGCGCCGCTGATGCCGCTCGTCGAGATCGTCCGCGCCGAGCTCACCGCCGACGACCCCTTCGAGGCGGCCTACGCCTTCGGCGAGCGAATCGGCAAGACGCCGATCCGCTGCAACGACACGCCCGGGTTCGTGGTCAACCGCGTGCTGATCCCGCTCCTCAACGACTGCCTGCGGGTGCTCGACGAGGCCCGGGTGACGCCCGAGGATCTCGACAAGGGGATGGTGAACGGGGCCGGCTGGCCGATGGGGCCGTGCGCGCTCGTCGACCTCGTCGGGATCGACGTCCACGTCCACGCCGCCGAGGCGCTGTACGAGAAGCTCCGCGAGCCCAGGATGGCGCCGCCGCCGCGGCTCGTCGCGATGCGCAACGCGGGCCTCCTGGGCCGCAAGAGCGGGCGAGGCTTCTACAGCTACTAGGCGGCGAGCCGAGCAGGCACCGGCTCGAAAACCGGAGCCTTGTGCTCATGAGCATTTGGCTCGCGGGCGAGCTGGCGGCTCGCGGTGAGGAGGTCGAGGCTCACGGCCTGGAGGGTCGCGAGCGAGGCGGACTCGAGCAGCCGTTGCGCCTCGACGGGAGAGGCCCCGGACCGGGCGAGGGAGGAAGCGAGGTCGTCGAGACGGGCGGCGAGGCGCGCGGCTGTGTCCATGCGCCCCGGTTCGCCGCCGCACGGCGTTCTCCTACCCCTCGAACAGACGCTGCAGCTTCTGGTGGTCCGGCGGGTCGGCGACGACGATCACCTGGTCGCCCGGCTCGAGCACCGTCGAGCCGCGCGCGGAGACCGGCTCGCCCTCGCGGACGATCAGGCTCACCCATGCGCTGTCCGAGAAAGGGATCTCCGAGAGGGCCTGGCCCGCCGCCCGGGAGCCGTCGGCGACGACGAAGCGCCGCAGGTCGTGCGGCTCGCGCCGGAGGCGGATCGAGACGCTCCACGGCTCCGGCTCGATCGTGCGCATCGGCACGCCGAGCCGCGCGGCGACGCGCGAGATCCCGGTTCCCTGGACGAGCACCGAGAAGAGGACGACGACGAACACGATGTCGTAGATCCGGGCCCCGTCGCTCACGTGCTCGAGCAGGGCAAAGGCGGCGAGCAGGATCGGCACCGCGCCCTTCAGCCCGCTCCAGGCGATGAACTCCTTCTCACCGCGCCGCAGGTGGGTGCGGACGAGCAGGACGCCGACGACGATCGGCCGCACGACGAAGCTGATCACGACCGCGAGCGCGATCCCCTCGAGCCAGCGGTTGTCGCTGAAGACCTGGTGCAGGCTCACGGTCAGCCCGAGCGCGACGAAGACGGAGATCTCGCCGATCGACGCGAGGGAGCCGTGGAAGCGCCGGATCTCGCCCTTGTACGGTGCGCGCACGTCGCCGACGACGATCCCCGCGACGAAGACGGCGAGGAAGCCGGAGCCGTGCGCGACGCTGGCCAGCCCGTACACGACGCCCGCAGAGGCGAGTGTCTGGAGCGGGTAGAGCGCGTCGTTCGGGAGCGAGACGCGGCGCATCGCGGCCCCGAGCGCGAGCCCGCCCGCGACGCCGATCGCGAGGCCGACGGCCATCTCCAGGACGAAGTCGCCGGCGACGGTCCACCCGGTGGCCGAGTCGGTGGTCGCCAGGGCGATCAGCCCCAGCATCAGCGCGATCCCGACCGGGTCGTTCGCGCCCGACTCGCCCTCGAGGATCGTGCCCGAGCGGCCGCCCACCTGGCGGTTGCCCAGCACCGAGAACATCACCGCGGGGTCGGTCGGCGCGATCGCGGCGCCGATCAGGCCGGCCGTCGTCCACGAGAAGCCGAGCGCCCAGTGGCCGAAGAGGGCGATCAGCCCGGTCGTCGCGAACGTGCCGAGCACGCCGAGCGAGGCGATCGGCCAGATCGAGCCGCGCAGCCGCCGCCAGCCGACGTGCATCCCGCCGTCGAAGAGGATCACGATCAGCGCGATCACCCCGAGACGCTCGACCGTGAGGATCGGGAGGGCCGTGCGCAGGCGCGGGATCAGCTCCGAGGCGACCGCCGCGCCGATCAGGAAGAGCGCCGGCCCCGGGATCGGGAACCGCGCAGTCGCCTTGTTCGCCAGCAGCGCGAGATACAGGGTCGTGGCGACCACGAGGACGATCTCGCCGTACGCGGTCACCTCGTGCACCGGACGACCTTATCGCCCCTAACAGTTTCCTTACACGGCGATTAGAGGGCACACACCCGCGATGCCGATACTGGAGGTGCGATGCGCAGGCTTCTAGTCCCCATCCTGCTCGCTGCCGCTCTCGTGCCCGCGGCTGCGCTTGCGGCTCCCGGTGCGCCGAGCGACGGCACCGTCTCGGTCAAGAATGCCGACGGCAAGGTGGCGATCGTCGCACGGGGCTCGTTCATCGGCTACTGCGACAGCTGCTCGATCTGGGTCAACGACCCCGATCCGACCGACGGCTCCGCGGCGATGATCACCAACTCGGACACCAGCCAGGTCCTCTCGGACACGAAGACGCTCTACCGCGGCTCGGCGATGCGGTTCCGGATGGTCGGCGGCTTCTGGCGCGTGATCGTCCAGGGGAAGGGGATCGACCTTTCGGGCATCGGGCACGGCCAGGTCGTGCTCAGCGGCACCGGCGGCTCGACCGACGGCACGTACCAGTTCGACGGGGACATCTACCGCTCGATGCCGGACTTCGAGCTGCGCTTCACCCTCGGCACCGGCAACTGACCGGGTCCTCTGGCATCCTGAGCCAATGGCGTCCGCAAAAGCTCAGACCGTGCTCGTGGTCGAGGACGAGGCTTCGATCGCCTCGTTCGTCTCGCTCTACCTGAAGAACGCGGGCTACACGGTCAGGACCGCGGCGACCGGGAACGACGCGCTGGCGCAGGCCGGCACGGGCGACGTCGACCTCGTCGTGCTCGACCTGATGCTGCCCGACATCGACGGGATCGAGGTCTGCCGCCGCCTGCGCAAGGCGACGGACATGCCGATCCTGATGCTGACCGCGCGCGACGAGGACGTGGACAAGATCATCGGGCTAGAGGTCGGCGCCGACGACTACATGACCAAGCCGTTCAACCCGCGCGAGCTCGTCGCGCGCGTGAAGTCCATCCTGCGGCGGGCGGGCCCCGAGCGGCGCGAGCGCGAGAGCGCCCAGCTCCGCCACGGCGACCTGACGATCGACGCGGGCCGGCGCGAGGTGCGGGTCGGCGAGACGGAGGTGCAGCTCGCGCCGAAGGAGTTCGACCTCCTCTGGGAGCTGCTCGACCACCGGGGCCTCGTGCTCACGCGTGACCAGCTGCTCGAGCGCGTCTGGGGCTACACCTTCGCCGGCGACACGCGCACGGTCGACGTCCACGTCCGCCAGCTGCGGCGCAAGCTCGGCGACGCCTCGCCGATCGTGACGGTGTGGGGCGTGGGCTACAAGGTGTCGCCTGCGCGCGACGCCGTCTAGACGGAGCCCGCCGTGTTCCAGTCACTGCGATTCCGCCTCACGGCGATCTTCCTTGCCGCGGTCGTGCTCGCCGGGCTCGTCTCGTCGCTGATCGCGATCCGCCTCTTCCAGGACTACACGCAGAGCCAGACGCTGAAGGAGCTTCGCCGCGAGTCGCTCGGGATCACGCAGTTCTACGCCGAGCAGGCCGGGATCAACACGTTCTCGGCCAAGAACCTCGAGAAGGCGACCGGCGACCAGCTCTTCTACATCCCCGTGTACGGGCTCAACATCCTGCCGGGAGCGAAGGTCGACCTCCGGCCCGTGCCGGCCGGCGCGGTGGACACCGACAAGGTGCTCTCCGGCAAGATCCACGACTTCGAGTTCACGCCTCCGGGCCAGAAGACGCGGTACGTCGCCGTCGCGCAGCCGCTCAAGCTCGGCGAGCAGACCTTCGGCGCGATGGTGGTCGCCAAGCCGAAGGCGGCGCTGCACGAGGGCCTGTACGCCGTGCTGATCCGGCTCACGATCGCCTTCGTGGTCAGCGTCGCGCTCGCGGCCGCGCTCGCCGTGTACCTGTCGCGGCGGATCACCGAGCCGGTGCTCGCGCTGACCCGTGCGGCCGACCGGGTCGCGGGCGGCCGCTACGACGTCGACCTCTCGGGCGTGCGCGGCGGCGGCGAGATCGGCCAGCTGACGAAGAGCTTCTCGCAGATGGCCCACCGCCTCGACGAGGCCGAGCGGATGGAGCGGAACTTCCTGATGACCGTGTCGCACGAGCTCCGCACGCCGCTGACGGCGATCCGGGGCCACGTCTCCGCGCTCTCGGAGGGCGTGATCGACGACCGCGACCTCGCGCGGCAGTCGCTCGAGGTGATCGCGGACGCGTCGAGCCGGCTCGAGCGGCTCGTCGGCGACGTGCTCGACCTCGCCAAGCTCGACGCGCACCGCTTCACGCTGCTCGAGGAAGAGGTCGAGATGGAGCGCCTCTGCGAGCAGGCGTACAGCTCGTTCGCCGAGGAGGCGCGGCGGCGGGGGATCGCCTACCGGCAGGAGATCGGTGCGCGGCCGACGCTCCAGACCGACGGCGACCGCGTGCTCCAGATCATCACGAACCTGCTCTCGAACGCGTTCCGCTGGACGCCCGACGGCGGTCGGATCGAGCTCGAGCTGGCGGCCGAGAACGGCTCCGTCTCGGTCGCGGTTCGGGACACCGGGCCGGGGATCGACGCGGCCGACCGGGAGCGGATCTTCCGGCCGTTCTGGTCGCGCGACGGCTCGGGCACCGGCCTCGGCCTCGCGATCGCGAACGAGCTCGCGAGCGCGCTCGGCGGCCGCATCGACCTCGAGAGCTCCGACGGGCTCGGCAGCAGCTTCACGCTCGTGCTGCCCGGCGAGCACGCGTAGCCTTCCGACGTGGCCACGACTGCAGTCAGGACGCGACCCACAGCCTGGCTCGCCGCGCTGCGGCCGAGGCAGTGGACGAAGAACCTCCTCGTCTTCGCCGGGATCATCTTCGCCGGCGAGCTCGGCGACCCGCGCCGCCTCGTCGAGGCGCTCGGCGTGTTCGTCGCCTACTGCGCGGCCTCGTCGGCTGCGTATCTCCTCAACGACGTGCGGGACGTCGAGCACGACCGGCTCCACCCGATCAAGCGCCACCGGCCGATCGCGAGCGGGCTCGTCGCGCCGCGGGCCGCGCTCGTCGCGGCGGGCGTGCTCGCGCTCGCCGCGTTCGCGATCGCGGCCGTGCTCGGGCGCTGGTCCGTGGTCGTGCTCCTGGCCTTCGTCGCGCTCCAGCTCGCGTACTCGCTCGGGCTCAAGCACGTCGTGCTGATCGACGTGATGGCGATCGCCGGGCTGTTCGTCGTCCGCGCCGTCGCGGGCGCGGTCGCCGTGCACGTCCCGATCTCGCCGTGGCTCCTGCTCTGCACGGGGACGCTGGCGCTCTTCCTCGCGCTCGCGAAGCGGCGCGGCGAGCTCGTGCTGGTCGGCGCCGAGCGGACTCCGGGGCGGCCGGTGCTCGAGGGCTACTCGCTGGCACTCGTCGACCAGCTGGTCACGATCGTCGCGGCCTCGACCGTGATCGCCTACTCGCTCTACACCTTCACCGCGCGGCCGGGCGACCGGATGATGGCGACGATCCCGTTCGTGCTCTTCGGCGTCTTCCGCTACCTGCTGCTGATCCACCGAGAGGACGCGGGCGAGGAGCCCGAGCAGGTGCTGCTCTCCGACCGGCCGATCCTCATCTGCGTGGCGCTCTGGGCGCTCGCCGCAGCCCTCCTGCTGATCAACTCCTAGGCGGGCGGATCGCCGCCGGCGCGGCGCTCTTCCATCCGGTAGACGACCGCGCCGCTTCGGCTCTCGAGCCCGCGCTCGATCCGGCCGAGGCGGTCGTCGACGCCCTTCCAGCCCGAGGCGATCAGGTCGACCAGGAGGGCGAGGTCGTCGACGCGCGCATGCCGCTCGGCGAGCATGTCGCCCTCGAGCCGCTCGAGCCGGCGGATCATCTGGTTCAGGAGGCCGCGCACCTCGGCGAGGTTGCGGGCGACGGGGATCACCTCGCGGCGGAGCCCCTCCTGTACGGACTCGCCGACCTGGGCGGGGAGCGAGGCCGAGAGCTCGGCGGCGGCCTGGGCGAGGCCCTCGATCTGGTCGCG
Source organism: uncultured Actinomycetes bacterium (assembly GCA_963746005.1). GTDB lineage: Bacteria > Actinomycetota > Thermoleophilia > Gaiellales > Gaiellaceae > CAVQZA01. The sequence continues at coordinate 67,464 of CAVUZM010000012.1, read as the reverse complement.
GGCCCGTTCGAGCGCGGCCTCGACGGCGCCGGGATCGGCGCGTCCTTCCGCTGCGGCCTGCAGCCGCTCTCGCGCGCGCTCGATCGCGTCTTCGTCCACGGAAAGCAAGGGTAACGTGCTCGTCGGATGAAAGCCTCGGAGCTCGACTACGACCTGCCGCCGGAGCTGATCGCCCAGCATCCGGCAGAGCGGCGCGACGCCTCGCGCCTGCTCGTCTACGAGCGCGCGACCGGCGCCGTCCGCCACCGCGCGTTCGCCGACCTGCCGAGCCGAGGCCGGCGGCGCGCTCGTCGTCGTCAACGACACGCGCGTCGTGCCGGCCCGGATCCGGATCGCGAATCCACGCGGCGAGGTGCTGCTCGTCGAGCGCCTCGAGGGCGACGTCTGGGAGGGCGCTCGCGCGGCCGACGCGGCGGCTCCGCCCGGGGCGCACGTACGGGCCGGTCGAGCTCCTCGAGCATCTCGGCGAGGGCCGCTGGCGGCTGCGGCTCACCGGCGAGCCGGCCGGCGAGACGCCGCTGCCGCCCTACATCACCGAGCCGCTCGCGGACCCCGCCCGCTACCAGACCGTCTACGCGGACGAGGCCGGCTCCGCCGCGGCGCCGACCGCGGGCCTGCACTTCACGCCCGAGCTGCTGGCCGGGCTCGACGTCGAGCGCGTGACGCTCCACGTCGGGCTCGACACCTTCCGGCCGCTCGCCGTCGACGACCTCGACGAGCACGTGCTCCACGGCGAGCGCTACTCCGCCCCCGCGTGGCCGCGGATCGCCGCCGCCCCGCGCGTGCTGGCGGTCGGCACGACGACGACGCGGGTTCTCGAATCGGTCGTGCGCGGCGCGCCGCTCGAGGGCCGCACCGACCTCTTCATCACCCCGGGCTTCGAGTTCCGCCGCGTCGACGCGCTCGTGACGAACTTCCACCTGCCGCGCTCGACGCTGCTCGCCCTGGTGATGGCGTTCGCCGGAGTGGAGGAGACGCGCCGCCTCTACCGCCTCGCGGTCGAGGAGCGCTACCGCTTCTACTCCTTCGGCGATGCGATGCTGATCCTGTGAGCGAGACGTTCACCGTCACCGCGACCGACGGCGCCGCCCGCGCCGGCGTCCTGCGCACCGCGCACGGCGATGTGCCGACGCCCGCGTTCATGCCCGTCGGGACGAAGGCGACGGTGAAGACGCTCGACCCGGACGAGCTGCGCGCGGTCGGCGCCACGATCGTGCTCGGCAACACCTACCACCTCCACTTCCGCCCCGGCGAGGACCTGATCGCCGAGCTCGGCGGGCTCCACCGCTTCATGGGCTGGGACGGCCCGATCCTCACCGACTCCGGCGGCTTCCAGGTCTTCTCGCTGCGCGACACGCTGATCGCGGCCGACGACGACGGCGTCACCTTCCGCTCGGTCTACGACGGCAGCGCGGAGCGCTTCACGCCGGAGCTCGCCGCTTCGATCCAGCGCGAGCTCGGCTCGGACATCGCGATGTGCCTCGACATCTGCGCGCCGGCCGGCGTGCCCCGCGCCGAGCTGGAGGAGGCCGTGCGCCGGACGACGCTCTGGGCCGAGCGCCAGCGCGACGAGCCGCGCGCCGAGGGGCAGCTCCGCTTCGGGATCACGCAGGGCGCCTCCGACCCCGAGCTGCGCCGCCGCTCGATCGAGGAGATCTCCGCGCTCGGCTTCGACGGCGTCGCGCTCGGCGGCCTCAGCGTGGGGGAGGACCGCGACGAGATGTTCGAGGCGGTCTCGTGGGCGGCGCCGCTCCTTCCCGCCGACCGCCCGCGCTACTTCATGGGGATCGGCGACCCGGAGGGGATCCTGCGCGTGATCGCCTCCGGGGTCGACATGTTCGACTGCGTCCTGCCGACGAGGACGGCCCGCACCGGCTCCGCGCTGACGTGGGACGGCCGCCTCAACCTCCGCAACCAGCGCTTCGCACGCGACCCGCGCCCGCTCGACGAGTCGTGTGCCTGCTCGGCGTGCACCCGCTTCTCCCGCGCGTACATCCGCCACCTGATCAACCAGCAGGAGCTGCTCGGCCTCCGGCTCCTCAGCGTGCATAATCTGCGCTTCCTGTTGGATCTGACCGCGGGGGCGCGGACGGCGATCGAGCGGGGCGCCCTGACGGCTTACGTCGCCGAGGCGCTCGCACGACTCGCCCAGGCGCCCGAGGAGGACGTTTGAGCCCGACCCTACTGATTCTCATTCTGGCCATGGGCGTGATCTGGGTGGCCTTCATCCGGCCGCAGAAGCGCAGGCAGCAGGCGCAGCGCGAGATGCTCAACAAGATCGAGCCGGGCGCCGAGGTGCTGACGGCGGCCGGCATCTACGGCACCGTGATCGAGGCCGAGGGCGACGAGATCAAGCTCGAGATCGCCGACGGCGTCGTGGTCAAGGTCGCGCGCCGCGCGATCGGCGCCGTGATCCCGCCCGAGGTGGAGGAGCCGGAGGCGCCCGAGCCGGAGGAGGCCGAGCCGACCGCCGCCGAGGCAACGGATGCTGACGCAGCGCCAGAATCGCCCAGCTAAGCTTCCGGCGCTTTTCACCCAGACATGAACGACCGGCGCTCCTATCTCATCCTGCTCGGCCTGATCCTGGCGGCTCTCGTCGGGGTGGCGCTGCTCGCGATCCCCGGGAGCCCGATCCAGAGGAAGCCGCGCCTCGGCCTCGACCTCCAGGGCGGCCTCGAGGTCGTGCTGAAGGCGGTGCCGCCGAAGGGCAGAGCAGCTCACCTCGAGCGATGTCGACCGCTCGATCGGGATCATGCGGAACCGGATCGACAAGCTCGGCGTGAGCGAGCCGGAGATCCGCAAGCAGGGCTCGAACCAGATCGTGATCGAGCTCGCCGGCGTGAAGAACCCGCAGGCGGCCGCGGCGATCATCGGCAAGACGGCGCAGCTCCAGTTCTACGACCTCGAGAACGACCTCGTCCCGCCGTCGATCGACGCCCAGGGCTTCCCGGTCGCGACGACGAGCCTCTACGCGCTCCTGTCGCGCGTCCAGTCGACGGCGGGCAGGAACCCCGAGGGCTGGTACGTCTTCAACCGCCTCCACAAGCAGGTCGTCGGCCCGGTCGACACGAAGGCGCAGGCGCTCAAGCGCTACGGCGGCACGCTGCCGAAGGGTTACTCGCTCTTCGCCGTGCCGACCAAGACGACGGTGATCACGTGCGGCCCGCCGGCGGTCGCCTGCCCGGGCGTCAACACCACGCCCACGACGACCTCCTACTACCTCTTCAAGTACAACCCGCCGTTCGTTCCGGAGATGACGGGCAGCGACCTGAAGCTCTCGGGCACCCAGGCCGACTTCGACCCGACCACCGGCTCAGCCGATCGTGCTGATGCAGTTCACGGGCAAGGGCGGCAAGCTGTTCCACAAGATCACCCGGATCGAGGCGCAGCGCGGGCGGCTCCGCTCGAGCCTGATCGGCCAGGACGTGCCGCAGCACTTCGCGATCGTGCTCGACGGGCAGATCCAGTCGTACCCGCAGATCGACTTCCGCCAGTACCCGGACGGGATCTCCGGCACGAGCGCGCAGATCACCGGGATCGGCTCGATCGGCGAGGCGAAGAGCATCGCGCTCGTCCTGCAGACGGGTGCCCTGCCGGTCAACTTCGTCCAGATCGAGCGCACCGACGTCTCGGCGACCCTCGGCAAGGACTCGCTGAACCAGGCGATGAAGGCGGCCCTGATCGGCCTGCTGCTCGTCGCGATCTTCCTGCTCGTGCTGTACCGCTTCCTCGGGCCTCGTCGCGGTGATCGGGCTCGCGATCTACGTCGCCTTCCTCTACGCCGCGATCCTGCTGCTCCACGTGACGCTGACGCTGCCGGGCTTCGCGGGCATGATCCTCACGATCGGCGTCGCCGCGGACGCGAACGTGGTCGTGTTCGAACGCATCAAGGAAGAGGTGCGCGCCGGCAAGTCGGTGCGCGCCGGTGTCGCGACCGGCTACGCGAAGGGCTTCCACACGATCCTCGACGCGAACGTCGTCACCTGCATCACCGCGCTCGTCCTGTTCGCGGTCGCGACCGCGGGCGTGAAGGGCTTCGCGCTGATGCTGCTGATCGGCACCGTGATCTCGCTGCTGACGGCGGTCTTCGCCACGCGCGCGATGCTCGGGCTGCTCGCCGGCTTCCGCTGGTTCGACAGCCCGCGCCTGATGGGCGCGCACGGGGCGCAGACCGGGAAGTGGCTCCAGATCGACTTCATGAAGCGCCGCCGCACGTGGTTCGCGATCTCCGGCACCGTGATCGCGATCTCGATCGTCGCGCTCGGCGTCAGGGGCCTCAACCTCGGGATCGACTTCAAGGGCGGCACGCAGATCACCTTCAAGACGACCCAGCCCACGTCGATCGCGAAGGTGCGCGTCGTCACCGCCAAGCTCGGCCATCCCGACGCGGTGATCCAGGGCACGGGCGGCTCGAGCAACGGCGGCTACAAGGGCTTCCAGATCCGGACGAAGGCGCTGAACGGGCCGCAGCTGACACAGCTCCAGGCGAGCCTCGCGTCGGGCGTGGGCGCCACGGCCGCGGGCGCGACGACGGTCTCGTCGAGCTTCGGGGCCCAGATCGCGCGCCTCGCGATCATCGCGATCATCGTCTCGCTGCTCCTGATCATCTTCTACATCACGATCAGGTTCGACCTCAAGTACGCCGTGCCGGTGATCATCGCCCTGCTCCACGACATCATCATCACGGTCGGGATCTACGCGCTGACGGGCTTCGAGGTCTCGACCGCGACCGTGGCCGCGGTGCTCACCGTCCTCGGCTACTCGATCTACGACACGATCATCATCTTCGACCGGATCCGCGAGAACGCGGGCGTGATGCGTCGCTCGTCGTTCGCCGCGATCGCGAACATCTCGCTCTGGGAGACGATCAGGCGCTCGCTCGCGACGACGTTCATCACGCTGCTGCCGATCGCCTCGCTGCTCCTCTTCGGCGGCGCGACGCTGAAGGACTTCGCCTTCGCGCTGCTGATCGGGATCACCTCCGGGGCCTACTCCTCGATCTTCATCGCGGCGCCGCTGCTGACGAGCTGGAAGGAGCGCGAGCCCGACTACGCGCGCCTCAAGGGCCAGGAGATGCCGGTGACTGTCGCGGCGCGCGAGGAGCTCGTCGAGGAGGCGGAGGCCGAGATGATCGCGGCCGAGGACGAGCCCGTCGAAGCCCCGACGACCGCCGCCGCGCCTGCCGATCCGAGCCCCGACTCGAAGCGCGCGAAGCGCCAGCAGCGGCGCAAGTCCAGGCCTCATGGCCGAGCACGCTGACCCTCGCGTCCCCGGCCGGCGGCGGCTCCCGCCGGGCACAGCCCGGCTCCGCCGACGCCTGGCCCCGCCGGCGGCACGATGCGAGGCCGCGCGGCGGCAGTCCGTGCTCGCATGCACTGTCCTCCCGCCGCGCGGCGATGCCTCCTGCCACCGGCGGCGCCCCGGGAACGCGAGAGCACTGTGACGGATCCGGAGAGGGCTCCGGAGAAGCTCTTCCTCGCCGCGCTAGGCGCGGTGGCGTTGACGGCGGAGCGCGCCGACGAGCTCGCGGACGCCCTCGCCGAGAAGGGCGGCCTGCGCCGCGACGAGGCCCGTGCGCTCGTGCGCGACCTGGGTGCCCGGTGGCGCGGCGACGCGGTACGGCTCGGAGAGCGCGCCGGCGACTCGCTGCAGAGCGTCTTCGCCGAACTGGGCCTCGTCCGCCGCGACGACTACGAGGAGCTCGAGCTGAGGGTCGCCCAGCTCGAGCACCGGCTGCGGCTGCTCGAGCGGCCGTCCGGCGACTAGCGCCGGGCGGGAGCACGGTGGCTCAGGCGACCGTCGTCGGGTTGGTTCGGTGCGGCGGCGTCTGCCTTCGCGGGATACTTCGCAACCGTGCTCAGCTTCGCGCGCCTCTACCCGGATTTCCGCCTGGACGCCGCGGTGACGGAGGCGGTCGACCACGGGGCCGAGATGACGCGGCCGAGACCGCTCGGTGACCTGAGGGCGGCCGGCGCGCGCGTAAGCTCGTGCAATGGAAGGGGCGGGTGAAGAACGCTTCGATTTGAGTGTCGCGAAGGCGACCGCGATGGGGGCCGCACGAGAGTGGGGACTCGAGATCGGAGAGCCGTTCGCGCTCTCGAACGTCTCCTACGTGGCTCCGGCCGGCGACTTCGTCCTGAAGGTTGGGTGGGAAGGGGACGATGAGTCGCTACACGAGGGCGACGCACTCGAGCTCTGGAACGGCAACGGGGCGATTCGTCTCCTACGCCGGTCGGGGCGCGCGCTTCTCGAAGAGCGCGCTGAGCCGGGCGACGATCTCTCTGCCGTCTCGGAGGACGAGGCCACGGCCATAGCGGTCGCGGTTGCATCCCGGCTGTGGCGGCCTGCGGGATTGCCATTCCGACCGGTCCTGCCGGAAGTCTCGCGTTGGCTCGATCGCGCGGAGCTCGAGGGCAGCGAACTCGTTCCCCTCGCGCGGCAGCTGCTCGCCAAGCTCGACCCGGCGCCAGTCTGGCTAGTCCACGGCGATTTCCATCACCACAACCTCCTCCGTAGCGGAGACCAGTTCGTGGCGATCGACCCGAAGCCGTACCTCGCTGATCGCGAGTACGACCCGCCTTCGTTTCTCTGGAATCCGCTCGACAACCGAATGGAGGATCGCGAGCAGACGGAGCGTCGCATTGCTGCGTTCGTCGCGGCAGGTTTGGACGAGTTCCGCATCCGTGCCTGGACCGTGATTAGAGGTGCGTACTTACGGCCCGGCTACGCTGACCCGATTCGAGCGCTCCTCTGAGTCGGTCCGGCCTGCTCGGGTGACTGTGAGACTCGGCGGGTCGGTCTGTCTGGGGCCGTCGCCAGGTTGGTGTCTCCGTGTTGCTTGTGACTCGTCAGGTGACTGGCCGCATTGCGTGCCTTGGGAATGATCTGTCCGAGTGGCACGGCGGCGCCGGTCTGGCGCCCGCTGCTGGCTTGATCAGGAGCTTGTCCGTCCCGAAGGGCGTGACTCATCACAGTCCTGCCGCCGCGGTTTCCTCGCACTCAGACCGGCGCTTCCGGACCCTACGAGCGAGTCGGAGGATCGAGTCGGATGCTTGCAGACGAATTGGACTACGTGATCGGCGTCGACACCCACCGCGACGAGCACGTCTTGGCTGTCGTGGCGGCTCCTGCCGGCGCGGTAATCGCCAAGGCAGCAGTTGCAGCGGACAGGAGCGGCTACCGGGAAGCACTCCGGCTCGCCGAGCGGTACGCGCCGGCGGCACGGGCGTGGGCGATTGAGGGCAGCGGCAGCTACGGCGCCGGCCTCGCCCGCGCTCTTGCCAGACGGGGCGAGACGGTGCTGGAGCTGAGCCGCATACCACGATCCGAGCGGCGCCTCCAGGGCAAGGACGACGAACTCGACGCGGTCGCAACAGCGCGAGCAGCGCTCGGCAACGAGACACTCGCGCTGCCGCGCAGCGGGGAACGCCGCGAGGCACTACGGCTGCTGTTGATCGCTCGACGCGGCGCCGTCGACGTGCGTCGTGAGGCGCTCACACAACTGCGCGCCGTCATCGTCACCGCCCCTGACCGTCTGCGGGACGAGCTCCGCACGCTGCCGACTGGAAGGCTGCTCGAGCGCTGCAGACACCTCCGCCGCTCGGCCCGATCACGCCCAGACGAGCTCGCCACCCGGCTCGTGCTGCGCAGCCTCGCCCACCGAATCGAAGCCGCAACCAGCGAAGCCGACGAACTCGAACGCGAGATCCTCACCCACGTACGTGCGCTTGCACCGCAGCTGCTCGACGAGCCCGGCGTCGGCCCGATCGTCGCCGCGCAACTGATCGTCGCCTGGTCGCACCGCGGCCGGCTCCGCTCCGAAGCCTGCTTTGCCCGCCTCGCCGGCGTTGCGCCGGTCCCGGCCTCCAGCGGCCAGACCAGACGCCACCGTCTCAGCCGCGGCGGCGACCGCCAACTCAACCGCGCCCTCCACACCGTCGCCCTCCACCGCCGCCAGCACGACCCAGCAACCCGCGACTACATCGCCCGACGCGTCGCAGAAGGCAAGACCCGCCGCGACGCCACCCGCTGCCTCAAGCGCTACCTCGCCCGCCACCTCTACCGGCTACTCGAACACCAACCTGACCCACAGATGACTTGACACGTCATAGGAGCATCATTCCCGAACGCTGGGGCATACGACCGTTCTGGCTCTACCACCTGCTCAGCGCGGCGGGGCCGATAGGCTTGCCGTGTGACAAGAGCACCGCTGGACCCGGCGCGAGGTGCGGAAGCGGCCAGGAGACTCAAGTCGTTGGGCGTCAAGGGCATCCTCATCAAAGCTGCAGAACTTGGTTACATCACGCAGGTGACGTGCAAGATGCCCGAGTGCTTCTGTCCCGAAGAGCTGGGCGGTGCTCGTTACTTCGAACCGGTCACTCGCCCCGGGACCGACTGGATGCCGACCCACGAGCATTTCCCACTCTCAAAGCGAGAAGGAGGCCATAGAACTGTCGACAACTCGGTCCTTGCTCACCGCCTCTGCAACAGGATCGACTATTCGATATCCGTTGGGCGGTCATACGCGAGCGATCTCGAGAGAGTCAGAAAAGCTCGCGAGGCGGCCGCCGGGAGCTTGCGCACCGATCCGACGCCAGACGAGCTTTTCGCCGCCTTCGATGGCCGGATCTACCGGCCTGTCGGCGAATGGGCAGTCGGGCCGAGTCTCGGTTGGGGTCGTTCAGGTGACTCCGTGTCGAGCCTGCGCATCCAGCACGTCCTTGGGGCCGCGAAGGAGTCGGTGAGCGTCGAGGTGTCCAAGCATGAGGGTCGTCCTGCGCAGCTTGTCGCCCTTCAGCATCTGACGTTCGAGTTCGGGCTCGTCCGCAGACCTCGGTTTCCGATCGTTATCGAGCGCGGAAAGGTTCGGATTCCCGTGGAAGGAACGTCGCGCATGTTCACGACCTACACCGCTGGATCAGCCGCGGTCGCGACGGCGACGATCGGCGATCTCGACCTCATGGTCCGAGATGCGCGACGAAACGACTACTGACGCTATCTCTCGAACTCATCAGACTCCCGGAACTGACGCAAGCGCTCCGATCGCGGCCGTAGGCGTCCACCTCGGGGAACATTCTTGAACACTCGGCCTTTGCTCATTGCTGCGCCGTCCCGAACTACGGCGACTGGGCCTTGCGGCGCAAGGTAGTGCTTGCTACCATGCGCTACATGGTAGTTGGTGAGAGTCGCCAAACCCAGTTCCTTCGCGGGGTCCTCGACCTCTGTCTTCTGGCGGTGATGGAGGAGGGGCCTGCGTACGGCTACGAGATGACCAAGCGCCTGCGTGCCCGCGGTCTGTCGACTGTGGGTGAGGGGTCGATCTATCCGCTGCTCGGCCGGTTGGAGCGTGAAGGCCTGGTGGAGACGTATCGCGCCGAGAGCAACGGCGGGCCTCCACGGAAGTATTACCGCGCATCGAGCGCGGGGCGGCTGGCACTCGCGCTGGGCGTGTCCGAATGGCGAGCTGCCCGCGATGCCGTCGATGCGGTGCTCGCTCCCGTCAAGATCGAGGTGGTTTCATGAGTGATTTCGTCGAGCAGTGCCGCGCGGAGTGGAGGCGCCTCGGTGTCCCTGATCCGCTCGCCGAGGAGATGGCGGCCGACCTGGCTTCCGACCTCAGCGATGCCGAGGCCGAAGGCGTCTCCGCTGAGGAGTTCCTAGGAAGCACTGTCTTTGATCCGCGTTCGTTCGCTGCCTCCTGGGCGGCCGAGCGAGGGGTCATCCCCGAACCGCCCGGCCGAGGAAACGCCCGCCGCAGACCGCTCGTCCTCGCGGCGTTCACCACCCTTGCAGCGATCGCACTGATCGGTGCGGCGCTGCTACTCCTGACCGGAAACCCCAAGGTGACACTCAAGACGTCCGGACCAGCACCTCACCTTTCCTCGCCACCGGCGGGCTCCGTCGGCCCCGGCGGGCAAGTCCTCATCGGGAAGAACCTATCCGCCCCGGTCGAGTGGATCCTGCTGTTGTTCGCGATCGTCGCGCTCGGCTTCGCTGCCTGGCTGTGGTCGAGATGGGGCCGCTCGCGACCACCCACCGCCCCGGCCTAGCCACCTAGGGCGTCATTCGCGCACACTCGCGCAGTCGAGCGCATCTCGGTCCCAGGGGGTCTCGGTCCTACGGGGTGAACAGTTTCCAGTGGCCCTCGGAGACGACTTCGACGGCGCCGTCGATCACTTTGATGGCGGTCTGGTCGTCGATCGCGTACGCCGGACCTGCGATCCCGGCCGCCCATCGTTCTGCGTCGGCCATGGTGTTCTCCGGCAGGTCCTCGTGATCCAGGTGCGGGAAGATCGAGAAGTCGACGATGCCCAGCGTGCTGTCGCCACCGGTGGGCGGCTTCCACCCGACGAAGTCCTCCCCGATTCGGGGGGTCATCACCATGCTCCCGGCGCTCAGCCCCACCCAGACCGTCTCGCGCAGCGACGGCAGGAGATCCGCCAGCCCGGACTGCCGCATCCAGTGGCACAGATACAGGGCGTCGCCGCCGTTCACCAGCAGGACGTCTGTCTCCCGGACCCAGGGGACCCAGCGCTCTTCACCGATGCTGGGCAGCGCGGTGAGCTCCAGCACTCCCAAGGACTTCCAACCCAGCTCGCACATGGGTGTGGAGGCCTGACCGGTGATGAAACGCCATGCCCCAGCCAGGACTGCCCTGGGGGTGCCCGTACCCCGCGGTGGGGATGCAGAGGGCGCTGGACTCGGCAATCGGTTTGCCCAGCAGGTCGACCAGCGCGTCGTGGATGCTCGTGTTCTTGATGCCGGCGGAAGTGAGAAGAAACCGCATGCTGCCTCCCGGAGTCATTGCTGCAGGCGAGAACGGCCCCGAGCCTAGACAACCGGGCCTGAGTCAGGCGTCACTCCCGAACGCTGGCCCGACGGACAGCGCCACGGCCCGACGTATCTCGGCCGTGCGTTCAGTCGGTGAGCGGGAACGGTGGTACCACGACTGCGCCGGCGCAGCGTGTTGTGTCCAGTCCTTTTGTGGTGCCGCGGTCGACGAAGTCCGTGACGATCTGGTCGAAGCAGCCGCCGATGCCCCACTGGTGCCCGATGTGCGGGAAGGTCACGAGTGCGGCTGTCGGGGAAGTGCTGCTTGAGGTCGGGGAGGTTGCTGGCGGGATCCTGGGGGTCGGCTCCGCCCGCGAAGGCGAGCACCGGCACCGAGCTTGTCGTGGGGAGCGTCCAGAGCGAGCGTGGCTCGGTGCGCTTCGGGACGGAGCTGCAGTTCTGCCGGAGGGCCGCGATCCGTGCCGTCGTGTAGCTGTCGAACTGGGTGCCCCACGGTCCCGTCGCATCGATCCCGGTCCAGGGCTCGTTGCACCAGATCGACGAGCCCATGAGGTTCAGGTCGGCGTCGAGACCCCCCGGGCCTGCTTGCTCGAGGGGCTTGTAGTCGCCCGCGGCTGCGCGGCTGACGACCAGTGGGATCGAGACCGCCTTCTGCAGATCGAGCAGCATGGCATGGACGATGGAGGCCAGCTCGTTGCCGGTGATGCCGTTCGCCGGGTGGGCGTTCCATGCCTTCACGAGCTCGCCGAACTGGCGCTCCCAGCCTGGGAACGCCTTCCGGCAGCCGGGGTCTGAGGCGCAGAGCCCCGCGAGCTGGTCGAGGGCGCGCTGGGCGTTGACCGCGTAGCGGTCGAAGAAGGGGATGTCGATCGCGGTACCGCCCATGAGGACGAGTGTGCGCACCGAGGAGCGATGGAGCTTCAGGTAGACCTGCGCAGCGGTGGCGCCGTAGGAGCTGCCGATCACGTCGAGCTGCCGGTACCCGAGCGCCGCCCGCACCGCGTCCAGGTCGTCCATCGCCATCCGCGTCCCGTACTGGGTCACATCGCCGCCGTGCGGGCTCGATCCCCCGGTGCCGCGCTGGTCAACGAGGAGGATGTCGCGATACAGGTTCAGCGCGCTCGACTGCCAGCCCTGGTCGACCGCCTGCTCGGTGGCGGCGTCTCCCGGCCCGCCTGCAAGGTACGTGACCGCGTCCTTTCGGACGGGCTTCAAGGACGCAGGAAGGACGACCACACGCAGGCCGATCGTGCGCCCGTTCGGCTTCGCGCGGTCCTCCGGGACGGTGAAGGTGCCGCAGCGGGCGTCGATCCCCTTCACCACGCACGGCCTCGGGGGCCACGACTGCGGCCACGACTGCCGCGCCTGGCCCGAATAGAAAGCTCGGTCGATGCCGACGACGGTGCCGAGGCCGATGCCAGCGGACCGGCCACCACACACGCACCGAGCAGCCACACGAACCCTCCGATGCGACACCGGGCGCGCACCGCTCGACATAGGCAACCTCCACCAAAACCATCCCTCAACCCGCGCGATGCGCCATCAGCGGACGTACTGATCCAGATCAGGGGGAGCTCGGATCCGCTGCGTTCCGTCCACAAGCGAACGTGCGTGATCCGTCCCGGCGCATCTCGGGTGACATTCGCGAACGCCGGCCCAGCCGAGGGTCTCGTAGCCGACGCTCGGGGACTTCGTCAGGTGCGTTGCTATCCGCCGAGTGCGCCGCTCATCTCAGACCGGTCGCTAGTACCCGAGAGCGTCGAACGCGGCCGGATAGACGATCCGACCGGCGAGGTCGGGGCTGTATCCCGGGAGCCGCTTGACCATGAAAGCGTCGTCGGGGATCTTCGGATGCGGGGAGATGAAGCCGAGCGCGCTCGCCCGCTCGAAGCCGAAGCGAGGATAGTACGCGGCGATGCCCTCGACCATGACGGCAGGCTCGCCTGCTTCCTCGGCGCGGCCGAGCGCGTCCCGGATCAGCCGTGCCCCCACACCGATGCGCTGGCGGTCAGGCCGAACCGACATCGGCGTGAGATTGAGGATCCTTGTACGGGATCCGCCTTCAACGCCGACCCAGCTCAGCATCACGTGAGCAATCACACCGGAGGAGTCCTCGGCGACCAACGCCAGCTCCGGAATGAACTGTTCCGACGCCCGAATGTGCTCGACGAACGACGCGACCTCGTCGGGGTGTCCGACGAATGCCGCGCGGACCACCTCTGCGATCACGGGATGGTCCGCGTCGCGCTCGGGACGGATGACGACGCCCTCGGCCACGGGTGGCGATGGTAATCGGGGCACGCCGCTCGCGCCTCCGGCCACGCGCCCACTGGCCGAGGCCAGGGTTGTCTCTACGGCTATCGCGCGGTCGTGAACGGCCCGAAGCCGACGATGTTCACACCCCGGACTCGGTACGGGCCCGGCCTGCGACCGACCGTGAGCCTGGTACCGCCGGTCACCTTCAGCTTCGTCTTGCCACGCCAGACCTCGTAGGAGACGGCGTTCGGGACCGGTGCCCACGAGAGTCGGCCCTGCTTGAGCGTTGCGCGCGCAGGCTCGAGCGGCCGGCAGTCGCCGCCGAACTGTGCCTTCGCGTCGAAGAACGGCTGGTCGAACGCCTGCTTGAAGCCGTCGAGGAAGGTCTGCGCGGAGCTCGACGCCTTGGGGCCGCCGTGACAGCGGTTCTGCTGTCGCGTGTTTGGACGAAGGTGACCTGACCGGTCAGGTCACCTTCGCCACGATCTCGACCAGGTTCCCGTCGGGATCGCGGAGCAGTGCGTTTCGGTTTCCGTTGCCGGTGTCGTGTGGCGGCAGGACGACGGGAACACCGGCGGACTCCAGCCGCTCGAACGCAGCGTCCACGTCGTCCGTCCACACGACCAGGACCATCGCGGGGCTGCCGGGCGACGCATCGACTCCGTGCACCCTCTTTGCCGCCTCCACCGTTCCGAGTCCGAGGGCGAACTCATCGAGTGTCAGCTCGACGTGCTCCGGGACTCCCTCTGTCGGGGTGCGAAAGGTCTCCTCGAACCCGAGGAGGTCGCGATAGAACCGCAGTCCGGCTTCGATGTCGGCCGTGTAGAGGTTGACGAACCCGGTGGTGAACATCCTCGTGCGCCTTACCTCGAGAAGCCGCCCCACGGGCCGAGGTACACCGCTCCGAAGCCGTCCAGCATCTCTCTCGCAGCCGCGTTGGGGCTCCCGTAGACGGTGAACCGCGTCACGTCGACGGCGGCGAGGAACCGCTGCGCCCACTTCGCCAGGAAGCCGCTCACGTGGGAGATCATCGCCTCCGAGTCCGCGTACTTCTCGTAGATGTGCACCGTGGCGTCGTCGGCGCTGATGAACCACTCGTACCCCAGCGACTCCGGCTCGAGGCTGGTGCCCGCGACCATCTCCTCCATGAGCGCCTTGAAGGCTTCGAGCTGACCCGGCTTGACCGCGAGCTCGATCACCCAGGAAACCTGATCTCCCATCACGTCCTCCGTTCGTCGGCGGTGCCCGCGACCTTACTCCGATCCGGGCCGTCCCCGATGCGCTGCGCGAGGCCGGTGTGCAAGCCTGAGCGGCTGGAAGGAGGTGTGAAGTGGCAACCTTTCCTGCGCAGGTGGACGCGGGCCAGCGCGCCGAGCGCCACGCGGACGAGGCCGAGCGGCTGCTCGAGAGTCGGTTCCTGTCGTCTCACGTGAAGGCCCAGGCGCACGCGGCGCTCGCCGTGTACTACCTCGGGCTGGCACAGCGCTCGACCGCATCGGACTGAGAGCTCAGTCCGGGCCGAGCCCGCCCTCGTCGGCCTGCTTGATCGCGCGGCTCGGGCTGAAGGTGCGCACCATCAGCCCGAGCGCCGCGAAGCCCAGCAGGGCCGTGAACGCGGTCACCGCGATCTTCATCCCGACGCTGTAGCTGAGCAGCGGGGTCGCCGCCTCCCGCCCGCGGAAGACGTAGACGAGGAGGCCCTGCTCGGTGCCCGCTCCTCCCGGGGTGATCGGGAAGAGCGTCGAGAGGCTCTGCACGACCTGCGTCAGCAGCGCGTTGTGGATCGACGCCGTGATCCGGAAGGCGCGGAGGAAGTAGTAGAAGCTCGCGAGCCGCACCACCCAGCTCAGGGCCTGCCACGAGACGACGTCGCGCAGGTAGCGCCACGGCGTCCGTAGGATCGCGAAGCCCTGGCGCACCCGCTCCCAGAACGCGACCACCCGGTGGCCTACCCAGATCGCGACGACCAGGAGCGCGACGACCAGAACCGCGCCGATCTCCGCGCTCGCCTTCGGATGGCCCAGAGGCCAGGACCAGTCCACCGAGGGGAGGTTCCGCAGGACGTTGAGCCCCGGGAGGACGCCGAGGGTCAGGGCCCAGGCGAAGAGCCCGAACGCGACGAAGAAGTCGAACAGGGTCTCGACGATGAGCGTGGCGGCGACGGTGGCGTAGCTCGAGTCGTGGATCCGCTGCTTGGCGAGCGCGACCTTGACGGCGTCGCCGACGCGCGCGGGGATGATCGCGTTCACGCCGATTCCCGCGACGTAGGCGCCGAAGACCGGCAGCCAGCGGACCTTCGTCGTCGGATAGGAGGCCTGGAGGATGTTCCGCCAGGCGATCGACCTCAGCACGAGCCGGAAGAACAGGAGGCCGAGCCCGATCGCGAGCGGCCACCAGCGCACCGCTGCGAGGTGGTCGTAGAAGACGTTGGTGGCGTCGACAAAGGCCCTGTACCAACGCACTGCGCCTCCCGTGTCACACTGAGACCATGGCGACCCGCTCGACGCAGCGTAACCTCGGCAGGCTCTCGGAGATCGTCCAGGTCGCGGGAAAGCACGGCTTCGGCTACTTCTTCGAGACCCATCGCGCGCTCCCGTTCCGGCGCCACCCGGAGGTCGACGGCGACCGCTCGCAGCGCGGTGTGCACCTGCGGGAGATGCTCGACGAGCTCGGCCCGACCTTCGTCAAGTTCGGCCAGGCGCTCTCGATGCGCCCCGACGTCCTGCCGCCGGACATCATCGCCGAGCTGCGCGGGCTCCAGGACGACGTCAAGCCGTTCCCGTTCGAGCAGGTCGAGCAGATCGTGAGCGAGGAGCTCGGGCTCACGGTCGAGCAGCTGTTCCTCGAGTTCGACCCGGCGCCGGTCGCGTCGGCCTCGATCGGCCAGGTGCATCGTGCCGTGCTCCCCAACGGGAAGCCCGTGGCGGTGAAGGTGCAACGGCCGGGCGCGCCGCGGCAGATCGACGCCGACCTGGCGCTGATGATGCAGGCCGCGAAGCTCGTGCGGGAGCGTGTGAAGGCGATCGACTTCGTCGACCCGATCGCCCTCGTCGACGAGTTCGCGAGCCAGATCCGCCACGAGCTCGACTACCGGCTCGAGGCGCGCAACGCAGAGGCGTTCCGGCGCGACTTCGCCGGCCATCCACACGTCGTCGTGCCGAGGGTCTACTGGAGCTACACGCGCTCGCGCGTGCTCACGCTCGAGCTGCTGGAGGGGCCGCAGCTGGCCGACATCACCGAGGACGACTTCACGGCCGAGGAGCGCCGCCACCTCGCGTACCTGATCACCGAGACCTGGATGACGATGATCTTCCGTCACGGCTTCTTCCACGGCGACCCGCATCCGGCGAACATCCTCGTGCTCGGGCCCGACCAGATCGGGCTCGTCGACTTCGGCGCCGTCGGCAAGCTCACCGACGCGGACATGTCGGCGGCGACCGGGCTCTTCATCGACGCCGCGACCGAGAACGTGGACGCGCTGCCGAAGCGCCTGACCGACCTCGGCGTCTCCTACCCGAAGGAGCGCGAGGCGCAGTTCCGGAGCGAGCTTCGCGAGATCTACTACCGCTACTACGGCGCGAGCCTCGCCGAGATCGACCCGATGCAGGTGATCCGTGAGGCGTTCCAGCTCATCTACTCGTGCAACCTCCACCTGCCGTCGCGGTTCCTGATGCTCGACAAGGCGATCGCGACGCTCGCGTCCGTCGGCGCGGAGCTGTACCCGGACTTCAACGTGTTCGAGGTCGCGAAGCCGTTCGCGCGCGACCTCATGAAGGAGCGGTTCACGCCCGACCGGGTGGCGCGGCGGGCGCGCAAGGAGGCGGTCGCGCTCTCCCAGATCGCGCTCGAGCTGCCCTACCAGGTGCACGACATCCTCGAGGAGATGCGAGACGGCCAGATCGAGGTCGGGTTCCGCCACCTCGCGCTCGACGAGTTCATGGCGAGCATGCAGCTCTCGTTCAACCGGCTCGTGATCGCGCTCGTGGTCGCGGCAGGCTTCCTCGGCTCGGCGGTTCTGGCCGCGTTCGCGAAGGGCGGGCCGCACGCGCTCGGGATCAACGTGATCGCGCTCGCCGGGTTCGTGCTCTCGACGATCGTCCTGTTCCGGCTGCTCTGGGCCGTGGTCCGTTCCGGCCGGCTGTAGCTACGTCGGCGGCGCGGCGTGATGGCGCTCGAACATCGAGGCGACCTGGGACGAGACGATCTCGATCGAGCGGGCGGCGAAGCCGAGCATCGCGATGCGCAGGTCGCTCGTCGGGTGGCCGGTGACGATCAGGTGGACGGTCGCCGCCTCCATGGGCTCGTCTTCGCCGCGGTTTCCCAGGTCGAAGGTCAGCTTCCCCGCTTCCGTGCCGGCCGAGTCCTCGATCACGAGCGTCCTCGGATGACGCCAACGCACCTTGATCGCGCCGAGGCTCTGCCCCGACGCGTCGTTGATCTCACCGTGCTTCCCGAGGATCGTCGCGACGGTCCGGCCGCGGCCGTCGGAGATCGCCACCGGCCGCGCGCTCCTGTTGAGTCGGTAGAAGCTCTTGCGGTCGCGCTCGACGTTCTCGATCGCGAGCAGGGGCACGCCCTCGCCGTCGCGGACGACGAGGCCGTCCTTGACGATCCGGCCGACCGGGAAACCCGACTCGTCGAGGATCGAGTGCGCGTCGGCCGTGTGCGCGGCCCTGAACACGAGCTTGTCGTACGTCAGCAGAGACGGCATGCGGACACCTCCCACTGCCTCTTTCGGCTCGTTCTCCAGCGGACCTGAGAGTTCGGGCCGACTGTCGATCGTTCGTGGCAGTTCCGCGCGAAAGGACATCTAGCCGGGGCGCGGGCGCGGCGCTAGGTTCGCCTGCATGTCGACCGCGCTGCTCGTTCCCCGCCCCGAGGTGCCGCTCGAGCGCCACCTCGCGAGTGACGGTTTCGAGGTCGTGCGGCGCCTCGACGAGGCGGAGCGGATCGACCTCGCACTGCTGCCGAGCGTCGAGGAGTGCCGGTTGCTGCGGCGGGCCGGCCACGACCTGCCGGTGATCGTGCTCGGCGGCCCCGAGACCGACGCGGTCGACCGGATCCGCGCGCTCGAGGACGGCGCCGACGACGTGCTCGCCCGCCCGTTCCACTACGAGGAGCTGCTCGCGCGGATCCGTGCCGTCCTCCGGCGCGTCTCCCCGGAGCCGCACGAGCGGCTCGCGGCGGGCGAGCTGCGGATCGACCGCGCGACCCGCCGGGTCACCGTCCGCGGCGAGACGGTCGTGCTCGCGGGCAAGGAGTTCGAGCTGCTCGCGAAGCTCGCCTCCGACCCGTACCGCGTGTTCACGAAGGAGCAGCTCCTGCGCGAGGTGTGGGGCTTCCGCTCGCTCGGCCGGACGAGGACGCTCGACTCGCACGCCTCGCGCCTGCGGCGAAAGCTGGCGCGCGACGGCGCCGGCCCGTTCGTGCTCAACCTGTGGGGGGTGGGCTACAAGCTGCTCGACGGATGATCGTGGAGCATGTACTCCCGGTATCCGAAGTCGAGCGTGGCGATGATGCCCGCCCCGAGCGCCCACAGGACGATGTAGCCGAGCGTATGGCCGGCACCGATCGCGATCACGACCATGGCCACGAGCCAGACGGTCTGCACCGCGTGGTAGGCCCACGTCGCAACCGACGGGATCACCTGTGTGGTCGAAGGACTTGCGCGATGGAACGGTGTGAGAGCTGACATTGAGGTACCTCCTGACACCCAATCTATGTACGGGTATTTGCAGCGGCATCGGGAGAAATCCGTACTCCTTCGGGGGTCTGCCGCACGCCTTGCGCCAGCTACTCTGAGTGCATGCGGAGAAGCTCCTGCGTCGTCACCACGCTCGGCTCGCTCGTGCTCATCGTCGCCGGCGCGGTGCTCGCGTTCGGCGCGAGCGCGTTCGTCGCCGCGTTCGTCACCTGGGCCGTCGCGGCGGTGCTCGCCGTGTCCGCCTGGGGCCTGCTCGGCTTCCCCGTCCGTCGACGCGACATCACCACGCCGTGACGGACAAGGTCGTTCGCACCGACGAGGAGTGGCGCGCGCTCCTGACCCCGGAGCAGTACGCCGTGCTGCGGCGCGCCGGGACGGAGGCGCCGTTCACGGGCGAGTACGACCACGTCTTCGAGCCCGGGGTGTACCGCTGCGGTGCGTGCGGCGCCGAGCTCTTCACCTCGGAGGCGAAGTACGACTCGGGCTGCGGCTGGCCCGCCTTCTACGCACCCGCCGCCGAGGAGGCGGTCGAGCTCGAGACCGACGCCAGCCACGGGATGGTGCGCACCGAGGTGCTCTGCGCCTCCTGCGACTCGCACCTCGGCCACGTCTTCCCGGACGGCCCCGCGCCGACCGGGCAGCGCTACTGCATCAACTCGGCCGCGCTCAAGCTCGAAGAGGCCTAGGTGTAGGACCCGAGCAGGTTGGTTCTGCTGATCGGGCGGTTGGTGGCCGAGGGCTGAGTGTCGGCGTTGATGGTTGTAGTGCCAGAGCCAGCCGTCAAGGGCGTGGGTGCGTTCGGTGCTTGAGCGGTAGACGGCGCCGTAGGCCCAGCCGTTGAGCATGGTGCGGATGAAGCGTTCTGCTTTTCCGTTTGTCTGAGGCCGGTATGGCCGTGTGCGGAGGTGGCTGATGCGCAAGCGCTTCGACAGGCGACGTGCGTGGATTGTTGCCCTGTAGGCCGAGCCGTTGTCGGTTAGTACGTCGACTCGACCCTGGATTCCGTGGCGTTGGCATAGAAGGCGACGGCGCGGCCGAAGGAAACCGATCAGCCGTTGTCGCCTTCTCGTCGCTGAGCACCTCGGCGTAGGCCAGGCGGCTGTAGTCGTCGACCGCGACGTGCACGAACTCCCAACCGACGGTGTGTACGGCGATGCCCGCTCGGTCGGTGTAGGTTGCGGTTGTAGTGCTGAGGCGCCGCCCCGCACGCGCCAGCCTGCCCCGCCCTGACGATCCGGCCTAGCTTCTTGACGTCGACGTGCACGAGCTCCCCCGGCCGTGAGCGTTCGTAGCGCACGACGGCGCTCGAGCCCGAGCCGGCCCAGCCTGCCCCAACCCTGACCGAGTCAGGATCCCCGAGACCGTCGAGAGCGCCATCGCCAACGTCTCCGCGATCTCGGCCGCCGTGAAGCGAAGCCCACGCAGCTTCGCGATCGCCTCGAGCACGATCCGACGCGGTCCGGTTCCAGACCTTCCTCGGTGCCGATGAACGATCGAACCAGACCCTTGCTCGCCTTCACAGCCGATACCGACCCACCCACTTACGCGCACAGCGCACGCTGACACCAGCGCGCCTCGGCCGCCGCCGTCAGCGTCCAGCCCTGACTACACCCGCCGCACCAGCCGCCGCCGACCACGCCAACTGAGAGCCGCGTTACCGTGAAGCCTCATCCGGATCCCCTCCTTGGAGCTGAGAGTGCTTGGCAGCCCTCAGCCTCCAAGGAGACCCGGATGAACCAACCTGCTCAGGAACTACACCTAGAACAGCGTCCCGCCCTGCTCGAGCTCGAGCAGGAACTTCTTCGCCGGCAGCCCTCCGCCGTAGCCGGTGAGGCTGCCGTTCGCGCCGATCACGCGGTGGCAGGGAAGCACGATCGGCACCGGGTTGTTGTGCATCACCGTGCCGATCGCGCGGGCGCCATTCGGGTGCCCGGTCCGGGCCGCGAGCGTGCCGTAGGTCGTGGTCTCGCCGTACGGAACCCGGGCCAGCTCGTCGAGCACCTGCGCGTAGAACGCGCCGACGGTGAGGTCGAGCGGCAGCTCGAAGTCGTGTCGGGCGCCCTCGAAGTACTCGTCGAGCTGCCGGCGCACCGGGTCGACCGGCTTCGCCGTGCGGAGGATCCGCGTCCCGTACGCGCGCGCGAGCGGCTCGAGCCTGTCGTCGGGGTCGAACGAGATCTTGCAGAGCCCGCGCTCGGAGACGGCCACGAGCAGCGTCCCGACCGGGGTGTCGACGAGGTCGTAGGCGACGTCGAGCAGCCCGGTCGCGGCGGCGGCGTCGCGGAAGCGGCGGTCGAGCTCGGGCGAGACGGTGTTCACTGTGCTCCTTCTCTTCGTAGCCGGCGGACGCCGGAGGACGCGGCCTGGCGCGCAGCCTCTTCGCTCGAGCCGAGCGCGCGGCCGATCTGGTCGTAGGGCAGGTCGTAGCCGTACCGGAGCACGACGGCCGCGCGCTCGGTCGGCGGAAGCCTGTCGGTGAGATCCGCGAGCTCGGCATAGGCCGCCTCGGGCTCCGGCGGCGCCTCGAGCCCGAACTCCATGTGCTCGTGAGCACTCGTCTTGTCGGGCTTGCGGTACTCGTCGATCGCGATCCGCTCGGCGATCGTCAGCACCCAGGCGCGGAGGTGGCGGCCGTGCTCGAGGCGCGGATAGGCCCGCAGCGCCCGGATGAAGGTCTCCTGGAAGGCGTCCTCTGCGCGGCCGCGCCCGAGCCGGCGCGCGAGGAGCCCGAACACGGCGTCGCGGTGCTCCTCGTAGAAGCTCTCGAACGGCGGCACTGTCACGAGTTCCATCATCAGGGGTAACGCAGCCCCGCGTCGAGATGTGAGACTGCGGGCATGCAGGTCGCCGTGGCGGGACACGTGGAGTGGGTCGAGTTCGCCCGCGTCGACCATGTCCCGGCGCCGGGCGAGATCATCCAGGCGGAGGAGACCTGGGAGGAGCCCGGCGGCGGCGGCGCGGTCGCGGCGGTCCAGCTCGCGAGGCTCAACGGCGGGTGCACCTTCTACACCGTGCTCGGGGACGACGAGCTCGGACGCCGGTCGCGGGAACGGCTGACCGAGCTCGGCGTGACCGTGCGGGCCGAGAAGACGAGCAGGCCGACGAGGCGCGGGTTCGTCTTCGTGGACGCCGTCGGCGAGCGGACGATCACCGTGCTCGGCGAGAAGCTCCGGCCGTCGCGGGTGAAGCCCGAGGATCTGATCGGCCACGACGCCGTCCTCTTCATCTCCGGCGACGCGGAGGCCCTCCTGGCCGCGCGGCGCGCGCGGACGCTCGTCGCCGTGACGCGCGAGCTGCCGACGCTGCGGCAGGGCGCGGTCGAGCTCGACGCGCTCGTCGGCAGCGGCGAGGACGACGCCGAGCGGTACCACCCGGGGGATCTCGACCCGCCGCCGAAGCTCGTGGTCACCACCTCCGGCTCGCTCGGCGGCTGGACGCAGCCGGGCGGCCCCTATCGCGCGGCGCCGCTGCCGGGGCCGGTCTCGGACGCGTACGGCTGCGGCGACTCGTTCACCGCGGCGCTCACCTTCGCCCTGGCCCGCGGAGACGATCCGGCCGATGCCGTCGCGCTCGCCGCGCGCTGCGGCGCCGCCGTGATGACGGGCCGCGGCCCGTACGAGCGTCAGCTCTCGGGCGACGAGGTCTGACGGACCGCCCAGCTCACGTCGGTGCGCATCCGGAAGCGGTACTCGCCCTCGGGTAGCACGGCGCCGAGCTCGTCCATCAGCCGCCGCCGCTCGTCGTCGGGCCGGTGCGCGATCGAGGCTCAGGGACAGGGCGAACGCGAGCACCGCCTCCCGGTCGGAGACCTGCTCGTGCTCGACGCTCGCGTCCGTGATCTCGCCGAACGGGCCGCGCGCCACCGCATCGCGCCAGTCCTCCGGCGAGTGCGTCCGATCCTCGAACAGGGCGCTCATCCGCTCGCGGTACGCCTCGGGGAGCGGGGACGGCGCCTCGTCGTCGAGGTCGTTGTGGACGATCGCGAGGACGCCGCCCGGCCGCAGCACCCGGGCGATCTCGGCGATCGCGGCGTCGTTCGCGAACCAGTGGATCGCCTGGGCGACGAAGACGGCGTCGACCTCGGCATCCGCGAGCGGGATCGCCTCGGCCCTGCCGTCGAGCGCCTCGGCGGCCGGGGCCTCGCGCTCGACGATCGCCCGCATCCCGTCGAGCGGCTCGACGGCGATCACGCGCCGGTAGCGGCGCGCGAGCACGCGCGTGAGCTTGCCGGTCCCGGCAGCGAGGTCGAGGACGGCGGCGTCGTCGGCGACGGGGAGGAGGTCCAGCACGTCGTCCGGATAGCCGGGCCGGCCGCGCTCGTACTCCTCGGCCACCCGGTCGAAGCTCCGGGCCCGGCTCGTGCGCTCGTCGTCCATGCCCCCAGCATGCACGATCGAAGGGTTGGAGCGCAGGGGTTGCGTTGTGGGGGATCGTGGACTACAGTGGGGCAAAGTGGAGATCGAGAAAGGCGCCCCCAGATGCTCCTCGGCGAGTACGAGCACACAATCGACGACAAGAACCGCCTCACCCTGCCGGCCAAGTTCCGGCAGGCGTTCGGCGACGGGATCGTCGTCACGCGCGGGCTCGACGGCTGCCTCTACGCCTTCACGCGAGGCGACTGGCAGCAGCTCGTCGACACGCAGCTCCGCACGCTGGACCCGCTCAGCCGCGAGGGCCGTCTGATGGCGCGCCACTTCTTCTCCGCAGCGATCGAGGCAGAGCTCGACAAGCAGGGCAGGGTGATGATCCCGGCCGCGCTCGGCGAGAGCGCCAAGCTCGGCAGGGAAGTCGTCGTCGCGGGCGTCTACGACCACCTCGAGATCTGGGACCGCACGACCTGGCGCGAACAGCTCAAAGAGGTCGAAGGGAGCGCGGAGCATGTTGCCGAACGTCTTGCAGCCAAACGCGACTGATCACGTCCCCGTTCTCGCGGAGGAGGTGCGCGAGGCGCTCGCCGTGCGCCCGGGCGAGACGGTCGTCGACGCGACGTTCGGCGCGGGCGGCCATGCCCGGCTGCTCGGGGCCGACCTGCAGGGCTCGGGCCGCTTCATCGCGATCGACCAGGATCCCTCCGTCAAGCCGTACTACGAGCGCTTCCGCAGCACCGCGGGCGGGATCCAGACGCGCCTGCTTCGCGGGAACTTCGCGACCGTGCTCCAGCAGCTCGCCTCGAACGGGGTGGAGGCGGATGCGATCCTGCTCGATCTCGGCGTCTCGAGCATGCAGCTCGACCGGCCCGAGCGCGGCTTCTCGTACGCGGCCGACGCGCCGCTCGACATGCGCATGGATCCCTCCGCCGAGGTCTCGGCGCGTGAGCTCGTGAACGAGCTCGACGAGCGCGAGCTGCAGACGATCTTCCATCGCTACGGCGAGGAGCGGTACGCGAAGCAGATCGCCCGCGCGATCGTGCGCCGGCGCCGCGAGCGGCCGTTCGAGCGCACCGGCGACCTCGTCGACACGATCCGCGCCGCGATCCCGGCCCCTGCGCGCTTCGGCGAGGGCCACCCGGCCAAGCGCGTCTTCCAGGCACTGCGGATCGCGGTCAACGACGAGCTGCGCTCGCTCGAGGAGGCGCTGCCTGCGGCGCTCGAGATGCTGCGTCCGGGCGGCCGCCTCGCGGTGATCAGCTTCCACTCGCTCGAGGACCGGATCGTGAAGACGTTCCTGCGCGACGGCGAGCGCGGGTGCACCTGCCCGCCGGACTTCCCCGTCTGCGTCTGCGGGAACGAGCCGGTGCTGCGGGCGCTCCAGCGCCGCCCGGTGCGACCGTCCGCCGACGAGATCGCTGCGAACCCGCGTGCCGCCTCGGCGCGCCTGCGGGCGGCGGTGAAGGCATAGGCATGGCCGCCTGGTCCAGCGCGGCGCGCAACGACGAGGCCGTCCGGGCCCGTCCTCGCGCGCAGCCGCAGGCGCGACCGCGCCCGGCCGTCAAGCAGCGGCGCGTCGCGGGCGGGATCGTCTGGATCGTCGTCCTCGGCGTCCTGCTCGCAGGCGTCGTCGCGATGAACGTCGCCGTGCTTCGGCTCAACATGGGCCTCGACCGGCTCGGCCGCGACCGGGCGAGCCTGATCCAGCAGAACGACGCGCTGGCGGCACAGCTCTCGAGCGCCGCGGCGGCGCCGAAGATCCAGGCGCTCGCCCAGGCGAAGCTCGGGTACGTCCCCGCGCCGTCGACGCAGACCACCTACGTGGAGCTCGGTCCGCGCGCGAAGTGAGCCGGCGGCTCGTCAACCGGCGGATCCGCCTGCTCCTGGCCTTCCTCGTCCTCGCCTTCGCGGGGACGTTCGCCCGCGCGGTCTGGCTCCAGGGGGTGCAGGCGGCCTCGCTGTCGCGGATGGCGGCGTCCCAGCACCGCGAGACCGTCGTGATCCCGGCCGGGCGCGGGACGATCTACGACCGCACCGGCGTGCAGCTCGCGATCGGCGAGCAGGACACCACCGTCTACGCCGACCCGCGCCAGATCAAGGATCCGCGCGCGGTCGCGCTCGCGGCGGGACATGCGCTCGGCATCGCTCCGGCGACGCTCTACCCCGAGCTGGCGGACACGCTCGCGCGGCTTCGTCTACCTCGCGCGCAAGGCGGACCCGGCGAAGGCCTCGGCGCTCGCGAAGGAGGGGATCAGCGGTCTCGGGTTCTACCCCGAGGAGAAGCGCACGTATCCGCAGGGGACCGTCGCGTCCCAGGTGCTCGGCTTCGCGGGAGTGGACAACCACGGCCTCGCCGGGCTCGAGCTCCAGCTCGACAAGACGCTCTCCGGCTCGCCGGGCAAGGAGACGATCGTGAAGGACCCGTTCGGTCGCGCGATCGACGTCGTGAGCCAGACGCCCGAGCGCGAGGGGCACAACGTCTTCCTCACGATCGACCACACGATCCAGGCGAACGCGGAGCTGATCCTGCGCCAGACGGTGCACCAGTGGGGCGCGAAGAGCGCGACCGCGATCGTGCTCGACCCGCACACCGGCGCGGTGCTCGCGATGGCGGTGCAGCCGGGCTACGACGCGAACAAGTTCGCGAGCGTGCCGCCGCGGATGCAGGAGAACCACGCCGTGCTCGACGTCTACGAGCCCGGCTCGACCTTCAAGCTCGTCACGGTGGCCGGGGTGCTGTCGGAAGGGCTCGTCTCGCCGAGCACCGCCTTCACGCTCCCGTACTCGATCCGCGTCGCCGACCGGACCGTCCACGATGCCGAGAAGCGCGGCACCGAGCGGCTGACCGTGGCGCAGATCCTCTCCCACTCGTCGAACGTCGGCGCCGTCACGCTCGCCGAGAAGCTCGGCAAGGAGCGTCTCGCGTCGTGGATCACGAAGTTCGGCTTCGGCAGCCCGACCGGGATCGACTTCCCGGGCGAGAGCCAGGGGATCGTGCTGCCGGTCGACCAGTGGTCGGGCTCGACGATCGGCAACGTCCCGATCGGCCAGGGCATCGGCGTGACGCCGATCCAGATGGCGTCCGTGTACGGGGCGATGGCGAACCGGGGCGTCTGGGTGCAGCCGCACCTCGTCGACCACGTCTCGGGCGGGAGCCGTCCGAAGGTGAAGCGGCGGCGCCTCGTCACGCCGCGGGTCTCCGCCGAGCTGAAGACGATGCTGGAGGACGTGGTCTCCGAGGGCACCGGCACGCTCGCCGCCGTCCCGGGCTACACGGTCGCGGGAAAGACCGGCACCGCGCAGAAGCCCGACGGCAAGGGCGGCTACTCGTCCTCGCGGTACGTCGCGTCGTTCGTGGGCATGGTGCCCGCGTCGAAGCCGAAGCTCGTGATCCTCGTGATGGTGGACGAGCCGCGCGGGGCGATCTGGGGCGGCGTCGTCGCGGCGCCCGCCTTCTCGCAGATCGCGCAGTTCGACATGCAGTACCTCGAGGTGCCGCCCGACGCGCCTACTACCGCCAAGTAGGGACGCCCCGGCGGACCCATCCCAAACCCCCACCCGCCCACGGGGAAGAGACTCTAGGGGCCAAATGCGTACGTGTCTGTGTCGAGAGAGTGCCGATTTCGCGCGTCGTCCCGGCAGCCGCGTCGGCGCGTCGGGGTAGGCTGGATTCGATGGAACTGGAGCGCCTGGCCCAAGCGCTCGACCCGGTCGAGGTCGTCAATCCGGCGGCTGCGGACGTGCGAGAGCTCGCCTACGACGCGCGTCGCGTCGAGCCGGGCGCGCTGTTCTTCTGCGTCCGCGGCTCCCAGGCCGACGGGCACGCCTTCGCGCCCGAGGCCGTCGCGAACGGGGCCGTGGCGCTCGTCGTGGAGCGTCCGCTCGACCTGCCGGTCCCGCAGCTCCTCGTCGCCGACTGCGCGCGCGGCGATGCCCCGCGCCGCGGTCGCGTTCTACGCCGATCCGACGGCCGAGCTCACGGTCGCGGGCGTGACCGGCACGAACGGGAAGACGACGACCGCCTTCCTCCTCTTCGCCGTGCTCGCGGCGGCCGGCCGCCGGCCGGGCCTGCTCGGGACGATCGAGAGCCGTGTCGGCGGCGAGCGGCGCGCGGTGCAGAGGACCACACCCGAGGCGATCGACCTCCAGCGCACCTTCCGCGAGATGCTCGACGCCGGCGACCGGAGCTGTGCGATCGAGGCGTCCTCGCACGCCTCTGCGCTCGGTCGTCTCGACGGCACCCGCTTCGCGGCGCTCGTGTTCACGAACCTGAGCCAGGACCACCTCGACTTCCACGGCTCGATGGAGGAGTACTACGCGTCGAAACGGCGGCTCTTCGGGACCGCGCCCGCGGCCGTGAACGTCGGCGGCAAGTGGGGCCGCCGCCTGGCCGACGAGCTGCGCGCGGACGGCGGCCCGCTCGTCACCTTCGGCTTCGCGGACGACGCCGACATCCGGCCGGACGCGCTCGAGCTGACGCCGGCGGGCGCACGGTTCCGCGCGGACGGGCTCGATGTCGCGACCGGCCTGCGCGGCCGCTTCAACGTCGAGAACGTGCTCGGGACGATCGCCGCGGCCCGCCTGCTCGGGCTCGACAACGCGGCCGTCGCCCACGGGATCGCATCGCTTCGCGGAGTCCCGGGCCGGTTCGAGGCCGTCGACGAGGGGCAGGCGTTCACGGTGATCGTCGACTACGCGCACACCCCGGAGGCGCTCGAGAACGTGCTTCGGAGCGCCCGCGACCTCGCCGCCGGGCGCCTGATCTGCGTGTTCGGCTGCGGCGGCGACCGCGACCGCGGGAAGCGGCCGCTGATGGGCCAGGCCGCCGTCGCGCTCGCCGATCGCGTGATCGTCACCTCGGACAACCCGCGCAGCGAGGAACCGCTCGCGATCATCGACGAGATCCTCGCCGGCGCGCCGGGCGCCGACGTCGAGCCGGACCGCGCCGCGGCGATCGGGCGCGCGATCGAGCTCGCCGCAGACGGCGACGTCGTCCTGATCGCCGGCAAGGGCCACGAGCAGGGGCAGGAGCTCGCCGATCGCAAGATCCCGTTCGACGACCGCGAGGTCGCCCGTGACGCACTTCGCCGGCTCGGAGCCACCGCGTGATCGCGCTGCCGGTGGCCGAGCTCGCGCGCCTCGGCAAGCTGAGACCGGTGCGGACGAGATCACCGGCGTCCAGGTCGATTCCCGCCGCATCGTGCCCGGCGATCTCTTCGTCGCGGTGGGCGCCGGCGCGGCGTTTGTCGCGGACGCGCGGCGAAACGGCGCCGCCGCCACCCTCGTCCCCGACGACGCGCACGCCGCCCTCGCGACGGATCGGCGGCCTCGTGCGCGACCGCAGCGGAGCACAGTTCGTCGCGATCACGGGCTCGATGGGGAAGACGACGACGAAGGACATCCTCGCCGCCCTCTGCCGTCCGCACGTCGCGCACCGTCGCCGCCGAGTCGAGCTACAACAACGAGATCGGCGTTCCGCTCACGCTCTGCCGCGTCGAGCCGGACACCGAGGTGTGCGTGCTCGAGCTCGCGATGCGCGGCTTCGGCCAGATCGCGGAGCTCTGCGCGTTCTCGCGGCCCGAGATCGGCGTGATCACCTCGATCGGGCCCGTCCATCTCGAGAAGGTCGGCACGATCGAGGGTGTCCGCCGCGCGAAGAACGAGCTGCTCGAGGCGCTGCCGCCCGGCGGCACCGCGATCGTGCCCGCCGGCTTTCCGGTGAGCCGGGGGGACCTCGATGTCGTCCGAATCGGCGAGGACGTGCGCCTCGAGGGCTTCGAGCTCCGCGGCGAAGGCGCCGTGGTCACCACGTCGCTCGGCGCGATCGAGGTCAACTTCACGATGCGCCACCTCGCCGAGAACGCGGTCTACGCGCTCGCCGCCTATCGTGCGCTCGGGCTGCCGCTCGACCGGGCCGGCGAGGGCGCCTCGACGATCGCGTTCGCCGACTGGCGAAACCAGGAGCTGCCGCTCCCCGGCGGCGGCCTCCTGATCAACGACGCGTGGAACGCCAACCCGGTCTCGATGCGCGCGGCGCTCGAGCACCTGCGCGAGCGGGCCGCCGGCCGCCGCACGGTCGCCGTCCTCGGCGAGATGGCCGAGCTCGGCGACTACTCCGAGGAGGGCCACCGCGAGGTCGGCCGCGCGATCGAGGAGGTCGGGATCGACGTCGTCGTCTCCGTCGGCCCGCAGGCCCAGGCCTACGGCGGCAGCTGGGTCGCGGGCGCCGACCAGGCGGCCGGTCTCCTCAGGGACCTCCTCCAGCCGGGCGACTGCGTGCTCGTCAAGGGCGCCCGCGCGCTGGCGCTGGAAGGCATCGCCGACGAACTGGCGAACGTCCCGCGTAATGGTCCGAGTCCTGATTGCGGGCATCGTCGCCCTGGTGATCTCGATCGCGCTCGGCCCGAAGCTGATCGAGTTCCTGCGCCGGAACGAGTTCGGCCAGCAGATCCGCGAGGAGGGCCCGCGGCACGCCGCGAAGCAGGGGACGCCGGTGATGGGCGGCCTCCTGATCATGGGCTCGATGGCCGCCGCCTTCCTGCTCCTGTCGGAGTACACGATCGCCGGAGCGACCGTCCTCTTCTGCACGGTCGCGTGCGCGGCGCTCGGCTTCTGGGACGACCTCCTGAAGGTGCGGCACCGCCGCTCGCTCGGCCTGCGCGGGCGCTGGAAGCTGCTCGGCCTGCTGGTGATCACGGCGGGAGTCGGCTGGGGCGCGCACCACGCGGGGCTCTCGACGACGATCCTGCTGCCGGTGATCGACTGGCACATCGACCTCGGCTGGGCCTGGTATCCGTTCCTCTTCCTCGTGATCGCCGGCGCCGCGAACGGCGTCAACCTCGCCGACGGCGTCGACGGCCTCGCGGCCGGCACCGGGATCATCTCGGTGTTCACGTTCATGGCGATGAGCGTGATCACCTACATCCGCTCCGGCCCGCCCTCGCACCGCGAGCCGCGGCCGCTCGACCTCGCGATCCTCGCCGCCGCGCTGATCGGCGGCACGGTCGGCTTCCTCTGGTACAACGCCTTCCCCGCCGAGGTGTTCATGGGCGACACGGGCTCGATGGGGATCGGCGGCGCGCTCGCCGGCTTCGCGATCATGACCAAGACCGAGTTCCTGCTCCTGCTGATCGGCGGCATCTTCCTGATCGAGGCGCTCTCGGTGATGATCCAGGTCTTCAGCTTCCGCTACTACGGCCGGCGCGTCTTCCTGATGACGCCGATCCACCACCACTTCGAGATGAAGGCGTGGTCGGAGACGAAGATCATGGTGCGCTTCTGGATCCTCGGCGGGATCCTCTGCTCGGCCGGCTTCGCGCTCTACTACCGCTACTACTTCCGGCCGTGAAGCGGGCGCTCGTGCTCGGGATGGCGCGCTCGGGGCAGAGCGCCGCCGCCCTGCTCGAGCGGCACGGGGTGGAGGTCGTGCGGGCCGATCGGACGCTCGGGAACGACGGCGACACCGGGCTGCTCGACGACGTCGACGTGCTCGTGAAGAGCCCGGGCGTGCCCGGCGGGCAGCTGCTCGTCCGCGTCGCGCGGGCGCGAGGGATCCCCGTCTGGAGCGAGGTCGAGCTCGCCTACCGGCTGCTCGGGCCCGAGCTCGTCGGGGTGACCGGGACGAACGGCAAGACGACGACGACAGAGCTGCTCGGCGCGATCCTCGGCGTGCCGACCGCGGGGAACGTCGGCCGGCCGCTCAGCGCGGTCGACGCGGAGCTGGTCGTGTGCGAGCTCTCGTCGCTTCCAGCTCGAGGACATCGACACGCTGCGCTGCCGTGTCGCGGTGCTCCTGAACCTCGAGCCGGACCATCTCGACCGGCACGACACCTTCGAGGCGTACCGCGACGCGAAGCTTCGGATCTTCGAGAACCAGACGGCCGACGACACCGCCGTCGTCCCGCGCGGCTTCCCGCCGGTGCCCGGCGAGGGGCGCCGCGTCGAGTTCCACGCCGACGATCCGCTCCCGGCGAAGCCGCGCATCCCGGGCGCGCACAACCGCGAGAACGCCGCCGCAGCGACGGCCGCCGCCAGGGCGCTCGGCGTCTCCGACGAGCGGATCGCCGAGGCGCTCGCCGCGTTCCCCGGCGTGCCGCACCGGCTCGAGCTCGTCGCCGAGCACGGCGGCGTTCGTTACGTCAACGACTCCAAGGCGACCAACGTCGCCGCTGCGCGACGCGCCCTCGCCGCCTACGCCGACGACCCGGTGCACCTGATCCTCGGCGGTTCGCCGAAGGGCGAGGACTACGCGCCGCTCGTCGCCGCGATCGGCTCGAACGTCCGAAGGGTCTACCTGATCGGCGAGACGGCGGCCGAGCTCGGCGCGGCGATCGACGGCGTTCAGGCGGGAGACCTCGCGACCGCGGTGCGCCTGGCCTCCGAAGCGGCCGTGGAAGGCGACGTCGTCCTCCTCTCACCGGCCTGCGCGAGCTTCGACCAGTACGACGACTTCGAGCAGCGCGGCGAGGACTTCAGGAGGCTCGTGGCGAACCTGGTCTGAATGAAGCGCGGCCAGCTGGAGTGGCACCTCCTGATCCTCGTCACCCTCGGCCTCGTGGCCTTCGGGCTGGTGATGGTCTACAGCGCCACCTCGGCGTCGGCCGCGCTCGGGAACGGCGACCCGATGTCCTATCTGAAGCGCCAGGGCACCTACGCAGTGCTCGGGATCGCGCTCCTGATCGTCGTGTCGCGCTTCGACTACCGGCGGCTTCGGCTGCTCGCGCCGGGACTGATCGTCGCCTCGCTCGCGCTCTGCGCGGCAGTGCTCGTGATCGGCCCGGCCGTGAACGGCGCCCGCCGCTGGATCTCGTTCGGCCCGGCGGTGTTCCAGCCGTCGGAGCTCGCCAAGCTCGCGCTCGCGGTCTGGCTCGCCTCGTATCTCGCGCGCCGAAAGCCGCCGGGGACGCTGAAGGAGCTGTGGCGGCCGATCGGGCTGCTCGTCGGCGTGTTCGCGGCGCTGATCATCCTCGAGCCGGACCTCGGCACCGTGATCGCGATCGTGGTGATGGTGCTCGCGATCCTGCTCGTGTCGGGGACGCAGATGCGCGTGCTCCTCGGCGGCACGGCGATCGTGACCGCGCTCGGACTGGCCGCGATCTACATCGAGCCGTACCGGCGCGTGCGCTTCTTCAGCTTCCTCCACCCGTGGCACGACGCCCAGGGCGCCGGGTTCCAGACCGTCCAGGCGATGATCGGGCTCGGCTCCGGCGGGATCTTCGGCGTCGGCCTCGGCCAGGGCGTGCAGAAGATCTTCTACCTGCCCGAGGCGCACACGGACATGATCTTCGCGGTCATCGGCGAGGAGCTCGGGCTGATCGGCGTCACGATCGTGATCGCCGCCTACGCGGCCTTCGCGTGGGCGGGGCTGCGGATCGCGCTGCACTGCGCCGATCCGTTCGGCTGCGCGGCTCGCCGCGGGGCTCACCGCGCTCGTCTGCGGGCAGGCGGTGATCAATCTCGCCGCGGTGCTCGGCCTCGCGCCGCTGACCGGAATCCCGCTTCCGTTCGTCTCCTACGGCGGCTCGAATCTCGTTGTCCAGCTCGTCGCGGTCGGGATCCTCCTTAACATCGCTTCCAGACATGCAGGAGCAGCGAGAGCCGAGGTGCCTGATCGCGGCCGGAGGGACGGCCGGCCACGTGCTGCCGTCGCTGGCGGTGGCGGAGGCGTTGAGCGCCCGCGGCGCGCTGGTGACGTTCGCCGGGTCGCCGGAGCGGGTCGAGGCTCGGCTCGTCGCTGAGGCGGGCTACGCGTTCGACCCGTTCCCCGTCTCGGGGCTGCCGCGCCGGCTCGGACGGGGGCTCGCGCACGCCGTCGCGGTCGACGCGCGGGCGCCGCGGCGCCTGCGCCCGGATCCTCGAGGCGCGCCGTCCGGACGTCGTGCTCGGCGGCGGCGGCTACGTCGCGGGGCCGATGGTCTACGCGGCCTGGCGCAAGAAGATCCCCGCGGCGCTGACCGAGGCGGACGCGCACCTCGGGCTCGCGAACCGGCTCGCGGCGCCGTTCGCGCGGCGCGTCTTCCTCGCGTATGCGATCTCGGGGCGCGACGGCGGCCGCTACCGGGTCGTCGGGCGGCCGATCCGTCACGTGCCGCCGGTCGCCCGCGACGACGCGCGGAGGCTCTTCTCGCTGCCTCCCGAAGGCTCCGTGCTGCTCGTCTTCGGCGGCAGCCAGGGCGCGCGAGGCGCTGAACGAGGCGGTGCTGGACGCGTTCGCGGCGTCAGGCCCCGCGGTGCTCCACCTCTGCGGGCGAGCGCTACTACGAGGCACTGCGCGGCCGGGTCGTCGCGCGACGACTACCGGCTGCTGCCGTGGACCGACGACTTCGCCGCCGCGCTCGCCGCCTCGGACCTCGTGCTCGCGCGCGCCGGCGGCTCGGTGTGGGAGGTCGCCGCGGCCGGGAAGCCGGCCGTGCTCGTCCCCTCGCCGAACGTCACGGCCGACCACCAGACCAAGAACGCGCGCTATTTCGCGGCGGGCGGCGGCTCGGTCGTCGTGCCCGAGTCGGAGCTCTCCCGTGTGCCTGCGCTCGTCCGCTCGCTGCTCGACGACCCCGCGCGGCTCGCGGAGATGGGCGCCGCGATGCTTCGTGCCGCCAGGCCCGACGCGGCCGACGAGATCGCGGAGGAGCTCCTCGCGCTTGCTTGAGGGCCGCCGGCTCTGGTTCGTCGGGATCGGCGGCGC
Source organism: uncultured Actinomycetes bacterium (assembly GCA_963746005.1). Taxonomy (GTDB): domain Bacteria; phylum Actinomycetota; class Thermoleophilia; order Gaiellales; family Gaiellaceae; genus CAVQZA01. The sequence continues at coordinate 33,665 of CAVUZM010000012.1, read as the reverse complement.
CGGGCTCTCTGCCTACGCGCTGCTCGCCCGCGCCTGGGGCGCCGAGGTCGGCGGCTGGGACCGCAACGAGACGCCGTACCTCGGCCCACGTGCGCGAGGCCGGGATCGCGGTCACGGTCTCGCCCGAGCCCGAGGCGCCCGACGGCTGGGAGGTGATCGTCTCGAGCGCGTATCCGTCGTTTCCCGGGAAGCGGCGCGCGGAGCTGCTCGCGGAGCTCGTCTCGCTGCGCCCGTCGATCGTGGTCGCCGGCGCGCACGGGAAGACGACGACGACCGGGATGATCGCGTTCGCGCTCGCCGAGACCGGTCGCGACCCGGCGATGCTCCTGGGCGCGGAGCTGCCGCAGCTCGGCGGCAACGCGCGGGCCGGGGAGGGCTGGCTCGTCGTCGAGGGCGACGAGTCCGACCGCACGGTCGAGCAGCTCCGGCCGGAGATCGCCGTCGTCACCAACATCGAGCTCGACCACCACGCGACCTTCGCGTCCGAGGCCGAGGTCGAGGAGCTGTTCGGCCGCTGGACGGCGCAGGTGCCGCACGTCGTGCGCGGCTGGGAGCTCGAGCCGGTGGAGTTCCCGCTGGCCGTCGCGGGCGCCCACAACCGGGTCAACGCCGCCGCCGCGCTCGCCGCGCTCGAGCTCGCCGGTGTCCCGCGGGCCGAGGCCGCCGAGGCGCTCGGCCGCTTCCGCGGCGCGGCGCGCCGGTTCGAGCTCGCGGGCGAGGCCGGAGGCGTTCGGGTCTACGACGACTACGCGCACCACCCGACCGAGCTCGCCGCGTCGATCGCCGCCGCGCGCGAGCTCGGCCCGGAGCGGGTGCTCGTCCTCTTCCAGCCGCACCTTCCCTCCCGGACGCGCCACCTCGCCCGCGAGCTCGGCGCTGCGCTGGCGGCCGCCGACGCCGCGTGCGTCACCGAGGTGTACGCGGCGCGCGAGGAGCCGTCCGTGAGCGGCCGCTCGGTGGTCGACGCGCTCTCGCAGGCACGGCCGGGGATGCGGATCGGCTGGGCGCCGGAGCTCGAGGACGCGGCGCGCATCGTCGCGGGCTGGGCCCGGCCGGGCGATCTCGTGCTGGTCGCGGGCGCCGGAGACGTCGACCGCGCCGTGCCGCTGCTCCTGGAGGCGCTCGACGTGAGGATCGAGGAGCGAGTCCCGCTCTCGGGCTTCACCACGATCGGCACCGGCGGTCCGGCGCTCGCCTTCGCCCGGCCGGGGAGCCTTGCCGAGCTCGAGCAGGCGCTCGCGTGGGCGGCCGAGCGCGGCCTCCCGGTGGCGACCGTCGGGCTCGGCTCCAACCTGCTCGTCGCCGACGAAGGCGTCGAGGCGCTCGTGCTCAGGCTCGAGGGCGAGCTCGCCGAGGCCGGAACCGACGGTGAGCTCCTCCTCGCCGGGGGCGGGGCGCCGAACGCCGTCTGCCTCCACCGCGCGCGCGCCGCCGGGCTCGGAGGCTTCGAGTTCGCGTGCGCGATCCCAGGCACGACGGGCGGCGGCGTCTGGATGAACGCGGGCGCCTACGGCAGCGACTGGAGCGAGATCCTGGTCAGGGCCTTCGTCGTCGCCGCCGAGGGCTCCGGCTGGCTGACCCCGCGCGAGCTCGGCCTCTCCTACCGCCACTCGGAGCTCCGCCACGGCCAGGTCGTCGCCCGGGTCGAGTTCCGCCTTCAGCCGCGCGCGGAGGCCGAGATCAAGGCGCTCGTCAGCGACCTCCAGGCGAAGCGCAAGGCGACGCAGCCGACCAACAAGCGCACCTTCGGCAGCGTGTTCAAGAATCCCGAGCACGAGCTCGGCGCGGGCGCGATGCTCGAGGCCTGCGGCCTGAAGGGGCACCGGATCGGCGGCGCCGTGATCTCGCCGCGCCACGCGAACTTCATCGAGAACGCCGGCGGCGCCACGACCGCCGACTGTCTCGCGCTGATGGAGAGGCCCGCCGGCGCGCCCGCGAGACCGTTCGGCGTCGAGCTCGATGCACGAGGTCGAGCTGCTCGGGCCCGATCGCGCTCACGGAGTAGGAGCAGGCGGCCGCGCGGCGAAGGTTGCGCCCATGTCCGGCGCGAGCCGATCGAAGCAGCCTGCCCGGGCTGCCGTGCTGCCGTTCCCGCGACAGGGGATCCTGTCGCGCTCGGCCCGACTGCTCCCGTCCGGCCGGGCGCTCGCGGTCTGCCTGCTCCTCGTCGTGGCCGCCGTCGGCGTCTACGTCGTCTCGCGCGAGACCTCGCTGTTCGCGATCCGCAAGGTCGAGGTGCGCGGTGTCTCGCCGGCGGCCGCGGCCGAGGTGCGACAGGCGCTCGCGCCGTTGCAGGGATCGAGCCTGCTCGCGCTCGGCGGCGACGCGGTCACGCGGCGCGTGGGCGCCCTCCCCGACGTCCTCTCGGTCACCTACGACCGCGGCTTCCCGCACACGCTCACGGTCACCGTCACGCCCGAGCGACCGGTGGCCGTGCTGCGCCGCGCCGACGAGTCGTGGCTCGTCTCGGCCCGCGGCCGGATCATGCGCCGGCTCACGCCGGGCCAGCTCCCCGGACTGGCGCGGATCTGGGTCAACCGCCAGGTCGACGTCTCGCTCGGCGCCACGCTGTCGGACCCGAACGCGTTGAGCGCCGTCGCTGCGGTCGCGCCGCTCGTCCGCGTCAGGTTCCCGGTGCGCGTCACCTCGGTGGAGACGAAGGACGGCTCCGTCACACTCCACCTGCGCTCCGGTCTCGCCCTCGTCGTGGGCGACACGAGCGACCTGAGGCTCAAGTACGTGATCGCGAAACAGCTCCTGGCGAGCGTCCCGACGACCCCCGGGAGCTACCTCGACGTCAGCGTCCCCGAGCGGCCCGTCTCGGGCACCAACCCTCAAGTCGGAGGTTCAGGTTGAGGGTTTGGGGCCTGCAACCGCGGGGAATCCGCGTTGACAGGTGGGGCGACGGCACGTACCCTGCGGCGAAAGGAGAGGCTCGTCAAGCGTACGCTCCAGTACAGCTTCAGGTCGAGCCTGGTTGAGACTATGGCAGAGCGCGCGAACTACCTGGCAGTGATCAAGGTCGTCGGCGTCGGCGGCGGCGGCACGAACGCCGTCAACCGGATGGTCGACGCGGGACTCACTGGCGTCGAGTTCATCGCCGTCAACACCGACGCGCAGGCGCTGCTGATGTGCGACGCCGACGTGAAGATCCACATCGGCGCGAAGGTCACGCGCGGCCTCGGCGCCGGCGCGGACCCGGCCGTCGGGCAGGCCGCTGCCGTCGAGACGCGCGACGAGCTGAAAGAGGCGCTCAAGGGCGCCGACATGGTGTTCGTCACCGCCGGCGAGGGCGGCGGCACGGGCACCGGTGCGGCCCCGGTGATCGCCGGGCTGGCGCGCGAGCTCGACGCGCTCACGGTCGGCGTCGTCACGCGCCCGTTCAGCTTCGAGGGGCGCAAGCGCTCCGAGGCCGCCGAGGTCGGGATCGAGAACCTCCGCGACCAGGTCGACACGCTGATCGTGATCGAGAACGACCGGCTGCTGCAGGTGGTCGAGAAGAAGACCTCGCTCGGCGAGGCCTTCGGGATGGCCGACGACGTGCTCCGCCAGGGCGTCCAGGGCATCACCGACCTGATCACCGTCCCCGGGCTCGTCAACCTCGACTTCGCCGACGTGCGCACGATCATGAGCGACGCGGGCTCGGCCCTGATGGGGATCGGCACCGCCTCGGGCGAGAACCGCGCCGCCGAGGCAGCCCGCAACGCCGTCTCCTCGCCGCTGCTCGAGTCGTCGATCGAGGGCGCCACCGGGATCCTGCTCAACATCACCGGCGGCTCCGAGATCGGGCTGTTCGAGGTCAACGAGGCGGCGGAGGTCGTGACCGGTGCCGCCGACCAGAACGCGAACGTGATCTTCGGCGCCGTGATCGACGACGGGCTGAAGGACGACATCCGCGTGGTCGTGATCGCAACCGGGTTCGGCGCGCAGCGCGCCGTCGCCGCCGCGAGGGCGCGCTCGAGGCGCCGACGCCGCACTCGGCGGCGCCTGCGGACACGGGCGGCTTCGAGGTCTCCGAGGAGGCGCTCGAGGTGCCCTCCTTCCTCCGCGAGTCCTAGACCGCCACGCAGTAGCATCCCCGCGGGGATGCAGACGTTGCAGCGGACGCCGCTCTACGACCGTCACGTCGCGCTCGGTGCGCGCATGGTGCCGTTCGCAGGCTGGGAGATGCCCGTCCAGTACGAGGGCGTGATCCCCGAGCACCGCGCGGTGCGGGCCGACTGCGGCGCGTTCGACGTCTCGCACATGGGCGAGCTCGAGGTCGAGGGCCCGCAGGCGACCGTGTTCCTGCAGTCGGTGCTCTCCAACGACCTCGACCGCATCGGCCCCGGCGAGGCCCAGTACACGCTGCTCACGAACGAGCGCGGCGGGATCGTCGACGACCTGATCGCCTACCGGCTCGAGCCGCACCGCTACCTCCTGATCGTCAACGCTGGGAACAAGGACGCGGCGTTCGGGTGGCTGAAGGAGCGCGAGGTGCGCGGCACCGAGGTGAGCGACCGCTCCGCCGAGTACGGGCTGATCGCGGTGCAGGGTCCGAGGGCGATCGCGCGGCTCGGGCTGGACGAGGCGCCCGCGTTCACGTTCGCGATGGGCGAGATCGACGGGATCGAGTGCATGGTCAACCGCACCGGCTACACCGGCGAGCCCGGCTGCGAGCTGCTCGCGATGGCCGAGGACACCCCGGCGCTCTGGGACGCGGTGCTCGCGCGCGGCGCCGTCCCGTGCGGGCTCGGCGCGCGCGACACGCTGCGGCTCGAGGTCTGCTACCCGCTGCACGGGAACGACATCACCCCCGAGACGGACGCGATCTCGGCCGGGCTCGGCTGGGTCTGCGCGCTCGACAAGGAGTTCACCGGAGCCGCCGAGCTGCGCCGGATCAAGGCCGAGGGCCCCGCGCGGAAGCTCGTCGCGTTCGTGATGGCCGAGAAGGCGATCCCGCGCCAGGGGATGGCGATCGAGGGCGGCGGCGAGGTGACCTCCGGCTCGCACTCGCCGATGCTCGACGTGGGGATCGGGATGGGCTACGTCCCTTCTCCCGCCGCGGAGCCCGGCAAGGAGATTACGATCGACGTACGCGGACGTCCACGTCGCGCGACGATCGTGAGGAAGCCGATCTACAAGCGAGAGGAGCGCTGATCTGTGGCCGCACCGGAGAGCTACCCCGACGGGCTGAAGTACCACCGCGAGCACGACTGGGCCCGGATCGAGGGCGACGAGGCGACGCTGGGAGTGACCTGGTTCGCCCAGGACGCGCTCGGCGAGCTCGTCCACTACGAGCCGCCCGCCGTCGGCGACACGGTCTCCGTCGACGCGTCGTACGGCGAGGTCGAGTCGGTCAAGGCCGTGTCCGACCTGATCGCGCCGCTCTCGGGCGAGGTGCTCGAGGTCAACCAGGCCGTGCTCGACGCGCCCGAGACCGTGAACGAGGATCCCTACGGCGAGGGCTGGCTGATCCGCGTCCGCCTCTCCGACCCCGCCGAGGTGGAGGCGCTGCTCGACGCGCCGGCCTACCGGGAGTTCCTGGCGACCCAGTGAGCTATCTCTCGCTGACCGAGGCCGATCGCCAGGCGATGCTCGAGGCGATCGGCGTCGCCTCGGTCGAGGAGCTGTTCGCCGATATCCCGGAGGAGGTGCGCCTGCGGCGGCCGCTCGCGCTCGAGCCCGCGCTGTCCGAGTCCGAGCTCGTCGCGCACCTCGAGGCGCTCGCGGCGAAGAACGTCCACACGGGCGCCGAGCTCTCGTTCCTCGGCGCCGGGATCTACGACCACTACGTCCCGGCCGTCGTCGACGCGGTGCTCTCGCGCGGGGAGTTCCTGACCGCGTACACGCCGTACCAGCCCGAGATGAGCCAGGGCGTCCTGCAGTCGATCTTCGAGTACCAGACCGCGATCTGCGAGCTGACCGGGATGGACGTCTCGAACGCGTCCGGCTACGACGGCTGCACGGTCGCCGCCGACGCCTGCTTCATCGCGAAGCACGCGACCGGGCGCGACAGGGTCGTGCTCGCGGAGGCGCTCAACCCGCAGGTGCGCCAGGTCGTGAAGACCTACGCGCCCGGGTTCGGGCTCGAGGTGGTCGAGGTGCCCCACCGCGGCGGCGCGACCGACCCGGACGAGTTCCGCGCGGCCGCCGAGGGCGCAGCGTGCGCGATCTTCCAGCAGCCGAACTTCTTCGGCGTGCTCGAGGACGCGCCCGGGCTGGCGGCGGCGGCGAACGACGCCGGAGCGCTCCCGGTCGCGCACGTCGACCCGATCTCGCTCGGCCTGCTCGAGGCGCCGGGCAACTACGGCTGCGCGCTCGCGATCGGCGAGGGCCAGGGCGCCGGCAACTCCGTCAGCTACGGCGGGCCGCACTACGGCTTCCTCGCTGCACGGAACGAGTTCATCCGCCGCATGCCCGGCCGGATCGTCGGCGAGACGGTAGACACCGCGGGCGAGCGCGGCTATGTCCTCACCCTGCAGACCCGGGAGCAGCACATCCGCCGCGAGAAGGCGACCTCGAACATGACCACGAACCAGACGCTGCTCGCGCTCGCCGGGCTCGTCTACCTCTCGTGGCTGGGCCCGCAGGGGCTCAGGGAGCTGGGGGAGACCTGCATGGGCCTCGCCGAGCTCGCGAAGGAGCGGCTGGGGCTCCCGCCCGCGTTTCCTGATCAGGCAACATTCAAGGAGTTTGCCGTACGCGTCGGACGGCCCGCGAAGGACGTGATCCGGGAGTGCCGGGCGCTTGGCGTCCACCCGGGCTACCCGCTCGGCCGCGACTACGAGGGGATGGACGACGTCCTGCTGATCGCGCTGACGGAGAAGCGGTCGCCGCAGGACATCGAGCGGCTCGCGGAGGTGCTGGGTCAGTGATCGGTCTCGCTGAAATGACTCCTCGGCTTCCTGGGGTGCCGCCGGCGGTGCCGGGCCGGAGGGCACAGTGTGAGCAACACGGGCCTGTCGAGGACGGTGCCGCCAGCGGCGCCAGGCCGCGGCGAAGCCGGGCTTTGCCCGGCGGGAGCGGCGGCCGGCCAGGGAGGCGAGGATGAAGCTGATCTACGAGCGGTCGCAGGCCGGCCGCCGCGCCGGGCGCCTGCCGCACTACGACCTCCCGAGGGCCGAGGTCCCCGAGCATCTCCGCCGCGCCGCGCCGCCGCGCCTGCCCGAGGTCGCCGAGCCCGAGCTCGTGCGCCACTTCACCGCGCTCTCCGACCGGAACTTCGGGATCGACACGGGCTTCTACCCGCTCGGCTCCTGCACGATGAAGCACAACCCGCGCGTCAACGAGCGCGTCGTCGCGCTACCCGGCTTCCGCGACCTCCATCCGTTACCAGGAGGACGAGGGCGCCCAGGGTGCGCTCGAGCTGATGTGGAAGCTGCAGGAGATCCTCGCCGAGGTCGCCGGCCTCCCGGCCGTCTCGCTCCAGCCCGCAGCAGGCTCGCAGGGCGAGCTGACCGGGCTGATGCTGATGCGCGCCTACTTCGAGGACCGCGGCGAGGGCGCCCGTCGCGACACGATCATCACCGCCGACACCGCGCACGGCACCAACCCGGCGAGCGTGACGATGGCCGGCTTCAAGCTCGAGAAGGTCGAGACCGACGCGCGCGGCAACCTCGACCTCGCCGACCTCCGCGCGAAGGTCAACGAGCGGACGGCCGGGCTGATGCTCACGAACCCGTCCACGCTCGGCCTCTTCGACGAGGGGATCGTCGAGGTCGCGCGGATCTTCCACGACGCCGGCGCGCTCCTCTACTACGACGGCGCGAACCTGAACGCGGTCTGCGGGATCTCGCGGCCCGGCGACATGGGCTTCGACATCGTCCACTACAACCTGCACAAGACCTTCTCGCAGCCGCACGGCGGCGGCGGGCCGGGCGGCGGGCCGGTGGCGGTGCGAGACATCCTCGAGCCGTTCCTGCCCTCGCCGACCGTCGTCCGCGACGGCGACGCCTTCCGGCTCGACCACGACCGGCCGAAGTCGATCGGCCGGGTGCGCGGCTTCGGCGGCCCGTTCGGCGTCTTCGTCCGCTCGTACGCGTTCATCCGCTCGTACGGGCCGGGCCTGAAGGAGATGTCCGAGACCGCCGTGCTGAACGCGAACTACCTGCTGGCGCGGCTCAAGGACACCTACGAGCTGCCGTACGACCGCCACTGCATGCACGAGTTCGTGCTCTCCGCGCGGAACCTGAAGCGCGACCACGGGATCACCGCGCTCGACGTCGCCAAGCGGCTGATGGACTTCGACATCCATCCGCCGACGGTCTACTTCCCGCTCGTCGTGCCCGAGGCGCTGATGATCGAGCCGACCGAGACGGAGCCGAAGGAGCGCCTCGACGAGTTCGTCGAGGTGATGCACCGGATCGCGTCCGAGGCCGCCGACGAGCCCCGAGCTCGTGAAGGAGGCGCCGCACCACCGGCCGGTGCGCCGGCTCGACGAGGTGCGCGCCGCCAAGAATCCCGTCGTAAAGTATGGGTTCGAGGAGGTGACGACCCCTGCCTAACGCGGCAGCAGAAGCGCTCTCGCACGAGCTGACCCGCCGCTCGTCGGAGTGGGTGGAGGCGATCCGCCACGCGGACGTCCCCGCGCTCGAGCTGATGCTCGCGCAGGAGTTCGTGCTGGTCGGCCCCGCGCGCCAGCTCACCCGCGAGGAGCTGATCGCCGCCGCCGGAGGGGGCGCGTACACGATCGAGGAGTTCGGCTACGACGAGATCGAGATCGAGCTCTACGGCGACACGGCGATTCTCTCCTCCCGGTACCACCAGACCGCACGCTTCGGCGAGCGCGACGTCAGCCGCGTCTACTTCACCACGGACATCTGGGTGCGGAGGGACGCGCGCTGGCAGCTCGTCCGTCGGCACGCGACGCTCGCCGAAGACTGACGGGCGCCGGGGACCCCGACCGGCGCACGTACAGCCTCTGATGGTCGTCGAGGCCATTCGCCTGATCCCGTACGCGCTCGTCGCGGCCCTGAGCCCCACGGCCTTTGCGGCCACGATGGCCGTGATCGCGAGCGGGCGGCTGAAGGCGCTCGGCTTCGCGATCGGGTTCGTCTTCGGGCAGGTGTTGGCCCTGGCGGTCCTGCTCCGGCTCGGCTCCGCGGCCGTTCCGCATCACGACACCGACCATCCGACGCTCCAGGCGGCGCTCGAGTTCGCCCTCGCCGTCGTCCTGCTGTGGCTCGCCGCGAGAGTGAGGCGCGGCCGGCCGATCGTCGAGGTCAAGGGGCAGAGCGAGCGCACGAAGAAGGTCCTCGACCGCCTCGATCGCATGCACGTCGGCACCGCCGTCGCCGCCGGTGTGCTGCTCGGGATCGGGGGGAAGCGGCTCGTGCTCAGTGCGCTCGCGGCCGGCTCGATCGCGGCGTCCGGCGTCGGTACCGGGGCGGGGGACTCGCTCGTCGGCTGGTACTCGCTCCTCGCGACCTCGGTCGTGTGGGTCCCGGTACTCGTGTTCGTCTTCTTCGGCCAGCGGGCGGCCGCGTGGCTGGCGAATGTTCAGGCGCGGCTGGTGAAGCATCAGCGCGAGGCGCTCTTCTACGTGCTCGTGGCCGCGGCCGTGATCCTCGCGGTCAACGGCGTCTTGACGCTCGTCTAGCGCGCCGCGGCCAGCTGCCCGCACGCCGCGGCGATGTCGCGCCCGCGGGTGAGCCTCACCGTCGCCGGGATCCGCGCCCGGTCGAGCACGTGCTTGAACGCGGCGATCCCGTCGCGCGAGGTGCCGTCGAAGCGGCCGGTCGGGTTGTACGGGATCAGGTTCACCTTGAACACGTCGCCGTCGAGCACGGCCGCGAGCTGCTTGGCCTGGCCGACCGTGTCGTTCACGCCCGCGAGCATCACGTACTCGACGTACACCTTGCGGTGGCGCAGCTCGTAGTAGCGGCGGCACTCCTCGAGCACGTCGTCGAGCGGATAGCGGTCGTTGACCGGCATCAGCTGCGAGCGGAGCGCGCCGTCGGCCGCGTGCAGCGAGAGCGCGAGCCGGATCGGCTCCTCGACCTCGTCGACGAAGCGCGTCAGCCCGGGGAGCCAGCCGACCGTCGAGATCGTCGTCCGCCGGTGCGTGATCCCGAGGTCGGGCAGCCGCCGGGCCGCCTCGAGCACCGGGATCGAGGTTCATCATCGGCTCGCCCATGCCCATGAACACCGCGTGGTTGACCGGCTCGACGCGGCGGAAGTGGAGCGCCTGGTCGAGGATCTCCGACGCCGTCAGGTTGCGGCCGAACTTCATCTGGCCGGTCGCGCAGAACGTGCACGTGAGCGGGCAGCCCGACTGCGACGACAGGCAGAGCGAGCGCCGGCCGTCGCGGTAGCGCATCAGCACCGCCTCGACCGGATGGCCGTCACGGGTGCGGAAGAGCGCCTTCACCGTGCCGTCCTTCGCCTGGTGCTCCTCCGCGAGCTCGAGCGTCGAGAACGGCAGCTCGCGCCGCGAGCGCGTCCCGCAGCGGCGAGGGCACGTTCGTCATCGCGTCGTAGCCCGCGACGCCGCGCGCGGCCCACTCCCACACCTGGGCGGCGCGGTAGGCGGGCTCGCCCCTGTCGGCGAGCGTCGAGTCGAGAAGCGCAAGGTCCACGCAGCCACGGTAGCGTTTGCGCCGTGATCGACCTCCGAACAGACACGCTCACCCAGCCCACGCCCGAGATGCGCCGCGCGATCTCCGAGGCTGTGGTCGGCGACGAGCAGAAGCGCGAGGACCCGACGGTGCTCGAGCTCGAGCGTCGCGGCGCCGAGCTGCTCGGCCAGGAGGAGGCGGTCTTCGTTCCGACCGCGACGATGGCGAACCAGATCGCGCTGCGGATCCTCGCGCGGCCCGGCGAGGAGCTGCTCGCCGAGGAGAACTCGCACGTCCTGATCGACGAGCTCGGCGGCCCGGCCGTCCACTCGGGCCTCGTCACGCGCGGCCTGCCGGGCTTCCACGGCCGGCTCTCGCCCGAGCAGATCCGCGCCTCGGTGCGCGAGCGCAAGGACATGCACCACCCGCCCACGCGGATCGTGTCGCTCGAGGACACGCACAACTCCTCCGGCGCGCGCGGTCTGGCCGCTCGAGGAGATCGCCGCGGTCGCCGAGACCTGCCGCGAGCTCGACCTGCGCCTCCACCTCGACGGGGCGCGGCTGATGAACGCCGCCGTCGCGCAGGGCGTCCCGGCCTCCGAGATCGGCCGCCACTTCGACACGGTGACGCTCTGCCTCTCGAAGGGGCTCGGCTGCCCGCTCGGCGCGCTGATCGCCGGCTCGGAGGAGCGGATGGCCGAGGCGCGCCGCAACAAGCACCTCTTCGGCGGCGCGATGCGCCAGGCGGGGATCGTCGCCGCCGCCGGCGTCTACGCGCTCGAGCGCAACGTCGAGCGGCTCGCCGACGACCACGCGCGCGCCCGCCGGCTCGCCGAGGGGCTCGCCGCCGCGGGCGCCGCGGTCGACCTCGACCAGGTCGAGACGAACTTCGTCCAGCTCGACGTCGGCCCCGACCGCAACGCGGCGCTCGAGGCGCTTCGCGCCGCGGGCGTGCTGCTCTCGGGCACGATCCACCGCAACGTCCTGCGCGCGGTCACCTACCTCGGGATCACCGACGACGACATCGAGCGGGCGATCGAGCTGATCCCGCGCGCGCTGGAGGCACGTGTCGGCGCCTGAGCTCCGCCGCCTCGTCGCGGCCGCGCAGGCCGAGCGGATCCCGTCGGTCGCCGCCGCCGTCGTCCGGAACGGCGAGGTCGTCTACTCGGACGCGGTCGGGATTGCCGAGCCCGGGCGGGACGCGACTCCCGACGACCAGTACCGGATCGGCTCGATCTCGAAGACGTTCTGCGCCGTCGCGGTGATGCAGCTGCGCGACGCGGGCGAGCTCGCGCTCGACGACCCGCTCACCGCGTACGTGCCCGAGAGCGCCGAAGGCCCGACGATCCGGCGGCTGCTCTCGCACGCCTCGGGGCTCGAGCGCGAGCCGAAGGGCGAGATCTGGGAGACGCTGAAGCCGCCGACGCGCGACGAGTTCCTCGCCCAGCTCGCGGAGGTCGAGACCGTGCTCGAGCCGGGCCGCCGCTTCCACTACTCGAACCTCGGCTTCGCGCTGCTCGGCGAGCTCGTCCGCCGCGTCACCGGGCAGCCGTTCGAGGACTACGTCGACGAGCGGATCCTGCGCCCGCTCGGGATGGGACGCACGACCTGGCGCGCGGTCGCGCCCTTCGCGAAGGGCTACTTCGTCGATCCCTACGACGAGCGGCTCCTGCCCGAGGCGGACATGGAGCCCGGCGCGACGCAGTCGGTCGGCGGCCTCTGGTCGACCGTCGGCGACCTCGCCCGCTGGGCCGCATTCCTCGCGGATCCGGACCCGGCAGTGCTGAGGCCCGAGACCGTGGACGAGATGGCGTCGGTGCAGGTGATGGTCGACGGCGCGTGGAAGGCGGGCTACGGGCTCGGCCTCCAGCTGATGCGCGACGGCGACCGGGTCTACGCGGGGCACGGCGGCGCGATGCCGGGCTTCCTCGCCGGGCTCGCTGTCGTCCGCTCCGACCGGGCGGGCGCCGCCGTCCTCACCAACACGAGCGCCGGCGCGAAGCCGGACTTCCTGGCGATGAGCCTCGTCGCGAGGTCGCTCGAGCTCGACCCGCCCGAGCCCGCCGCTCTGGGCGCCGCAGGACGAGGCGCCCGAGGAGCTGCGCCCGCTGCTCGGCCGCTGGTGGTCGGAGGGGCACGAGTTCGTCTTCTTCTGCCGCGACGGCAAGCTCCGCGCGCGCTTCGACCCGCTCGTCCCCGGCAGCGAGCCGGCCGTGTTCGAGCCGGCGGGCGAGGACCGCTTCCGCACGGTCTCCGGCCGGGAGAACGGCGAGTGGCTGCGCGTCGCCCGCGACGAGAGCGGCGCAGTGACGAAGCTCTACTGGGCGACCTACGCGTTCACGCGCGACCCGCAGGTCTTCGGCGCCTAGCGCTACTCGTACTGCAGCGCCGCGAGCACGTTGAGGCGCGCGGCCCGGCGGGCGGGGAAGATCGCGGCGACGATCCCGACGAAGATCGCGGCGATCAGCAGCACGATCAGCGTCCCCCACGGGATCGCGAACGAGATCCCCGAGACGGCCGAGGCGACCAGCGCGGCGAGCGCGATCCCGATCGGCAGGGCGAGAGTCGCGCCGATCAGCGAGGTGATGATCGCCTCGTGGCGGATCATCCGCCGCACCTGGCGGCGCGTCGTCCCGACCGCGCGCAGCATCCCGAGCTCGCGCGTCCGCTCGAAGACGGTGAGGACGAGCGTGTTCACCATCCCGATCAGGCTGACGATCACGCTCAGCGCGAGCAGCACGTAGAGCAGGTTCAGCAGGGTGTTGAGCCCCTTCTCCTGGTTCGTCTTGAACTCGCTCATCGTCTGGATCTTCGCGTCCGGGAACCCCTTCAGCGGCGCGTTGAGGGCGGCCGTGTTCGCCGGAGTGACGCCGCCGTCGATCTTGATGAAGGTGTAGACGTTCGCCGGGCTCGGGTAGTAGTGGTCGAACGTCGCGGCCGAGATCGTGATCCGGCCGAACGGGGAGCCGCCCGCCGGCGGGTCGAAGATGCCCTTGACCGTCGTGTGGACGATCGCGCGCTGCGGCGTCTCGAACTGGAGCGGCGAGCCGATCGTGAGGTGGTGGTCCTTCGCGAAGCTCTTGTCGACGAACGAGCCGGTGAGCCCGAGGCGGTCGGGCGTGTCGGGGCTGCTCCCGTCGATCCACTTGGCGTTGATCACCTGCGACGTCCCCGGCTCCGCGCCGGTGATCGCGACGGTCTTGCCGAACGCGCGCCCCTGGCCCGCCCGGACGCCTGCCACGACGGTGACTCCCGGGGTGTGCCGGATCGCGTCCGTCGCCGTCGCCGTGAGCGGGATGAAGCCGTTCTGCGAGGTGAGCGCGTAGTCGGCGTTCGAGAGCTGGTTGACGGCATTCTCGAACGAGGCGCGCAGGCCCGCTCCGAGGACGGCGACGAACGTGACGAGTGCGAGGCCGATCATGAGCGAAGCCGCGGTGGACGCCGTGCGCTGCGGGTTGCGGGTCGAGTTCTCCTGCGCGAGCTTGCCCGCGGCGCCGCCGAGCCTCCCGGCGGGCCAGCCCACCACCGCCGCGATCGGCCGCACGAGGACCGGCGCGACGAGTGCGACGCCGATGAAGAGCAGGATCACGCCGAAGCCGAGCGTGCCGAGCCGCTGCCCCGTCGCGATGCCGTGGGCGAGCACGCCCCAGACGAGCAGTGCGATCCCGAGCGCGACCGTGATCAGCGCCACCGGACGGCCGAGCCAGTGGAAGCGGCCGGGCGGCAGGACGGCGCCCTCGCGGACGGCCGCGATCGGGGGTACGTGCGTGGCGCGGAACGCGGGGCGGAGGCTCGCCAGGAGGGTGACGAGGATTCCGAGCAGCAGGCTCACGATCACCGTGCGCCGCGCGAACACGAGCGTGGCCTTCGGCAGGTCGATCCCGAGCCCGGTGAACACCGCGTTGAGGCCCTTGGCGAGGGCCAGGCCGAGGAACAGGCCGACCACGGAGGCCACCACGCCGAGCACGAGAGCCTCGACGAACACCGACCGCAGGATCTGCCGCCGCGAGGCGCCGATCGTCCGCATCGTCGCGAACTCGCGGGTCTGCTGCGCGATCGTGATCGAGAGCGTGTTCGCGATCACGAAGGCGCCGACGAAGAGCGCGATGAAGCCGAAGGCGAGCAGGAAGTACTCGATCACGTTGAGCTGCTTGCTCGTGTCCTTCGAGTCCGAGGCGGCCTGGTCGGTGCCCGTCATGACCTGGGTCCCGGGCGGGATGATCGGCCGGATCTGGCGGACGAGCTCCTGCTTGGAGACGCCCTGCGCGGCCGCGGCGCGGATCGTGTCGAGGCGGCCGACCTTGTGGAAGAGCTTCTGTCCCGTGACCAGGTCGAAGATCGCGAAGGTGGCGCCGCCGATCGAGGCGCCGCCGCCGAGCTCGGCGACGCCGCTGATCCGGAACTGCTGCACGGGGCCGTGGATGGAGATCCCGATCGGATCGCCGACCTTGAATCCCTCCTTGTCGGCGGTGGCCTTGTCGATCGCGACCTGGTTCGGCCCGGTCGGATACTTGCCGGAGGTGAACGTGACCGCGCTGAAGCGCGAGTTGGGGACGACGCCGAAGCCGAGGTTCGGGGCGCCGCCGTTCGTGATCGCCTTGCCGTCCCGGCCGACGAGCTGGGTCGCCTGGTCGGTGACCGACCCGTCCGCCTCCGCGACCCCCGGCAGCCGCTTCACCTCGGCGAGCAGGCTCTCGCTGAAGCCGAAGGTTGCGGCGCCCTGGTTCCCGAACGCCTGCTTCTCCGTGATCACCGCGTCCGTGTTCTTGTACGACGCCGTGTAGATCTGGTTGAACGCGGACTTGATCGTGTCGGTCAGGACGTACGTGCCGCTCACCATCGCGACCCCGAGCACGATCGCGAACGCGGTGAGGGCGAACCGCAGCTTGCGGCCCAGCAGGCTCCGGAGCGCGACCTTGATCACTTCGGGCTGAGCTCGTTCATCACCTCGAGCACCTCGTGGGCGGTGGAGCGCCCGAGGTCGCGGACGATCAGGCCGTCGGCGAGGAACAGCACCCGGTCGGCGATCGCCGCCGCGCGCGGCTCGTGGGTGACCATCACGATCGTCTGGCCGAGGGTGGCCACCGAGTCGCGGAGCAGCTCGAGGATCTCGGAGCCGGTGGTCGAGTCGAGGTTGCCGGTCGGCTCGTCGGCGAACACGACGGTCGGGCGCGAGACGAGGGCGCGCGCGATCGCGACGCGCTGCTGCTGGCCGCCCGAGAGCTCGGCCGGGCGGTGGCTGCGCCGGTCGGTGAGCCCGGTCTTTCCGAGCAGATCCTCGAACCAGGCGTCGTCGGGCTTCTCGCCGGCGATCGAGAGCGGCAGCTTGACGTTCTCCTCGGCCGTGAGCATCGGCAGCAGGTTGAAGAACTGAAAGATGAAGCCGATGTGGCGGCGCCGGAGAAGCGTGAGCTCCTTGTCGCTCATCCCGTTGAGCCTCTTCCCGGCGATCTCGACCTCGCCGGAGGTCGGCTCGTCGAGCCCGGCGAGGATGTGCATCAGCGTCGACTTGCCCGAGCCCGACGGGCCCATCACGGCGGTCAGCTCGCCTGCGGGAACCTCGAGCGAGACGCCCTTGAGAGCGTCGACGGCGGTGTCGCCGGCGCCGTACCGCCGTGTGATGTCGCTGCCGGAGACGACCGACCCGTTCGCTGCGCTCGTGCCCCCCATCCGGCCGAACAATACCGTGGCCGGCGCGGGCTCAAAGGGGAAGGTCGCCGGCGACCCAGTACCAGGCGACGCACACGGCGTAGGCGGCCAGGAGCATGAACCCCTCCCAGCGGCGAACGCGCTCGTCCCGGACGACGAGCGCGACGAGGATCGCGGCGCCGCCCATCGTCGCGAGCTCGACGGGACGGAACGCGAGCGCGATGGGCGGCCGCACCACGAACGACAGCAGCACCACGAGCGGAGCGACGAGCAGGGCGACCTGGGCGGCCGACGAGACGGCGATCTCGGAGGGCAGCCGGTACTTCCCGCGCCATGCGATCACGACCGCGCCGCCGTGCTCGGCCGCGTTGCCGACGATCGCCACGATCACGGCCGAGGTGAAGAAGGTCGAGAGCCCGACGATGTGGGCGAAGGCAGTCAGCGAGTGGACGAGGATCTCGCTGACGAGCGCCGTCATCACCGTCGCCGCGGCCAGGACACCGAGCGCCGAGGCCAGCGTCCACTCGGACTCCGCGGCTACGTGACCCGACTCCGCGTGCAGCCGGCGATGGCGACGCAGCCCGTGCACCGTGACGGTGACGTAGACCGCGAGCAGGACGATCGCCACCGGGACGCTCCCGAGCGCCAGCGCGTGCCGGTCGCGCACGCCGTGCATCCCGGGCACGCTCGTGAACGTGAACGCCACCACGGCGCCGAGCACGAGCCCGAGCTGGACGAGCAGCGAGCGCCGGTCGACCCGGCGGGCGCGCGGTTCGCCGTGGCCGACGGTCAGCGCGATGCCGAGGACGAGCAGGAGGTTCGAGACGACGCTGCCGGTGATCGTGCCGCGCACGACCCCGCGCAGCCCGTCCGCGACGGCGATCAGGGCGATGATCAGCTCCGGCGCGTTCCCGAAGCTCGCGTTCAGGAAGCCGCCGATCCCCGGGCCGGTGTGCTCCGCGGCATGCTCGGTCGCCTCGCCGATCACCCACGCGAGCGGCAGCAGGGCGAGCGCCGCGAGGAGGAAGTCTGCGACCACGCCGACGTGGAAGACGTAGTGCGCGATCAGCGAGACGGGCGGCAGGACGAAGACGGAGGCCCACAGGATCTTCCGCGCCACGCCGGTACCCTAGCCCGGCTGATGCTGGAGGCCGTGCTCTTCGACGGGGGCGACACGCTCGTGGGCTGGGTGTGGGACGAGCGCCTGCTCGAAGCCGGGCACGACTCCGGCCTGAGGGCGCTCGGGCGCGAGCCGAGCCCCGAGCTGACCGCGCGGTTCCGGGCCGGGTACCTGCCCCTGCTCCAGGGGCGCGAGGAGCTCGACGAGATCGACTATCCGGCGCTGATGCGGAGGCTCCTCGGCGAGCTCGGGATCGAGCCGAGCGCGGAGGAGCTCGACCGGTTCCTCGCCGCCGAGCACGAGGCCTGGGCTCCCGCCCGCCGGGTCGGAGACGGCGTGCTCGACCTGCTCGACGCGCTGCGCGCCCGCGGCCTGAGGCTCGGGCTCGTCTCGAACTCCTTCGATCCCGCGTGGCTCGTGCGGGGCGATCTCGAGGCTTGGGGCCTGGCGGGGCGGCTCGACGTCGTCGTGCTCTCTTCCGAGGTCGGCAAGCGCAAGCCGCACCCCGAGCCGTTCGAGCGGGCGCTGCGCGCGCTCGGGGTCGATCCGGGCCGCGCCCTCTTCGTCGGCGACTCGCGCTACCACGACGTGGAGGGCGCCGCGGCGGTCGGGATGGCGACCGTCCAGGCGCTGTGGTTCCGCGCCGACCGCGACCCGCGCGGGCGGGACCCCGACCACGTCGCAACGGCTCCGGCGGGCGTGCTCGAGATCGTGGACGCCGTTGCGACAACCTGAAAACGCCCGAAATGTCAAGTCTTGCGGCGGCAGGTTGCTGAGCGGACAATTCGCCCAATGGCAGAGTCCGTGCAGCGGATCGACACCCTCGAGGAGCTCCCGCTCCGTCCCCAGGACGAGCTCGAGTGCCGCAGGTGCGCCGTCCACTGCGACAAGGTCGTCTACCCGGCCGCGTGCGTCGAGCGCTCCTGTCCCTTCCTCTACGCCTACGAGGACCACGGCCACACCTACATCGGCTGCATGCAGAAGGTGTACGGCGTCGAGATCGACCTCTCGATGCTCGAGGCGGCCGAGGCGCGCGGGCGCGGGTTCGGCGCGATCCGCTCGACCCGGCGGCCGCTGCCGATGTGCAAGGCCGAGGTCGAGGAGGCCTACGAGAGCCGGGCCGACGAGATCGGCTGCGTCAATCCCGAGTTCTCGGAGCTGCCCGCCGGGAGCCCCACCTTTCGCGTCTTCGCGCGCCTAGGCCCGATCGCGTAGCAGCGGCCGGGTGAGGCACGTCGGGCCGCCGTCGCCCTTGCGCGACAGCTCGTCGCCCTTGTAGGTCAGCATCTCGACCCCGGCGCGCTCGAGCCGCTCCCGGGTGACGTGGTTGCCTTCGAGGGCGAGCCCGACGCGCGGGGCGACCGCGAGCACGTTCGGCCCCATCGTGTCGAACTCCTCGTCGGGCACCGCCACGAGCCGGATGTCACGCGCCTCGAGCAGCTCGACCAGCGCCACCGGCATCAGCGGCGGGTAGCAGACGGCGAGGTCGGGCGCGAGCGGCGAGAGCAGCGAGAGGAGGTGCATCACCTCGCCGGCGCCGCGCCAGTGCGGGAGGTCGAAGACGTGGACGTCCACCCCGGGGAGTGCCTCGCGCAGCGCCTCGATCCCGGCCGGATTCGTGCGGTAGCCGCGGCCGACGAGCAGGGTTCGCTCGTCCAGCCAGAGCGTGTCCCCGCCCTCGGCGGTGGCGGGCGCCTCGAGCTCGCGCCGCGACGGGGCACGCCCGCGGCCGCGAGGTCGAGCGCGATCGCCCCGGCCTCGCCCAGGCGCCCTTCCTTGCCGGGCCGCAGGACGATCGCGCCGCGGTCGCAGACGATCGCGGGGTCGAAGACGTAGACGGCGTCGGGGTTGGGCCCGAGCGCGGCCGCGGCCAGCACGACCTCGGCGCCCGCGTCCTCGAGGATCGCGCAGAGGTCATCGTGCTCGGCCGCGATCTCGACCGGGTCGGGGGCGGCGCGCCAGCCGTACTCGCGCCAGAGCTCGCCGTCGGCGGGCCGCGGCGCGCGCAGGAGGACGCGGCGCAGCGTCCCGGTCGCGTTCTGGCCGCCGAAGCGGCTCACAGCCAGCGCTCTCGGAGCTCTCGCGTCCGGATGAGCTGCGCCGCGTCGGGCCCGTGCCCGTCGGGCCCGGGCGTCTCGAGCAGCGCGGGCAGTCCCTGGAGGCGCGGGTTCGCGAGGAAGACGCCGAGGCCCTCGCCCATCAGCCCCTCGCCGATGTCCTCGTGCCGGTCGCGGTTCGAGCCGAGCTCGGCCTTCGAGTCGTTCACGTGCAGGCAACGGAGCCGGTCGAGCCCGATCGACCCGTCGAGCTCGTCGAGGGCCGCGTCGAGCGCGACCGGATCGGTCACGTCCACTCCGGACACGTAGAGATGGCACGAGTCGAGGCAGACGCCGAGGCGGGGGTGGTGGTCGAGCGCAGCGTGGAGCAGGGCCAGCTCGGCGATCGAGCGCCCGATCGTGCCGCCTGCGCCGGCCGAGTTCTCCATCAGCAGCCAGGTGCGCTCCGTCGTGAGCTCGAGCGCCTGCGCAAGCGCGGGCACCACGCGCTCGAGCCCCGCGTCGAGCCCGGCGCCGAGGTGTGAGCCGACATGGAACACGACGCCCTCGGCCTCGATCTCCCGCGCCACCTCGAGCGTGTTCGAGAGCGCCGCGACCGACTTCCCGTACAGCTCGTCGTCGAGGCTCGCGAGGTTGATCAGGTAGATCGCATGGCAGACGACGCCGTGCAGGCCGAGCTCCTCGCGGCGCTCGCGGAAGCGGGCGAGCGTGGCCGGGTCGTGGTTCGTCGGCCGCCACATGCGCGGGCTCTGGGTGAAGACCTGCACCGCGTCGCCGCCGATCGCCTCCGTGCGGTCGAGGGCCTTGTCGATCCCGCCAGCGGTGGAGAGGTGGCCGCCGAAGAACACGGGCCCACCCTATCGGCGGCTCAAGTCGTGTCGCCGGGGTGCCGATGGACGAGGCCATGCGGACAATTGTCTTGATGCTCGCGGTCACGGCGCTCACGGCGCTGCTCGTCGCCGGCACGGCCGGTGCAGGCACCCCGGCCGCCTACCAGGCGCAGGTCAGCTCGATCTGCAGGGGCTACACACCCGTCTACAAGACGCTCGAGGGCCGCTACAACGCGGCCGGGAAGAAGCACGACCAGTACACGATGGGCGTGACCCTGGGCCAGATCTTCGACCTCTTCCTGGAGGAGAACGGGCGCGTGGAGAAGGTTCCGGTGCCGGCCGCGCTGAAGGCGCCGATGGCGCCGATCCTGAGCCAGCTCAGGGCCGTCGACAGCCACATCAGGCTCGCCCACAGCAGGCACGACCCGTCCGAGATCGTCAAGGCGTCGAACCTCATGGGCCCGCTGCAGTCGATGTACGACGCGATCGGCCTGCGGAGCTGCGGCTCCGACCAGTAGCACCGAAGCCCGCGCGTCTACGATCCCGGACATGGCCGTCCGCGTCCGCATGGCGCCGAGCCCGACCGGCGCGCTCCACGTCGGCGGCGTTCGCACCGCGCTCTTCAACTGGCTCTTCGCCCGCCACGAGGGCGGCGAGTTCCTGGTCCGGATCGAGAACACCGACACGAGCCGCGAGGTGCAGGGCGCGGTCGACCACGCGCTCGAGTCGCTCGCGTGGCTCGGGCTCGACTGGGACCGCGAGCCGACCTACCAGCTCGACCGCTTCGACGACTGCGGCGAGGCGGCGCGGAAGCTCGTCGCCGAGGGGAAGGCCTACGAGGACGAAGGCGCCGTGAGGTTCCGCATGCCGGACGAGGGCGTGACGGGCTGGGACGACGTCGTGAAGGGTCACATCGAGTTCCCGAACGAGCAGCTCGAGGATCTCGTGATCCTCCGCTCGGACGGTCGCCCGACCTACAACTTCGCCTCGCCGATGGAGGACGTCTGGGACGGGATCACGCACGTGATCCGCGGCGACGACCACATCTCCAACACCCCGAAGCAGATCAACATCATCCGCGCGGCCGGCGGCGAGCTGCCGGTCTACGCGCACGTCCCGAACGTGCTCGGCACCGACGGCAAGAAGCTCTCGAAGCGACACGGCGCGCAGGGGGTCGACGAGCTGCGCGAGCTCGGCTACGTCGCGCCGGCGCTGATGAACTTCCTCGCCCTGCTCGGCTGGGCCCCCGACGGCGAGACGACGATCATGTCGCGCGACGAGCTGATCGCGCGCTTCGACCTCGATCGCGTGATCAAGAGTCCCGCCGCCTTCGACTACGAGAAGCTCGACTGGATGAACGGCGTCTACCTGCGGGCGATGAGCCCCGAGGACTACGCCGCCGCGCTCGTCGAGTTCCTCGGCCCGGAGTGGGACGAGGCGACCGTCAGGAAGGCGGCGCCGCTCGTGCAGGAGAAGATCACCCGGCTCGGCGAGTTCCCCGGGTTCGCCGGCTTCTTCTTCCACGACGTCGAGCCGGACCCGGCCGATCTGGACCCGGCCGTGCTGGACGCGGCGCGCGAGGCCCTGGCCGAGGTGGAGCCGTGGGAGGCGGGGCCGATCGAGGAGGCGCTGCGCGGGCTGGCGGAGCGGCTCGAGCTGTCGCCGCGCAAGGCGTTCCAGCCGATCCGCGTCGCGGTCACCGGCTCGCGCGTGTCGCCGGGCCTGTTCGAGAGCCTCGAGCTGCTGGGCATGGAGCGCTCGCTCGCGCGGCTCTCCGTCTAGCGCTGCGCGAACATGCCGCCGAACAGCGCGAGCACGCCGGCGGCGACGAGCGGCCAGTGGCCGACGAGCGCGCCCGCGACGAGCGCGACGGCCGCGGTGCAGATCAGCGCGACCGAGACCGCTGCGCGGCGGGGCGCCGCCAGGGACGGCCGCAGCGGATCGGCGGGCAGAGGCTCGGGATTGAGCAGCCGCCGGCGGGCGAGCCGGACGCGGAAGAGCGCCCCGCGCCACTCCCAGACGAGCGGTGCGGCCGCTTCCTCGCCGAATGCCTCGACGGTGTCGGCGACCTCCGCGGTGGCATCGCGCGCGTCGGCGACCGCGGCCGCGAGCTCCTCGTGCACCGCCTCGGCGCCGAGCGGCGGCGTCAGCCCCGCGATGCGCTCGCCGGCGGTGTGAAGGGCGTACTGGAGAGCAGGCAGCCGCTCTGCGGACAGCGTCTCGGGCACGGCGGCGAGCGCCTCCAGCTCGGTGAGAGTCCGAGCGAGGCCTTCCCAGAGCCCGGCGATCGTCGTCGCGTAGCTCTGCATTCCCCCGGTGCCGGTGCGCTGACCCACCCTGGCCCGATCATACCGTTAGAGCGGTGACGCCTCGATTTGCGTTCCTTGGATAGGCTGGGAAGCCGATGAGCACGACGTCGGTCCTCACGCCCACCGAGTTCGAGTCCCGCCTCCAGCGCTACCTGTTCGAGCGCTCCGAGGAGGGCCGCGCGGTGCGCGTGGGCGAGAAGGACGTCTCGGAGCAGGCGGCGATCGTGGCCCGCTACACCGACCTGTTCACCCGCGCCCAGCTCGACGAGCTCCTGCGCGCCGAAGAGGCCGCCGACGGCGACGAGCTCGAGCGCCTCTACCGGCTGCGCAAGACCTGCGAGAGCGGGATCATCACCGCCGAGATCGCCGAAGCGCAGGACGCGCTCGACAACGCGATGCTGGCCGCACGGATCGAGTTCCAGGGAGAGGAGCTGCCGCTTCGCAGCGCCCAGGCGAGGCTCGCGGTGCTCGACGCCTACGGCGACCGCGAGGAGCTCGGCTCCGTCTTCGCCGACGCGAACGCGGCGTTCAACCCCGACCGGCTCGACCTCCTCTCCACGATCGAGGCGCTCGAGGGCGAGATCACGGGCGAGCGCGACGTCGTCGCGCGCACGGACGGCGAGAAGGGGATCTCGCTTCGCGAGCTGGAGCGTGCGCTCGCAGCGGCGAGCGAGGCGACGACGGCCGCGTACGAGGCGCTGCGCGATCGCTGGTTCGAGCGCCTGCTCGGCCCCGGGCGCGACGAGGTGCCGAGCTCGAGCCACGTCCACTACCTCCGGCGGCTGTCGCCGCTCGAGGCCACCTACCCGAAGGATCGCTGCGTCGAGGTCTGCCTCGCGTCGCTCGGGAAGCTCGGGTTCGACATGGCCGCGCAGCCCGGGATCCGGCTCGACCTCGACGACCGGCCGCAGAAGTCGCCGCGCGCGTGCGTGATCGCCTCCGATCCGCCGCAGGTCGTGCACCTGATCACGCGCGCCCAGGGCGGGGTGCACGACTACCAGGCGTTCATGCACGAGGCGGGCCACGCGCTGCACTACGCGGGCTGCGACCCGTCGCTCCCGTACACCTTCCGCAAGCTGTCGCGCGACCATGCGCTGACCGAGATCTACTCGTACATCCTCGAGTCGATCTCCCGGGAGCCCGGCTGGCACGCCGAGCACTTCGGCCTCTCCGACGAGGAGGCGGCGCGAAACGCCGAGGCGACGACCTTCCTCGAGGCGATGCTGTACCGCCGCTACGCCGCGAAGCTCCGGTTCGAGCTCGACTTCTGGACGCGGTTTCCTACGGCTGGCGGCGGCTCGGCGGCCGGCTACTCCGAGGGGCTGACGGCGGCGGTGGGGATCCGCTACCGGGCCGACCAATACCTCTCGGACATGGACGCGGGCTTCTACTCGGCCGACTACCTGCGCGCGTGGATCCGCTCGCCGCAACTCGCCGACCATCTTCGGCGCGAGGTCGGCGAGCAATGGTGGCGCATGCCCGAGACGGGCGAGCGGCTCCGCGCGCTCTTCGCCGAGGGCACCCGGCCGCTCTCGGAGGACGTGGCCGTGCGGCTGGGCTACGACCCGCTCGACACCGGCCCGCTCGTGGCCGAGCTCAGCCGCTGAGCTTCGCGTGGATCTCGCGCGTGAGCGCGGCGACCTGCTCCGTTAGCTCCTTGTCGGCCTTGGTCAGCTTGGTGTTGTCGTCGAGGAGCTTCCGTAGCTCCGAGAGGGCCGCCTCGTCGTGCGCCTCCATCTCGTCGTGGCGCTTGCCGACGACCGTGGCGAACTTCTTGTCGCGCTCGGCCTGCCGCGTCGCCGCGAGCAGGATCAGCGGCGCCGCGTAGGCGGCCTGGAGCGAGAAGGCGAGGTTCAGGAGGATGAACGGGTACGGATCCCACTTCAGGCTGAGCCCGACCGCGTTCAGGATGACCCAGACGATCACGACGATCGTCTGGCCGACGATGTACTGCGGGGTGCCGAAGAACCGCGCCGCGTTCTCGGCGTACTGTCCGAAGGCGTCCTCGCCGAAGGCGCCGTGGTGCTTCTGGGGCTCCGGGGTGCTCGTGCATTCGAGGGTAATGAGGGTTGCGGACGGCAAGAACCTGCTCTCTACGGCGTCTTTGGACTTGATAGCCGCCCTATCCGACAAGGAGAAACACCATGGTCCGCAAGCTCCGCCCTTCACCCGCGCTCGTCATAGCCTCCGTCGCGCTGTTCTTCGCGATCGGAGGCTCCGCGTTCGCGGTCGTCGACAGAACCGCGGTCGCGCAGCCACGTTGCTCGGCGGGAGCCGTGCGAGGGGTCGCCTACGTCACCGGTGACCCGAGCAAGGGCGTCGGGAACCTGCCCGAGGTGTGGCAGACCGGCAACCAGTTCTTCGGCGACCGCTTCAACTGCAGCGGCGGTGCCGTCCAGGTTCGCAGGGACGGCAACGGCACCGACGTCCGGTTCGTGGGCAACGCGTCCACGGTGGCGACTGCGACCCCCGTCCAGGGCCAGGCCGCCGGAATCGCGGTGTCGCGTCTCGCGGACGGCTCGTTCCACGTCGAGACCGCCGGCGACGCGCCGGACTCGAGCTTCCCGACCCGCTCGATCCCGTTCGTGATCGTCCTGTTCTAGCTGCGGGGCGGGGCGCAGGGGCGGCACGGCGTCGTGCCGCCCCTGGGCCCCGTTTCGAGCCGTAACGCACGCTTCACCACGCCTTAACCCATCGTGCGCCGGACCGCGCTACAACGAGAGGCATGGAAGACATGCGGCTCACGTCCTGGATCGACTGGTACCGCTTCGCCTGCAACGTCCTGGGCTACGCCCACCACGAGGCGGTCGTCTACGCGAACCTGCGCTACGCCGAAGAGCTGAACCGCGAGTCGCAGCCTCCGCGCGCCGCCTAGCTCTCCGCCAGCTCGTGGACCAGGTCGATCGCCTCGGCGGTGATCGGATCGCCGTGGCCGACTCCGACCAGCCGGGCCTCGAGCGCGGCCATCCGCCGGACCGACGCGCGCGTCTGGGTGTGGTTGAGGTTGAACGCGGTCCAGCCCGTGCAGAGGTTCGGCCAGGTCGCGAGCGTGTCGCCGGCGATCAGGAAGCTCCGCTCCGGCCAGTAGAACGAGAGCGACCCCGGCGAGTGGCCGGGCGTGTGCATCACCTGCAGCGGCCCGAGCGCGTCGCCCTCGTCGAGGCCCTCGTCCACCGGGCACGGCACGGCCTTCGGGAAGTTGAACCGGAGGCCGAGCTGGAACGGGATCAGGCGGAGCGACTGCTTCGGCAGCAGCGTGACGGGCTGCGCGCGGCGCTCCCCGCCGATGATGTCCGCCTCCCAGGCGTGGGCGTAGACCGTCGCGCCGCTCGCCCGCTTCAGCGCGGCGAGGCCGCCGAGGTGCGAGCGGTGGGCGTGGGTGAGCGCGATCCGCTTCAGGTCGGAGTGCGGCCGGCCCATCCGGTCGATCTCCGCCAGCACGAGCCTGCCGTCGCTCTCGAACAGCGTGTCGACGAGCGTGAGCTCGCCGCCGTCGTCGAGCAGGAACGCGTGGACATGGCCGCCCTTGCCGTGGCCGAGGCTGTGGACGCCGGGCGCGAGCTCGGTCACGAGCCGGTCGCCGTCCACGGCGCGAACGGATTGGCCACGCCTGCCAGCGTCGGAGCGAGCGAGGGGAAGTGGCGCAGCAGCACCGAGCGCATCGTGTTCGACTCGACCCAGTCGTACCCGGCCTGCGTGTACACCTCCGGCCGGTAGTCGTCGGTGAAGAACCGGTCCGCCTCGAGCCGGCGCGACGCCATCAGCACGAAGACACGGAACGTCGTGTCGGCGAAGCCGAAGCCCTTGGGCTTTGGCTCCGCGTAGAGCCCGATCGTCAGGTCGACGCGCTCGATGTCGCCGCCGTAGACGCTGCTGATCTCCTGCGCGAGCTCGGTGTCGCCGCCCGTCAGCTCCTGGAACGTCTTCACCGGTTCGAGGTGGAACAGCCGCCGGAACTCGTTGTAGCGCGGCACGCCGCGCTCGCGTGTCCGCACGATGTCCACCGCGGCCAGGTCGAGGATCTCGCCGTCGGCGCGCTCGAGCTTCTGCAGGAAGCGCGGGTAGTTGTGGAGCGCGATCGCTCCCGGGTGCGCGACGCCGAACGAGTACAGGAGATCCTCGAGCGGCACCTGCTCGAAGACCTCGCGCACGTGGAGCACGCCGATCTCCGAGAAGTTCCGCTCCTGGATCACGTGGTCGTCGCTGAGCGCGCGGAACGTGAAGTCGTCGGGGACCAGCGGGTGCATCCGGTAGACCGCGACGAACTCCTCGGTGAGCGAGTACGGCACGTCGAAGAGCTCCTTCGGCGAGCCGGGGATCCCGTGGAAGAGCTCGTTGCGGGTCTGGCGGCCGAAGCGCTTGTCGAACCGCTCGCCGAGGAGGCCGTACCAGTTGGCGCGCATCCCGGTGACCGTCGTCGGATGGGCGATGATCGCCGGCGTCCAGTCGATGGTGTGGATCTTCGCCATCAGCGCCGCGTTCACGAGCCGCGCCTTGTCGTAGAGGTCCTGGTCGGAGAGCTGCGGGTACTTCGCGTGCAGGTGGTCGCAGATCGCGTTGTGCTCGAGCATGAACAGCGCGTGGAGGATCGCGAGCCCGACCCAGAAGTTGCCGGCGACCCCGGTGAGGTCGACGTGCGCCTCGATCTCCTTCGGGATCAGGCCGGTCGCGTCGATCTTGAGCTTGCCGTTCTCCCCGGAGCGGATCGCCTGCGCGAAGGCCGGGTCGCTGCCGTAGATCTGGGAGCCGTCCCACCAGTGCGTGTCCGCGGTGACGAACGTCGGCGGGCCGTTCGGGTCGGAGCTCGGGTCCTTTCTCGTGCGCTGGATCTCCATCGGGTGGGTCGGCCACGGGTCGTCGTCTGCGACCGGGATCACCCAGGGGTTCTCTGCTTCGTTCTTGCCGTGGCTGAACCAGTCGTGCACCTCGAACTGGATCCAGGCGCCGGCGAGCAGGTTCAGCGTCGTCGCCGGGATGAACTCCTTGCGGGTCAGCAGCTCGAGGCTCACCGTCCGCGGATTCGGCTCCAGCAGCTTGTCGGGCGGGTCCGGATAGGCCTTGGTGAAGGGCACGTTGCGCCCGAAGCGGCTGCCGAGGCTTCCCATCAGCGGCTGCTTCGAGGTCGTTGTAGGTGCCGTCGAGCGTCCGGGCGGTCAGGTGCCGGTCGTCGTCGAAGCCCGTCGGCGGCTTGTCGTCGGGGCCGCGCCCGCTGTCGTAGAGGTTCTCGGCGCGCAGCCGGTTGCGGATCCCGATCAGGGTGAGCATCGCGATCAGCTTCGGCATCTTGTCCCAGCCGAAGCGGTGGTCGAGCGACTCGGTCAGCGAGGAATAGGAACGTGAGAACCACGACATGCGGAGTCCCTTCCGGCGGCTTGTCGACGTCCCTGCCCTTCGGTCCGTCAGAACGCGACGATCAAAGCGCGCCGGGCCCTGTCGAGTCAACCTGAGCCGTGCCTGAGCCAACCGGCGCGGAGCTCGCGAGCGCGGCGATCGAGGTCCGCGAGGAGCGACTCGAGCTCGGCCAGCTCCGGGTGGAGCAGCTCGAGCCGGCGCAGCTCGGTCGCGACCTCGGTGAGCGAGGTCGTCGGGTCCGCGACCGCTGCGTCGAGCCTCCGCTCGCTCGCCTCGATCTGCCCACGCAGAGCCCGTGCCCAGCCGCCGGCCTGCTCGCGCAGGAGCCGAAGCTCCGCCTCGGTCGCAGGTCCGTTACCCCGGACCTGGCGGAGCCGGGCGATCAGTGCGGGTTCGAGATGTGCGCTCGAGGTCATGGTGTGGAAAACGGGGGACCGCACCTGGGCGATGCGGCCCCCCGGCGACACATGCGGCGTAGCGTTCGCGGCAACGCTCAAGGGGAAGAGCGGTTACCACGCGCAAGTGACGCTACCCCCCGGCCACGAGCGTCTCGCGGCCGTGTAACTCCCGCGTTCCGGCTGCGTAAGAAGGACGTAAAGCGCTAGATGGTTGATGCCACACCTGCCCGCGTCTGGCTGGTGGCCCAGACACGGCGCAGGATCGTCCGGCTCGCCCTTGTCCAGGCCAACCGGCCTGGCCTGTGGTCGATCCGAACGCCCTGCTTGGTCTGAGCCATCCCCGGACGCACCCGGGCATGGCATCAACCATCTAGGCGCCGGCGATCTCTCCGGCCGCCTCCGCGAAGACGCTCGTGTGCCGGTCGACGTCCTCGGCGGTCGTGGCCGGCGAGATCAGCGCCATGTTGTGGAACGGCGTCAGCAGGATGCCGCGGTTGAGCGCGTAGAGATGGATCAGCCGGTCGAGGAGCGGGTCGGCCCCGGCGGCCGCCTCCGACCCGGTGCGCGGCGGCTCCGGCCGGAAGAGGTACTCGACCCGGCAGCCGAGGCGGGTCACGTGCCACGGCAGCGCGTGGGCGTCGATCGCCGCCTGCACGCCCTGCTCGAAGCGTTCGCCGAGCGCGATCATCCGGGTGAACGCCTCGTCGGTGAGCACCTCGCCGAGCGTCGCCCGCATCGCCGCGAGCGAGAGCACGTTCGCGGCCAGCGTGCCGCCGACCCCGCCGACGTCGGACTCGTCCTCGGGGATCGCGGCCTGGACGCGCTCGGCGACCTCCTCGGTGAACCCGTACGCGGCCGAGGCGATCCCGCCGCCGATCGCCTTGCCGATCGTGAGCACGTCCGGCTCGAGCCCATGCGCGGCGGTGTAGCCGCCGGGGCCGGCGCAGAGCGTGTGCGTCTCGTCGACGATCAGGAGGCTGCCGTGGCGGCGGGTCGCCTCGCGGAGCGCCTCGTGGAAGCCGTCATCGGGGAGGACGATCCCGACGTTCGTGAGCGCGGGCTCGGCGAGGACGCAGGCGACGTCGCCGTGGGCCAGCTCCCGCTCGAGCGCCTCGATGTCGTTCCACTCGACGACGCGCGTCGTCTCGTCGAGCGGCACCGGCGGGCCGAGGTTCCCCGCGCGGGCGACGACGCGGCCGTCCGCGAGCGTCGCGAAGGTCTCGTCGACCGTGCCGTGGTAGCACCAGTTGAAGACGAGGATCTTCGGCCGCCCGGTGACGGCGCGGGCGAGCCGGATCGCGAACCGGTTCGCGTCGGTGGCGGTGAGCGCGAACTGCCAGAGCGGAAGCCCGAAGCGCCGGCCGAGCTCCTCGGCGACCCAGAGCGCGTCCTCGCTCGGCAGCATCAGCGTGATCCCGCGCGCCGCCTGCGCGGCCACGGCCCGAACGGTCGGCTCCGGCGAGTGCCCGGCCATCGCGCCGGTGTCGCCGAGGCAGAAGTCGACGTACTCGTTGCCGTCGACGTCGCGGAACCGGGCGCCACGCAGCTTCGGCCGCGAACACCGGAAACCCGCCGGGCCAGCGCACCATCCAGTGCATCGGCACCCCGCCGAGCAGCGACCGCCGAGCGTCCGCCGCGAGCGCGCGGGAGCGGGGGTGGGTGTCCTCGAAGCGCGCGAGCTCGCGCGTGAGGAGCGCGTCGAGCGGCGATCCGGTCATGTCCCAACCTTCTCATGGAGGCATGTCGATAAGGCCCATACGGGGCTCGAGCATTCCTGGAGATAGCGCAACCCCGCTTCAGCGAGGATGTCGGGGTGACTATCTCCTACGCAGAACAAGCGGAAGTCCGGTGCGGGGCCTGCGGGAGCCTGCACCGTCGGGTGGAGTGGCTCATAATCGACCTTGTCGAGCGCCCAGATCTCTTGCCGTTCTTGGCTGGTGGCTCTTGGTTGATCGATGTGTGTGTGCAATGCGGGCAAGAGCGACCAAGAGCCGCGCCGCTCGTTCTTACTCGACTGTCGACCTTGGCGCCGGTGATCCTCGCCGTGACGCAGGAAGAGATAGCGGGCGAGGCCAACCCGTTCCAGTCGCACAGTCTGGTGCTTGCCGCGTCCTGAGAACGGATGGGCATCGAGGCGAGAGAGGCGCCGGGGCCAGTTCTCGTTACATCGCACCAGGTCGTGGCGGTTGCGACCGGACGCGACCTCGCTGCCGATGTCGGCGACGTGGAGGCTGCGCAGCGCAATTTGACCGACGGGGCGTGGGGCTTGGCTTCCGACTACGCGGATTTCCTCAATGCGATTAACGAGTCTGGTCCAACACGGAAGGTCGTTTATGCCCTGGACCACGTCTTCGAAGCAACCAGCGCCGCTGCATTGGAGGCGATGTACGCGGACCATCCAGAGCTTGCGTCTGAACTGGCGATCAGAACAGCGCGGGACCGAGTGGAGCAATCGAGCGAGGGCGAAGAGCGGCATGTTGCGTTGGCGGTGCTGGCTCTCCTAGAGGCGGCCGCGAAGGGTCGCTTCGCAGAGGCTTGGGCAGGCTTCGAAGAGGCGATAATCGAGTTGTCAACGCGATACATC
This sequence comes from uncultured Actinomycetes bacterium, assembly GCA_963746005.1. GTDB lineage: Bacteria > Actinomycetota > Thermoleophilia > Gaiellales > Gaiellaceae > CAVQZA01. Next base: position 2,828 of record CAVUZM010000012.1, on the reverse strand, counting down.
GAGCCGCGGGTTGAGGCGCTCACCGATCAGCTTCAAGCGGCCATGCGGCAGCGCGACTGGCCGGCGGCGTATGGCTTAGCCGAGGACCTGATCGCTTTGGGGCGTGTTCCCGGCGCTGAGTACATCGAGGCTCCGGCGGCGATGCGGGGAGCCGTCGCACTGATCGAAATGCCTGGCGACGGGCGTGCCGGACGGTTTGAGCAGGCCATTAGTCTCCTCACTCGCGCGGTCGAGATCTATGAGACAAACCCGGACCTCAGCGATCCGCTGGAGCTGGGGCACACCCTCCAAAACCTCGGAACCGCTTACGCGGGCCGGCTGCAAGGTGACCCCGTTGCTAACCAGACCCGCGCCATCCAACTCCAAGGCAGAGCACTCGAGCTGCTCACGCTGGAAAACGACGCCGATGGTTGGGCGATGTCGCACACGAACCTTGCACTGAGCATGCTTGAGCTAGCTCAGATGCGAGACCGGCCAGAGTTTGACTGGGAAGCGGTAACGGTCGAGGACAAGCAAGTCGATTCCGAAATCGACCGGGCCATTGAGCACCTTGAGATCGCGCTCACCTGGCGTTCCTTCGACCGCGACACTCGCGACTGGGCCTACACACAGATCAATCTTGGCCTCGCTTACAGCCGCCGACGACTCGGCGATCGGCGGACGAATATCAACAGCGCCCTCGAACACTACGCTGAGGCCGCACGAGGGTTCCGCGCTGCCGCAGACGACGCGCTCACCGCCCAGGTGTTGCACAACATGTCGACGGACAAGCTTCAGCTTGCGCACCTTGACGATACGCCTGAGGATGCTAGCCAGCAGTTGCTCGCTGAGGCCGCTGCGGACGCGCGCGCCGCCCTTGATTTGCAACCCCTCGCAGAGGCTCCGGTTCACGCTGGGAGAACGTATCGACAACTCGGCGACTGTCTAGTCGCCCTTCATGATCGCGAAGGGGCGATCGAGGCATATCGGAACGCATTGCTCGGTGTCAGTCCCGATACGTCACCGCGCGACGCCCGAGGCGCGGCCCGAGCTCTCGCGGAACTACACTCCCAGGCGGCCGATTGGCAGAGCGCCTCCGACGCTTGGGAAACCGCAGCATTGGCTGCAGCGCGGGCATGGGAATCTCGATCGACGGCCGTCGGTCGCGAGGTGGAGCTTCGCGATAGTCTCAACGTCGCTCGCTGGGCTGCCTATGCGCTGGCCAGGGCAGGTCGCCCTGAGCGAGCGGTCGAACTCCTCGAACAAGGGCGCGCACGGCAGCTCATACACTGGATGGGTCATGAGCAAGAGGACCTCGAGCGCCTGCATACATTCGATCCCGCGCTTGAGCAGAGTTACCGCGAACTACACGAAGCATATGACCTCCTCGAACGGTCTCGACGCGGCGGGCTCGAGCCATCGGTCGGCGAGACCGCAAGAATCTCGGACTCTCTCGCCCTCCTCGTGGAGTCGATTCGGGCGCTTCCGGGATTCAAATCGTTTCTTTCGGCTCCGTCGTTCGAGACAGCCGCTTCGGCTGTCCGGGCAAGCGAGGCGCTTGTCTACCTCGTTACCAGCCCGAACGGTTCGCTCGCACTGGTCGTTTCGGAGAGCTCCAGTGTCGACGTGATCGAAGCCCCCGGCTTAACGTCAACAGATCTGGCTCGACTCTTCATCGACGCAGACAGCGACGCCCAGATAGTCGACGGTTATCTCCTCGCCCACGAGCGGAGCGAACGCGAGCTCGCGGTGGCGATACAGGCGTTTGGTCCGACAATCGGCGAACATCTCCTGTCGCCGATTCAGGTAGCTCTAACCGAGATGTCCGTTTCGACAGTGTGCATCGTTGCAGTTGGCCTTCTCGGGTTGCTTCCGTTGCATGGGATTCCATGGGGATCGGGCTCGTGCCTAATCGACCATTTCGTCGTTGTCTATTCGCCGTCAGCAGTGGTTCGCTCCCTCTGTATCGAGCGCGCAAGCCGCTTGCCAGAAACGACGTATGGCGTGGTGATCGGCAATCCGCTTCCGCAATCAGATCCTCTCCCGGGTGCGGCGTTTGAGGCGGGCCTCGTCGCCGCGCATCTTCGCGTCGTATCGCTCCAGCCTGCTCGTCGGAACAGAGGCGACGAGAAACAACGTTCGCAGCGCGATGCCTCGGGGCAACCCATGTCCACTTCGCTGTCATGGGTCAGCTTCGATCTTTGGCACCCATCGACGCAGCCCTGACCTGGCCTACGACGGCCACTGCGGGCCTGGGAGATCCTTGAGTTCCAGGACTACGCGCCATTGCTCGTTGTGGCATCCACGTGCCGCACGGGCGTGTACCGAATACGCCAACGCGACGAGGCTCTTTCGCTCGGGTCTATGTTCTCGCTGCTGGTGCGGCCGGGGTAGTGTCGACGTTCTGGTCGAATTGGGGACTGCGGCTGCGGCGCCTCCTGATGAGCCACTTCTACGAAGCGGTACGCAGAGAGCGTACAACCTGCTCCTGCTTTGTGTAGCGCGCAGCAGTGGCTTCGTCGACTTAACGCCCGGTGAAGAAGACCAGTACGTCGCCACTAGACCGTCGCTTCGCGAGCAGCGCGACCGCCAATGGCGCCGGCCGCGACTACCACGCCGTTGCCGATGCCGATCGTCCCTACGGAGAGGTGACCCAGTGGGGCGCGTTCATCTTCAGCGGTGCGTAGAGGTGCGCGCTCACAGGTCCCCACGACGGCATAACTTGTGTCCGTCGGCTCGATTCTGAACGACCACGATCCACCCCCGCCGAGCAACGTGGACGTCCCTGGCACACCTAAATCCTTACTTAGCGGTTTCCGCGTAACCAGGCGCGAGGAGAAGGCCCATAC
>CAVUZM010000011.1:0-6807 GCA_963746005.1 uncultured Actinomycetes bacterium | reverse complement strand
CTGTGACCCCGGACCGGCCCAGCTCGACCAGCTCACCCCCCGCGAGCGTGAGGTGCTGCGGTACATCGCGCGCGGCTATCTCTACAAGGAGATCGCGCTCGAGCTCGGCATCTCGGCGAAGACGGTCGAGGCCCACGTGAGTGCGGTCCTGCGCAAGCGTCAGCTCTCCACGCGCCATCAGCTCAGCCGTTGGGCGGTCGAGCGCCGGCTCGTCGATTGATCGCCGCCGGCCGGCGCCGGCCTGCCGTCTGAGAGACTTCCCAGCGTGGGGCAAACCGGGGAGGAGCGTGTCCGTGCGATCGCCGCCCGGCTCGGTGAGGTCCTCGGAGAGCCGCTCACGGGCCAGGTCCTCCGGCTCAGCAGCGGCGCGTCGCGAGAGACCTTCGCCTTCGCGACCGCCTCACACGGCGAGCTGTTCCTACAGATCGACCGTCGCGGCGCGCTGGGCGGCGATCCGCTCCCGCAGGCCGCGCTGCTCGAGGCGGCCGCCCGGGCCGGGGTTCCGGTGCCGGCGGTCATCGCGCACGGCACCGAGGACCCCGCTCTCGGTCTGAGCTGGACCGTCGTCGAGGCGCTCGCGGGCAGCACCGATCCAAAGAAGATTCTCGCCGCGGGGCAAGTTCCCGAGGCGCCCGCGCTGCTCGAGAGCATCGCCTCGGCGCTCGCCGCCGTCCACCGCATGCCGGCCGACCCGGCGCTTGCTCCGCCGGTCGAGGACCAGCTGGCGCTCCTGCGCCAGATGCACGACCAGCTCGGCGAGCCACACCCGACGTTCGAGCTCGCCTTTCGCGCCCTCCAGGCGGATCGGCCTCCCGCGGGGCCGCGCACGCTCGTGCACGGGGACTTCCGGATGGGCAACCTGCTGGTCGGAGCAGACGACGTGACGGGAGTGCTCGACTGGGAGCTCGCCCACCTCGGCGAACCGGTCGAGGATCTCGGGTGGCTGTGCGTGCGGGCGTGGCGCTTCATGCGGCCCGATCGCCCCGCCGCCGGTCTCGGCACGCGCGAGGAGCTCCTCGCTGCATACGAGCGTCACGCCGCCGTCGAGGTCGATCCCGCGGCGCTGCGCTGGTGGGAGCTCGCGGGCACCCTGCGGTGGGGCGTGATCTGCGTGATGCAGGCGTTCACGCATCTGTCCGGCTCGAGGCGCTCGATCGAGCACGCGGTGATCGGGCGCCGGGCCTGCGAGGTCGAGTGGGACCTGCTGGAGCTGCTTGATCCGCGCCCCGCAGGTGAGCCGGGGGTGGAGCCGGCTCCCGCGGTTCCCCGGGAGCCGGCTCGTCCGCGCCTGCACGACCGGCCGACCGCGCTTGAGCTGCTCGACGCCACCCGCGGCACGCTCGGCGACGATCTGCTGCCGCGGCTGGACGGCCGCGCGGCATTCGAGCTTCGCGTCATGATGCGCGCGCTGGGGATGGTCGGGCGTGAGATCGCCCATGCCGAGGAGCACGCCGCCGTCCACTCGGCCGCGCTGGAACGGCTCGGCGTCGCCGACGAGTCAGAGCTTGCCGGCGCGATCCGCAGCGGTGCGCTGGACGGGCGCGCCGAGGAGGTGCTTGCGGCCCTGCGCGCTACCGTCCGCGCCAAGCTCGAGGTAGCGAATCCCGGCTATCTGCAGCAGCAGGAGAACACGCCCGAGGAGGAGAAGGGCACGCCCGCAAAGGAGCGACCGTGACCGAGGACCTGCCGACCGAGATCATCGACCAGCTCGCGGAGATCGACGAGTTCATCGCCGCCGAGATCCGCCCGCTCGAAGAAGAGGGCGACAACGCCCGGTTCTTCGACCATCGCCGCGAGTACGCACGCACCGACTTCGAGGCCGGCGGCGTGCCGAGCGCTGAATGGGAGGCCCTGCTCGAGCAGATGATGGACCGTGCCGACCGCGCCGGCCTCTGGCGGTACGCCCTGCCGGAGGAGCTCGGGGGCCGCGGCGGGTCGAACTTCGCGCTCGCTGTCATCCGCGAGCACCTCAACCGCCGTGGCATCGGGCTGCACAACGATCCCCAGAGCGAGGTGTCGGTGATCGGCAACTTCCCGACGGTGATCCTGGCCCACGAGTTCGGGACGCCGGCGCAGAAGGAGGTCTTCGTCGAGTCGGCCCTGCGCCGCGAGGCGGGCCTTGCATTCGGCCTGACCGAGCCCAACCACGGCTCGGACGCCACCTACATGGAGACGACGGCCCGCCGCGAGGGCGACGAGTGGGTGATCGACGGGGTCAAGCGCTTCAACTCCGGCATGCACCGCGCGAGCCACGACCTCGTCTTCGCGCGAACCTCGGGATCTCCCGGCGAGGCGCTCGGCATCACGGCCTTCATCGTCCCGCGCGACGCGCCGGGGCTGAACGTCGAGTTCTACTGGTGGACCTTCAACATGCCGACCGACCACGCCGAGGTCTCGCTCGAGGGAGTGCGGGTCGGCGATGACGCGATCCTCGGGGAGCTCGGCGGCGGACTGGTGCTGGCGCAGCGCTTCGTCCACGAGAACCGGATCCGGCAGGCCGCCTCGAGCCTCGGCGCCGCCGCCTTCTGCATCGACGAGGCGGTCAAGTGGGCTCGCGCACGCACGGTCTGGGGCAAGCCCCTGTGGCGCAACCAGGGCATCCAGTTCCCACTCGCCGAGCTGTGGACCGACTGCGAGCTCGTTCGGGGCCTCGTGCGAAGGACCGCCGCCGAGCTTGATCGCCATCACCACATGGAGGTCACGCACCTCGTCGCGATGGCGAACTACCGCGCCAACCGGCTCGCCTGCGAGGCCGCCGACCGCGCGATGCAGACCTGCGGCGGGATGGGCTACACCCGCCACATGCCGTTCGAGCACATCTACCGCCACCATCGCCGCTACCGGATCACCGAGGGCAGCGAGGAGGTGCAGATCAGGAAGGTAGGCTACGAGCTGTTCAGAGAGTAGTCGTCGTTGCCCAGCATCTCGCGGAGTGGCTCGCGGAAGGATCCGGTGGGGTAGGGCACGCTGTAGATTGACCGCCAGACAATGTCGTCCAACGATACGACCGTCGTCGTCCGCACGCCCCAGGATCTGACCGCGGAGTGGCTTGCCGAAGCGCTCGGCATCGACGGTATCGCTGAGATCTCTTCCGTGCCGATCGGCACCGGACAGATGAGCCAGAACTATCGCGTCGCGATCACCTACGCGGACGCCCAGGCCGGAGGCCCGGCGAGCGTCGTGTTGAAGCTCGCCTCGGAGGATCCGATGAGTCGCGCGACCGGTCACGGGCTGGGTGCCTATCTGCGCGAGGTCCGGTTCTACAGGGAGCTCGCGCCACGGATCGGCGGCCCCACCGCCGTCTGTCACGCCGCGCTGATCGACGATGAGGGCTGGTTCACGATCGTGCTCGAGGACGTGGAGAACGGCGTGCAGGGGGATCAGATCGCCGGCTGTGGCGTCGAGCACGCGCGTCAGGCGATGGTCGCGCTGGCCGAACTCCAGGCCCCGGTCTACGGCGACGCGACGCTCGGCGGCGCCGATTGGCTCAACGCTCCATCGCCGCTGAACCAGGCTCTCGTCACGCAGGTCTTTCCCGGCTTCCTCGAGCGCTACCACGAGCGCATCGCCCCGCAGCACGTCGCGCTGTGCGAGCGCTTCGTCGAAAGCATCGACGGCTGGGCCGCGGACGCCCGGCCACCGCTCGGGCTCGTCCACGGGGACTACCGGCTCGACAACATGCTGTTCGTCTCCACCGAGCCGGCCACGACCTCTGACGGTCGTTGACTGGCAGACGCTTTCCTGGGGGCCCGATGATGCTCGACGTCGCCTACTTCCTGGCCGGCAGCCTCACCGTCGCGGACCGGCGGGCCAGCGAGGAGGAGCTCGTGCGCACCTACCACGCGGCGATGGTCGAACGTGGAGCGCGCGATCTGGACTGGGATGCGTGCTGGGAGGGCTACCGCCGGCAGAGCTTCCACGGCGTCCTGATGTCGATCGCCGCCTCGATGCTCGTGGTGCGCACCGAGCGCGGCGATGACATGTTCATGACGACGCTCGCGCGTTATGCCCAACAGGCGATCGACCTGGATGCCGTCGGGCTGCTACCCGAGGCGGGGGCCGGCCGCCCCGCCCCGCTCGCCCCGTCGCCCGGCGACGAGCAGCGCCACGAGCCGGCGGGCGAGCAGCTGTGGAACGAGAGCTACTACTTCGACGCCGTCTCGGCCGACGGGACGGTCGGCGCGTACGTGCGCATCGGCCTGTACCCGAACCTCGGCGTCGCCTGGTACACGACCTTCGTCTGCGGTCCCGACCGCGCCGACGGTCGCGGTCGTCGACCTCGAAGCGCCACTCCCCGTCGCAGGCTCTCTCGCCACCGCCCGCGAGGGCCTGCGTGCCGACCACGCGTGCGAGGAGCCGCTGCAGCGCTTTCGCGTCACGCTCGATGCGATCGGCGAGGCGCACGACGACGCCTCGGCGTTCCTGCGAGGCGAGCCGGGCACGCCGAGCGACGTCTCGCTCGATCTCGTGTGGGAGACCGACGGGATCCCGTACGCCTACCGCCTGACCACCCGCTACGAGATCCCCTGCACGGTCCTCGGCACGATCTCGGATCGACGGCGAGGAGATCCAGCTCGCCGGCCCCGGACAGCGCGACCACTCGTGGGGCACTCGCGACTGGTGGTCGATGGACTGGATGTGGAGCGCCGGCGCGCTCGACGACGGCACCCGCTTTCATGGAGTCGCGGTGCGGATCCCGGATGCGCCCGTGCTGAGCGTCGGCTACCTCCAAACACCCGGCGGGAAGCTCATCGAGATCGACGGGTGCGAGCGACCGAGGAGGTCGCCGCCAACGGGCTGATCGAGCGGGCACGCATAGCACTCGACCACGGCCTGCCCCCGCTCGATGTCGTGCCACTCGCCTTCGGGCCGCTGCGGCTCGTGGCCTCGCGACGGCCGCGTCACCCACTTCCCGCGTGCGATGTGCCGCTTCACCGCCGAGGACGGACGCGCCGGTCTCGGCTGGGTGGAGTGGAACCGGAACCAGAGGGGCTAGCTGTAAGACCCGAGCAGGTTGTTCAAGCGGGTGATGGGTGTCTGTCGCCCGATGGCTTGGTGTCGTCGTCGATGGTTGTAGGTCCATAGCCAGCCGTCAAGGGCGGCTGTGCGCTCAGCGCTCGTGGCGTAGATCGCGCCGTAGGCCCAGCCTCCGAGCATCGTGCGGATGAATCGCTCCGCCTTGCCGTTGGTCTGCGGTCGGCGCGGCCTGGTGCGCAGGTGGCGGATCCCGAGCGTTCGACAGGCGATCGCGTGCACGGCTGAGCGGTAAGCGGAGCCGTTGTCGGTCAGCAGCTCGCGGACCTGCATGCCGTGCCGCTTGAAGAACGCGAGCGCGCGGCGCAGGAACGCGATCGCGGTGGTCGCCTTCTCGTCTGAGAGCACCTCGGCGTAGGCCAGGCGTGTGGCGTCGTCGATCGCGATGTGCACGTACTCCCAGCCAATGATCAGGCGTTTGACGCCGTCGCGATCGACGCGCGTCTTGTGGGGATTGCGCTTGTGGCCAGTGATGCGCTTGCCTGAGCCGCCATGGATGCGTCCGAGCTTCTTTACGTCGATGTGGATCAGCTCGCCCGCGACGGTGCGTTCGTAGCGCTCAGCAGGCTCCAGGCCGAGCCGGCCCAGGCGGCCCATCCCGATCCTCGTGAGGATCCCCGAGACCGTCGAGACCGGCAGGTCGAGAACCTCAGAGATCTCGGGGCCCGTGAAGCGCAAACGCCGCAGAGCAGCGATCGCCTCGACCGTCTGCTCATCGCTGCGATTGGCAACAAGCAACGGCGCCGAGGAACGATCCAACAACCCACCAACCCCTTCAGCGCGATACCGAGCGACCCACTTGCCAGCCGTTCGCTCGCTGACCTCGGCCGCCTCGCCGGCCTCCCTCACAGACCATCCTTCCTCGACAACACGACGGACCATCCGCTCGCGCTGCCTAAATGACAACGCCGCATTAGCGTGCAGCTTCATCCGGTTCCTCCTTGGACTGGGGCTTCGACAACCACCAGCCTCCAAGGAGGACCGGATGAACAACGTGCTCAGGTTCTACAGCTAGCCCGCCGGTCCTTGGACTGGCTTGAAGCGAGGACCTCCTGTGACGCCGCCGATGAATTACCCTGCCCGCCGAGGTCTCACCTCGGTAGGAGATCGGCGGCAAACGTAGGAACGGAGGCTGTTCATGGATTGGAAGCTCGAGCTCATCGTCGTCCCCGCGGGGGACGTGGATCGCGCCAAGACCTTCTACACCGAGCAGGCGGGCTTCAAGCTGCTGGTCGACACCAGCGCCGGCGAGGACTTTCGCGTCGTCCAGCTGACACCTCCGGGCTCGGCATGCTCGATCGCGGTCATGAGGAGCACGGAGAGGGCAGGCTCTCTGAAGGGCCTGCACCTGGTCGTCCCTGACATCGAGGCCGCGCGGGCCGAGCTCGTCGGACGGGGGACCGACGTGAGCGAGCTCTTCCACTTCGAGGAGGGCAGACAGGTCTCGGGGCCCGATCCTGACCGCGCTGACTACAACTCCTTCTTCTCGTTCAGCGATCCCGATGGCAACGGGTGGATGGTGCAGGAGGTGGGGGGCAGTCGGCGGGGGGCATGAGCCCTTCCACCGCGGCGCGCGCGGGCGGAGGGCGGCGCGCCGTCCCTCTGAGGAGCTCGCCGTCGTCGCCCCGTACATTCGTCGAGCTGCCGACATGACGGGACCGACGGCAACCTAGACTGCTGGTCCTCTCAAACCCCGACAGGGCGGAGCCAAGATGCTCGTGCGCTCGAGCGAGCGGGCTCGACGCCTCGGCCTCCGAGTGACGGATTCCGTGC
>CAVUZM010000010.1:0-19574 GCA_963746005.1 uncultured Actinomycetes bacterium | reverse complement strand
CGGCCGTGAACCGGCGCGACCTGCTCGTCCGCCAGGGCGTCTATCCGTTCCCGCTGCCGCTGATCCCCGGCTCGGACGGCGCCGGGATCCGCCGCGACACCGGCGAGGAGGTCGTGATCCTGCCCTCGCTGAACTGGGGGCCGAGCGAGGCCGCGGCGGGCGAGAGCTTCGAGATCCTCGGCGGCCCGCGCGACGGCACCTACGCGGAGCTGATCGCGATCCCCACCGAGAACCTGTTCCCGAAGCCGACCCGGCTCTCGTGGGAGGAGGCGGCTGCGTTCCCGCTCGCGGCGCTCACCGCCTACCGCGCGCTCTTCGCGGTCGGGCGGCTGACCTCGGAGGAGTGCGTGCTCGTGCTGGGAGCCGGCAGCGGCGTCTCGGCCTTCGCCGTCCAGCTCGCGTCGGAGTTCGGGGCGCGCGTGCTCGTCACCTCCTCGTCGCAGGAGAAGATCGACCACGCGCTCGAGCTCGGCGCGAAGGGCGGCTTCCTCTACACGGAAGGCGACTGGGCGGAGGCGGCGCGCGAGGCGACCGGCGGCCGCGGCGTCGACCTCGTGCTCGACTCGGTCGGCTCGACCTGGCCCGACTCCGCGCGGGCGCTCGCGCCGCGGCGGACGGCTCGTCGTCTTCGGCGGCACCGGAGGCACCGAGGCGCAGCTCGGCGTGCGGCCGTTCTACCTCCAGTGGCTCTCGCTGCTCGGGACGACGATGGGCAGCCCTGCCGACTTCCGGTCGCTCCTGCGCCTGGTCGAGACGGCCCGCTGGCGCCCGGTGATCGACTCGGTGCGCCCGCTCGCCGAGGCCGAGGCCGCGCACACGCGCCTCGTCTCGGACGCCGACAAGTTCGGCAAGCTCGTCCTGACGTGTAGCTAGAAGGTGCCGAAGCGCTCGTAGGCCTCGAGCGGGGTCATCCCGTCGCGCACGGCGTCCCGGATCAGCGACTCGGCCGCGGCCTTCTCCTCCGCCGCGGCCAGGACCTCCTCGGCGATCCCGGCAGGGACGGCGATCACGCCGTCTTCGTCGGCGACGATCCAGTCGCCGGGCTGGATCTCGACACGGCCGATGGTCACGGGCTCCCGGGTCGCGCTCAGAGTCCAGCGCCAGGTCGAGTCCTCCGGCGTCACATAGCGCGAGAACACGGGGAAGCCGGTCTTCGCGATGAAGCCGGAATCGCGGCAGCCGCCGTCGATCACCGCGCCCGCGACTCCGCGCGCCTGGAGCGAGGTGACCGAGAGCTCGCCGAGGTGGGCCGAGACGTCGTGGTGGCAGGAGTAGACGGCGACGGCACCGGCGGGCACCGAGCCGAGCATCTCCAGCACCTTGCGCAGCGCCGCGTCCCAGTCGTCTACCGGTGCCGGGCGGCCCTCGATCGTGAACGCGGGGCCGGCGACCCGGCTGCCCGCCACGATCGGCCGCAGCTCGTGCGGCAGCGTCTGGTTGCGGAGCCCGCGGTCGTCGAGGATGTCGGTGAGCGCCGCGGTGTAGATCTTCTCGAACCGCTCTCTCACGGCACCGGCACCGCCAGGTCGGCCGGCCGGTCGTCGCCACGCCCCTCGACGAGCTCGGGCGCGCGCTCGGCGAGCAGACGCAGCACGAGCTCGGCGCGCCGCACCCGCTCGCGGCCCAGCGCCACCGCGAGGTCGAGCAGGTGGGCTCCGACCGGATAGATGTTCGGCGAGTTCCGGATCCCGAGCTTCACGTACATCGGCGCGGCGGCACGGATCATCTCCGGCACCTCGTACATGCGGACGAAGCCGCCCTGGTCGTCCGGCACCTCGACGTAGACGTCGAGCGGCACGGAGCAGGCCGCGCGCAGCTCCCCGAGCTCGGCCACGGAGAGGTCGGTCGAGACGTTGATCGTGCCCGCGCCGAGCGCCTCGAGCGTGCGCGCCGTCTCCGGGTTCGCGCACGGGAGCAGCACCGAGGTCTTGAGCAGCAGCTCGGGCGGGAGGTCGCCCGCCGTCCTCATCGCGCCGAGCGTCGCCAGCACGCCGAGGTCGGCGACGAGGAAGGAGCGGATCCCGAGCCGGAGCCCGCGGCGCACCTCCGAGAGGCACGCGTCGATTCCGGCCGCGCCCCGTGCGACGCCGCCGGCCGCGCCCGTCGCGAACGACTGCCCGCCCGCGTCCCAGGCTCCCCGCGGGCCGAGGAAGAGGCTGACCTCGACGCCCTCGTGCGCCCCGAGCTCGGCCATCCCGAGGATCTCCGCGTCGGTCAGCATCATCACGCCGCTGCCCTGCGAGACGCGCCGGACAGGGACGTTGCGACGCGCCGCCTCCTCGAGGACGGCGCGCATCACCGCCGGCCCCTCGACGGACGGAATCTCGACCCGGTAGCGCAACCCGTCGGCGAACGTGCTCACCGGGCTAGTCTCGCGGAGCACCGCCGTCTAGGCAACGGCGGCGCTCCGCGGTGGAGCTCAGTGGGTGCCGGTCAGCTGGCCCTTCACGCACTGCTTGAAGGCGTCCGACCCGGGCTTCAGGCCCTGCGACTGGCACGCCTGCGCCGCCGCCTTCAGCTTCGCGGCGTCGCCCGAGCCGGAACCGCCGAGCTGGCCGGCCAGGCACTTCCTGAACGCGTCGGTGCCGGCCGTGAGGCCCTGCGCCTGGCAGGTCTGCGCGGCCGCCTTGAGCTTCGCGGCGGCGCCGCCGCCGGAACGCGAGCCGGAGCCGCCTGCGCCGAGCTGGCTCTTCACGCACTGGTTGAAGTCCGGCGTCTTCGGCTGCAGGCCCTTCGCCTGGCACGCCTGCGCGGCGGCCTTCAGCTTCGCAGCGTCGCCGGAGCCACCGCCGACCTGGCCCGCCACGCACTGTTTGAACGCGTCGGTGCCGGGTGTGAGCCCCTGCGACTGGCAGGCCTGCCCTGCGGCCTTCAGCTTCGCGAGGTCACCCCCGCCGGCTTTCGCGCCGCCGCCGCCGGTCTGGCTCTTCAGGCACTGCTTGAACGCGTCGGTGCCGGGCTTCAGCCCCTGCGCCTGACAGGCCTGGGCCGCGGCCTTGAGCTTGGAGGCGTCGCCGCCGCCCTTGCCGGGCGGCCCTGCGGCGGACGCGCCTGCGGCCAGGACGAGGGCGAGAAAGACGCAACCCGCGAGGGCCGCAGAGCGAATGGCGCGCATCGGAGCTTCTCCTTGTTCGAACCGTACGGTCAGCGAACCCATCGGCACCGTAGTGCACGCCCTCGACGCTCGATTGCGGGATCTGCGATCGCATAGGATTGGCCCTCGATGGCGCGTCCCGTCACCCTGTTCACCGGCCAGTGGGCCGACCTGCCGCTCGAGGACCTGGCCGCCAAGGCGGGCGTCTGGGGCTTCGACGGCCTCGAGCTCGCGTGCTGGGGCGACCACTTCGAGGTCGACAGGGCGCTCGCGGACGAGAGCTACTGCCGCTCGATCCAGGAGATCCTCGAGCGCAACCACCTCAACGTCTGGGCGATCGGCGCGCATCTCGCGGGCCAGTGCGTCTGCGACCGGATCGACGTGCGCCACCAGGCGATCGTGCCGCCCGAGGTCTGGGGCGACGGCGACCCGGCCGGCGTGAACGCGCGTGCCGCCGAGCGGATGAAGGACACAGCGCGCGCCGCCGCCCGGCTCGGCGTGACCCAGGTGAACGGCTTCACCGGCTCCTCGATCTGGCACCTGATCTACTCGTTCCCGCCGAACGACTTCGCCGAGATCGAGCGCGCGTACGAGCAGTTCGCCGAGGCCTGGAGCCCGATCATCGACGTCTTCGACGCGGAGGGCGTCCGCTTCGGGCTCGAGGTGCATCCCACCGAGATCGCCTACGACTTCGTCACCACCCGCAAGACGCTCGACGCGATCGGCAACCGCGCGGGCTTCGGGATCAACCTCGATCCCTCCCACTTCGCGCACCAGTCGCTCGACACGGCGCAGTTCGCGCTCGAGTTCGCCGACCGGATCTACCACGTGCACGTCAAGGACTCGATCAAGCGCCTGAACGGCCGCCGCTCGATCCTCGGCTCGCACCTGAACTTCGGCGAGGAGATGCGCGGCTGGGACTTCGTCTCGCCCGGCCACGGTGACGTCGACTTCGAGGAGCTGTTCCGCGCGCTGAACAGGATCGGCTACCAGGGCCCGCTCTCGATCGAGTGGGAGGACTCGGGGATGGAGCGCGAGTACGGCGCCCAGGACGCGCTCGCGTTCGTGCGCAGGACCGACTTCGCGCCCTCCGGGCTCGCGTTCGATGCGGCGATGCAGAAAGCATGACGCCCGATCTCCGATCGAGCGCCCCGGCAAGATCGTCTGCGTCGGGCTCAACTACAAGGATCACGCGGAGGAGCAGGGCGTCGAGGCACCGAAGGCGCCGCTCTTCTTCGCCAAGTACACGACCTCGCTGATCGGCCCGGGCGAGGCGATCGTGATCCCGCCGCTCGTCACGCAGTGCGACTACGAGGCCGAGCTGGGCGTCGTGATCGGCCGCTCCGTGCGAAACGTCTCGAAGGAGAACGCGCTCGAGACGGTGCGCGGCTACATCTGCGCCAACGACGTCTCCGCGCGCGACCTGCAGTTCGCCGACGGGCAGTGGACGCGCGGCAAGTCGCCGGACACGTTCTGCCCGGTCGGCCCGGTGCTGATCCCTGCCGCCGAGGTGCCCGACCCGCACGACCTCCGCATCCGCGCGATCGTGAGCGGCGAGGTGCTCCAGGACTCGACGACCGCGAACCTGATCTTCGGGATCGACGAGATCATCAGCTACGCGTCGCAGACCTCGACCCTGGAGCCCGGCGACCTGATCCTCACCGGCACTCCCGCGGGCGTCGGCATCTTCCGCGACCCGAAGCGCCTGCTGGAGCCGGGCGACACGGTCACGATCGAGATCGAGGGGCTCGGCGAGCTGACGAACCCCGTTATCGCCGGCTGAACACCTCGACGGTCTCGCGGACGCCGTCCGCGAGCGGCGTCTTGCGGATCGGCCCGATCGCCGCCTCCAGGCCCTCGTGCTCGAGCTCGGCCGGGAACGGGAGCGGCTGGTCCGGCCACGTGATCCTGCCCGAGACCGCGGGCGCCGCCGCCTCGATCGCGGCGACCACCTCGTCCATCGAGGCCGTGACCCCGGGGAAGGTGAACGCGCCCGCTCCCTCACGCACCGCGCGGCTCGCCTGTACGAGCGCGAGCGCCACGTCGGGCGCGTAGTCGTACTGGGCGGTGCCGCCGAAGGTGATCTCGAAGCCCTCGCCCCGGGCCGCCGCCTCCATCGCCTGGGTCGGCGTCGAGGTGATCCCCTGGTCGCGGCCGGGGCCGTAGACGACGAAGGGCCGCAGCGCGATCGACGGGACGCCGTCGTCTGCCCAGTAGATCCGGGCCGTGCCCTCGTTCGCGAGCTTGTAGACGCCGTAGTGGGTCAGCGGCCGGGTGCCGCCCGTCTCGGGCGCCGGCGAGGGGTCGTCGGGCGCGAAGACGGCGGCGGAGCTCGCGTAGACCACGCCCGGGATCCGGTCGAGGCGGCGCTTCACGGCCTCGAACACGTTCACGGTGCCGACGACGTTGACGCGCGCGCCGAGTGCCGGGTCGGCCTTGCAGAACGGCACCTGCAGCGCGGCGAGGTGGATCACGCGGGTGATCCCACGCTCGTCGATCGTCCGCTCGAGCGCGTCGAGGTCGGTCACGTCGCCGTTCACGAGCTCGACCCGGGCGAGCTCGGCGGGGGTCGTCACGAGCTCGAGCCGGTGCGGCGAGCCGCCGAGGTCGTAGCCGACCGGCTCCTCGCCGTCGTCGAGCAGCGCCCTGATCGTCCAGGCGCCGATGCACCCGAGGGCGCCGGTGACCAGTGTCCGCTCAGCCAAGCGGCGCGTCCTGGTACACGGTCACGAGCTCGCTGTAGAACTCGAGCGCCGCGCGGCCCTGCTCGTGCGGGCCCCAGCCGGAGCCCTTGATCCCGCCGAAGGGCACGTGGACGTCGGCGCCCGCGGTCTGCGAGTTGACGTGCAGGATCCCCGCCTGCAGCTCGCTCGTGAACCGCTGCACCGCGTGGAGGTCGCGCGTGAAGATCGCCGCCGAGAGCCCGAACTCGACCGCGTTCGCGCGCGCGAGCCCCTCGTCGAGCGTCGAGAAGCGGTAGAGCGAGGCGACCGGGCCGAACACCTCCTCGCAGGAGAGGTACGACTCGTCGGAGACGCCCTCGAAGACCGTCGGCGCGACGAGGTAAGCCTCCGCGTCGGCGCGCTCGCCGCCCGCGAGGACGGTGCCGCCCTCGGCCTTGCCTCGCTCGACCGCCGCGAGCACGTCCTCGAGCGCGCTCTCGTTGACGAGCGGCCCGACCTCGGTGTCGGGGTCGGACGGGTCGCCGACCTTGCCGGACTCGATCCGGGCGAGAAGGCGGGTGCGGAAGTCGTCGTAGACGCCGTCCTGCACGTAGATCCGCCGGGTCGCGGTGCACTTCTGCCCCGCCGACCAGAATGCGCCCGCGTACGCAGCCTCGACCGCGCGGTCGAGCTCCGCGTCGCCGAGCACGATCATCGGGTTCTGCCCGCCGAGCTCGAGCTGGACGCGGCAGTTGCGGGCCGTCGCCTCCTCCCGCACCGAGCGGCCGACGGCGACCGAGCCGGTGAACGAGATCGCGCGCACGCCCGGGTTCGAGACGAGCTCGGCACCGACCTTCGAGCCCGCGCCGGTGAGCACGTTCAGCACGCCGGCGGGCAGGCCCGCCTCGGCGAAGCACTCGGCGATGTGGAGCCCGGTGCGCGGCGCCTCGTAGCCGAGCTTGAGCACGACGGTGTTCCCGTAGATCAGCGCGGGCGCGAGCTTCCAGACGGGGATCGCCGCCGGGAAGTTCCACGGCGCGATCAGCCCGACGACGCCGATCGAACGGCGGACGGTGTAGAGGCGCTGGTTCGGGACGGACGGCTCGTAGACCTCGCCGACCGACCGGTACGCCTCGCCGCCCGAGAAACGGAGGATCGCCGCGGTGCGGGCCGCCTCGCCGCGCGCCTCGCGCAGCGGCTTGCCCATCTCGGCGGTCATGTCCTGCGCCATCTGCTCGGTGCGGGCCTCGAGCGCGTCGGCCGCCTTGAAGAAGAACGCGGCGCGCTGGGCCGCGGGCAGCCGCGGACCAGCCCGGGAACGCCTCGGCCGCGGCGGCCACGGCCGCGCGTGCGTCGTCTGGCCCGGACGCGGCGTAGACGCCCGTGACCCGGCTCGGCCGCCAGGGGTTGTGCTTCTCGTAGGTCTCGCCCGAGGCGCTCTCGCGCCACTCGCCGCCGACGTAGTTCCGGGCGGGGGCGTCGGTGAGGGTCTCGGTCATGAGGGGCTCCTTTCGAGCAGGTCGGTGGCGACCACGACAGTGTTCACGAGCGTGCCGATCCCGGGCACCCGGATCGCGACGGTGTGGCCGGGCTCGAGCGTGAAGTCGTCCCCGGGCACGAGGCCCGTGCCGGTGAGGAGCACGCTACCCGCCGGCACCGGGTTGTCGCGGACGAGCCACTCCGCCAGCTCGCGGAACCCGCGCTTCATCCGCGCCGTCGAGGTCTCTCCTACGAATACCTCCGCGCCGGCGGCGTCGGTGATCCGCAGCTCGATCGCGAACTCCGGGTCGGGGTCGTCGGTGACGAGCACCGCCGGCCCGAGCGAACAGCCGCCCGCGTAGACCTTGGCCTGGGGCAGGTAGAGCGGGTTCGCGCCCTCGATGTCGCGCGAGGAGACGTCGTTGCCGATCGTGTAGCCGACGATCGCGCCGCGCTCGCCGAGCACGAGCCCGACCTCCGGCTCGGGGACGTTCCAGGCCGAGTCGGCGCGGACTCCCGACCGCCGCGCCCGGGCCGACCGTCCGCCGTAGCCCCGCGTCCTTCAGGAAGAGCTCGGGCCGCTCGGCGTCGTAGACCAGCTCGTACACGTCCTTCGCGGCCGACTCCCCCACGCGCGCGTCGCGGCTGCGCTCGTACGTGACCCCGGCACACCACACCTCGGGCGGCTCGACGGGGATCAAGCAGCTCCCAGGGGCCCGGCAGCGCCAGGGTCTCGAGATCGAGCGCCTCGATCCGCTCGCCGCCCTCGGTGACGACCACCCCGTCCTCGACCACACCTCGCTCGACGCCCCGCGGGCCGCGCACGCGGACCTGCCGCATCAGAACACGGCCCTGCCGCCGGAGATGTCGTACGTCGCCCCGGTCGAGAAGCTGCACTCCTCGCTCGCGAGCCAGCAGATCAGGGCCGCGACCTCCTCGGCGGTCCCCATCCGGCCCATCGGGATGCGCTCGACCATGTAGTCGATGTGCTCCTGCGGTGATCCCCTCGAGGATCGGCGTCTCGATCACGGCGGGCGCGATGCAGTTGACGAGGACGCCGGTGCGCGCGAGATCCTTCCCGACCGCCTTCGTGAGCCCGATCACGGCCGCCTTGGACGCGGCGTACGCGGCGGCCATCGGGTTGCCCTCCTTGCCGGCGATCGAGGCGAGGTTGACGATCCGCCCGTACCCGCGCTCGACCATCCCGGGGATCACCGCGCGGTTGCAGAAGAAGACGCCGTCGGCGTTGATCGCGAGCACGCGCTTCCACTCCTCGTCGGTCACGTCGACCGTCTGCAGCGAGCGGCCGGGGACCCCGGCGCAGCAGACGAGAACGTCGACCGGGCCGGCCGCCGCGACCGCGGCGTTCACGTCGGCCGAGCTCGAGACGTCGCCCGCGATCGCCGTCGCGCCCTCGGGGGCCTCCGCGCGGAGGTCCAGCGTGTAGACCGTCGCCCCCTCGGCGAGCAGGCGCCGTGCGGCTGCCGCGCCGATCCCGCTGGCGGCTCCGGTGACGAGCGCGACGCGCCCGGAGAAGCGATTCTCGTTCGACAAGGGCGGCTCGTAGCCTAACCTTCGGCCGTGAGCTTCGACCCGGCGACCGACTATCCGCTCGGCACCAGGCGGCCCGACCTCGTCGCGACACCGGGCGGGCTCCGGCTCGACGAGGTGACGCTCGAGGCGGCGCGCGACGGCGCGCTGACCGCGGACGAGATCCGCGCGACGCCGGCGACGCTCCGGCGCCAGGCGGAGGTGGCGCGCGCAGCCGGCCGCTCGCAGCTCGCCGACAACCTCGACCGCGCCGCCGAGCTCGCGTCCGTCCCGGACGGGGAGCTGCTCGAGATCTACACGGCGCTCCGGCCGGGCCGCTCGTCCGGCGCCGAGCTCGAGGCGTGGGCCGTGAAGCTCGACGACTGGGGCGCGACCGCGACGGCCGCGTTCGTCCGCGAGGCCGCCTCGGCCTACGAGGCGCGAGGGCTCCTTGCCTGAGTCCTCGGGCAGGTTCGCGGCGCGCGCCGAGAAGGAGCTCCGCCGCGAGCTCCTGATCTCGCCGCTGCCCGAGCTCGGCCTCGTCGCCGCGAACGGGCCCGCCGACCCGGAGCCCGAGCTCGTCGTCGAGAACGGCGTCGTCACGCGGCTCGACGGGCGCGCGGCGGCCGAGTTCGACGTGATCGACCGCTTCCTCGTCGCACACGGGCTCGACCTCGAGATCGCCGCCGAGGCGATGGCGCTCAGCGACACGGAGCTCGCGCGGAAGCTCGTCGACGTCGACGTGCCGCGCGACGAGCTCGTCCGGCTCTCCCGCGGCCTCACCCCGGCCAAGCTGGCGCGCGTGGCGGGAATGCTCGACCCGGTCGAGCTGATGTTCGCGCTGAAGAAGCTCCGCGCCCGCCGTGCGCCCGGGAACCAGGCCCACGTGACGAACCTGAAGGAGAATCCGGCGCTGCTCGCCGCCGACGCCGCCGAGGCGGCCGCGCGCGGCTTCGCCGAGATCGAGACGACCGTCGGCGTCGCCCGCTACGCGCCGCTCAACGCGATCGCGCTCCTCGTCGGCTCGCAGACCGGCCGCCCCGGTGTGATGACCCAGTGCGCGGTCGAGGAGCGCCGTAACCTCGAGCTCGCGATCCGCGGCCTCGTCACCTATGCGGAGACGCTGTCGGTCTACGGCACCGAGCCGGTCTTCGTCGACGGCGACGACACGCCCTGGTCGAAGGCGTTCCTCGGTGCGGCGTACGCCTCGCGCGGCGTGAAGGTGCGATTCACCTCCGGCACCGGCTCCGAGGCGCTGATGGGCCACGCGCAGGGGCTGTCGATGCTCTACCTCGAGTCGCGCTGCATCTCGGTCGTGCGGGCCGCCGGGCTCGCAGGGAGTCCAGAACGGCTCGATCTCCTGCGTCGCGCTCGTGCTCGCGGTCCCGGGCGGCGCGCGCGCGATCCTCGGCGAGAACGTGATCGCGGCGTGGCTCGACCTCGAGGTCGCGAGCGGGAACGACGCGATCGCCTCGCACTCCTCGATCCGCAAGACCGCGAAGCTGATGGGCCAGTTCCTGCCGGGCACCGACTTCGTCACCTCGGGCTACTCGGTGATGCCGCGGCGCGACAACACCTTCGGCGGCGGCAACTACGACGCGGACGACCTCGACGAGTGGCTCACGATCCAGCGCGACTGGCAGGTCGACGGCGGGATCGAGCCGGTCGCCGACGAGACCGTCACCGCGGTGCGGCGGCGCGGAGCCATGGCGGTCCAGGCCGTGTTCGCCGACCTCGGCTTCCCGCCGGTGACCGACGCGGAGGTCGAGGCGGCGGTGACCGGGTACGACAGCCGCGACCTGCCGGATCGTGATCGCGCCTCGGATGTCGAGGCAGCAGACGCCGCGCTCGCCAGGGGCGTGTCCGGCCTGGACGTCGCGCTCGCGCTCGACCGGCACGGCTTCGGCGACGTCGCCGAGGCGGTGGTCGGGATGCAGCGCCAGCGCGTCGCCGCCGACTACCTCCAGACCTCGGCCGTGATCGACCCGGCCGGGCTCGTCCACTCCGCCGTCAACGACCCGAACGTCTACCTCGGCCCGGGCACCGGCTACCGGCTCGAGGGCGAGCGCTGGGAGCTCCTGCGCGCGCTCCCGCACGAGGTCGACGCCGCCCGGCTCGGCACCGCGGGCGACTCCGGCGCGCCGGTCCTGGTCGAGCGCGGCGAGGCGGCGAAGGGTGACGATCCGGCGGAGGTCGTGGTCGCGATCGGGCCCGCCGTCGGTGCAGAGCTGCGCGAGACGATCAACGGCCTGGCCCACGCCGACGTGCTCGCCGCGATCGTCGAGGGGATCCGCGAGGCGGGCGCGGCGCCTCGCCTGATCCGGGTGCGCCGCGTCGCGGACGTCGCGTTCATCGGCCACGACGGCGCGCGGCTCTCCGGCTCGGGGATCGCGGTCGGGCTCCAGTCGAAGGGCACGGCGCTGATCCACCGCGCCGACCTCCAGCCGCTCGACAACCTCGAGCTGTTCGGGATGTCGCCGCTCTACTCGCTCGAGTCGTACCGCGCGATCGGCCGCAACGCCGCCGGCTACGCGCTCGGGCGCCGCGTCGAGCCGGTGCCGACCGAGCTCGACAACTTCGCGCGCGCGAAGATGATCGTCCGCACCACACTGCTCCACGCGCGGGAGACGCAGGCGGTCGTGCCCGGCGCGCCGCCGGTCGAGCTCGAGCTGGTCGTAGTGACCGGTCTAGCCGCCCGGCTTGCCGGCGATTCCCCAGTGCTTCGCGGGCACGCCCTGCACGACGACCTGGATGTGCTCCACTGCGGCGCCGCTCGACTCGTGGAGCGCCTGGGTCAGCGCCTCGATGATCTTCGGCACCGACTCCTCGTTCACGCGCGTGTCGTAGAGCTTCACGTCGACCCAGGGCATGTGCTCCTCCTTGCGTTTATGCTCGGCGGGCCGTGCTTCTCGGAATCCAGCACTCTGCCCTGGTCGTCTCGGACCTCGAGCGGTCCCGGCGATTCTACGGCGAGGCGGTCGGGATGGAAGAGCTCGATCGGCCGAAGACGTTCACGTTCCGGGGCGCCTGGTTCCGCGCCGGCGGGCAGGAGCTGCACCTGCTCCTCGCCGAGGACACGACCTCACCGGCAGGCTGGAAGGAGCCCGGGAAGAGCGCACTGACCGGGCTCGCCGCGCACGTCGCGCTCGAGGTCGACGACCTCGACGGCGCGCGGGCCCGGCTCGAGAGCCACGGCGTCGGTCTGTTCACGGGCCCGCTCGAGCGCGGCGACGGGATCGTCCAGGTCTACGTCCTGGACCCCGACGGCCATCTGATCGAGCTGTTCGAGCGGACGGGAGACGACCAGAGCGGGGCCGCCGAGCGCGCCCCGGTGAGGGGGTAACAGTGGCGGACGGCAGGTTCTTCTCGCGCGGCGAGCTGGAGTGGGAGACGCCCTACTGGGGGCGCATGACCTGGGTGGCGAGGCCCGACGTGACCGCGTCGCAGGACATCGTCGTCGGCGAGGTCGAGTTCGCGCCCGGCGGGTTCCACGACTTCCACTACCACCCGGGACAGGAGGAAGTGCTGTACGTGCTCGAGGGCCGGGTCGAGCAGTGGCTCGGCGAGGAGAAGCGAGAGCTCGGGCCGGGCGAGTCGCTCTTCGTGGCTCGAGACGTCGTCCACGCGTCGTTCAACGTGAGCGACGGGATCTCGCGGATCCTCGTCGTGGTCGGCCCGTGCGTCGGGGAAGAGGGCTACCGCGCCGTCGAGGTCGCCGACGAGGCGCCGTGGAATGGGTTGAGAGCGTGATCCCCTGGATCATCCTCGCCGTCGTCGCGGTGCCGATCCTCCTGATCGCGTTCAACGCGATGCGCAAGAAGGACGAGGCCGGCGAGCACCCCGCGGGCCAGACCGACACCGATCAGGAGGAGATCGAGAAGGAGTTCGAGGAGTCCGAGCGCTACCAGGAGCAGTGGCGCAAGGACCACCGCAAGGACAATGACGACACGCTGATCCCCTAGCGTCCGGGCGAGAGGACGCCAACCAAGGAGACGACCGTGGCAGTTGCATACCTGCAGGAGTTCCAGATCCGAGACGGCGACACGAGTACCGCAAACTACGACGCAGTAGCCGCGGCGCTCAATCTCCAAGACACACCGGACGGCCTACTGATCCACACCGCTGGTTTCGACCACGACGGCGGCGTCTTTCGCATCTTCGACGTCTGGGAGACGCGCGAACAGGGCGAGAAGTTCATGACCGATCGCCTTAACCCGATCACCGAGCCGATGGCCGCTGCAGCCATGCAAAGCGGCGACACGAGCTTCACTCCGCCGAACCGCGAAACATGGTACGAGCTTCACGACTCGGTGACTGGCTAACCCCGAATCGGGTAGGCGGCCGCCGGTGGGCTCTGGAAGACGCCGAGTCCGAGGATCGGCATCTCGACCCCGTTGTTCAGCATCACGGTAGGTCGTGTCATCGTCATCAGGCGTCTCCGACGGCTCGATCTGGACCTTCAGGACGTCGTGTGCTCGCACGGCGCTACTTGAGCAGCGCGCCGCGGCGCGTGACCCACCCTGTTGATCCAGGTACCCGCGGTACCCCTATTCCAGGAGCAGTCCTCCCCAGGTTGCAGGGTCGACGTCATCGAGGGTCTCGGAGAACGTCCACCGGTGTCCCGCCGGGTCGGCCGCCTCGTACTGCCGCTCGCCGTACTCGAAGTCGGTCGGCTCCATCAGGATCTCGGCCCCGTACGCTCTCGCGCGGGCACAGTGGGCGTTCGCGTCGTCCACCCGCACGACGACCGAGTGGGTCGACTCGCCTGCTCGCGGCGGCCGGCGGTCATGGCGGACGTCGGCGACGATGATCGCGCCGTCCCCGAAGGTGAGCTGCGAGCGGTGGTTCTCGCCGATCTGCAGTCGCTCGACGAACCCGAACGCGCCGCTCAGCCAGGCGACGGCTTCGCGCACGTCCGGGTAGACGAGAACCGGAATGACGACGGCCGAGGGGATGGACCGGTTCCTCCTCAAAGTCCGCTCAGCTTAGACCGCTACCCGATCTGCAACCGCGAGCATCTGCCGGGCGACCGGTTGCAAGCCCACCTTCGTGCCGAGCAATCCGGTGGACACGCGCTCGACGACGCCCCATTCCCAGATACCGGTGGCGTCGAGACCCGTGCGTGCTGCGAGCCATCGGGCGCGCTCGTGGGGATCCGCGTCGAGGATGTCGAGCGGGTCCTCGCGCATGATGATCCCGAGGTCGTACTCCGGTTGTGCGAGGAGGCCGTCGGGGTCGACGAGCTTGAAGCCGTCCGACGCTTCCAACGCGTTCCACTGATGAACGTCGCCGTGCACGAGGACGGCCTGCTCGTCGCGATGCGCGTCGGCGCGGCGCGCTGCGCACGCGATCGCGTGATCGATCGTGCGCTCCGAGCATGGGCGATCCAGCTCCGCCCAGGTCGTCACGATGAACTCGGCGAGCCAGCGACTCTTGTCGGCGCCGGTCGGCAGGCCACAGCCGGGCGCAGGCCGCCATACGCGCGCCGCCGTCGCACAGAGGATCTCGTGGCGTCTGCGTAGCGGCAATGCGAGCTGGTGAAGCGACCGGCCAAGCCGTTCGAGCAAGAGCGCGCCGCGCGCGGCGTCGTCGCGGAGCAGTCGCACGCATCCTTCCCCCGCCGGTCCGTCGCAGGACGGCGATCTCGTTCTCGGCCGCATCGCCGCTGCGTGGCACGATCAGCTTCAACACGGCCGGAGTGCCGTCCGAGCACGTCGCTTTCGCGACGAAAGCCTCCGTCGAATCGACGTACGCGTCGCCGACCGCGATGCCCCACTCGTGCTCGACGCTTGCGACGAGCGACGGCAGGTCGTCCAGCCATTGGCCCTCGCCGACTGCGAGCGCCTTCAGTCGCACCACTTCGGGGACCTCGATCACGAGTGACAGTGTCCCAGTTGGCGAACGGTTGGTCGGGGCTGAGGACTCCGTTGGCGGCAGGGTCGATGGTGAGCTCATGAACACCACCACCACTACGACGGAGAGAGGGACAACGAGGCATCCCCCGACGATGCCGCTGACGCTCCACGAGCGTGAGCTCGCCGCGCAGTTGCTGGCGTGCGGATGGAGCATCGCCACGACCGCTCGCGCCCTTCAGTGCCACCGCGAGACGGCCCACTGCTGCCGCGGCTGAACTGCGCATATGCTGGGCACGAGCGGCGCGATGATGAAACTCGCCGGAGCAATCGACGTCGTCGTCCGCCCGCACCGGGGCCTCGACCTCGGAGCGGCATCCTTCGAGGGACGGCCCTTCGCGTGGCTCACGCCGCTCGGCGAGGACGCGCCCACGGTCGCCGGCGACTGGTGGGCGTCATGGGGCGGCGGGCTGATGACGACCGCCGGCCTGGACAACGTCGGCGAGCCCGCCGACGGGCTTCCGCTGCACGGGACCTACAACTACCTGCCCGCGCGGTCCGTCGAGCTGGACGGGAACCGCGTCTCCGGCACCGTGGCCGACGCTCGCGGCGTCGTCATGCACCGCGAGGTGGTCAACGACCTCGACCGCGGCCACCTTCGCATCACCGACACCACCTCGAACACCGGCCGCGAGCCGCAGCCGGCGCCGCTGCTCTACCACTGCAACCTGCTCCTGGGAGAGGTCGACATCGACTCCGAGGCGGTCGAGCCCCGCGACGCCGCGTCGGCGGCCGAGGACTGGCGGATCCCGGGAGCCGGCGCCGAGCGGGTCTACGAGCACATCGGCGCGCAGCGCTCGCGCGTCCGGATCGGCGAGCTGACCGTCGAGATCCGGTCGAGCCTGCCGCGCCTCTGGCAGTGGGTCGCGCCGGAGCGCGGAGTCCTGGGCATCGAGCCGGCGAACTGCTCGGTCCGAGGGCGCACGTTCGACGCCTCCGTGGGGAGGCTGCCGATCCTCCAGCCCGGCGAGGTGCGCGAGACCTGGCTCGAGATCAGCGTGGTGCGGGCTCCCGGATCGAGCTGAAAGAATGCGCCTGTGCCCGAAGATCACTTCGGCGAGCGCGTGGCCGAGCGCTTCGACGAGCGATACGCCCATCTGGCCGAGCCTGCCGTCGTCGACCCCATCGTCGCGTTCCTGGCGGAGCTCGCGCGCGGCGGCGCGGCGCTCGAGCTAGGCGTCGGCACCGGCCGGATCGCGTTGCCGCTCTCGCAGCGCGGTGTGCGCGTTCACGGGATCGATCTCTCGGAGGCGATGGTCTCGCGGCTGCGCGCAAAGCCCGGCGCGGAGGATGTCGTCGTGACCGTCGGCGACTTCGCCAGAACCAAAGTCGAGGGCACCTTTTCCGTGGCCTACGTCGTCGCGAACACGATCATGAACCTGACGACGCAGGAAGAGCAGGTGGCCTGCTTCAGGAACGCCTCGGCGCACCTCGAGCCGAACGGCTGCTTCGTCGTCGAGGTGCTCGTGCCGCGCCTCCAGCGGCTTCCGCCCGGCGAGACGTTCCAACCGTTCGCCGTCGGTCCTTCGCACCTCGGCTTCGACGAGTACGACGTTGCCTCCCAGGGCCTGGTCTCGCACCACTACTGGATCGACGGTGGCAAGGTCGACGTCGTCTCGCCGCCGTTTCGCTACGTGTGGCCGTCGGAGCTCGACCTGATGGCGCAGCTCGCCGGCATGACGCTGCGCGAGCGCTGGGGCGGTTGGAATCGGGAGCCGTTCACCGGCGACAGCGACAAGCACGTCTCCGTCTGGGAGAAGTCCGCGCTCGAGGCCCCTCAGTCGTAGTGCTCCATCCCCGCGGGAACGGCGACCCACGGATGCCGTCGCGACTCGTAGACCGAGACGGTCGGCGCCGGGAACGACGGCTCGGCGAACGCGCCGATCGGCACGGCGATCACATCCGGCGCAATCGCGAGCGTGTAGAAGACCGTCCCGCCGCAGTCGGGGCAGAAGTGGAAGGTCCGCTCCTCGCCCTCGTCGGAGATCCGCACGTAGTCGCTGTAGCGACCGACGACGCGCACCCGGTCGGACGGGAACCGCGCCTGGATCCCGAACGCGCTCCCGGTCCGTCGCTGGCAGGCGAGGCAGTGGCACATCGAGATCCGGATCGGATCTCCCTCCGCCGTCAGGCGAAGCTGCCCGCAGCTACAGGCGGCGTCGCGGGTCATTGCGCTTTGTCCCAGCCGTCCTCTCCCTCCGACCACGGCACAGCGGTGCCCCGCTTGAAGATCAGCTCGTCCGCCTCGTTCCCCGGGAAGACCCCGATCTTGTCGCTGTCCGGGTAGACGGAGACGGCCGGAGCCCGTGTGCTCGAGAACATGATCGTCCTCGCCGGCGACTCGCTCCGGTTCATGACCTTGTGCGCCCCGGCGGGACCGGCCGGGAAGCACGCGATCTCGCCGCGCTCCAGGGCGAGCTCCCCGTCGGGTGTGCGCACCACGACGGCGCCGTCGACGACGAGGAGCCACTCCTCCTCGTACTCGTAGTGATACGGGCACGAGCTCTGCCCGGGCGCCAGGTCGTAGACGTACATGGCGGTCGCCGCGGACCCGACGATCCGGCTCACGTCGATCCTGCCCGAGAGGTTCTCGGCGGTGAAGACGTTGACCTTCGCCATGGCGGCAGATTATTAGACTGGGTCCGGTGTCGGAAGCAGCGGTTGGGGTCGTGGGGGCGGGCCCGGCGGGGCTCGCGGCCGCGGCGATGCTCAAGGCCGCGCGTGTGCCGTTCGTCGTCCTCGAGCAGAGCCCGCGGGTCGGGACGAGCTGGGCGGGTCACTACGACAGGCTCCATCTCCACACCGCACGGACGCTCTCCGACCTCCCGGGCCTGGAGTTCTCGCGCCGGTACGGGCGCTGGGTTCCCCGCGACGGCGTCGTCTCGTACCTCGAGGACTACGCGCGGCACCACGCGATCGAGATCCGCTTCGAGACCGCCGTCTCGCGGATCGAGCCCCGCGACGGCGGCTGGCTCGTGCGCACCGACCGAGGCGAGCCGATCGAGGTGGATCGCGTCGTGGTCGCGACGGGGTACAACCGCCGCCCCTTCCTGCCCGGGTGGAGAGGACGCGAGGACTTCACGGGCGAGATCGTCCATGCCTCGGCCTACAGGAACCCGGCGCCCTACCGCGGGAAGGACGTGCTCGTGGTCGGCGCGGGGAACTCCGGCGCGGAGATCGCGGTCGACCTCGTCGAGGGAGGCGCCGCCCGCGTCCGCCTCTCGGTGCGGACACCGCCGCAGATCTTCCCGAGACAGGCGCTCGGGGTCCCGTCGCAGGCGATCGGGATCTGCGTCCCGCATCTGCCCGTCGCGGTCGGCGATCGCCTGCTCGCGCTCCTGCAGCGCGTGTTCGTCGGCGATCTCTCCCGGTTCGGGATGCCTCCGGCCGGCCGTCGGCCCTACAGCGACTATCTCCGCCGCGACGTGATCCCGATCCTCGACGTCGGGCTGGTCGAGGCGCTGAAGCGTCGCGCGGTCGAGGTCGTCGCCCCCGTCGAGGCGTTCGACGCCGACGGTGTCGTGCTCGGCGACGGCAACCGCGTCGATGCCGACGCCGTGATCGCCGCGACCGGCTACCGCCGGGACCTGGAGCCGCTCGTCGGCCACCTGGGCGTGCTCGAGCCGTCCGGCCGCCCCGTCGTCCACGGCGCACGCACCCACCCGAACGCGCCGGGCCTCCACTTCATCGGCTTCACCAATCCGATCTCGGGCAACCTCCGGGAGCTCGGGATCCAGGCGCGGGAGATCGCAGCCGCCGCGGCCGCGTAGGATCGCGTCTCGATGCAGATCAGGGCCGCCGTGCTCGAGGAGTTCGGAGCGCCGCTCGTCGTCCAGGAGGTCGAGCTGGCCGAGCCGCGCGCCGGCGAGGTGCTCGTGCGGCTCGTCGCCTGCGGCGTCTGCCACACCGACCTCTACACCGCCTCGGGCGCCGACCCGTCCGGCTACGCGCCGACCGTGCTCGGGCACGAGGGCGCGGGCGTCGTCGAGCGCGTCGGCGACGGCGTCAGCTCGCTCGCGCCCGGCGACCACGTCGTCACGCTCTTCTCGCCGCAGTGCCGCGAGTGCATCCACTGCCGCGAGCCAGCGCACGAACCTCTGCCTCGCGATCCGCGAGCAGCAGAACCAGGGCTACCTGCCCGACGGCACGACGCGGCTCTCGCGCGGCGGCGAGCCGATCCGCCACTTCATGGGCACCTCGACCTTCGCCGAGTACACGGTGATGCCGGAGATCGCGCTCGCGAAGATCAACCCGGAGGCGCCGCTCGAGCGTGCGTGCCTCTTCGCCTGCGGGCTCTCGACCGGGCTCGGCGCGGCGATGAACACCGCGAAGGTCGAGCCCGGCTCGACGTGCGTCGTCTTCGGCGCCGGCATGGTCGGCCTCGGCGCGGTGATCGGCTGCCGCCTGCAGGGCGCCGAGCGGATCGTCTGCGTCGACCTCTCGGAGGAGCGGCTCGAGCTCGCGCGCGGCCACGGCGCGACCGACACGATCGTCGGCGGCCCCGACACGGTCGAGCGGATCCTCGAGATGACCGGCGGCTTCGGCGCCGACTACACCTTCGAGGCGACCGGCAACGTCGCACGTGATGCGCCAGGCGGTCGAGTCGGCGCGGATGGGCTGGGGGCTCTGCACCGTCGCGGGCGTCGCCGGCAAGGGCGAGACGCTCGACATCGTCCCGCGCTTCCTGATCACCGGCCGCCGCGTCGCCGGCTCGTCGTTCGGCGGCGTCAAGGGCCGCGACGGCGTGCCCGCTGCTCGTCGAGCGCTGGCTCGCCGGCGAGATCGACGTCGAGTCGTTCATCTCGCACCGCATCACGCTCGACGAGGTGAACCGCGGCTTCGAGCTGATGGAGGCGCAGGACGGCATCCGCAGCGTGATCGAGTTCTCGTGACCGA
>CAVUZM010000009.1:0-11417 GCA_963746005.1 uncultured Actinomycetes bacterium | reverse complement strand
ACGCGGCCCTTGACCGCGATCGCGTTGCGGCCGTCGGCCCACTTCGCCAGCAGAGTGGCACCGGGTGCCAGCGCGTCCGTCGTGTTGTCGGAGTTGGGGAACGTCCCGAGCCCCTTGACGATCGGATTGTGCGGCTTCAGCACCTGGCCTAGTGTCGTCGCGCTGTTGTCGTTCGGTCCGAGCTCGAACGGCGCGTAGCCGCCGAAGGCAAACTTGCCGGCCGGAGACGCATCGGTCGAATCCCAGTTGTCATACGCGGCCTGGAGAACGGCCCCACCGCCCTCTATATACGTGACGAGCTCGTTTCCCCACGCGGTCGCGTCCGCGTAGCCGCTGCCGGACGACCCACAGGTGTCGCCGAGCGAGACGACGAGGTTCTGCGACTTGAGCACCGCCGCCGTGGGGGTTCCGGCACTGGTGTCGAAGGTCGTCACCTTCGCCCCGCCGGCGAGCGTTTGGATCGCCGCCGCCAGCGGAGTCACCGCCTCGTCGAAGCAGGTGCCCGTGACGAGGATGTGCAACCCACCGGGCGAAGCGCTGGACCCGGCGGCCGCGCTCAGCACGCCGCACGAGGCAACGATGCAAAGAAGGGTGAGCCGTCGCGCCCACCTGGCCCCCACCAGCACGGAAAACCTCGACAGCATCTCTCTCCTCCTTTGGGATGGAGCTAGCCCGGCTCGAACCGGCGACCTCCTGGGTGCGATTCAGACCCGAGGGCAGCAACGGGCATCAACCCGAGGTGTAGACGAACGGGAGGGTCGCTCATTGCCCGTTGTTGCGGGTCTCTCTGTGCCAGAGCTGTGCCAACGATGAGGGCTACGAGGCTGCGGTGTGGGACTCGACGAGTAGCGAGTCCGTCTCCGCCAGGGCTGGCTCGTAGCCCATCGCGGCGAACAGCACGCGTGCCTCGGCGAGCGGTTGCTCCGCGGCGGGATCGCCGAGCGCAAGGAGGCAGCGGCCTTGTCCGAGGAGGGCGTAAGCGCGTTCGGGGACGTTGCCGAACTGCTCCCAGCTAACGGCCGCCTGGCTGTAGAGATCCGCGGCGGCTGCATGGTCGCCAGCGGCCTCGGCGAGCTGGGCCTGGGCCGAGGCGAACGCATGCTGCTCGCCGAGGTCGTCAAGGGCGAGGCAGCCGGCAAGCCTCTCGGCGAGCGCTGCGTCGCCGAGGACGAGCGTGATGCGCACCAGCCATCCCAGCTCCGCACCGTGGACGCTGCCGCGCTCTTCCAGTTCCCACAGGAGCGCGAGCGCTCGCTCCGGCAGACCTCGCGCGAGCTGGGACCGGGCGGCCGCGGCAAGCGCGGTCCCGATCATTCCGGCCAGGTCCGTCTGGCGGGCCGCTTCCACGAGCTCGTCGACGTCGAGAGCCTGCTCGGTGGAGCCCCGCTCCGCGAGCAGCGCCAGCTGCAGCGTGCGCAAGGAGATCCAGGACATGTCGCCGCTGGCTTCGAGCGGTTCAGCGATCAGGCCCGCTTCGGTCAGTGCCTCCTCGGTCCGGCCGAGCTCGGCAAGGAGTTGCGGGAGAGACGAGCGGTTCTGCAAGCCGACGTCGGCGATCCCGCGTCGATCGCAGAAGGCGATCGTGTCGTTGCAGGCCTCGAATGCGAGCGGCGGTCCGTGACAGGTCCAGATCGCGAGGGCGAGATTTCCGTGGATGACGGCGGTCTCGCGTCCCAGTCCCTGCTCGAGTGCCAGCTGGAGCGCACGCCGCAGATCTTCGAGCCCCTCCTCTCCTCCTCGCGCCAGGCCACGAATGTGAAGGGCGAAGGCCGGCTCGGGCAGGCCGAGCTGGGCTGCTAGAGCAAGCGCCTTCGCCGAGCCCTGGAGCACCCTCGGGGTGTCCCGCGTGAACAACCCGCGCCCGGCGGAGTACGTATATGCGGAGACAAGCTCCGCCCCCGGGGGCTGCGCCTCCAGCAACTCGATCGCCTCGGCGAGCATCTCTTCGCATTGGGGATCGCCGAGGCGGTGTGACACGTTGCCGAGGCGGGTGAGCACACGGCCGACCGCCACTGAATCACCGCGCTCGCGGTACTGCTCGAGGGCTCGGCCGAGCACCTGCCGCGCCTCCTCCAGCCGACCTTGCAGCTGGACGGCGAGGCCCCAGCGCTCGAGCAGCGCAGGATCCTCGTCGGGAGAGAGCTCGAGGGCGCGCGAGAGCTGGCGCTCGGCACGGTCGACGTCGAGCGCGAGGCCCCGCGCTCCGGCCATGGCCAGGTAGCGCACGGCCCGGGCCTGATGCAGCTCGGTCGTCGCCGCCTGCGGCCCGGGTGAGCTCGAGCGCGGACTCGTAGTGGTAGGCGAGCACGTCGGCGAGATCCTCCACCCGCTCGCCGGCTTTGGCCTCGAGCCACGCGGCGGCCGCCTCGTGGCGCGCGGCGCGGGCGGCGCGCGGGATCTGTCCGTAGCAGACGTCCCGCACGAGCACGTGCCAGAACGCGTACTCGCGCTCGCCTTCCATCGAGCTCGTGCGGGCAGGCCGCACGAGCTCCTTGCGCGCCAGCTCGTGCAGCGCCAGCTCCACCTCGGCCGGGTCACGGTCGCCCATCGCCGCGAGCGCACCCGCCCAGAACACCTTGCCGAGCACCGAGGCGTCCTGGAGCAGGCCCTTCCGCTCGGCGAGCCAGCGTGTCGAGGCGGGCGGCGATCAGCGCCTGCACCGACTCCGGCACCTCGACCTCGTCGTCCAGTCCGCCGCGGTCGGCGAGCAGTCGCACGAACTCCTCCGCGTACAGCGGGTTTCCGCCGGCCTGCTCCAGCAGCTGCTGCTGCGTCTCGGCGGGCAGCACGGCTCGCTCGCAGGAGCGCGGAGACGAGCTGCGCGGTCTCGGTGTCGCTGAGCGGCGCGAGGTTGATCCGTTGCGCGTTGCGAGCGTTCGCGCCGAACGTCGGATGCCGCTCGTACAGCTCGGGCCGTGCGGTGCACAGGAGCAGCAACGGCACGCCCTCCGCCCAGTCGGCCAGGTGCTCGAGGAAGGCGAGCAGCGCGGGGTCGGCCCAGTGCAGGTCCTCGAACACGAGCACGGTCGTCCGCTCCGCTGCGAGCGCCTCGCAGAAGCGCCGCCAGGCGGCGAACGACTCCTCCTGGGCGGCGGGCTCGGCGGGCGCGCCGACAAGCGGCGCGAGCCGGGCCAGGAGCCAGGCACGCTCCGCGTCGTCCTCAGGGATCGTCTGCTCGAGCTTCGCGGCGGCCTGCGCCGGGCGTGTCCGATTCCAGGATGCCGCACTCCGCCTTCACGATCTCGCCCAGTGCCCAGAACGAGATCCCGTCTCCGTAGGGAAGACAGCGGCCCTGCCGCCAGCGCGACGAGGCCCGGCTCGCGCGTCGACGTGCGTGAGCAGCTCAGCGCAGAGCCGGCTCTTGCCGACGCCGGGCTCGCCCACCACCGTGACGAGCTGACAGGAGCGTTGCTGCGCCGCTCGCTCGAACGTCCCGATCAGCAGCGTCTTCTCGAGCTCGCGGCCGACGAGCGGCGTCGTGAGCGTGCGAGTCACGTCTGAGCCGAAGCGGGCCTGGGCCCGCAGCGGTCGCCAGAGCGCGAGCGGCTCGGTCTTGCCCTTGACGGTGACCGGCTCGAGTCGCTCCCAGTCGAAGACGCGCTCCGTCGCCCGGTAGGTCTGCTCGGAGACGGCGACCCCACTTCACCGGAGCCGCGCCCTGAAGCCGCGACGCCGTGTTGACGACGTCCCCCGTGACCAGCCCTTCGCCGAGCTCCGGCCGGCGCCTCGAGCGCGACCACGGCTTCGCCGGTGTTGATCCCAACGCGCACCTGGAGCAAGAGAGCGGGATCGTTCGCGTTCAGCTCCTCGATCGCCTCCAGCATCCGGAGACCGGCCCGCACCGCGCGCTCCGCGTCGTCCTCGTGCGCGACCGGCGCCCCGAACACCGCCATCACGGCATCCCCGACGAACTTCTCCACCGTCCCGCCGAACCGCTCCAACTCCTCCCGCAAGCGCGCGTGATACGGACGGATCCGAGCCCGGACATCCTCAGGGTCGGCGACGTCGGAGGCCGCAGTGAAGCCGACGAGATCGCAGAACAGAACCGAAACGACCTTCCGCTCTTCGTGCACCGAGGCAGAGGGCTGCTCAGTCAGTGAAGCGGCACAGAACGGACAAAAAGGAAAGTCGCCCGGCAGTTCCTTACCGCAGGAAGGACAGGTCGCCACCGAGCGAGTCTAGGCCGCAGAGCTATGGGTTGAGCCAAGGACGGGAGGCTCTGGTGGGCCTTCGCATCATGGACCTAACCGGACAGCTCTCAAACCCTCCGGAGCCTCTGGCCCGCCTCCTTTCCATTCTCTCACGACCAACGACGAGGACCAAGAAGCGCCCGACCAAGCCAAAAAGAAGCGGGTACGTCGAAGGCCGACGAAGATTCGGCGCTGTCGGCAAAACCGTCCTTCAAGTGCTCGCTGCGGCTGGTCACGAACTCACGGCTCATGAGATTAGGCTCGAAGCCAACAAGCTACTCGGCAGCCCTGTGTCCCGCCACTCGATCGCTTACCAGCTGCAGACGAGATCAAAGGGAGCTGAACCGTCGATCATCCAGACCGGCCGGAGGTACTACCGGCTGGCGAACTCCGGCTGATTGAACGGGTCTTTAGGTGATGAAGCGGTGGATGGCCTCATTGGCGTTGTCCTGAAACGACGGATTGGCCAGGTCGGGGAGGAAGTCCGCTTGGTTGACCAGGGGACCCGTGAGCGTGTTGGCCGCGCTGGCGTAGAACATGCCGCTGGACAGTTTCGGGTCGGTGACGCCGTCGACGAGCCGCTTCGCTCCCACGTCGAGTTTGTGGGCGAGACCTAAGGCGGGCATGACGTACTTGGCGGCTACCCGCATCGGTAGGGGGAGGTCGCTGGGGGCTTGGGTGCCGGTGGTGTTGCCGGGGCTCACGGTGATGAATCGGCGGTCGGGGTGCTGGCGGGCCAGGTAGGCCATCCAGAGTGCCCCGATGTACTTGGCCTGCCCGAACGCTAGGTTGAAGTCAGGTTTTCTGCTGGCGAAGTAGCTGCCGTCGATGACGGTGGCGAGTTCATCGGCTGAGGTTGAGACGAAGGATGGCCCTTTCATCCGCAACTTCGGAACTCCGCGGACTGCTTCACTTCCGGCGAGGACCGCAACCCCGCCAAGCCGCCCCTCGGCCAGGAGCCCTTCGAGGAGGACGACGTGGCCAAGGACGTTCGTCGCGAACACGGTAGTGACCCCGTCAGCGGTCAAGTCCATCGTCTTCGGGCCAATGACGCCGGCGTTCATCACCAGCGCGTCGAGGGATCCGTCGATGGCCGCCAGGCCCGCACGCACCGAACCCAGATCGGCGACGTCCATGACAACGATGTCGAAGATACGCCGGCCGGTTTCCGCTTCAAGCTCAGCCTGTGCCGCTGTCGCCCGATCCCGGTTCCGGCACGCCAGGTAGATCCGCGCCATCTCGGGACGTAAGGCCAGTTGCCGGGCCACATCCTTGCCGATCCCGGCGTTGGCGCCTGTGATGAGTACCGTCTTTCCTGGGAGTGTGCTCATTGAGTTCGGACCTCCTAAAGTTTGAAGTGTGCACTCCAGTATGTCAGCCTATAATGAAGTGTCAACTCCAATCCATGTAGGTCAGGTATGCCGATGTCCGTGACTAGTAGCGATGCAGAGAGCTCTGATGAGCGAACGTTCACAGCCAAGGGGCTAGCCACCCGCGAACGGATCGTCGAAGCCGCCGCGATCCTGATGTATTCGGGCGGCGTGGCAGGCACCAGCTGGGAGGACGTGCAGAATGCGGCCGGAGTAAGCGCCTCGCAGCTCTACCACTACTTCGGTGACAAGCAGGGGCTGATCCGTGCCGTGATCGCACATCAGACCCGGGCGATCCTCGAGAGCCAACAACCTGTTCTCGCAAGCCTGGACAGCTTGGAGGCCATGCGGGCATGGCGTGATCTCTTGGTTGAGGGCCGACGTCAAATCCAATGCCAAGGTGGCTGCCCCCTGGGAAGCCTCGCCGGCGAGCTGTTCGAGGCACACCCGGAGTGTCGCGAGGATCTGGTCGACGGATTTGACCGGTGGGAAGGCGCTATTCGAGATGGGTTGCAGGCAATGCATAAACGGGGTGACCTGCGTCCGAGCGCCGATCCCGACCGCTTGGCCACGGCTCTGCTAGCCACCGTCCAAGGCGGGCTAGTCCTTTCACAGGTTCGCCGTGACGTCGGCCCACTCGAGGCGGCACTGGACACCACTCTCGAACACATCGCCTCACTCACGACCAAACGTCGTTCTGAGCCCCGCCGATTGGAGTCCCATCGCTGAGGACCTAACCGGAGAGCTTCCAAGCCGCGCGCGAGCGAGGAACGGTTTGAGTGCTGTCCGCTCTCCTCGCGAGCGAACGGTAGATCCGACTATGCCCGCGTGCAGGGAGAACGTTGTAATAAGCGCAACAGGGCGATGGAGCTAGCCGGACTCGAACCGGCGACCTCCTGGGTGCGATCCAGGCGCTCTCCCAACTGAGCTATAGCCCCGCGGCCGGCCCAGTTTAGCGAGATCGGTAGCTAGGTCGGTTCTGCGCCGCCCTCGGCCGAAGCGCCGCCCGACGCCTTCTCCATCAGGTGTCCCTCGCGGATCGTCCGCTCCATGTCCTTGGCCTCCTCGCGATACCAGCTCCCGTCCTCGAACTGGATGTCGGGATAGAGGCGCTGGCCGGTGCCCTCGAAGACGACTGTGCGCTCGCTCTTGGGCCGCGGCCCTGGCACGCGCTCGTACTCGATACCCACGTCCATGAGCGCCTTCTCGATGCGCCAGCACGGATGGGCCTTGATCTTCACCCACTGTCCGCCGCAACGGTGCAGTTTCACTGCCATCTGACTCCTCCTCCTCGTTCGCCCCGACGACGGTCCTACGATACGAGGGTGCGCGCGGTTTTCGAAATCCAGCCGCCGGCCTGGGGCGAGACGCTGGCGATCCTCCAGTCGGTGAGCCTGCCGGACGGGCCGGAGCGGGTGCGAGCGCACGTCGTCGACGTCGACGGAGAGCGCGTGACGGTCGACTTCCCGGCGCTCGACGGGGAGACGAGCGCCGAGCAGCTCCTCGCGGTATGCGTTGCCGGCGAGTGGGCGGACCGCGGCGACGTCGAGTCCTGCCGGCTCGTCGAGGTGGAGTGGCCGGAAGGGCTGCCGGGCCCGGCGTTCCCGGCGCGGCCTGGTGTCTCGGTCGGCGCGATCGTCAAGCCGGCGCTCGGGTTGAGCCCGGACGAGGCTGCCGCGGTCGCCGCGGAGCTCGCCGCCGGCGGCGCCGTCCTCGTCAAGGACGACGAGCTGCAGCGGTCCTCGCCCGAGCGGGTGCGCGCCGTGAACGCGGCTATCCCGGAGCACGTCCTCTACGCGGCGAACGTCACCGGCGCCGACGTCGACGCGATCGTCGAGGCCGGGGCGCGGGCGCTGATGATCAACGCGTTCCTCGCCGGGCTCGGCTCGATCGCGCGGCTCCGCGAGTACGGGCTCCCGATCTTCGCCCACCGGGTCGGCTCGGCGTTCCTGCGCCGCGGCGGCCCGGTCTCGGTCTCCGCGCGCGTCCTCGCCGAGCTGACGCGGCTGCTCGGCGCCGACTACGTCCAGGTCGGCTCGTTCTCGCCGCGCACCTTCGACACCGACGACGAGGTACGGGAGCAGATCGCGGCTGCGCGCCCGGCGACGGCCGTGATCGGCGGCGGGGTCGGAGCGGAGAACGCACGCGAGCAGCTGGAGCGGGCGGGCACCCGGGACGGAGTGATGCTCCTCCTCGGCTCGGCGGCGTATACGCACCCGGACGGCGTGCGCGCGGGCGTCGCAGCCGCCGTCGAGGCGAGCGCGGACTAGGCCGCGAAGAGCGTCAGGTCGGGCTCGCGCTCACCGCGCAGGACGGCGAGATCGACCGTGACGCTGCGGATGTCGCGGGACTCGGCAAGCGCCACCGCCTGCGGCTTGAGCCGCTGGGCCACGAGGATCCCGCGGCAGCCGGCCTTCGCCGGATCGCGGCGGATGAAGTCGAGGTAGCGCGTGAGCTGCTCGACGGCCTCGATCGTCCCGATCCGCTTCACCTCGACCGCAACCCACTCCCCCGCGTCGTCACGGCACATCAGGTCGACCGGGCCGATCTCGGTCTTCCACTCGCGGCGCACGAGCGTCAACGGCTCGCCGAGCGCCTCGGGTGCCGCGGCGAGCGCTTCCTGCAGGTCGCGCTCGACGCCGTCCTTCTGCAGCGCGGCGGACTCGCCCATGTCGTGCTCCACGTCGCTCAGCACCTTGAGCAGGCGGATCTCGAGCGCGTCCTCGCTCTTGGGCTTGGTCACGACGAGCCGGTCGTCCTCGTCGGCGATGAACGTCGGCGCCGTCATCCAGTTGAGCGGCTTTACTTTGTAACTCCCCGAATCGTCCCAGATCATGACGGTGCCGTCCCCTTTGATCATCACGAGGCGGACGGCCGCCGGAAGGAAGGCCGCAGCCCGGCCGGTGTAGTTCACCTCACAGCGAGCGACGATCAACCGCACGCGTGGAACGTACTGTCCGTTTCGGACATGTCTTCTCTCAACGGACCTCCGACGGCGAGTCGAAAGCCATGCCGCCTGCGCCCGACTGTGCGTTGGCGAGCGCGCGCGATCTGTCCTAGTCCGTGGAGGACAGCGACGCGGCCTGCTGTCTGACCGCGCCCGGTGAGGCGGGGCGGCGGAAGGTAAGCCCTTCCGGCGCCCCTCGTTCTCCTACTGACGCGCCAGGTGGACGCGGAGCTCGGCTTCGTCGTCCTTGATCAGTTCGCCGCTGACGTCGACCGTGACGTGGTCGATCGTGCCGGTGAAGGCGAACGGCGAGGGATAGTCCGGCGTGACCGGCGAGCCGGGGTTCGCTCCGCACGTCAATGCGCCGGGGTTGATCATGAACGGTGTCGTGACCGGTATCTCCGCCGCCGCAACGAGCTCGCCGTCGACGTAGAGCTGCCCGGTGCCCGGCGCTCCCTTCCCGGCCTGCAGGTCGGGTTCCCCGGTGGGCTCGAACTCGAAGCGCAGCTCGTGCTTGCCGGGCGTGATGCCGTTCTCGGAGTGGACGCCGTAGAGGCCGCGGCCGACGTAGTTATGGACCCAGCGCAGCTTCTCGTCCTTGATGTAGAGCGAGTAGCCGCCTGCCGCGGTGCCCTGGCAGAGCAGGACGCCCTCGGCGCCGCCCTCGGGGATCTCGACCTCCGCCGTGATGCTGTGCGGCCGGTTGAGGATCCGTGGCCCGGCGAAGAAGGGGATCGACTGCGTCCCCGGCCGGTACGTGTAGTGGTCGCGAGGCAGCGCGACGAGCGGCTTCTCCGAGACCATGCGTGCGAGGCCGCTGCCGTCGATCGGCATCACGTCGTACTTGCCCGCTTCCACGTACCAGGTGCCGATCAACTCGATCAGCTTGTCCCGGTGCTCGTCCGCCACGTTGTGGTTCTCGGCGAAGTCCTCGGCGACGTGGTAGAGCTCCCAGCCGGTCGCGTCCAGCTCGACGAGCTTTTCGGCCGGGATCGCTTGCCCGAAGCCGACGCCCGCCTCGGTGAACGAGGGGCCGGGCCAGGGGCAGACCGCCCGCCAGCCGTCCTTGTAGATCGCGCGAGAGCCGAGCATCTCGAAGTACTGCGTCCTGCGCTTGCTCGTCGCCTGCGGGTCGTCGAAGGTGTGCGTGAAGCTGACGCCGTGCAGCGGCGCCTGGGTGACGCCGCGGATCTGTGTTGGCGGCTCGATCCCGAGCGCGTCGAGCGCCGTCGGAACCATGTCGATCGCGTGCGCGTACTGCGTGCGCACCTCGCCTCGTGTCGACATGCCTTTCGGCCAGCTGACGATGAAGGGGTCGCTGACCCCGCCGCGGTAGGTCTCGCGCTTCCAGCGCCTGAACGGAGTGTTGCCCGCCCAGGTCCACCCCCACGGGTAATGGTTGAAGTGGTTCGGGCCACCAATCTCGTCAATCACCTTCAGGCTGTCCTCGACCGATTCCTGGGCGTTGTTGAAGAACTGCGCCTCGTTCGTCGTCCCGGTCGGGCCGCCCTCGGCGCTGGCGCCATTGTCGGAGATCACCATCACCAGCGTGTTCTCGAGCAGACCCTCCTTCTCAAAGTAGTCGAGTAGCCGGCCGAGCTGGTGGTCGGTGTGGCTGAGAAAGCCCGCGAACACCTCCATCATCCGGCTGTACAACTTCCGCGCCGGTGCCGGCAGCGTCTCCCAGTCGGGGACGTCGGGATCGTGTCGCGACAGCTCTGCGTTGCCCGGGACGATCCCGAGCTCCTTCTGCCGAGCAAACGTCTTCTCGCGGTAGGCGTCCCAGCCATCGTCGAACATGCCGGCGTACTTGTCGGCCCACTCCTTCGGCACGTGGTGCGGCGCGTGTGTCGCGCCGAAGCAGAGGTGCAGATAGAAGGGCTTGTCGGGGTCGACCTGCTTCGAGTCGGCGATGAACTCGATCGACCTGTCGACCAGATCCTCGCTCAGGTGGTAACCCTCCTCCGGCGTCGCCGGCGGCTCGACCTGGTGGTTGTCGTAGACCAGGTCGGGATACCACTGGCTGGTGTCACCGCCGAGGAAGCCGTAGAAACGCTCGAACCCCCGGCCGAGCGGCCAGCGCGTGTACGGCCCCGCCGCCGTCTCCTCATGCGACGGGGTCAGGTGCCACTTGCCGACCATGAACGTGTTGTAGCCGTGCTCGACCAACATCTCCGACAGCATCCCGTTCTCGAACGGCATCACCCCGTCGTAGCCGGGATAGCCCGACGCGAGCTCGGTGATGCAGGCCATCCCGTTGCTGTGATGGTTGCGGCCGGTCAGGATGCACGAGCGGCTCGGTGAGCAGAGCGCCGTCGTGTGCATGTTCGTGTACCGCACTCCGCTGGCAGCGAGCCGGTCGAAGTTCGGCGTCTCGATCGGGCTCCCGTAGCAGCCGAGCTGTCCGAACCCGGTGTCGTCCATCACGACGAAGAGCACGTTCGGTGCGCCATTCTCCGCCCGCGTCTGCGCCGGCCACGCCGGGCTCGACTCGTCGGCCGTCCGTCCGATCACACCGGGGAACGGCTCACCTTTCTTGTACTCGCGGATCGCCATCTTCGACCTCCTACCTGCGCTGAGGCAAAGCGCGAGACCACTTGCGCAGGCCGACGCGCGCTGCATGGATGCCTACCGCAACCCAACCGAACGTCCTGTCGCGAGACATCACCCCGACCGGATGAAACAGCTGCCCCAAGGGTCGCGCGGAGCTATCGCGCGAGGTGCTATCCCCGGCTGCCGCCTGGCGACTTGGCCTGGACGAGTGTTCGCGGCAGTCCTCGGTTGGCGCGCGGGGCCCGCGGTATCCGAGTGTGGGCTCGGCGAGCGTCCTCCCGCCCGACTTGTCTCTGTCGTTCCGGGACACTGTCAGGGGACATTCCGAAGACTGGCCGAAGCGAGGGCTCTCCCCCA
>CAVUZM010000008.1:0-46094 GCA_963746005.1 uncultured Actinomycetes bacterium | reverse complement strand
AGCACCTGCTCCGCGTAGATCTCCCGGAGCGACCCGCCCTCGGCGAGCCGGGCGAGCTGCCGCTCGGTGGCGTTCGCCGCGGGCACTGCGAGGAACGGCGCCGCACCGATCTCCTCCGCCGCCGGCGCGACCCACTCGAGCAGCTGCTCGATGCGCGCCCGCGCGGGGACGACGACGCCGCGGTCGAGGTCGATCAGCTCTCCCGCGAGGCCGTAGCGGATCGCGCGCCACATGTTCTCCTCGAGCAGGCGGTGCGGATGGTCGGGGAGCGGCTCGCCCTCGTCGAGCGCGTGCGCGACGCGCACGACGAGCGCGTGGATCAGCGCGGTGAGGGCGCGCGCGTCCGCGAGGTCGGGCTGCGCGTCGCAGATCCGCACCTCCACGGTCGGGAACGACAGGTGCGGGCGGACGCTCCACCAGATCTGCGTGTACTCGTCGATCGAGCCCGTCCCGTACAGGAACCGCACGTACGCCTCCCACTCGTCCCAGCCCGAGAAGCTGTCGGGGATCCCGCAGCGCGGGAACATCCGCGTGAAGACCTGCGAGCGGGTCGAGTGCAGGCCCGTGTCGACGCCCTCGAGGAACGGCGAGCTCGCCGAGAGCGCGAGCAGGTCGGGCAGGAACGCGCGCAGCGCGCTGCAGACCCTCACGGCGCGGTCGGGGCCGTTGATCGCGACGTGGACGTGGATGCCGAAGCTGTTGTTCTGCCAGACGACGTAGCGGAGCAGCTCGTCGTTGCGGCGGTAGTGCGGCGTGTCGATGATCCGCTGCTCCTGCCACGGGCTCCACGGATGGGTGCCGGTGGCCCCGAGCGCGATCCCGAGCACGTCGGTCAGCGCCAGGAGCTGGGTGCGCCGCTCGCCGAGCGCCTGCGCCGCTTCGCCGAAGCTCTCGCAGAGGCCCGTCTTCACCTCCACCTCCGAGGCGATCAGCTCGCCGACGAGATCCGGCTCGAGCTCCGTGCCCCGCGCGGCCGCCTGGACGTCCTCGAAGCGGTTCACGAGGGAGAGCGAGTCGGGGTCGAGCAGGGCGAACTCCTCCTCGATCGCGACCGTGAAGTCGCGCGCGGACTCGAACTGCTCCCGTGCGAAGCGGAGCTGCTCGTCCGGGCTGAGGCGTTGTGCGTCTCCCATGGCCGGGGAAAGGTTATCCCTCGACGGGCGCGAGCAGGCGCCGTGCCACGGCCGTCCAGCTCCAGTGCTCGACGACGGCGCGGCGGGCGGCCTCGCCGAGAGCCAGCCGCTCGGCGGGCGGCAGCGCGAGCAGGCGGCGCAGCTTCGCCTCGAGGTCGGCGGCGTCGCCGTTCTCGAACCCGGCGAGGTCGCCGAGCCCGGGCGGATACTCGCGCTCGATTCCCGCGGCCACCTCGGCGAGGCCCGAGTGCCGCGCGACGACCGGAGGCACTCCCGCGGCGGCGGCCTCCGCCGCGACCATGCCGAACGCCTCGGGGAAGATCGACGGCACGACGGAGACGTCGGCGAGCGGCACCAGGTACTGCGAGATGGCGGTGCTCGAGCGCGCCGGTGAAGAGCGTGTCCGGCGGCGCGATCGCCTCGAGCTCCTCGCGGTAGTCGCCGAAGCCGACGATCAGGGTGCGCGCGTCGAGGCCGCGCAGCGCCTCGAACAGGACCTGCACGCCCTTGTTCTCGATCAGCTTGCCGACGAAGACGACCGTCGGCCGGTCGCCGGCGAGGAACGCCTCGAGCCGCTCCGCGTTGCCCTCGTCCGGGATCCGGTCGTTCGAGGTTGCCGGGGTTCGGCGCGTCGCGGCGCACCTCCTCGAGCAGGCCCGCCAGCGCCTCGGCGCGCGGCCGTGGGTGGAACAGGTCGACGTCGACGCCCGGCGACACCTCGGCGACCCGGTCGACGTGGCCCATCAGCTCCTCCACGACCGCGCGGATGTGCTCCGAGCCGACGTACACCGCCTCCGCGCCCGCGAGCGACTCGCGCGCCCAGTCGATCAGCTCGGGCCTCCCTCGCATCGAGTACTCGAGCTCGGAGCCGTGCGCCTTGACGCGGAACGGCAGGCCGGACGCGGCTCCGACCGGGCCGCCGAGGAGGAGGTGGTTCGTGAAGAGGAGGTCGGCAGGGGCGAGCTTGCGGATCGCACGCGCGTTCGCCTCGACGTAGCGGTGGCGCTCGTCCCAGGGCATCTCCTGGAGCAGCACGGCCTCGAGCCCCTCGTACTCGTCGAGTACGAAGGTGGGCAGCCGGGTGCCGAGCTCGGGCCGGACGACGGCCGCGCTGCCCGTGTCGTAGAGCTCGGGATGCGGCTCCTGGCAGAGCACGGTCACGTCGTGCCCCGCCCGGCTCCACTCGCGGGCGAGCGCGCGCGAGTAGACGTTGGAGCCGGTGCCGCCGAGCAGGTAGCCGTGCCAGAGGAGGATTCTCACGGGAAAGACCCTAGCCGGGTCCGGAAATCTCCCGATGCAGGCGCCGGCCCTCGGCGCGATGATCTGGCCGTGAAGGTCCGTGCTCTCGTCGCCGTCCTCGGCGCGACTGCGGTCTGCGCAGCCGCGCCCGCCCATGCCGCGCTGCCGCTCCACGGCTGCACGGTGCAGGGCGTGGCCGCCCGGTGCGGGACGCTCTCGGTCCCGGAGAACCGGGCGATCCCGATGAGCCGCATGATCTCGCTGCGGATCGCGGTGCTCCCGGCCACGGTGAAGCGAACCCACAACGACCCGTTCGTCTACCTTGCGGGCGGGCCCGGCGGCGCCGCCACGCAGTCCGCGGCAGCCGTGGCGGGCACCTGGTACGAGCTCCGCGAGAACCGCGACATCCTGCTCGTCGACCAACGCGGCACCGGCGGCTCGAACGCGCTCGCCTGCGCCATGCCGACCACGGTGATCTCGACCCCGGCGGAGCTGACCGCATACGTCCAGAGCTGTACCGCTGCGCTCGCCGGCGATGCGTCCCAGTACGGCACGGCGGCCGGGATGGACGACCTCGAGGCGGTGCGCAAGGCGCTCGGCTACGGCAAGCTCGACCTCTACGGCGTCAGCTACGGCGCCACCGCGGCTCAGGTCTTCCTGCGCCGCCACCCGGGCTCGGTGCGCACCGTCGTGCTCGACGGCGCGACGCTGCTCGACGTCCCGTTCATGAGCCGCTTCGCCTCGAACGGCCAGCGCGCGCTCGACCTGATCGCTGCGCGCTGCGCCGCGCAGCCCGCCTGCGCCCGCGCCTTCCCCACCTGGCAGCGCGGATCTCCTCCCGCTCCTTGCACGGCTCCAGGCGGCACCGGTCACGCTCCAGGTCGGCGGCGCGCCGCTGGTGGCGGACGACATCACGCTCGCGAACACGATCCAGGACATGACGAGGGTCGGACGACACGGCGGCGTATGTCCCGCTGCTCGTGTCGCGGGCGGCGGCGGGCGACTACTCCGTGTTCGCCGACCACCTCACCCCGCCAGCACCGACCAGACCTGACGATCATGTACTGGTCGAGCAAGTGCAACG
Organism: uncultured Actinomycetes bacterium; assembly: GCA_963746005.1. Classification (GTDB taxonomy): domain Bacteria; phylum Actinomycetota; class Thermoleophilia; order Gaiellales; family Gaiellaceae; genus CAVQZA01. Next base: position 42,638 of record CAVUZM010000008.1, on the reverse strand, counting down.
AGCCGTGGTGGGGGGAGGATCCCGTCGCGATGGCGGCGGACGCGAAGGGCACGTACCTCGAGCGCTCGGTCGCCGGTGGCCTCGAGAACGACCAGACCGTCTGTGCCGGCTTCCCGAAGCGCGTCGAGCCGCGCGGACCAGTGGACGCGCGTCAGCTCGAACGCGCCCGCGCTCGCGCTCGTCGGCGGCGCCGACCCCCAGGATCCGATCGGCAACATCGCCGGGCTCCAGGCCGTGATGCCGAACGCGCGGATCGTCGTCGCCCCGGGGATGGGCCACGGCGTCGGCCAGTACGGCTGCCTCCCCCACCTCGTCGCGCGCCTCGTCGCGCTCGGCTCGGCGAAGAAGCTCGACACCTCGTGCGCGCGGAAGATCGCGCCGAGGCCGTTCGTCCTCCGCTAGGCGAGGTGGAAGTAGAGCGCGTAGAGCAGGTCGATCGCCGGGTTCGACGTGTGGACGGCGACGTCCGACGGCACGTCGAGCAGCGCCTCGGAGTAGTTGAACACGATCTTCACGCCCGCGCCGACGAGGTCGTTCGCCGCGCCCTGGGCGGCCGCTGCAGGGACGGCGAGCACGCCGACGATGATGTTCTTGTCGCGCACCACCTCGGGCAGCTGCGCGACCTCGGTCACGACGACCCCGCCGATCGTGCGCCCGACCTTCTCCGGGTCGGAGTCGAAGACCGCCGCGATGTTGATCCCGTGCTCTGCGTAGATCGGCGAGCTCGCGATCGCCTGGCCGAGGCGGCCGGCGCCGACGAGCGCGATGTTGTGCTGGCCCTGCGTGCGGAGGATCGTGCGGATCTCGGCGAGCAGCGAGTCGATGTTGTAGCCGACCCCGCGCTTGCCGAACTTGCCGAAGCCGGAGAGGTCGCGGCGGATCTGCGTCGCGTTGATGTTCGTGTAGTCGGAGATCTCCTGCGAGGAGATCCGCTCCTTCCCCATCTTCTTCGACTGCGTCAGCACCTGCAGGTACCGCGACAGGCGCGCCGCCACCCCAACCGTCAACCGATCCGCCACGCCTGCTCCTCAGGTCGAAGTTTGTGACACAACCCGCATTCTGCCAGCCCCGGTACTTCCGCGCTGGAGGTACGGACTAGCCCGGAGTTTGTGCTGTCAAACGGCGGCGGAGCGCGTCCGGGTGGACGTGGTAGGTGAAGACCCTCTCGCCGTCGAGCTCGACGACGGGGAGCCACTCGCGGTAACGGGCCTCGAGCTCCGGGTCGCCCGTGATGTCGACCTCCTCGAGCGCGAAGCCGAGCTCCTCGCGGAGCTCCTCGAGCTGCTCGCGCGCCCGGTCGCAGAGGTGGCAGCCCTCCGCGTGGTAGAGCGTGACTACGGGTAGATCCCCCGCGTCACGGTCGCCTCGGCGACGCGCTCGACGGCCAGCCCGTACGCGGCGAGCCGCAGGCTCACCTTCCGGTCCTGGGCGGTCTGCCAGGTCTCCTCGAAGGCCTTCGAGACGATCTCGTTGAGCTTCGCGTTGACCTCGGCCTCCTTCCAGAAGTACTCCTGGAGCCCCTGCACCCACTCGAAGTACGAGACGACGACGCCGCCGCCGTTCGCGAGCACGTCGGGGATCACGGCGATGCCGTTCGCCTCGAGGATCTCGTCCGCGGTCGGGGTGACGGGGCCGTTCGCGCCCTCGACGATCGCCTTCGCCCTGATCTGGTCGGCGTTCTCGGTCGTGATCACCTGCTCGAGCGCGCAGGGCGCGAGGACGTCGCACTCGAGCGTGAGCAGGTCGTCCTGGGAGATCTCCTCCGCGCCGCCGAGACCGATCAGGCCCCCGGTGTCGCGCTTGTGCGCGAACGCGGCGGGCACGTCGATCCCTTTCTCGTTGTGAAGGGCCGTGACCGAGTCGCAGATGGCGACCACCGTCGCGCCCTCCTCGGCGAGGAACTTCGCGAGGAAGCTGCCGACGTTGCCGAAGCCCTGGACGACGACGCGCATCCCGTCGATCGAGAGCCCGCCCTTCGTGGCGAAGTCCTCGACGCAGTAGAGCGCGCCGCGCGCAGTCGCCTCCTCGCGGCCGAGGGAGCCGCCGATCGGGAGCGGCTTGCCGGTGACGACGCCCAGCACCGAGTAGCCCTTGTTCATCGAGAACGTGTCGAAGATCCAGGCCATCACGCTCGCGTCGGTGCCGACGTCGGGGGCCGGGATGTCCTTCTCGGGGCCGATCTCGTTGATGATCTCGCTCGTGTAGCGGCGCGTCATCCGCTCGAGCTCCCCGCGCGACATCTCCTTCGGGTTGCAGACGACGCCGCCCTTCGCGCCGCCGAAGGGGATCCCCATCAGCGCGCACTTCCACGTCATCCACATCGAGAGCGCCTTCACCTCGTCGAGCGTGACGTCGGGGTGGTAGCGGATCCCGCCCTTGGACGGGCCGCGCGCGACGTTGTGCGTGACCCGGAAGCCCTTGAAGGCGCGGGTCTCGCCGCTGTCCAGCGAGACGGGGATCGAGACCTCCACGGACTTCTTGCACTCCTGGAGGACGTTGACGAGGTTGTCCTCGATCCCGAAGACGTCGGCGACTCGACGGAGCTGGTCGCGGGCGATCTCGAACGGGTTCTCGCGCAGGTGTGAGGCGGTGGCGCTCACGGTGCAGACCGAGTATAGGCCTCTATCGAACCGAGAACCCGACCAGGTGACGCGTCGGCCGGCCGCCGTCGGTCGGGAAGGCGAGCAGGCGCAGCGTGTAGCGGCCCGGCGGGAGCGGCGAGCCGGACGAGGCCCGTCCGGTCAGAGCGAAGGCGTACGAGCCCGGGAGCGCGTCGCGCAGGCGCGTCAGGAGGCCGAGCGGCTGCCCGTGCGAGTCGACGAGCTCCACGTCGAAGCGGGCCACCGGCGTCACCTCGACGCTGCCGGACGACGCGGCGAGCCGCCCCAGCCGCACGGTCAGCAGGGCGGGCGCGAGGGCCTGGGAGTCCAGGGTCGAGGTCGAGAGCTCGACGTCCGAGATCAGGCCGCCGGAAGCTGCCAACGAACCGGCCCAGGGGATCCGGATCTGCGACCCGCCGCCCTCGACCGTGAGCAGGACGGTGCCCTCAGCGGGCAACGCGTCCGCCGAGGCGCTGACCACCACGCGTCTCGACCCGCCGGGCCCGATCGTGACCTGTTCCGGGTGGACCGTGGCCGGACCGTCGACCGAGAGGGAGACGGTGCGTGACAGCGGCGAGAGATTCCGGACGACGACGACCTGTCGAAGCGCGCCCCGGCCCAGCGAGACCGTCGCGGGCTCGGCCGCGACCTGAGCGGAGTGCGCCGCGGGGAGGTCGACGAGCCCCGCGGCCTGGGAGCCCGTCGGCAGCGGGTCGGCGGTGCCGATCAGCGTGCTCTTCAGCCCGTCCGGGCTCAGTCCGGGGCGCGCCTGGGCGAGCAGGGCTGCGGCCCCGGCGACGGCGGCGGCGGCGATGCTCGTCCCGCTCACCGTGGTGAATCGCGGCGAGCCGTCCGGGTTCGTGCCGGGCGCCGAGGTGACGACGCCCACGCCCGGGCCGACGAGCTCCGGCTTGATCCCGCCGTCGAACGCGAGGCCCTGGGACGAGAAGGCCGCGACTCGACCGTAGGCCGGGTTGGGGCCGGCGCGGAGCGGCGCGATCGAGACGCCCACGTTCGCGCCGCTCGCGAGGGCCGCGCGCAGCGCCGCGCCCGCAGCCGCATCGATCCCGACCACGGGCACGGGCACCAGGCTGTCGACTCCGAGGCTGCCGGAGGGCACGCGCACCCCGTCGAGGAGGATCGCGGCCGCTCCGGCGCGCGCGGCCGCCTCCGCCACGTCGCGCGGCGCGCCGCCGGCGGGGACGAGCGCCGCCCGGCCGGCGACGAGGCTGTACCCGCGCCGGTCGAAGAACGCGTCGACGCCGAGGGCGCCGGAGCCCTCCTCTCCCGGCCGCGGCTGCGCGATCCGCAGCCCGAGCGCATGGCTCGGCGCGGCCGAGCCGGCGAGCGGCACGACGGCGTCGAGCAGCACGCGCAGGCCTGCGCGGACGACCAGCCGGACGCGGCTGCTCTCGGCGCGCATGTCCGCCGCGCCGACCGTGAGCGCGTCAGGCGCGCCGCCGGGGCCGGCGATGCTGCCGAAGCTCGGCCCCGCCGGGCCGTCGTTCCCGGCCGGTGCGACCACCAGGGTGCCGAGCCGCGCCGCCCCGCCCGCGGCGAGCGCGACGGGATCGTCGGCGAAGGCCGCGTAGGGCGCTGCGAGCCCGACGAGCGCGATCCGCGCCGCATCCCGGGCGTCGCCGTTCCCGTTCGGGTCGACTGCCCGCTCGAGCCCCGCGACGAGCTCGTCGGTGCGGGCGTAGATCGACCAGCCGCCGGAGGCGTCCGGCTGCCAGCCTGCGACGCGCAGCGGCAGCACCGTCGCGCCGGTGGCGACCCCGGAGACACCCGACGGGCCCTCCCGCGCCGACGAGGACTCCGGCGAGCTCGGTCCCGTGCTCCTCGACGGTCGCCGGGTCGCCGGGCTTCGCCGCGGGCAGCGCCCCGGCGCGCTTGCGCACGATGTCGTAGCCCGGCAGCACGCGGCCGCGCAGGTAGGGCTGGGAGCGGTCGACCCCGGTGTCGAGCAGCGCGATCGTGACGCCGCTGCCGTCCATCCCGGCCAGCGCGAGCGCGGCCGCGGGGCTGTCTCCCGGCGCCGGCTGGGCACCCGGGACCGTCGCCGGGTACGCGACTCTGCACCGGGTACACGCCTGCAACCTCCGGGGCCGCGTCGAGCAGGCCGATCCCGCGCGAGTCGATCGCGGCCGAGAAGCCGTCGATCACCCGCGTATAGGTGTACTCGGGCCGGATCGTCACCCCCTCGAGCGCGAGCCGGCCGATCAGGCGCCGCTGGGCCGCGAGGGCGTCGGCGCTCCAGCGGCGCTCGTCGGCCGCCGTCGACGTGGGGCCGACGCGGTCTGCGAGCGCAGGCGCCCTGAGCACGACGATGACGCGCTTGCCGACCGAGACGTGCGGCCGTGCCCCGCCGACCAGCCCGGCCCAGGCCGCGGCGGATGGGAGCCGCTCCGCGGGGATCCCGCCGCCCGCGCCGCCGCCGCCCGCGAGCAGGAGCGCGACGCGCCGCGACGGCGGCGAGAAGCCCGAGCGGCGCGGTTGCACGCGGCTCAACCCGACGAGGCGTATGCATCGAGCCCAAGGTATCCGGGATAGGAGACGGCCTTCGCGTAACGGGCCGCGGAGGCGATCATCGCCGCGTTGTCCGTGCAGAGCGAGAGCGGCGCGAACGCAGCCTGCGGAAGCGCGGCGCGCAGCTCGGAGTTCGCCGCGACCCCGCCGACGACCGCGACCCGCTCCGCTCCCGCGGCGTCGAGGCGCTCCACGAGCGCGCGCACGATCGCGCGCTGGTAGCTCGCGGCCAGGTCGGCGCGACGCGCCTCGAGCTCGGCTTCGGCCAGGTCGCGCACCGCGTAGAGCAGCGCGGTCTTCACCCCGGAGAACGAGAAGTCGAGTCCCGGCACGCGCGCGACGGGGAACGAATATGCGGTCGGGTCTCCTTCCCGGGCGAGGCGGTCGATCGCGGCGCCGCCCGGGTAGCCGAGGCCGAGCAGGCGCGCGCCCTTGTCGAACGCCTCGCCGGCGGCGTCGTCGAGCGTCGTCCCGACCACCCGGAAGCGAGCCGCGCTCGGCCACCTCGACGAGCATCGTGTGGCCGCCGCTCGCGAGCAGGCAGAGGAACGGCGGCTCGACCGCGTCGGGCCCGAGGTAGAGCGAGGCGACGTGGCCGTGCAGGTGGTCGACGGGGACGAGCGGAAGCCGGTGGGCCCACGCGATCGCCTTCGCCGCCGCCAGGCCGACGAGGAGCGCACCGATCAGCCCGGGCCCCTGCGTGACGGCGACACGGTCGACGTCGTCCAGCGTCGCGCCCGCCTCGCCGAGCGTCTCGCGCAGCACCGGCACGATCAGCTCGAGATGGCGGCGCGAGGCGATCTCCGGGACGACCCCGCCGAAGCGCGCATGGAGCTCGGCCTGCGAGGAGACCACGCTGGAGAGGACGGTCCCGTCCTCCTCGACGAGGGCCGCGGCCGTCTCGTCGCAGGAGGTCTCGATCCCGAGGATCACGAAGCGCCGGCCGCGGGCTCGGCAGCTTCCTCGACGGGGTCCTTCCACATGATCATCGCGTCCTCGCGATTGTCGGTGTAGTAGCCGCGGCGGATCCCGCGCGCGACGAACCCGAGTCGCTCGTAGAGCCGGATCGCGGCGTCGTTCGAGACGCGCACCTCGAGCGTGTAGCCGCGCCGCTCGTCCCCCGAGGTGAGGTCGAAGAGCTGTTCGAGCAGCGCCTGCGCGATCCCCTGGCGCCTGAACTCGGGCGCGACCGCGACGTTCATCACGTGCCAGGCATCGACGTAGCGGGAGATGATCAGGTAGCCCGCGAGCGCGCCGGTCTCCGTGGCGTAGGCGCCGAGGCAGATAGAGGTCGGCTTCGCGAGCTCGCCCGCGAACATCGCGCGCGACCAAGGCGTCGGGTAGGAGCGCTTCTCGATCTCCTCGATCGCGCTCAGGTCGCGCGCGGTGAGGCGGCGAAACTCGACCGTCATGCCACCTGCTCGGCGTCGGGAAGCCTCAGGTAAAGCGGCTCGACGAGCTCGGCCGGGCCGAAGTCGTGCGCGAGCGCCGCGTGGAAGCGGGCGCGCGGAAGGTGCAGCTCACTCTCGTCGGGCGGCACGACGGCACCAGCGGCCTCGAGCAGCTCGCGGTAGCGGCGCGCGCCGTCACCGACGCAGGTCGTCCCCGGGCCGACCTGCACGTCGGCCGGGACGAGGCACCGCGGCTCGCCGTCGAGGAGCACGAACACCTCGCGCCGCTTCGCGTCCACGACGGGCAGCGCGCCCGGCGCGCCCGCGGCGAGCGCGTCGAGCGTCGAGACTCCGGCGGCCGGGACGCCCAGCGCGAGCGCGAGCCCCCGCACGGTCGCGAGCCCGATCCGGACCCCGGTGAAGCTTCCCGGGCCGATGCCGACCGCGATCGCGTCCACGTCGCCCGCGTGATGCCCGCCCTGACGCAGGAGCGCGTCGACGTCCTCGAGCACCGTCGAGGCGCGCGAGAACCGCTCCCCCAGTACCTCGTCGTCCTCCACGAGCGCGCTCGTGGCAACCTCCGTGGCCGTGTCGATGGCGAGGATCAGCACGTCTAAAATACCCCTTCTAGCAGGGATTTTTCCTGGCTCTCGAGCTCCACAAGTCTATGCGCGGGGTCGACGTGCCGCAACCGGACCGCGACGCTCACCGGCGGCAGCCCGGCGCCCGCGGCCTCCGGCCACTCGACGAAGCAGAGGGCCCCGTCGAAGTAGGGCTCGAGGTCCCCCCACTCCGCGGGCGAGACCGAAGCGAAACGGAACAGGTCGAGATGGGACACCGGAATCCGGCCCGAATAGCGGTGGCCGATCGTGAAGGTCGGGCTCGTGATTGGCCCGGTGACGCCGAGCGCCCGGCAGGCACCGCGGACGAAGGTCGTCTTCCCCGCCCCGAGCTCGCCCGAGACCGTGACGACATCGCCCGGGCCGAGGACGGACGCGAGGCGCGCCGCCACCGCCTCGGTCTCCTCGGGCGAGGACGTCTCGATCTCGGTCACGGGCTCAGACTATCCCGCGGTCGCGAAATCGACGCTCGAGCTCCTCGGGCGTCCGCAGCCCGTCCAGCACCGCCTCGCAGATCTCGAAGCCGCCGACGAGCTCCGGATACTCCGGGCGCGTGTGCCAGAGCTCCTTCAGCCGCAGGATCGCCAGCCGCGCGTTCGGGTCCAGACGGCTCAGGAGGTCCGCCTGGAACGCCTCCACGGCCGGCGGGATCCCCGCGGTGAAGAGCGAGAGATCGAGCTTCCAGCCCGCCAGGCGGAGCACGAGGTAGTGCCGCCGGTCGTCCGGCTCGTCGAGCTGCTCGTAACGCACCCGGTCGGCGGCGAGGACGAGCGGCCGGACGAGGTCCCACGCCTCCGGCCGCCCGAGGCCGCGCGCGTCGACGCAGACGTCGAGATCCCGCCAGACCATCAGGCCGGTGACGTAGCTGCCTACGAGAACGACCCGGCCGACGGCCCGGAGCGTCTCGACGACGCGGTGCTCGCCGAGGAACAGCTCCGCCTCCGCGTGGAGCGCGTCCTGCCGGGCGAGCAGCTCGGCGTCAGTCAGAAGAGCCCGAGCTGGACGGCCGGCGGCGACTGGACGACCTCCGCCACGGGCTCCACCTCGAACGCTGCCGGCCCGGGCGCGGGCGCCACGACCGGCTCGCCCTGTAGCAGCGACGGGATCCGCGCGAAGTCGGACTCGAGCACCTTGAGCATCGCGGGCGTATAGAGCGCGGCCGCCGGGTGGTAGATCGGGTAGAGCAGCACGCTCCGGGCGCCGAGGGTGACCTCCTGCTCCTGGCCGTGGACCCTCGTGATCCCGAGCGGGCGGCCGGAGAGGAGCTTCGTCGCGAAGTTGCCGAGGGTCGCGACGACGCGCGGCTCGATCAGCTCGATCTGGCGGAAGAGGTGCGGCTCGCAGGCCTCGATCTCGTCCGGCTGCGGGTCACGGTTCCCCGGAGGCCGGCACTTGAGCACGTTCGCGATGTAGACATCGCTCCGGCTCAGCCCGATCCCCTCGAGCAGCCGCTCGAGCAGCTTGCCCGCCTGGCCCACGAACGGGACTCCCTGCTTGTCCTCGTGGAAGCCGGGCGCCTCGCCCACGAACATCAGGTCGGCGTTCGGGTCGCCCGAGCCGAACACGACCTGGGTGCGGCCCTCGGCCAGCCGGCAGCGCGTGCACGCGGAGGCGAGCTCGCCGTAAGACTGGAGCTCAGAGCTCATTGCGCGATCACCATGCGCTGGCGGGGTGGGCTGGGCGAGTGCGAGGCAAGGACGCAGGGAGCCCCAATAGCGGCGCTATTGGGGCGACTGAGGACAACGCATCGCGCCGCCCAGCACGGCCCGACGGCCCGTGCTTGATCGCGGGAGGAGCTCCTAGTGCCCGCAGCCACAGCTTCCGCCGCAACAGCCTCCGCCGCCGCCGAAGCTCGGCTGTGCGGCGGTGCCGTGAGCGGCGAACACGGAGAACTGCTTCACGACCTTCGCGGACTCGCAGTCCGGGCACGCGACCTCCTGCCCCGACGACCTGACGAGCTCCTCGAAGTGCGACTCGCACTCCATGCAGACGTACTCGTAGATAGGCACCTTGCTACAGACCTTACCAACGGCGTGGGCGACGACGAAACACCTCGACCGCGGATTCTCGACCCTCCGCCGGACGTCACCCGATCGACTTGATCAGGCGCTGGCGCTCCTTGGCGATCGCGGCCGTCAGGATCGAGACCCTGGTGATCCGCGCGTTGTATGCGTGCGCGGCTTCGATCTCCGCGTTCCTCGTGCGGACGGCGTCCGAGCCGACCGCGAACAGCGAGCGGATCGCCGTGTTGGCCGCCTTCGGGTCCTTCTTCCTGAGCGCGGCCTCCACCTGGTTGCTGAGGTCGATCCTGCGCTGGAGGGCCGCCCGCTCGCCGACCAGCGTCGGCCTGAGCACCGGCGGCGCCTTCAGCGTCTCCAGCTTGGCGACGACGGGCTCGAGCGTCGCCGAGTACCGGCCGAACGCGTCCGCCTGCGCGTTCCAGCCCTTCGCCTTGCGCAGCTCCTTCGCGAGCGCGGTGCCTGCGTGCGCCGTCGGCGCGAGCGCCTGGCTGAAGGCGGGCACGTAGCTCGTCGTGAGGATGAGGTCGCCGGTCAGCGACGCCTCGAGCCGCAGGAGCGCGAGCAGGTCGGCGTGGATCTTGCGCGCGTCCGCAGGAGGCTCGATCGCGCCGACGCGGCGCTCAGCGGCGAGGATCTCGGTCTGCGCCTGCTTCAGCGCCTTCACCTCGGCGGGCGGATTCTTGGTCATCGAGAAGGTGCGCAGGGCGTTCTCGATCGCGACGCGCCGGTTCAGCAGCGGCGCCTCCGCGCCGTCGACCTTGACGAAGTAGGCGTTGACCGCGTCACGGCGCGGATGCGCGGCCCCTCCCCCGCAGCCCGCGAGCAGGACGGCGAGGACGGCGACGACGCCGATCCGGGCCCGCCTCATCAGCGCCCTACTTGATCAGCACGACGGTCGAGACGCTGTGGTCGCCGTGCGCGAAGACGAGCTTGACGAGGCCCTTGCCCGGCGCGAACCACGAGGTGCGCGTGCCGCTGCCGTACGGGAAGCCGGGCTGGACGAGCGTCGAGACGACGACGAGCGCCTGGAACGTCCCGGCGGGTACCTTCACCGACTGCACGCCGAGCACCTTCGACTGGCCGGTGACGCCGTAGGTCGTGTAGTCGAGGCTCGGCTTGATCGACGACCAGGTCTGGCCGGCCGCCGGGTAGGCGGGGAAGATCGGGTTGTAGCCGTACGTCATCAGGTCGAAGACCGTGACGAAGTGATTGCGCTTGGCGGCGGGCGCGCCGGCCGGCCCGAGCGGCGGGAACTTCAGCAGCGTCGCCGACTGCGTGCGGCCCCAGAGGTTGACGACGCCGTCGAGCTTCTTCGAGAACCCGTACGTCCCGGCCATCCGGATCGGGCTGACCGGGGCGAGGAACTTGGCGACGTCCTTCGCCGTGAAGCGGCCCGAGCCGTTCGCGACCGCGTCGACGGTGAAGTTCTGCACCTCGGGCTTGAGCAGGTGCTTGGTGTTCGTCCACTGGTAAGTGAGGCTGAGGCCCTTCGTCAGCGGGAAGTAGTCGACGTCGGTCGGAGGCGAGAGCGGCGTCTGGTTCGTGCTCTGCAGCACCGCGGTCGTCACGGCCGCCGGGGCGCCGCCCGCGTGGAGGAACTCGACCTTGACCGGGCCGACGCCGTAGACCCACCAGGTCGTCCGCAGGCCGCTCCCGTACGGGTCGCCGAGCGCGCCGGCCTGCGTGATCTGCGTCTGGATCTTCGCCGCCGTGACCGGCATCGGGAACGCGGGGACCGTGATCGGCTCGGTGCCGAGATAGGTCGAGACGCCCGCCACGTCGCCCTGTGCGCCGCCGGTCCCCGCCCAGGCGAGCCCCTTCAGCAGCGGCTCGTCGAGCACCGGGTTCCGGCTCCCCCAGATCACGTTGTAGAAGACGCTCGAGAGCGCGTTCGGGCACTGCGACGCGGCCGCGCAGAGCACCGGGAACTGCGCCGGCGGCGGCGTGCTCGTCCAGTCGGTGTTGACGAGCCCGGAGTTCGTCTCCTGGAACGAGACCTGGCCGTTCGAGCTGACCGCGCCGTCGGGATTGCTGAGCCCGTCGGTCGTCCAGGCGAGCGTGTACGAGCTGCCCTTCTGTTCCTTGACGGTGACCTTCTCGCTCGTCGGCGTCGGCGCGTAGAGCGTGTCCGTCCACTGCCACGTCCAGGTGGCGTCGGCCGGATGCGGGAGCCACGAGTCCGCGGGCGCGGCAGGGACGATCGCGAGCGAAACGAGCGCGACGGCGCAGAACAGCAGACCCTTTCCCCGGAGCACGACGGAAGGCTAGCCGGTCCACGGTCGATTCCGGTAGACATGCGGGCGGAATGTGGGAGCAGATCGCCACGCGACTGGTCGGAAGCAGGATCGTGCTCGAGCCGCTCGCGCGGGAACACGAGGCAGGCCTCCGCGCGGCGGCCCGGATCCGGCGGCCTGGGAGTGGATGACCACGCGCGACGTCGACGCCTGGATCGAGCAGGCCTACGCCGACGCGGCCGCGCGCGTCCGGTACCCGTTCGCGATGCTCCGCGGGGACACGCCCGTGGGGAGCACGAGCTACATGTCGCTCGCGCCGGAGCACGGGCGGCTCGAGATCGGCCACACCTGGCTCACGCCCTCTGCCTGGGGCACGGGCGCGAACACCGAGGCGAAGTACCTCCTGCTCCGGCACGCCTTCGAGGAGCTCGGCTGTCTGCGCGTCGAGTTCAAGACGGACGCGCTGAACGGACGGGCGCGTGCCGCGCTGGCCGGGATCCCGGCCGAGTTCGAGGGGATCCACCGCCGCCACATGGTCGTGCGCGGCGGCGAGCGGCGGACTCGTGGTACAGCGTGACCGTCGACGACTGGCCGGAGGTGCGCGCCTCGCTCGAGGCGCTATCGCGCGGGATCGCCGATCGGTTCCTCTCGGAGGGGCAGGGCCCAGGTCGCGGCGCGCCGGGACTGGATGACCACGCGTGACGTCGCGGCTGGATCGAGCGGAGTACTCGCCGGCTCGGTCGCGCGAGCTCGCGGTGCCGATTTCGCGGCCGCGACGCGGGTTCGCGCAGGACGACACCGGTGTCGACGTCGAGCTGTCCGACGGCGAGTCGCTGCGGGCGGAGTACCTCGTCGGCTGCGACGGAGGACGCAGTCTGGTCCGCAAGGCCGCCGGCATCGAGTTCCCCGGGTGGGATCCGACAACCAGCAGCCTGATCGCCGAGGTCGAGATGACCGGGGAGCCGGAACTCGGCATCCGGCGCGACGCGCTCGGCATGCATGCCCTCGGCAGGGTGCAGTACGAGATCCGCGAAGGCGAGGTGGTCTACGAGGATGCGGGGCCGGTGCGGGTCATGGTGACCGAGCCGCACGTCGGGTCCACGACCGAACCCACCCTGCGCGACCTCAGCGAGGCGCTCATCGCCGTGTACGGGACCGATTACGGGATTCACAGTCCCACCTGGATCTCCAGGTTCACCGACATGACTCGGCAGGCCGCGGCCTACCGGGACAGACGGGTGCTGCTGGCCGGCGACGCCGCACACGTGCATGCCCCGGACGGTGGACAGGGCCTCCAGATCGGTGTGCAGGATGCGGTTAATCTGGGCTGGAAGCTGGCCCAGGTGGTCAAGGAGACATCGCCGGAGAGCCCTAGGCGTCTAGGAGGTGAACCGCCGCGCGCACGACCCGCGGGCCGGGCCACGGCGGCGAGAAGGCGACGTAGCGCGGCGTCCACGCGGACGGCTCGTACTTGGACTCGTACCCCGCCAGCGAGGCGAAGCCGTAGCGCCGGTCGAGGTACCGGAACGCGAACGTGAGCGTGCGGCCGATCCAGCGGGCCCGCCGGTCGAGCTGATCGCTCGAGCCGCGGAACGGTGCGATCCCCAGGGCGGCCGAGCGGGCCCCGGCCTCGCGCAGGCCGGCCAGCGTCTCGACGACGAGCAGCTCGCTCGCGCCGTTGACCGCGCCGGGCGCGCGGAACACGTCCTCGAGGTACCAGCCGCCGCGGGCGTAGATCGGCGAGCACGCCGCGAACGCCTCGAGCCGCCCGTCGCGATGGGCGACGAAGATCCGCTTCTCCTCCACCTCGTCGAGCGGAGACGGGCGGAGCACCGACCGGGTGACGGGGCGGCCGACCACCGCCTCCCATTTCGAGAGGAGGTCGCGCAGCTCGCGGTCGAGCCCCGGGTCGTCGCGGTTCGCCTCCTCCACCACCACGCCCTCGCGGCGCGCGTGGTTCACGCACCAGCGGAGGTTCTTGCCGCGGTTGCCCGCCGGCGGCTGCCACGTCGCGAGCTCGAACCACGGCTCCTCCCCCACCTTCAGCGCCGAGTACCCGCACGCGAGAGTGGCGTTCGCCGTGAGCTCGTCGACGGCGAGCAGGCAGATCCCGCGCCGCGCGCCGCGCATCGCACGGGTGAAGCGGCGGAGCAGCGCCTCCGTGTCGGCCGGCGCGCAGAGGGGATCCGACCACACCACCACCGCCCCGCGCGAGAGCAGGTAGCAGACGGCTCCCTCCGGCGCGAGGAACGCCTGCCACGGCACGTCGTACCGCAGCAGGAACGAGAGCGGGCTGCGGCCGTACTCGCGCAGCAGGTCGAGCACCGCCTCCCGGGGGTACACTCCGTCTTGCCCGGTATCCGCTACGGAACTGGAGCTCATGTGTTCGACAACATTCATGTAATCGGTCTCGGCCGTGTCGGCTCGGCGGTCGCCGCCCGTCTGGGCGAGCGTGGCGTTGCTGTGTCCTCGGATGCCGCCGACCTCATCATTCTCTGCGTTCCGGACGCTGCGATCGAGGGGGTGGCGCGCTCGATCGAGCCCGGGCCCTGGATCGCGCACGTCAGCGGGGCGACGCCCCTCGCCGCGCTCGAGCCGCACGAGCGGCGGTTCTCGGTCCACCCGCTGCAGACGTTCACCCGCGCGCGAGGCGCCGAGCAGCTCGACGGCGCCTGGGCGGCCGTGACCGCAGAGACGCCCGAGGCGCTCGCGAGGGCCACCTGGCTGGCGGCCGAGCTCGGGCTCCGGCCGTTCGAGCTCGAGGACTCGGTGCGGACGCTCTACCACGCCGGCGCCGCGGTCGCCTCCAACTACCTCGTCACGCTGTACCGCGCCGCGTCGAGCCTGTTCGAGGAGGCCGGCGCGCCGCCGGAGGCGCTCGTGCCGCTGATGCGCCGGACGATCGAGAACGGCTTCGAGCTGACCGGGCCGATCTCCCGCGGCGACTGGACGACGGTCGACGCGCACCTGGCCGCGCTGCAGTCGAGCCGCCCGGAGCTCGAGGAGATGTACCGCGCCCTCGCGGCGGTGACCGCGCCGTGATCACCGTGCGCACGAAGGCGGAGCTGCGCGAGGCGCTCGCCGGCCGCGCGCGGCTCCTCGGTCGGGCTCGTGCCGACGATGGGTGCGCTGCACGAAGGCCACCTCGCGCTGATCCGCGCCGCCCGCGAGGAGTGCGACGCTCGTCGTCGCGACGAGCTTCGTGAACCCGGCGCAGTTCGGCGAGCGGGCCGACCTCGACGCGTATCCGCGCGACCCCGACGCCGACGTGCGCCTCGCCGCCGAGGGAGGCGTCGACGTCCTGTTCGTGCCGGCAGCCGAGGAGGTCTACCCGCCCGGGTTCGCCACGTGGGTCGAGCCGGGCGGAGCCGCGGTCGGCCTCGAGGGCGAATACAGGCCGGGACACTTCCGCGGCGTCGCGACCGTCTGCCTCAAGCTCTTCAACCTCGTCCGGCCCGAGCGCGCGTACTTCGGCCGCAAGGACGCACAGCAGCTCGCGGTGATCAAGCAGCTCGTCCGCGACCTGGATCTCGAGCTCGAGATCCGCGCCGTCCCGACCGTGCGCGACGCCGACGGGCTCGCGATCTCGTCACGCAACGTGCACCTCTCCCGCGACGAACGCCGCCGCGCCCTCGCGATCCCCCGCGCGCTCGCCACCCGCGACCCGGACCGTGCCCGCGCCGAGCTCGCCGAGGCCGGCCTGGAGCCCGACTACGTCGAGGTCGCGGATCTCGACGGCCCGACCCTCGCGGTCGCCGTCCTCGTCGGCTCGACCCGTCTGATCGACAACGTCCAGCTGGAAGGAGACCTCGCATGACCACCCGCCCGCGCAAGCCCGCCCCGAATGCGCCCGCCCCCGGCAAGCTGCCGCTCACCGACCTCGTCGAGATGAAGCGGCGCGGCGAGAAGATCGTGATGGTGACCGCCTACGACGCGCCGAGCGGCGCGCTCGCCGACGCGGCCGGAGTCGATCTCGTGCTCGTGGGCGACTCGGCGGCGATGACGATGCTCGGGCACGACTCGACCGTCCCCGCGACGATGGACGAGATGCTCGTGCTGGCGCGCGCGACGACGCGCGGCGCGCACCGGCCGGTCGTGATCGCCGACATGCCGTTCGGCTCGTTCCAGGTCTCCGACGAGCAGGCGGTCGAGAACGGGATCCGGTTCGTGAAGGAGGCGGGCGTCGAGGCGGTCAAGCTCGAGGGCGCCGGGGCGATGCTCTCCCGCGCGCGGGCGCTGGTCGACGCGGGCATCCCGGTGATGGGTCACATCGGGCTGACGCCGCAGTCGGCGACGATGCTCGGCGGCTTCAAGGCGCAGGGGCGCAGCGCCGAGAAGGCCCGTGCGCTGCTCGCCGACGCGCGCGCGCTCGAGGCGGCCGGCTGCTTCGCGATCGTGCTCGAGGCCGTGCCGGCTCCGGTCGCGGAGCGGATCACCGCGGAGCTCGTGATCCCCACGATCGGGATCGGCGCCGGCGGCGGCTGCGACGGCCAGGTGCTCGTCTGGCACGACCTGCTCGGGCTCTACGAGGGCAGCGCGCCGCGCTTCGTCAAGCAGTACGCGGACCTCGCCTCCGAGATCCGCCGCGCGCTCGAGTCGTACGTCGCCGAGGTGCGGAGCGGAGCATTCCCGGAGGAGCAGCACACCTACTCGATCCCGGCCGAGGAGCTCGCTGCCTTCGCCGAGGAAGCGGTCGAGCCGAACGCGCGGTAGACACCGTCCTCCCCCTCGTTTAGGTTCGTCCGACCGATGGGGGGAACCGCAACTCTGATCGCGATCTTCTACGGCGTCGTCGTCGTGATCTCCGTCGCAGTCGTGGTCGCCGTCGCCGCGTCGACGATCAGCCGCGGCCCGATGGACGAGAAGAAGGCCGCTCATCGTGAGCGCAACTGGCTCTTCATCGTGATCGCGCTGCTCGTCGTGCTCCTGTTCGGGACGATCTTCTTCATCCCGTACGGGAAGACGGCGGGGCGGAACGCCCAGGTCGTCGACGTCACCGCCTACCAGTTCGGCTGGCTGCTGTCGCAGAAGACCGTGAAGGCGAACGTCCCCGTCGAGTTCGTCCTGCACTCGAAGGACGTGAGCCACGACTTCGGCGTCTACAACGCGAAGGGCGTGTACCAGTTCCAGGTCGGCATCGTCCCCGACTACACGCAGAAGCTCGTGCACACCTTCAAGACGCCGGGGCGCTACGACATCCTCTGCCTCGAGTACTGCGGCCTCAACCACGACTCGATGCAGGCGAGCTTCCTGGTGGCCCCGTGAGGAACACCGCGCGCCGGCTGACGCTCCAGTACGTCGTCGCCTCGACGATCATCCTGCTCGCCTCGGGCCTGTTCGGCGTGATCATGCGCGACAGCCAGGCGAACGTCGGCCGCCTCGACACGAACACGTGGTACGCGCTGATGACGGCGCACGGCCTCGGCGCGTTCCTCGGCTGGGCGGGCTTCGCGGTGATGGGCTTCGCCTTCTGGATCCTGCAGGAGGTCGGCTTCGAGCTCCGCCGCTTCGGCCTCTCTCATGGCGCGGCTGACCTGGTGGCTGATGGTCGTCGGCGTCGGCGGGATCCTCGTCTCGACGATCGTGATGCACTTCGCCGGCTCGTGGGTCTTCCTCTACCCGATCCCGTTCCACTCCGCCGGCCAGTGGGGCAAGTGGGCGACCGCGATCTTCCTCTCCTCCGTGCTGCTCGTCGGGCTCTCGATCGTGACGTGGTGCCTGAGCATCGTCGACACGGTGATCGGCCCGGGCCTGCACGCGGTCTCGACCAACATCTTCAACCGGCTCGGGGTCGCGATGGGGTTCGGCTACCTGTGGCCGAAGCGGTTCGCGACGAACCCGGAGCAGGTGCCCTACGTCGTGATCCCGCTCACGGTGATCGCGATCGACATGGTGATCGCGACGCTGCCGCTCGCGGTGCTGCTCGTCGAGATGATCATCCAGACGTTCGCGCCGAGCGTCCACGTCAGCGCGCTGCTGGCGAAGAACGTGCTCTGGTGGTTCGGCCACCCGGTCGTCTACCTGCTGCTCTTCCCGGCGGTCGCGATCTACTACTACCTCGTCCCGAAGATGGCGAACCGCAAGCTCGTCGCGGGCAACGTGATCGCGATCGCCTGGGTGATCGCGGTGATCGCGAACGTGTTCGTGTTCGCGCACCACATCTACCTCGACTACCCGGCCGGGACTATCCAGGCGTCGGTCAACACGGCGATGCAGCCGATCACGTTCGCGCTCACGATCCCGTCGGCGCTCTCGCTCTACAGCCTCTTCTTCACCATCTACCGCTCCGACTGGAAGTGGACGGGCGCGTCGACCGCGCTCTTCCTCGGGCTCGTGTCGTGGCTGACCGCCGGGCTCTCGGGCGTGATCAACGCGACGATCGCCTTCGACGTCGTCGTGCACAACACGCTCTGGGTGGTCGGCCACTTCCACCACATGGCGCTGCTGAACATCGGCTTCGCGATCTTCGGCGCGATCTACTACTTCATCCCGGAGCTGACCGGGAAGGCGCTCTACAGCGACCTGATGGCGCGGTGGCACATCTGGCTGACCTTCGTGTTCGGGCTGATCAGCTTCGGGCTCTGGCTGGTGCAGGGCCTCGAGGGCGCGCCCCGCCGCTACGCCGTGCTGCCGCACCGCTACCTCAGCCTCTCGCAGGCCGCGATCCCGTTCGTGATCGCACTCGCGTTGACGCAGCTGCTGTTCGTGTACAACATCGTCCAGACGATGAGGGGCGCCCAGAAGAAACCACGCGCAGTCGCGACGGCGGAGGCGCTGTTCATCCTCGCCGCGATCGCTGCCGCGATCGGGATCGGCGTGATCGGCTTCTTCCTCGGGCGCGACACCGCCTCGAACAAGAGCAGCGGCAGCGCGGCACCGACGGTGACGGCGCCGGCCGCGACGTCCACCGGGGCGACCACGACGAGCGCGGCCGACGCGACCAAGGCGCTCTTCGTCTCCAGCTGCGGAAGCTGCCACACGCTCAGCGCCGCGGGCACCTCGGGCGCAGGTCGGGCCGAACCTCGACGACCTGAAGCCGAGCGCGGCGCGCGTCGCCAAGCAGGTGACGAACGGCGGCAAGATCATGCCGTCGTTCAAGGGCTCGCTGACGCCGGCCCAGATCACGGCGATCGCGGCCTACGTCTCGTCCAGCGCCGGCAAGTAGCTAGATCCGGAGCAGCGCCACGAGCACGGCCGGGATCGCGGCCGCGAGCCCGCACGCCGCGAGCGAGCGCACCCAGCTCCACCCGTTCACCGCGCGCACGCCGATCACGAGCAGCACGAGCGCCCAGGCCACGAACGCGAGCGACACCGCGGCGAACACCGCGCCGGCGGTGCCCGAGTCGCGGCCGCCGGAGCGGAACACGCTGCTGCCGAGCACCGCGATCCGCAGCGGCCAGACCGTGACGAGCGAGAGCGCGAGCGGCGCGAGCGACAGCGCCAGCACGTGGCGGGCGCGCCGGTATCTCCCCGTGCTTCCGAGCAGGTCGCCGGCGATCGCGAGCATCCCGCCGCCGAGCCAGTAGAGCGCGGTGCCGTAGAAGCCGCCGCCGATGAACGCCCACACCGCGACGAGCAGCCCGTCGACGGCCGGGTCGTCGAGCATGTGCCCGGTCACCGTCGTGTCCAGCACCGTGGCGACACCGCCGAGCAGGATCAGCGCGAGCACGGGCTCCTGGAGCGCCGCGGCGGCCCGGTCGGAGTCCTCGCGGAGCGCGGCGAAGACCGGTCCCGGCGAGATGAGCACCGCGAGCGCCCGCTTCCACCAGAGCCGCTCGAGCTCGTGCGTCTCCGCTGTGGTCGCGCTCACGGAGGTCAGCCTACTCGGGTCACCTCGGGCAGAGGAGTCAGGACCTGCTCGAGCTGCGGCCGCAGGTGCTCGAACGCGGGCGGCAGCGTCAGCGCCTGGCCGAGCGACTCGAGCGGCTCGTCGGCGGTGAAGCCCGGGCCGAGCGTGGCGAGCTCGAACAGGACGCCGCTCGGCTCGCGGAAGTAGATCGAGCGGAACCAGAAGCGGTCGATCACCGGCGAGGGCATCGCGCCCGCGTCGGCGACGCGCTCGGTGCCAGGCCTCGTGCTCCTCCATCGTCGTCGCCCAGGCGACGTGATGGATCGTGCCCGCGCCGGGGATCCCGCGCTCGGGCGGCGGCGCGTCGTAGACGTACGTCGAGCCGCGATGGTCGCCTCGGATCTCCCAGCCGTCGCCGTCGGCGGCGAAGCCGAGCGTGCCCTCGAGGAAGCCGCGGCTCCGCTCCGGCTCGGCGCTGAACGCGCGCACGCCGGCGAAGCCCTGCAGCGCGAGCCCGTCCGGGATCTCGGGATGGCGCGCCACGAGCGGCTCGTCGCCGCTCCCGTCCACGACGAGCTCGTGCGCGAGACCCTCGGGGTCGGAGAAGCGAAGCGAGCCGGGCTGACGCCGGGTCGAGACGCCCTCGCCGCGCAGCCGCTCGTCCCAGAAGGCGAGCGCGTCCTCGGAGGCGACGCGCCAGAGCACGCGGTGCACCATCCCCGCCCCCGGCCGGCCGCGCCGGGCGCCGGGGTACTCGAAGAAGGTGATGTCGCTGCCCGGGCTCCCGAGCTCGTCGGCGTAGAAGAGGTGGTACACGGTCGGGTCGTCCTGGTTGACCGTCTTCTTCACGAGCCGCAGGCCGAGCACCCGCGCGTAGAAGTCGACGTTGCCGGGCGCGTCGCCCGTGATCGCGGTGATGTGGTGGAGCCCTTCGAGCTTCATCGCCATGCACTCACGTTACCGTTCAGGAGATGCGCACCGCGCTCGTGATCCTGGTGCCCGGAGGCCGAGCCGCTCGTCGGCGGCCTCCGGGAGCGCTACGACCGTCGGCGGGCGCGATGGGCGTCCCGCACACGTCACTCTGCTGTTCCCGTTCGGCGACGACCACGGACGGGCTCGAGGAGCTGTTCGCCGCCGCCGCGCCGTTCGACTTCGCGCTCGTCGCGAACGGTGCGGTTCCCGGAGCAGCCGATGCTCTACCTCGCACCCGAGCCGACGGAGCCGTTCTTGCGGCTGATCCGATGCTCTGATCGCCCGCTACCCGGAGTTCCCGCCCTACGGCGGCGAGTACGACTCGATCGTCCCGCACCTGACGATCGGCTACGAGCGTACCGGAAGACGTCGAGGAGCAGCGGCTCCAGCCGAGCCTGCCGATCCGCGCCCGTGCGGAAACCGTCACCTGGCTCGAGGAACAGCCCGACGGCCGCTGGCGCGAGCGGCGCCGCTTCGCGCTCGGCGGCTAGCCCGACGCGGGGAAGTCGATCGGCACGTTCACGCCGGTCAGCCCGTAGGTGATGCTGACCGTCATCTTCTTGCCGAGCACCTGCATGTTCATGTCGATCAGGGCCGCGGTGACGAGGTGGGTCTTGCGCGAGATCGTCAGCACGGCGCGCGTGTCGCCGAACTTGGCGAGGCCGCCGAGCCCGAGCCCCTTCGTCAGCGAGTTGGCGGCGCCCTGCGTGTCGATCACGCCCACGATCTCGTCGGCCGGGTCGCCGTTCGGGAGAGTCGCGTCGGAGACCTTCACGCTCTTCACGTACTGGGCGAAGTCGAACCCGCTCAGCGCCGAGCTCGAGCTGGCCGCCGTACTGCTGCTCGGCCTGCGAGGCCGACAGCGTCTGCGTCTGGCCGTCGGCGTTCACGGTGATGACGTCGCCGCGCTTCACCAGCGTGGCGTCGAGGGACTTCCCGTCGGGGCTCTGCCCGGTCATCGCCAGGTAGACGTCGCCGGCCTGCGCGCCCTTGAGGTAGCCGCCGCCCGCCATCTGCATGTCGACGCTCATCCCGTCGGCGGTCACGTTCTCGCGCATCGAGAACTGCTCCGAGGTCAGCGACTTCTGCGCTGCGTCCGCCTGCGCGAGGAGCGCTGCCGCCTTCTGGCCGTCGACGCCGGCGCAGCCTGCGAGGACCACGGCCGAGGTCGACAGGAGGAGGATCGCCAGAATCCGCCGCATACGGCGGTAATCGACGCGCGCGCCCGCCCGGCGCTCCCTCGTCCGAGTGATCGGCTCTAGGCCGCGACGGCGCGACGCTCGAGCAGCGGCCGCAGGAACTGCCCCGTGAACGAGCCGTCGACCTGCGCGACGAGCTCCGGCGGGCCGACGGCGACGATCTCGCCGCCCGCCTCGCCGCCCTCGGGGCCGAGGTCGACGAGCCAGTCGGCCTGCTTGATCACGTCGAGGTTGTGCTCGATCACGAGCATCGTGTTGCCCGCGTCGACGAGCCGCTGCAGCACCTCGAGCAGCTTCTCGATGTCGGCGAAGTGGAGGCCGGTGGTCGGCTCGTCGAGGATGTACAGCGTCCGGCCGGTCGCGACCTTCGACAGCTCGGCGGCGAGCTTGACCCGCTGCGCCTCGCCGCCCGAGAGCGTCGTCGCCGGCTGGCCGAGCTTGATGTAGTCGAGCCCGACGTCGTGGAGCGTCTGCAGCCGCCGCCGGATCTTCGGGATCTTCGCGAAGAAGCGCGAGCGCCTCCTCGACCGACATCTCGAGCACGTCGGAGATCGACTTGCCCTTGAAGCGCACCTCGAGCGTCTCGCGGTTGTAGCGGTGGCCCTTGCACGTCTCGCACGGGACGTAGACGTCGGGCAGGAAGTGCATCTCGATCTTGATCGTGCCGTCGCCCTTGCACGTCTCGCAGCGGCCGCCCTTGACGTTGAACGAGAAGCGGCCCGGCTTGTAGCCGCGCACCTTCGCCTCGGGCGTGAGCGAGTAGAGCTCGCGGATGTGCGTGAAGAGGTCGGTGTACGTCGCCGGGTTCGAGCGCGGCGTGCGGCCGATCGGCGTCTGGTCGATCTCGATCACCTTGTCGAAGACCTCGATCCCCTCGACCGACTCGTGCGCGCCCGGCTTCACCCGCACGTGGCTGAGCCGGTTCGCGAGCGCCTTGTAGACGATCTCGTTCACGAGCGTCGACTTGCCCGAGCCCGAGACGCCGGTGACGCAGACGAACTTGCCGACCGGGAACTCCACGTCGATCCCCTTCAGGTTGTGCTGGGTCGCGCCGAGGACGTGGAATGCGCCCCGATCCTCCGTGCGCCGCTCCGGCACCGCGATCTCGCGCTCGCCCGCGAGGAACTTGCCCGTGACCGACGCCTTGTTCGCGCATCACGTCGGCGGCCTTCCCCTCCGCGACGACGTAGCCGCCGTGGACGCCCGCGCCGGGCCCCATGTCGACGAGCCAGTCGGCGGCGCGCATCATCTGCTCGTCGTGCTCGACCACGAGCACGGTGTTGCCGAGGTCCTTGAGCCGCTCGAGGGTGCCGATCAGCCGGTTGTTGTCGCGCTGGTGGAGCCCGATCGACGGCTCGTCGAGGATGTAGAGGACGCCGACGAGCTGCGAGCCGATCTGGGTCGCGAGCCGGAGCCGCTGCGCCTCGCCGCCCGAGAGCGTCGCGGCCGCGCGGTCGAGCGTGCAGGTAGCCGACGCCGACGTTGTCGAGGAACGTGAGCCGCTCGCGGATCTCCTTCACGATCCGGTGGCCGATCAGCTCCTCGGTCTCGGTCAGCCCGAGCGCGTCGAGGAACTCGAGCGAGCGCGTGACCGACATCGTCGTGAACTCGTTGATCGGCTTGCCGCCGACCGTGACCGCGAGCACCTCCGGCTTCAGCCGCGCGCCGTTGCAGGCCGGGCACGGCCGGAACGACATGTACTCCTCGATCCGCTCGCGCTGCTGCGAGGAGTCGGTCTCGCGGTAGCGGCGCTGCGAGGCTCGGCACGATCCCCTCGAAGGCGAGCATGTACGAGCGCCGGCGCCCCATCCTGTTTCTGTACTGGACGTAGATCTTGTCGCCCTTCGGTGCCGAACAGGAACAGGTTCTGCTGCTCCTCGGTGAGCTCGTCCCAGGGCGTCTCCATGTCGATCTCGTAGCGCTCGGCGATCGCCTGGATCACCGACTCGTAGAAGCCCGAGCCGCCGACCGACCACGGCACGAGCGCGCCGCCGTCGAGCGAGACGGAGCCGTCGGGGACGAGCAGGTCGGGGTCGATCTCCTGCTGCGAGCCGAGGCCGGTGCAGCGCGGGCAGGCGCCGTGCGGCGAGTTGAACGAGAAGATGCGCGGCTGCGAGCTCGGGCAGCGAGACGCCGTGGTCGGGGCAGGCGAACTTCTCGGAGAAGAGCATCGGCTCGCCGTCGACGACGTCGACCGCGACGAGCCCGTCGGCGAGCGCGGCCGCGGTCTCGACCGACTGCGCGAGGCGCGTGCGGAGGTCCGCCTTCATCACGAGGCGGTCGACGACGACCTCGATCGAGTGCTTGAACTTCTTGTCGAGCACGATCTCCTCCTCGAGCAGCCGCTGCTCGCCGTCGACCTTCACGCGCGAGAAGCCCTCGGCGCGGATCTCGTCGAGCACGTCGCGGAACTCGCCCTTGCGGTCGCGCACGACCGGCGCGTTGACCGTGAACTTCGTCCCCTCGGGCAGCCGCAGCACCTGGTCGACGATGTTCTCGAGGCTCTGGCCGGCGATCGGCTTGCCGCAGATCGGGCAGTGCGGATGGCCGACGCGCGCGTAGAGCAGGCGCAGGTAGTCGTAGATCTCGGTCACCGTGCCGACCGTCGAGCGCGGGTTCCGGGAGGTCGTCTTCTGGTCGATCGAGATCGCCGGCGAGAGCCCGTCGATCGAGTCGACGTCGGGCTTCTCCATCATCTGCAGGAACTGGCGCGCATACGCGGAGAGCGACTCGACGTAGCGGCGCTGGCCCTCGGCGTAGATCGTGTCGAAGGCGAGCGAGGACTTTCCCGAGCCGGAGAGGCCCGTGATGCAGATCAGGGAGTTCCGCGGCAGCCGGACGGTGATGTCCTTGAGGTTGTGCTCGCGGGCCCCGTGGACAATCAACTCGTCGGCAGCCATGCGCGGGGACATTGTAGCCGTCGAACGTACGTTCGTCCAGGCTTGGGCCGGCCGGTGCGCGAGCGAGGAGAGACGCTGTGGCTCGACCCCCCAGGAGGGCCGCGCTACCGGCCGGCACGTCAAGCCAAACACGTCGACGTAAGACGAGACTAAGAGTTCCGAAGCCGCTATGGTGCGGAGAACGATGTGCTTCGAGTTCGACTCCCTCCCGCCGGTCCCAGCGGTCAGAGGAGCTGCGGTCTCACACGACGACCTCGCCCTCGAGTCCCAGGACGGCTCGCGCTTCGCGCGCGTTCGCGGCGACCCCCGACGAGCCCTCGGGCGTCGGCGTCGTCGTGCTCCCGGACGTGCGCGGCCTGTACCGCTTCTACGAGGAGCTCGCGCTGCGCTTCGCCGAGCGCGGCTACACGGCGGTCGCGATCGACTACTTCGGCCGCACCGCCGGCGTCGCCAAGCGCGGCGAGGACTTCGAGTACATGGAGCAGGTCGCCCAGACGACGCCCGAGGGGATCCAGGCCGACGTGGCTGCCGCGGTGGAGTACCTCCGCTCGCCCGCCGGCGGCTCGTGCCGGTCCGTCTTCACCGTCGGCTTCTGCTTCGGCGGCCGCAACTCGTGGCTCTCCGCCGCGGGCGGGCACGGTCTCGCGGGCGCGGTCGGCTTCTACGGCAACCCCGGCCCGCGCAACGACCTGCCCGGCCCGACGCAGCTCGCCGGGATGATGGAGGCGCCGATCCTCGCCCTCCAGGCCGGCGACGACCAGAACATCACGCGCGAGCTCAACGCGGAGTTCGACGAGGCGCTGAGCGCGGCCGGCGTCGAGCACGAGGTGGTCACCTACGACGGCGCTCCGCACAGCTTCTTCGACCGCAGCTACGAGGAGCACGCCGACGCATCGGCGAACGCCTGGAGCCGCGTCCTGGCCTTCCTGGAGACTTACGGCAATGGCGACTGAGGTCATCACCGACAGGCTCGAGGCCTGGCGCCTGTTCCTCCGCTCCCACTCGACGATCACGCGCCGGCTCGACGCCGACCTGATCGCCGCGCACGGGCTGACGCTCCGCGACTACGAGGTGCTGCTCTACCTCGACCGCGCGCCAAAAGGCCGGATGCGCCCGTCCGACCTCACCGACATGGTGATCCTGACCCGCTCGGGCGTGACGCGGCTGCTCGCCGGGCTCGAGGAGGCGGGGCTCGTGCGCCGCGAGGCCTGCCCGTCCGACCGCCGCGTGATCTACGCGACGCTGACCGAGGAGGGGCGCGCCAGGCTGAACGAGGCCCGCCCGACCCACCTCCAGGGCGTCAACGAGCTGTTCACGGAGCGCTTCGAGGAGGACGAGCTGGAGACCCTCCGCCGGCTCCTCGAGAACCTCCCGCTCACCGCGGCCGACGCGCCGCCCTGCGGCTAGACCTCCAGCAGCCTCGTCAGCTCGCGCGGGCGCGCGACGTAGTCGATCTCGAGCCCGCCGGCGGTCACGGTCCCGTACCCGAGCAGGCGGCCGGTCAGCGTCTGCTCGATCTCGACCGCCCCGACGCTGCTGAGCCGGACGGCCGCGGCGCGGCGGCGCAGGGTTCCGTCGACGATGAAGAGCTTCTCGGACGTGACGACGACGTGGGTCCGCTCCCAGCGCCAGACGGCGCGCACGGCGAGGAGCGCCCCGACCGCGAGGAGCACGGCCCCGGCCGGCGAGTACGGCCAGCCGAGCCAGAGCACGACGAAGCCCACGGATGCGAGCGCGAGCGCGCGCACGAACGGGCCTGCGAGCACGGCGGCGTGGCGGCGCTCGTGCAGACGGACCTGCTCCTCCGGGGTCGCGAGCACCGGTCCGCCTTCGGCGGGCCGTGAGGCGTTCCTGCTAGGCCTTGCGCCAGCGGCCGAACACGAGGCCGCCGAGGGTGAAGCCGAGGCCAAAGGTGCCGAGGGCGAAGCTGCCGATCGCGATCGACTTCCGCCAGGCGGAGAGCCGCTGCCAGCGGCCGAGCGCCTCCTGCTCCTCGGCGGTCAGCGGCTCACCGCGGCGCTGCTTGCGCATCGCCCCGCCGGCGCGGATGCCGAGGTAGAGGTCGTCGAAGATCTCGGCCGACTCGTCCATCGCGCGAACTATAGAGGCGCCCGGGGACGTAGAGTGCCCCGCGACGATGGCGCCCGCGCGGATCCTCCATCTCTCCGACCTCCACATGGGCAAGCGCGAGGAGCCCGAGCTCGGCCCCGCGCTCGCCGCGCTGGTGGCCGAGCTGGCCCCGGAGCTCGTCGTCGCGAGCGGCGACCTCACCCATCGCGGCCGCCGCGACCAGCACGAGCGAGCGCACGCGTTCCTCGCCGCGCTCGGCCCGCCGGTGCTCGCGGTGCCCGGGAACCACGACATCCCGTACACCTTCCCCGCGCGCTTCACGAGCCCGTGGGCCGAGTTCGAGCGGCTCTGGGGGACGGCCGAGCCGGTGCACAGCTCGCCCGCCCTCCACGTCGTGGGGCTGAACTCGGTGCGGCCGTGGCGCCACCAGTCGGGCGGGCTGAGCGCGGAGGCGCTCGAGCGGGCGGCGGCGCGGCTTCGCGAGGCGCCGGAGGGCGCGCTCCGCGTCGCCGTGCTCCACCACCACCTGCTCGGCGCGCCGTGGCGGACGCGCAAGAAACCGGTGGCTCGCCGCGACGAGGTGCTGTCCGCACTCGCGGCCGCGGGCGCGCAGCTGATCCTCGGCGGCCACACGCACCAGGCGGAGGTCGGCGAGCGGCGCGACTTCCTGGCGGAGGCGGTGCCCGACCCGACGGTGATCGCGGTGACCGCTCCCGGCCTGGGCCGCCCGCGGCCGCAGCGCGAGGGCGAGGCGCGCGGGCTCCACGTCCACGAGACCGACGGGCGCTCGGTCACGGTCAACACGTACTTCTGGAACGGCCGCGGCTGGCGCCCGACCGCCGCCCGTTCGTTCGCGCTCGCCTGAGTTAGCCGGTGTTGCGCAGCGCGGCGGCGATCCCGGTCACCGAGCGCAGGAGCGGCCGCAGCGCCGCCTCGTCGCCGGCGCGGTGGCGTCGCAGGAGCTCGACCTGGATCGCGTTCATCGGGTCGACGTAGGGGTTCCGCAGGCGGATCGACTGCTGAAGGGCCGGGTGCCGGTCGAGCAGCTGGTCGGCCTCGACGATCTCGAGCACTGCGGCCACGGCCAGCTCGTGCTCGGCCGCGAGCACGCCGAACAGCCGCTCGCCCTCGGCGTGGTCCGGGACGAGCGGGAGGTACTGTGCCGCGATCTCGAGGCTGGACTTCGCGAGTGTCATCTCGAGGTTCTCGACAAGGGCGCGGAAGAACGCCCAGCCTCGGTACAGCCGCCGGAGCTCGTCGGCGTCGACGGAGCCGAGCGCGGTGCCCGTGCCGTACCAGGCCGGCAGCATGCAGCGGGTCTGCGTCCAGGCGAACACCCATGGGATGGCGCGCAGGGCCTCGAGCTCGACCGCGGCGGCCGCCTCGGGGCGCGACGCGGGGCGCGAGCCGATCTCGAGCAGGGCGAGCTCGTCCACCGGCGTGAAGCTGCGGAAGAAGCGCGGGAACGCCTCGTCCTCCCAGACGAGCTCGCGGTAGGCGCCGTACGCGCGCTCCGAGAGCGCGGCCACCGTCTCCCGGGCGCTCTCCGACGCCTCGCCGCCGACCTCGTCCGGGAACGCGGAGAGCAGCGTCGCGGCGACCGCCGCCTCGAGGTTCCGGTAGGCGAGCCCGGGCAGCCCGTACTTGAACGAGATCGTCTCGCCCTGCTCGGTCAGCTTCAGCCGCCCGTCGACGGCGTGCGGCGGCTGGGCGAGGATCGCCGCGTGCGTCGGCCCTCCCCCGCGCCCGGCGCTGCCGCCGCGGCCGTGGAACACGGTCAGCTCGCAGCCGCGCGCTGCGGCGACACGGGCAAGGTCCTCCTGCGCGCGGAAGATCTCCCAGTTGGCGGTCAGGTAGCCGCCGTCCTTGCCCGAGTCCGAGTAGCCGACCATCACCTCGAGGGCCGGGCGCGGGCGCCGGTCGAGCAGCTCCTCGACGAGGGCGCCGGCACCGCGCAGGTCGTCGATCGTCTCCAGCAGCGGGACAACGCGGACCTCGAGCCCTGCCTCGGCCGCCAGGCTCTCCGCGGCCTCGACGTCCGCGACCGAGTGCGTCATCGAGACGATCAGCGTGTCGAGCACCTCGCGGCCGTGGCGCTCCTGCATCCGCGCGGCGGTCTCGAGCGTTGCGCCGAGCCGCTCGTCCCGCTCGCGGACGGCCCGGGAATGGACGCGGAGCTCCAGCGTCGCGAGGTGGAGGCCGAAGACGTCGAGCCGGCGCCGGAGCGCGGCGAGGCCTCCATCGGCGATGCGCGCGCCGCCGTGGGCCCGCAGGCTCGCGTCGAGGAGCTCCAGCTCCGTCGCGAGCTCGGCGGCGGAGGCGTAGCCGTCGGCGCCGAGCCGCTCCCAGATCGCAGTCAGCCGCCGACGGTACGGCTCGTCGGCGTTCTGCTCGAGGTCGAGCCCGGCCACGTCGCCGACCTCCGGGTCGGCGCCCGCCACTCCGGCCGCCATCCCCCACGCCACCGCGAGCTCGCGCACCTCGCGCCGGTACAGCTCGAGCGCGAGCGCGTGCGCCCGCTCGACCGCCTCCTCGACCGTGTCCGGGCCGACCGACGGGTTGCCGTCGAGGTCGGCGCCGATCCAGGTTCCGAAGCGAAGCGGGCTGCCGGGCAGCCGCACGCGCCAGGCCGCGAGCAGGCGCGGCGCCGCCTCCCACAGGCCCCGCTCCACGAACCAGAGGCCCTGGCGGATCTCGTCGACGACGCGCGGGCGGCGCGAGCGCACCTCGTCGGTCTGCCAGAGGATCGTGATCTCCTCGGCGAGCGAGTCCTCGACCTCGGCGCGGCGCGACGGCGTGAGCTCGGCGTCGTCGAGCGCCCGCAGCAGCCCCGCGATCCGCTGGTGCGAGGCGAGGATCGTGCGCCGCGTCGCCTCGGTCGGGTGGGCGGTCAGCACGAGCTCGACGGAGACCCGCGCGGCCGCCCGCCGCAGCTCCTCCTCGGAGATCCCCGCGTCGCCGAGCCGGGCGAGCGCCTCGGCCAGCGACTCCCGCTGCACGCGGCCCTCCCGCTCCGACGCGCGGCGGCGGCGGATCCGGTGGTGCTGCTCGGCGATGTTCGCGAGCTGGAAGTAGAGGGCGAACGCGCGCAGCATCGTCGCCTGCTCGCCGGGCGGCAGCCCGTGCACCGTCTCGGTCAGCTCGGCGGACGCGGCCTCGTCGCCCTGCCTGCCGGCCCGCGCGAGGCTCCGGATCCGCTCCTCGAGCTCGAGCAGCCGCTCGCCCTCCTGCTCGACGAGCACGCGCCCGAGCAGGTTGCCGAGCAGGCGGACGTTCCCGCGGAGGGCGGTGTCGGCGCTCACCGTGGCATTCTCCCTGGATCGACTGGTATGCTGATTGTATGACAGTTCAAATCCCACTTCGTATCCCGGACGACGATCTCGCCGAGCTCGACGCGGCTATCGCCCGCGGAAGCTTCCCGAACCGCAGCGCAGCGCTCCGGGCGGGGCTCGAGCTCCTTCTCCGCGAAGAGCGTGAACGCGCGATCGACGAGGCCTACCGGCGCGGCTACGGCGCGCACCCGCAAGAGGACTGGATCGGGGAAGCGGGCCTCGCCCTGTTCCAGGCGCTCGTGAAGGCCGAAGAGTCTGGCGCCGCTCCGCTGTGAATCGCGGAGATATCTACGAGATCGAATTCCCGCACGGCGGTCATCCCGCAGTGATCGTCACGCGCGACCGGGCGATCCCGCTCCTTCGCAACGTCTGCGTAGTCCAGGTCACGAGCACGATCCGCGATCTTCCGACCGAGGTACCGCTCGGCCCGGCAAACGGGCTCAGCCGCATGTCGGTCGCCAACTGCGACAACCTGCTGACGGTTCCGAAGAGCGCCCTCGGGCGGCGCCGCGGCGCGCTCGGCGCCGGAGGAGCTGTTTCGACTCGACGCCGCGCTGCGGATCGCGCTTGACCTGAACTAGGCCGCGCTCTGCGCGAGGGCCTGGAGCTCGCGCCGCAGTTCCTTGATCTCGTCGCGGAGCTTGGCGGCGTACTCGAACCGGAGCTCCGTCGCGGCGGCGAACATCTCCTCCTCGAGCGTGACGACGAGCTTCTCCAGCTCGTCGCGGCTCATCCCCTCCACCTTCGACTGGCCGCGCCGGCGGCGGCCGGGCACCGTCGGCGACTCGAGCGTGAGGAACTCGGCGATGTCGGAGACGCCCTTGATGATCGTCTCGGGCGTGATCCCGTGCTCCTCGTTGTAGGCGAGCTGGATCGCGCGGCGGCGGTCGGTCTCGCCGATCGCGCCCGTCAGCGCCTCGGTCATCTTGTCGGCGTAGAGCAGCACCTTGCCGTTGATGTTGCGCGCGGCCCGGCCGATCGTCTGGATCAGCGCCGTCTTGCCGCGGAGGAAGCCCTCCTTGTCGGCGTCGAGCACGGCCACGAGCGACACCTCGGGCAGGTCGAGCCCCTCGCGCAGGAGGTTCACGCCGACGAGCACGTCGTACTCGCCGAGGCGGAGCTCGCGGATGATCTGGATCCGCTCGAGCGTGTCGACCTCCGAGTGGAGGTAGCGCGCCTTGACCCCCGACTCGAGCAGGTAGTCGGTCAGGTCCTCGGACATCTTCTTCGTCAGCGTCGTCACGAGCACGCGCTCGTTCGCCTCCTCGCGCCGGCGGATCTCGTTGAGGAGGTCGTCGATCTGGTTCTCGGTCGCGCGCAGCTCGACCTCGGGGTCGACGATCCCGGTCGGCCGGATCAGCTGCTCGGCGACGACGCCCGAGTGGCGGAGCTCGTACGCGCCCGGGGTCGCCGAGACGAACACGAGCTGCGGCACCTTGGAGAGGAACTCGTCGAAGCGCAGCGGCCGGTTGTCGAGCGCCGACGGGAGCCGGAAGCCGAAGTCGACGAGCGTCTGCTTGCGCGAGCGGTCGCCCTCGTACATGCCGCCGATCTGCGGCACCGTCTGGTGCGACTCGTCGACGAAGCAGACGAAGTCGGACGGGAAGTAGTCGAGCAGCGTGAACGGGTGCGAGCCGGCCGCGCGGCCCTCGAGGATCCGCGAGTAGTTCTCGATCCCGTTGCAGAAGCCGAGCTCGCGCATCATCTCGAGGTCGTACTCGGTGCGCTGGCGGATCCGGTGCGCCTCG
Source organism: uncultured Actinomycetes bacterium (assembly GCA_963746005.1). Taxonomy (GTDB): domain Bacteria; phylum Actinomycetota; class Thermoleophilia; order Gaiellales; family Gaiellaceae; genus CAVQZA01. The sequence goes on along the minus strand of CAVUZM010000008.1, from coordinate 11,233 downwards.
AGCAGCTTGTCCTCGGACTCGAACATCTTCACCTGCGCCTCGAGCTCGGCCTGGATCGTCGCGACGGCGCGCTCGATCGTCGGCTTCGAGGTCACGTACTGCGTCGCCGGGAAGATCGTGAGGTTGTCGAGCCGCGAGAGCACCTCGCCGGTGAGCGGGTCGAAGTGGCGTGATCTGCTCGACCTCGTCGCCGAAGAACGAGATGCGGTAGGCGGTCTCGCCGTTCGCCGGCTGCACCTCGAGCTGGTCGCCCTTGACGCGGAAGCGGCCCCGGCCGAGCACGGTGTCGTTGCGCGCGTACTGGCTGTCGACGAGCGTCCGCAGCACCTCGTCGCGGTCGTGCTCCTCGCCGACGGCGAGCTCGAGCACGCGCTCGCGGTACTCGTCGGGCGAGCCGAGGCCGTAGATCGCGGAGACCGAGGCGATGATCACGACGTCGCGGCGCGAGAGCAGCGCGGCGGTGGCGGCGTGGCGGAGCCGGTCGATGTCGTCGTTCCGGGACGAGTCCTTCTCGATGTAGAGGTCGGCCTGCGGGACGTACGCCTCGGGCTGGTAGTAGTCGTAGTACGAGACGAAGTACTCGACCGCGTTGTCGGGGAAGAACTCGCGGAACTCGTTGCAGAGCTGGGCGGCGAGCGTCTTGTTGTGCGCGATGATCAGGGTCGGCTTCTGGATCTTCTCGATGATCCAGGCCATCGTCGCCGTCTTGCCCGTCCCGGTCGCGCCGAGCAGCGTCGCGTAGCGCTCGCCGGCGAGGATCGCAGGGACGAGCGTCTCGATCGCCGCCGGCTGGTCGCCGGTCGGCCGGTACGCGGCCGTGGTCCGAAACTCGGGCATGCGCCTAGGGTAGCGAGGCGCTAGGAGGCCAGCCGCGATTTCGCGAGGGCCACGAGGCTGTCGAGCCCGCCGCAGACGTCGCAGCGGTAGGTGCGCACCGTTCCGTCGGTGCTCGCGGTGACGATCCGGCCGCTCGACGGATCGAAGGTCGCGCTCGTGAGCTTCTTGGAATCGCCCTGAAGGAAGAAGACGAGCTGGCCGGAGCCCGCGTTCCAGAGACCGGCGGTCGTCGGGCCGGCCGTCACGACCCAGCGCCCGTCCGGGCTGAACTCGGCGTCGCTGACGACTCCGAAGTGGCCGCGCAGCGACGTGGAGGAGCGCGCCCGTCTTCGCGTCCCAGATCCGGGCGTCGTGGTCGACGCTCGCGGTGACGAGCTTGGACCCGTCGGGGCTGAACCGCGCCGAGGTGAGCGGGGCACGGTGGCCGGGCAGGGTCAGCTCGACCTTGCCCGTGTCCGGCGTTCCGGATCCGCGCGACCCCGTCCGGAGTCGCCGTGGCGATCCGCGTGCCGTCAGGGCTGAACGCGGCGAAAACGGGGCCTCCCGCGCCGGACCGGATCACCCGCACGACGCGGCCGTTCGCATCCCAGACGAGGACGCTGCCGTCATCCGTGCCCGCCGCGATTCGCCCGTCCGGTGCGACGGAGACCGAGGTGACGGGTGCGGGGGCGGCAAGGGTGCGGCCGTCGACGAGCACGACCTTGGAGCCGGCGGCGATCGCAACGAGCTTCCCGTCCGGCCCGAATGCGGCGTCGGCTGCGGGCGCCGGCAGCGAGACCGTGCGCAGCACCCGCCCCGTCGCCGCATCCCTGATCGTCGCCGTTGCGCCCGGCCCCGCGACGACGAGCCGTGAGCCGTCCGGACTGAGCCGCGCCGCGAGGAGCGGCTCCGACGCCGTCACGATCGGCGCCATCGCCGGCGCGATGCGCGGGTCCCAGACGCGGGCGGTGCCGTCGTCGCTCGCGGTGACGAGGGCCGCTCCGTCGCGGCGGAACGAGGCACCGGTGACCGAGTCGCTATGGCCGGCGAGCACCGCCCCGAGCGAGCCGGTGCTCGACTTCCAGATGCGTGCCGTGCGGTCGAGGCTCGTCGTCACGAGCGACGAACCGTCGGGACTGAACGCCACGCTCGTGACGGCGTTGCTGTGCCCGAGCATGACCGTGTCGAGCTTTCCCGACGGGAACGCCCACAGACGGGTCGACCCGTCACTGCTGGCGGTCGCGAGCAGGCGACCGCCCGGAGGGAACGCCGCGCCCAGCACCGCTCCGACGTTGCCGGTCAACTCGCCAAGCATCCCGCCGGTCCGCGGGTCCCAGATCCGGGCGGTCCGGTTGGCCCCGGCCGTGAGGAGCAGGCCTTGCGGGCTGAACACCGCGACTGTCAGAGCCCCGCCCTGGTCGAACGTCCGGAGCAGCCGCCCGTCGCTCGTGTAGAGCCGGGCGATGCCGTCGGTGCCGCGGGTCACGAAAGCGCTCCCGTTCGGGTCGAACACCGCCCCGGCGACCGGCCCCGGCTCGTGGATCACGCGCACCGACGCGCCGCCCGGCAGCCGCCAGACGCGCACGGTACGGTCGGCGCCGGTCGTGACAAGCAGGCGGCCGTCAGGGCTGAACGCCGCCGAGAGCACGGCGCCCTGGTGCCGGAAGACGTGCAGCTGCTTCCCGGTCGAGGTGAGCCAGAGCCGGGCGGCGCCGTCCCGGCCCTCGGTGACGACCAGCCGGCCGGACCGGTCGAACACCGCGCCCGTGAGCGGCGAGCCGGCGTCGAGCGTCCGAGCCAGACGGTGCGTCGACCCGTCGTAGATCCGCGCCTTGCCGTCGGCGCTCGCGGTCAGGAGCAGCCGTCCGTCGTCGCTGTACAGCGCCGAGGTCACCGGCCCACCGGCCGGGAGCACCGCCCGCAGCCGCGAGGCGAGCAGCGCCGACCGCAGGACTCCCTCGGCCTGGAGGCCGGGCGACAGCTGCGCCGCCAGCAGCGCGTCCCTGAGGCTCGCCTGCGGGTCCGTCGAGAGGCTGGCGAGCGCCGTCGCGTCCAGCTCGCGCGCGTGCGCGACTCGCGCCTGGGTCCGGGCCTGGCTGCGCTGCGTCAGCGCGAAGATTGCCACCCCCGCCGTCAGCGCGAGCGCGATCAGCGACGCGACCGCGAACACGAGCAGGCGCCGGTGCTTGCGGTCGGCCTCCTGGCGCTCGCGCTCGAGCCGGCGCTCCGCCCGCCAGGCAAGCACCGCGTCCGCGAGCACGTCGTGGAAGATCTCGTAGCGCGGTCCGCCGCCGTTCTCGCCCTCGACTTCCCGCAGGATCCGCTCGTGCCCGAGCGTCTCGAGCACGGACCCGAGCTCGGCCTCGTCGACCGACGCGTACTCGGCGAGATCCGCGGCGCGGTGGGCGATCTTCGTCCCCGAGGGCGTGACGAGGTGGTCGAAGATGCTCGCGGCGACGTCCTTCTGCGCCGAGCCGAGCCCGGCGAGCGCTCGGTCGAGATGCTCACGGACGATCGCCTCGGCCCCGCCGAGCGCCGCCAGCGTCTCCAGCCGAAGCGTGTCGGAGCCCGCCTCCCGCTCCGCGTCCCAGAGCCGTTCGAGCACGAGCTGGAGGAACGGCGCCTCGATGTGCGCGTCGCGCATGCCGTCCTCCCCCAGGCTGCGTGCGCCGTCGACCAGCTCGAGCCGCCCGGTCGCGACCTCGTCCAGCACGGCCTCGACAAGCTCCGGCTCGGCCTCCACATGCTCGCCCGTCACCTGCTCGAAGGCAACCAGCGGGCCGAGCACCGCCGCGCGGCCGCTCTCCCGGTCGAGGTGGTCCAGCCGCAGCGAGTTGCCGTAGAGGTTCGCAATCCGGCCCTTGAAGGCGTCGAGCACGGCCAGCGTGTCCTCGCGCAGCGAGAGGAGGACGTTGACGCGGAGCCCTCGGTCGCCGAGGAGCGAAGCGAGCTCGGTACCGAACGGGCCGGCGACCTCGTGGTAGAGGAAGAACTCCTCGAACTGGTCGAGGATCACGTAGGAGTACCCATCCGCGCTGTCGGCGACCGCGGCGCGCAGCTCGTCGGTCCGGTCGTCGACCCAGGAGTTGACGAGCGAGACCCGCCGGGTCTCGGGATCGTCCCGGAGCGTCCTCACGACTCCTGCGTTGAGCAGGGAGCTCTTCCCCACGCCCGTCGGCCCGTAGAGGAGCGTCAGCCTGCTCGCGGTCATGTTCGCGATCACCAGGTCGCGCTCGCGCTCGCGGCCGAAGAAGAGCATGGCGTCGAGCGCCGAGTCCCCGAACGCGGCGAGGCCCTTGTACGGGCTCCCGGGCGTGTTCACACCTTCGCCTCCGCCGCACCGACCTCGCGGGCGAGCGCCTCCGCGTAGGCCTCGAGCGGCAGCTCGAGCACGTCGACCTCGCGCCGGTGCCAGAACTCGCGCTCGAGGGCCGCCGCCTCCGGCTGCACCGCCCACGAGCGGTAGCTGAGCGCGTGGTCGCCCCAGAGCCGGTTCAGCACCACGCGCAGGTTCCAGTCGGTCATCGCGTAGCCCAGGAAGAGGAAGTGGCTGCGCCGCAGCTTCGCGGTCAGCCCGACCGGGAGCGCGCCCGAGACGTCGGACTGCGCGAGATAGTCGATGTAGTCGTCCTCGGTCACGACGAAGCTCTCGAGCTCGCGGCCGTCGCTCGGATCGACGCGCCCGTGGAGCTTGAGGATGATCGTGCGGCGCTCGAGCGAGAGCTCGTCGGTGTAGGTGTTCGGAATCGTGATCACCTGGGCCCGCCCGTCGGGCGGGATGTGGCAGAAGCGGCCGCGGTCGCGGCCCGACGCGATGTAGAAGACGACGTCGAACTCCTCGCCCCGCTCGAGGAACGCCTGCTCGAGCGCGAGGTCGAAGCTCGTGGTCACGAGCAGCTGGTGCGGGACGCCGCGCTCGCGCAGCAGCGGCGGCAGCGTGGCGAAGAGCCGGTGGACCGCGGTCGGAACCGCGTCGGCGTCGAGGAGCGTGTGCAGCTCGTCGTAGAGCGGGCCGGAGCCGCGCATCACGCTGACGTACTGCGAGATGCGGGTCAGCGCCTCGCCGTTCGCCGGATAGTCGAAGCGCTCGGCCAGCCGCGCGGCGAGGTCGCCGACGTCGGCGCCGAGCACCGGCACGACCCGCCCCGCCAGCAGCTCGCGCGCGACCTCGCGGAAGTGGTCGTCGGCCGGCGGGCCGCCGTCTCGCCGGTCGAGCGCCGAGTCCTGCCGGAGGATCGAGCCGTGCAGCCGGCTCAGCTCCGGGCTCGGCTCGATCCCGAGCTCGTCGACGAGCGCGCTGCGGGCGTCCTGGTAGGCCTGAAGCGCCTCGGCCTGCCGGCCGGAGCGGTAGAGCGCGAGCATCAGCAGTGCGCGCAGCCGCTCGCGCAGCGGGTACTCGGCGACGAGCGGCTCCAGCTCGGCGACGAGGTCGGCGTGGCGGCCCGCCTCGAGGTCGGCGTCGAAGCGCTCCTCGAGCACCGACAGCCGTAGCTCGTTCAGCCGGGCGATCTCCGGCTGCGCGAACGACTCGAAGGTGAAGTCGGCGAACGGCGCTCCGCGCCAGAGCCCCAGCGCCTTGCGAAGGGTCGCGGCCCGCTCCTCGGCGCCGGACGCGCGCGCCTCCTCGACGAGACCCGTGAAGCGGTCGAGGTCGAGCTGGCCGGGCTCGAGGCGGAGCTGGTAGCCCGGCGGCCTGGTGACGAGCATCTCCGGCCCGAGCGCCTTGCGCAGCTGCGAGACGAAGTTCTGGAGCGAGGTCGCTGCGGTCTTCGGCGGGTGCTCGCCCCAGAGCGCGTCCACGAGGTAGTCGGTCGAGACCACGTGGCCCGCGTCGATCAGGAGCGCGGCGAGGACGGCGCGCTGCTTCTGACCCCCGAGCGCGAGGGCCTTCTCCCGGTCGAGCACCTCGACCGGACCGAGTATGCGGAACTCGAGCACAGCCTCTCCTCGCTGAGCTTACTCCCGGCAGCGAACGGCTGTTAGCGGGCCGTTTGCGGGCGGTGAGAGCCCCGTTTGAGGTCGGACGGACGGTGGGGCCATGACAACCACAGCCCTCATCTCAACAGGCTTCAAGCGGGCCCGCCTGATCGCCGGCGCAGCCGCAATCGCAATCGCAGCAGTCCCCGTCTGCACCGCCGCAGCGCAGTCGCAGACACGCGTCACGACCGGCCAGCTCCACGTGGTCTCGACCACGATCTCGACGCAGAAGCGCACCTGGACGTACGACTGGCCGATCAAGCCGTTCGACCGGCAGCACCCCGTCAGGGCCTTCCTGAACGACCCGCGGATCGGCGACCACGGCGGCAAGGCGTTCCACTTCGGCATCGACATCTCGGCACCCGACGGCACGCCCGTCTACTCGGTCGAGGCCGGCACGGTCTACTTCGACAACCCGGCCGCGATCGCAGTCGTCTCCCTCGACCGCTCGCACGAGTTCGGCTACTGGCACATCGTCCCGGCCGTCAAGAATCACCAGAGGGTCGCGCGGCACCAGCTGATCGGGTACATCGGCAAGGGCTGGGAGCACGTGCACTTCGCAGAGCGCCGCGGCGGCAGCTACCTCAACCCGCTCCGCAACGGCGGCCTCGGCCCGTACGTCGACCGGACGGCCCCGACGGTGGACTCGATCACGCTTGTCGGCTCCGACCTCGTCGTCGCCGCCCACGACACGCCCGACCCGCGCGTCCCGGGCGACTGGGCCGGCGAGCCCGTCACCCCGGCGCTCCTGCGCTGGCGCGTCGGCAACGGGCACTGGCGCATCGCGGCCGACTTCCGCGAGAAGATGCTGCCGCAGTCGGAGTTCGGGCAGATCTACACGCCGGAGACGCTGCAGAACCACAAGGGCGTGGCGGGCTGCTTCAGCTTCTACCTGGCCCGCAACTGGCACCCGAACGGCGCGTACACGGTCTATGTCGAGGCAAGCGACATGTCCGGCAACCGCACCGTCGCGTCCGTGCAGCTCACCAGCGAGGTGTGAGCCTCAGGCGCGGGCGATCCGAACGTCGCCGCTCACGGAACGGGCCCGGATCTCGACCAGCGGGCCCGTTCCGTTCGCTGCCGTTCCGGAGAGCTCGAGCTCCGAGGAGACCTCGCCGGAGACGGCGTTCGCGTCCACGAACACGCGGGAGCCGGGACGGACGCGCGCCTCGAGATCGCCCGAGACCGAGACGAGGGCGACCTTGCCCTCGGCGACGGTCAGGCGCTGGTCGCCGGAGACGGTCTTCGACCTCACCGATCCCGCGGCGCCGTCGACCCTGACGTCGCCGGAGACCGCGTCGACCTTCAGCTCGCCCCCTACGCTCCCGACCTGGGCGTCGCCGGAGACCGTCTTCAGCTCGAGCCCGCCCGTCACAGAGGCGACCTGGATGTCGCCGCTCGTCGAGTTGAGCCAGGCATCGCCCTCGACGGAGGCCAGCGCGATGTCGCCGGAGAAGGTCTTCACGTCGGTCGGCCCGAACCGGCCGCGTGCCTCCAGGTCGGCCGAGCGTGTGCGCACCTTGACCGCCGCGCCTTCCGGGCAGCGGACGCGGAGCCTGACCTCGGCCTGGCGGCCGAAGCGGATCCCGAAGCCGCGCTCGGAGGGCACCTCGACGACGAGCTCGTGGCCCTCGCCGCGGGGGCGCAGCTCGACGCGGCTGCGCTCGATCACGGCGCGCGTCGCGTCGTTGTCGTCGATCGGCTCGAGCACGACCTCGGTCGTGGTGGACTCCGTCGACTCGAGGTCGATCTCTCCGGCGGGAACCGTGAGGTCGAGCTCGAGCGGGCCGGGTGTCTCGAAGGTCGTCATGACTGTCCTTTCCGCGGCCCCCGCACCTTGCGGAAGCCGCCCTTGGCGGGGCGAGTCGTCGGGCGCTCGTCGACGCGACCTGCCTCGAACACATCGGTGCCGGGAAGCTCGACGATCGTGAACGGGAAGCGTGCGAGGTTCATCGGTGCTCCTTTCAGCTCTGGCCGAAGCCGGTCAGGCGGTTCCCCACCTTGCCGCGGCGCGGCTCGACGGCCCGGCCGAGAGCGCTCACGATCCAGGAGTTGGCCGAGACGCCCTCGCGGGCGGCGGCGGCCTCGATCCCGGCCTTGAGGCCGTCGGGCAGGCGAAGGGTGATCCGGGCGCTGAGCGCGTCCTCTGCGGCAGGCGCCGCGGCGGCGGGCGCGTCCTCGACGTACACGAGCTCGGGGTCGGGCCCGACCAGGCGGACCTCGACGCGGCCTTCCGGGAGCGCGTCGCCGAGCTCCCGCGCCGCCTCGCCGAGCAGGTCGAGCAGCCGCAGCCTGAGAGCCGGGTCGAGCACCGCGACGAGCCGGGCTGCGGCGCTTGCCACCTGCTCGTCGCCGGCTGCGGCCGCGGCGGAGAGGTCGTCCTTCAGCGCTTCGACATAGATCTGGATTCGCATCGTGATGTCATTATGACATCATCATGGCGTCTGTCAAGTGTCTAAACGCAGTCAGTAGCCCAGAGCGCTTGCGTAAGCCTTTCTGTAGACCTTCTTGAGGTGCTCGACCCGGGTCACGTAGTGGCGAGTCTCCCCGAACTGGATCCCCTCGCCCGCGGCACGCCAGGTGTCGACGTTGTGCTGGCCCGCGTTGTACGCGGCGAGGGCCAGCTGCTCGTTCCCGTACTTGTCGAGCAGGTGGCGCAGATACCACGAGCCGTAGCGGACGTTGATCTCGGGATTCTCGAGGTCGCTGAGGCGGAACTTCGAGCCGCCCGTGTGGAGCGCGATCCCCTCCGCCGTCGCGGGCAGGAGCTGCATCAACCCGATCGCGCCGGAGCTGGAGCGGGCGGTCGCGTCGAACTTGCTCTCCTGGTAGATCACGGCGGCGAGCAGGGCCGGGTCGAGCCGGTAGTTGTGGGCGTGCCCGCGGACGATCGCCTGGTAGCGGAGCGGGTAGCGGAGGCGCTCGAACCACGGCGGCTCGCTGCGGACGACATAGAACGCGCCGAGCGCGAGCGCGCCGACGAGGACGACGACGGCGGCGAGCTTCTTCACGGGCTCAGTCTGGCGACCACGTCGGCCACGAAGGCGTCGAGCTCCGCGAGCGTACCGTCGTTCACGTAGGCGAAGTCCGCCCTCTCCACCTTCTCCTCGTCCGGGATCAGGCGAAGCGCGCGGTCGTCCTCGCGGACCTGCGTCCGCTCGCTCCGCAGGTCGGCTGGCGCCGTGACCACGACGACGTAGTCGAATCGCGTCTCGCCGCCGGACTCGTACAGGAGCGGCACCTCCGTCACCGAGAGCGCCGGCGGGTGCGGCCGCTGCGCGAGCTGCTCGCGCCAGGCCATGTACTCCTGGATCACGCGCGGGTGAAGCAGCGCCTCGAGCCACTCGAGCGCGGCGCGGTCCTTGAAGACGGTCTCGGCGATCATGGCGCGGTCGACCTCGCCGTCTTGGTCGATCGCCTCGGGCCCGAACCGCTCGACGAGGGCGGCCCGCACCGCGTCGTCCTCGCGCAGCAGCGCGTGCACGATGTCGTCGCTCGAGACGACGGCTGCGCCGTGCAACGCGAACGCCTTCAGCGTCTCACTCTTGCCGGCGCCGATCCCGCCGGTGATCGCGACCGAGACCGGTCTACGCGGCGGTGTCGTCGTCGGGCTCAGGCTCGGCGTGCTCGACGCTCTCGGCGGCGGGCTCGTCGGACTCGTCGACGACGACCTCGACCTCCAGCTCGGGCATCCCTTCTGCTTCGGCCTCGGCCTCGAACGCGGCCTCGATGATCTCGGCCGCCTCGGAGGGTGCGAGCTCGAGCGGCGGCGCCGAGTCCTCGGCGAACACCTCCTCGGAGAGGTTGAGCTTCGGCGTGCGGTGCACCGACTCGGCGCCGTCGGGCCGCGGCAGCGGCGCCGTTCCCTCTTCGACCCGCTTGAGCGAGAGCGAGAGCCGGCGGCGCTCGGCGTCGACCTCGATGATCTTCACGTTGACGGCATCGCCCTGGGAGACGACCTCGCGCGGGTTCTCGACGTGGTGCGCGGCGAGCTCGGAGATGTGGACGAGACCCTCGACGCCGGGCAGGATCTCGACGAAGGCGCCGAAGGTGACGACCTTCGTGACGCGGCCCTCGACGACGTCGCCCTCGCGATAGCTCTCGAGCACCTGCTGCCAGGGATCGGTCTGGGTCTGCTTGAGGCCGAGCGAGATGCGCTGGCGGTCGCGGTCGATGTCGAGCACCTTGACCTTGACCGTCTGGCCGATCTCGAGCACCTCGGACGGGTGGTTGACGTGGCTCCACGAGAGCTCGGAGATGTGGATCAGGCCGTCCATCCCGTCGAGGTCGACGAACGCGCCGAAGTCGACGATGTTCGAGATCTGGCCCTCGACCACGTCGCCCGGGTTGAGCCGGTCGAGGATCTGCTGGCGCATCTCCTTGCGCTCGTCCTCGAGCACGGCGCGGCGCGAGAGCACGACGTTGTTGCGCGACGCGGTTGAGCTCGATCACCTTGCAGCGCAGCTCCTTGCCGAGGAACTCGTCGAGGTCCTGGACGCGGCGGATGTCGACGAGCGACGCGGGCAGGAAGCCGCGCACGCCGAGGTCGAGGATCAGGCCGCCCTTGACGACCTCGATCACCGTGCCGTCGACCGGCTCGCCCGACTCGGCGGCGGCCTCGATGCGCTTCCAGGCCAGCTCGAAGCGGGCGCGCTTCTTGGAGAGGATCAGCCGGCCCTCGGCGTCCTCCTTCGTCAGCACGAGCGCGTCGATCTCGTCGCCGAGCGTTGACCTCGTCGGCCGGGTTGACCGACCGGCGGATCGAGAGCTCGGAGACCGGGATGACGCCCTCCGACTTGTAGCCGATGTCGACGAGGACCTCGTCCTTGTCGACGCGCACGACGGTGCCGTGCACGACCTCGCCCTCGTTGATGGTCGGGAAGGTCGACTCGTAGTCGGGGACGAGCTCCCCGTCCGGACCGATGGTCCAGACGCCTTCCTCGAGGCGGGGGTCGGTCATGTCTGCAGTCCCGGGCATAGCGGCCGCTCAGTATAGCGACCGTTCTGAGACTTGAACGGAGGGGCTACTCAGGCGGCCTTGCAGAAGCGCGAGTCGTAGCTCAGCTTCGAGCCCGCGCCCTTCTTGATCGTCATCGAGAGGACGCCGTCGCCGCCGTGTGCCAGCGAGACGTTCAGGACGGCGCCGTCACCCGCGCTCGTCTGTGCGATCCCGATCTCGACCGACTTCGGCGTGCTGCACTTGAGGAAGGTCTCCTTCGACGCCGACTTGACCGAGCCGCTACCCCACTTCACGACCGACGCCTTCCCCGCCGCGCTGCACGCGGTCGAGAGGCGATAGGACGTCGGCGAGGTGACGGCGAGCAGGTCGGTCGGGGTGTTCGCGACCACGCCCTGAGTCGTCGGCGAGAACTCGACGAGGAACTTCTTGGTGTTGCAGGCGATCTTCTCGGTGCTCGCGGCAGGCGACGCGCTCGCCGCG
>CAVUZM010000007.1:0-23264 GCA_963746005.1 uncultured Actinomycetes bacterium | reverse complement strand
CGCAGCGACGCGGCCGGGACCCTGGCGTCGGCGGGAAGCTCGGCGGCGGTCTGGTTCACGTTGAGCCCGATCCCGACCACGACGATGCCGTCGCGCGCCTCGGCGAGGACGCCCGCCACCTTCAGCCCGTCGACCAGCACGTCGTTCGGCCACTTGACCCGTGCGGGGCGCCCGAGCGCTGCTCTCGACGGTCTGCGCCGCGGCGAGCCCGCCGACGAGCGAGAGCTGGGCGATCCTGCTGCCGGCGGGCGGGCGCAGGAGCACGGAGCAGAGAAGCGCGGTCCCCGGCGGCGCGGCCCAGACCCGGCCGAGCCGGCCGCGCCCTGCCGTCTGGAAGTCCGTGACCGCGACGGCTCCCTCGGGATCGCCGGGACCGAGCAGGAGCTGGGTCGACTCGCAGCTCGCGACGCGGATCAGGGGGCTGCCGAACACGGCGCGAGTGTACGCCGTGGTTGGATGGGCGGATGCGCGCTCCTCCTGTCGTGCGCGGCGGCACCGCCGTCCGCTGGATCAGCCTCGTCGTCGGCCTCTTCCTGTTCGCGGCGGGGATCGTCGCGATCCTCGAGTCGAAGCTCGGCCTGTCCCCGTGGGACGTGCTCAACCAGGGCGTCTCGCGCCATACGCCGCTCAGCTTCGGCCAGGCGAACATCGCGATCGCGGTCGTCGTGCTCGTGATCGGGCTCACGCTGCGGGCGCCGATCGGCGCGGGGACGGTCGCCAACGCGATCCTGATCGGCGTCTTCGTCGACCGGCTGCTCGCGATCGGCCGGGTCGACGCGCTCTCGGGCCAGAGCCTCGCCGTGAGGATCGTGCTGCTCTTCGGCGGGATCGCGGTGATCGGGCTCGGCAGCGGCTTCTACATCGGCGCCTCGCTCGGCGCCGGGCCGCGCGACTCGCTGATGCTCGTCGTCTCGGCGCGGTCGGGCTTCCGGATCGGGCTCGTGCGAGCAGGTCTCGAGGGCCTCGCGCTGCTGATCGGGTTCGCGCTCGGCGGCACGGTCGGGCTCGGCACGCTCGCGTTCGCGGTGCTGATCGGGCCCGCGGTTGAGGCCTCGTTCTGGCTGCTCGAGCGGCTCGGCCTCGCCGACCCCTCGGCCTCGAAGGTCGACCTGGGCGACGAGCCCGCGTACTAGACGGGCTCCTGGCGCTTTCCGGGTAACCGGCGCGTGAACCAGAACGAGAGCACCGCCAGGAACGCGACCGCGAGCATCGACGTCTTCAGCGCGTCGAGCTGCGCGTTGCCGTAGTCGGCCGTGACCGCGTCCGCCTGGGCGGGCGTCATCCCCGCGTCGAGGAAAGCCTGGTGTGCCTGCTCGGTCGTGACGATCGGGATGCCCTTCTCGGTGGCCGCGGCGATCTGCGTCTTCACGTCGGTGGGCACGGCGGGGTTCTGCTGGACGTTCGTGTTGAACCCGTTCAGCAGCCCGAGCAGCAGCACGGAGCCGATCAGCGCGGTGCCGAGCGACGCGCCGAGGTTCTGCGCCGTGCCCTGGAGCCCGCCGGCCTCGTTCGTCTCCTCCGGCGGCGCCGAGGACATGATCACGTTGCCGAGCTGCGACATCAGGAGGCCGGCGCCGATCCCGAAGAAGACGAGCGACACCGCGAAGGCCGTCCCGTTCAGCGTCACGTCGATCGTCCCGACGAGCACGAGCGCGGCGATCGCCATCGCGCCGAGGCCGACCTGGACGACGGCCCGCGGCCCGAACCGCACCGCAACCCTCGGCCCGAGGAGCGCGGCGGCCAGCATCGAGACGGACATCGGGAAGAGCCGCTTCCCCGTCTCGAACGCGTCGAAGCCGAGCACGACCTGGAGGTACACCGGCAGGACGAAGAACGTGCCCATCACGATCAGCTGCTGCGCGCCGAGCGAGGCGAGCCCGGCGCGCAGCGTCTCGATCTTGATCAGCGCGCGGTTGAGGAGCGTGCTCTTGCCGAGCCGCTCACGGCGCTCCTCCCATGCCAGGAAGCAGCCGAGGACGACGAAGCCGCCCAGGATCAGGAACGGCACCAGCGAGAACCCGAGCGGCGTGATCTCGTGCCCGTCGATCGTCGGCGCGGCGATCGGCTTGATCCAGCCCCAGGTGCTGCTCTTCAGGATCCCGAACACGATCAGCCCGAACGCGACGGCCGAGAGCGCGGCGCCGCCGTAGTCCAGCTTCGGCGGGTTGTCGGGCTTTGGCGCGCGCTTCATGCGCCGGTGGACGATGAGCACCGCGATCACCACCACGACCTCGCCGACGAAGACGTACCGCCAGCTCCAGGTCGTCGTCACGTAGCCGCCGATCAGCGGGCCGGCCGCGATCGCCGCGCCCGCGGCGCCGCCGATCATGCTGTAGGCGAACGCGCGCTCCTTGCCCTCGTAGTTCGCGGCGGTGAGGGCGGCGATCGCCGGGATCACGAGCACGGCGCCGAGCCCCTCGATCCCCGACCAGCCGATCAGCAGCACCGTGAGGTTCGGGCTGAGCGCCGTGATCAGCGAGCCGAGCCCGTACACGCCCAGGCCGAGGCCGAACGCGCGGTCACGGCCGAGGATGTCGCCGAGCTTCGCGCCGACGAGCATGAACGCCGCCATCACGAGCGTGTACATCGTGATCGCGCTCTGCACGCCGGTGACCGTCGTGTTCAGGTCGGCGACGATCTGCGAGATCGAGACGTTCATCACGCTCGAGTCGAGCACCATGATGAACTGGGCCGACGCCAGGATCATCAAGGGGATCCACTTGCGCATCGGCCGACTCTACGCGGTCTAGCGGTCTGACCGGCAACGTTCGTCGGGGCTCCTGGCCCGCGATCACGCTGCGCCAGAGCCTGCCCTCGCCCTTGACAAGGCCACCGGCCTTGCCTGCGGGCGATGACTGACTCTGGCTTGGTGCTCGCAGCCCAGGAACCGCGAGACGCTACCGATCAGACCGCTAGCTGCCGAACGAGGCGCGTCGCGCGGCGTCGTCGGGGTCGACCAGGTGGCCGTCCCGCTCGATGTAGCCGCCCTTGCCGCCGACGACCAGAAGCACGAGGTCGTCCGTCTCGCTCGCGTTCGAGATCCGCCGGGGCGTGGTCGCCTCGACGTGGACGAGGCCGCCCGCGCCGAGCTCTCGCTCCTCGCCGTCGATCTCGACGCGCGCCGTGCCGCGGTGGACGAAGTAGAGCTCGTCCTGCTCGTCGTGGTAGTGCAGGAAGCCGACGAAGCCCGGAGGCATCACGACGCCGTTCACGCCGAATGCGGTGACGCCGAGCGGGACGCGCACCTTGCGGAAGCCGTACCCATCGCCCAGCTCGTCGAGGTGCGAGATCGAGTAGCCCACGGGCGGAGCCTACTAGAGGCTCTGGTGTGAGACGCTGTCGGCGCATGAAGGCGATCGTCCAGGACAGGTACGGCCCGCCCGACGTCCTGGAGCTCAGGGAGGTCGAGAGGCCGGTGGCCGGGGCCGACGACGTGCTCGTGCGGGTGTGCGCGGCCGGCGTCGATCAGGGCGTCTGGCACCTCATGGCGGGGCAGCCGTATCTGGTGCGCCTGATGGGCGTCGGATTCCGCGCGCCCAAGGTCCCCGTCCGCGGCTTCGAGGTCGCAGGAGTGGTCGAGGCGGTCGGCGGGAACGCGGCCGGGTTCCAGCCGGGCGACGAGGTGTTCGGCAGCTGCGAGGGCTCCGGCTCCTTCGCCGAATACGGCTGCGCCCGCGCGGACCGGCTCGCGCCCAAGCCCGCGAACCTCGGCTTCGAGCAGGCCGCGTCCGTTCCCGTCTCGGGCGTCACCGCTCTCCAGGCCCTTCGCGACAAGGGCGAGGTTCGCTCCGGCCAGCGGGTCCTGATCATCGGCGCGGGCGGCGGCGTCGGCACGTTCGCGGTGCAGCTGGCCAAGGCGTTCGGCGCGGAGGTGACGGCTGTCTGCAGCACGGCGAAGCAGGAGCTGGTGCGCTCGCTCGGCGCCGACGACGCGATCGACTACACGCAGGAGGACTTCGCCGACGGTCGCAACCGCTGGGACGTGATCCTCGACACGGCCGGAAACCGCTCGCTGTCGCATCTCAGGCGTGCCCTCACTCCGCACGGGACGCTCGTGATTGTCGGCGGCGAAGGGGGCGGGAGGTGGCTCGGCGGCTTCGACCGCCAAGTCGTCCGGGCACCCGTCGTATCGCTGTTCGTGGGCCAGCGGCTGTGCCCTGTGATCGGCGCGGTCCGCGCGGACGACCTGCAGGTGCTGCGGGAACTGATCGAGGCGGGCAAGGTCACACCCGTCGTCGACAGGGTCTACCCGCTGAGCGAGGCCGCCGATGCGGTCCGGCACCTGCGAGCGGGCCACGCCCGCGGCAAGGTCGTCCTCAGCGTGCCCGGCTAGCCGGACACGGCAACGGCGACCGCGGCGAACTGCACCGCCGCCGCAGCCACCACGAGCACATGGAACACCTCGTGGTAACCGAACACGCGCGGGAACGGATCGGGCCGCTTCAGCGCGTAGGCGATCGCGCCGGCCGTGTAGAAGAGGCCGCCGATTCCGAGCAGGATCGCCTCCAGGCCGGGCATCTGCGGCAGCGCGACGACGCTGATCCAGCCGAGAGCCAGGCCGACCACGGCGGTAGCCCACTTGGGCGCGTCGATCCACGCGAAGTTGATCGCCCCGGCCGCGAAGGCGCCTCCCCAGACCACGGCGAGCACGATCAGCCCGAGCGGCTGGGACAGGACGAGCAGGCAGAACGGGGTGTAGGTCCCCGCGATCATCAGGAAGATCGCCGAGTGGTCGAGCCGCCGCATCCAGCGGCGCGGCCGCTCCGACCAGTTGATCCGGTGGTAGAGAGCGCTCGCCCCGAACATGCAGGCGAGCGCCACCCCGTAGACGATTGCCGCCGCCCGGGCCGTGGCCGAGCCGGCGAAGCCGACCAGGATCCCCACGGCCACGAGCGCGGCGAAGAACGCCCACTTGTGGAAGACGCCGCGGAGGAGCGGCTTCAGATCTTCCGGCGTTGCGACGGCGCGCCCCACTTCGAGTTGCGCCTCCGCGACGTGTACACCAGCTTCGGCGGAGCGACGGTCAGGCCGACCTCGACGAACGCCTCCTGGTGGCCCAGGTTGGCGGCGATCCGGCTCACGTCGGCCTGCTGGTCCGGCAGCACGAAGGTGAGCCCGGTGCCGGCGCGCCCTGCGCGGCCGGTGCGGCCGACGCGGTGGATGTAGGCGGTCTTGTCCTCCGGCGGGTCGAAGTTGACGACGTGCGTGATGTGGTCGAGGTCGAGGCCGCGCGCGGCGACGTCGGTGGCGACCATGGTGTCGACCTTGCCCGACTCGAACCGGGCGAGTGCGCGTTCCCGCGCGCTCTGGTTCATGTCGCCGTGCAGCGCGACCGCCTCGGTGCCGAGCCGGCGCAGCTTCTGCACGAGCCGGTCGGCGCCACGCTTCGTGCGCACGAAGACGAGGGTCAGCTCGCCGTCGTGCTGGAGGTGCTCGACGAGCTTCTCGACCTTGTTGTCGGCAGTGACCGGGACGAAGAGGTGCTCGACCTGTGAGACGTCCTCCGGGGGCAAAAAGCCCTCGTAGCGTCCCGCGCCGGTGGTGTACTCGGCCGCGAGCTCGCCGACGACGCCGTCGAGCGTGGCGGAGAAGAACATCGTCTGGCGGTTCTTCGGCAGGCGGCGGACGATCTTGTCGACCTGCGGCTGGAAGCCCATGTCGAGCATCCGGTCCGCCTCGTCGAGCACGAGGACGGTCACGTTGTCGAGCGACACCATCTTGCGCTCGATCAGGTCCTGCAGGCGCCCGGGCGTCGCGACGAGCACGTGCGCGCCCTTGGCGTCCCGAGCCTGGCTCTGGACACGGGTGCCGCCGTAGACGGCGGCGATCTTGATGCCCTTGGCGGGCGCGATGTACCCGAACTCCTCGGCCACCTGCGAGCAGAGCTCGCGCGTGGGCACGAGCACGAGCGCCGAGGGGGTCGCGGACCCTGCCTCGAGGCGCTCCACGATCGGGATCGCGAAGGCGAGTGTCTTGCCGGAGCCGGTCGGGCTCTTGGCGAGGATGTCGATCCCGGCGAGCGCGTCCGGGAGGACGAGCTGCTGGATCGCGAAGGGTGCGACGATGTCGCGGCGCGCGAGCGCCTCGGATACGGACTCGGACACGCCGAGGCCGTGGAAGGTGTGCGTGGTCAATTGCTCTCCTATGTGTCGGACGAGGACCTACCCGACAGTTC
The DNA here is from genome assembly GCA_963746005.1 of uncultured Actinomycetes bacterium. Classification (GTDB taxonomy): domain Bacteria; phylum Actinomycetota; class Thermoleophilia; order Gaiellales; family Gaiellaceae; genus CAVQZA01. Next base: position 17,089 of record CAVUZM010000007.1, on the reverse strand, counting down.
GGAAACCGAAGAGCAACTCCTCACTGGACGACCCGATTGCCGTCCGTGAGATTGAGGGTAGCAGTAGGGGCGGCCTGGCCGCCCCTACCGCACGATCTGCCTAGAGCGGGAGGACGTTGCGCGCCTCGGGGCCCTTCGCCCCTTCGGCTGCCTCGTACTCGACCTTCGCACCCTCGGCGAGCGACTTGAAGCCCTCGCCGGCGATCGCGCTGAAGTGCACGAAGACGTCCTTGCCGCCGTCGTCCGGCGCGATGAAGCCGTAGCCCTTCGCGTCGTTGAACCACTTGACGGTTCCGGTTGCCATGAAATTCCACCTCCCTTGCCAGTTCACGAACAGGTTGGGAGGGTCAGCGGAAAACCGAAACCAATCCCAGAACGCCGGGGAGAGTAGCGAACTTCAGGCCGGAAAGCGACCGAACGCCCAGGCCGCGTCGAGCGGCGTGCGGCGGTACGGGCGCCCGTTGATCAGCACGAAGTCGCCGGTGCGCGGATCCATCGGCAGGCGCGACTCCGCGGGGTAGTAGCGGTTGTGCCGGTCGATCAGCTCGTTGACGTCTCCGAAGTCCCAGCGCTCCACCGCCTCCCGCCAGGCCGCGCCCGGGCCGAGCTCCTCTCGCGCCTGGGCCAGCCGGCGCTCGTGGTCCGCGGTGAGCGACTCGATCTCGCGCAGCCGCTGCATCCACGGCAGCGGCCCGCCGAGGGCGGCGACGTAGCTGTCGGCGGCGGGCCGGAAGTTGCGCAGCCGCCTGCGCAGCGGCTTGCCGCGGAGAGGGTTGTCGGCGAGGTCCTCCGCCAGCGCGAGCTGATCGCGGCGCTCGCGCGGGCTCTCCGCCCGCCGCCACTCTCCGAGGATCGCCTCGCGCTCGCGCCTGTCCACACCTCCATTCTGCCCGGCTGTATGCTCGCCGGGATGACCTCGCTGCTCGCCTACAGCACCGGTTGGACGATCGCGGGCGTGATCCTGATCATCCCGTGGCTCCTGCTGGTCGTGTACGCGCTGTACGACCTGTTCCGGAACTCGGGCTACTCGGCCGGAGGAAAGATCGGGTGGCTCGTGGCGATCCTGGTGTTTCCGTACATCGGCTCGATCTCGTACGTCGTCCTGCGCGGGACGAAGAAGATGCGCTCGCGCGGGATGTGAGCACGAGGTAGAGCGCCCCGGCGAGGCCGAAGAGCAGGCCGCACGCCGTCTCGGCCGCGTGGAGGACGAGACCCGCGCCGAGCGCCGCGGAGGCGTCGGCGCCGTGGCGTGAGAGCACGAAGGCGACCGTCATGCTCGCGACGCCCGCGTTGCCGGGCGTGAGCGGCACCGTCCCCGCGAGGTCGAGCGTGGGCACGAGGATCAGCGCGAGCGCGAACGGGTGGTGGAGCGAGAAGGCCGAGGCGAGCGCTGCGGCCGCGCCGAGCCGGGCCAGGCGGCCAGCGACGATCCAGCCCGCAGCCCGCAGGGGGCACCTGGGGCAGGTGCGCACGACGATCGCGAGCACGGCCACGGCGGCGGGGATCGACCCCCAGAGCGGAATCCCGGTCCCGGCCGCCGCGAACGGGAGCAGGGGCGCCTGCGCGAGCGTGCGCAGGGAGGCGAGCCCGGCCGCGGCCGCCGCGAGGGTCTTCGCCCGCCCCTCGCCCGGCACCGCGGAGGCGAGCAGGCCGAGCCGGACGGCATCGCCCGCCCGCGCGGGCAGAAGCGTGTTGGCGAGCGAGCCGGCGGCGTAGCGTGCGCCCACCTGGGTGCGAGTGACCGCTCCGCCGAGCGCGGCATGCCACCCGGCGGCCGCGGCGAGCGGCACGGCCGCGCAGAGGACCGCGACGACGACGAGGTCGAGGCGTCCCGCCGTCTCCACTGCCGAGATCGCGCGGCCGAGCTCCAGCCTCGGCAGCGGCCTCCCGAGCGCGAGCCACAGGGCGAGCCCCGCGAGCGGCGGGGCGAGGCCGAGGAGCAGCGGGCGACGGTCGAGTGTCCCGATGCTGTGGACTTCGACGGCACGCGGTGTCCGCCGGAGTCCGCCTCCAGCTTCTCACCGCTCGTCTACCGGATGGATCAGGTGGCGGTGCCGGCGCGCTCTGCGTTGAGGAGAAGCTCCTCGACGAGCTGCTGGATCCGCTTCAGGTGCGCGCGCTCCACGAGCCGAATGTCCTCGTGGACCGCGTTGAACTCGCTTCTCGGTTCGGGATCGTCAGCCGCGCGCTGCAGGAGCCAACGCGTGGTGACCACTTCGCGATGAAGTTCCTTGAGCTGGTTCATGGACCGAACCTTAGAGTTTCTGCACAGGGTCGCGGAAGGGCAAAGTGGTAACAAGGTGGTGAACGAGAGGAAACCCAAAAATCCCTGCTCTCAGCTAGGGTCTGTGCGTGAAGGCGACGCTAGAGCGCGAAGTCAAGCTGCAGCCGCCCGAGGGGTTCGAGCTCGCCGGGCTCGACGGCGAGCGCCGCGAGCCGCGCCTGTTCGACTCGACCTACTACGACACCGACGACCGCCGGCTCGCGCGCGAGGGCGTCACGCTGCGGCGCCGGGTCGAGCACGGCGTCGGCGCCTGGCAGCTCAAGCTTCCGAAGGGCGCCGCCCGCCTCGAGCTCGAGCTCGAGGGCGACGAGGCGATCCCGGCTCGCGCCGCCGCGCTCCTCGTCGGCCTGACCCGCCGCCGTCCGCTCGTTCCGGTCGCCTGCCTCCGGACGCACCGCGAGACGGTGATCGTGCAGCAGAACGGCAGCGTCCTCGCCGAGGTCGTCCTCGACGGGGTGTCCGTGCTCGAGGGCGAGCGTGTCGCCGGCGGGTTCGAGGAGCTCGAGATCGAGCTCTACGACGGGAGCGACGACGACCTGCGCCGCCTCGAGGGACTGCTCCGGGGCGCCGGCGCGAAGGACGCGGCTTCGTCGTCGAAGCTCGCGCGCGTCCTCGGGGTCGAGCCTCCGCGGCGCGCGAAGCTCGGCTCGGGCGCCTCGCCGGTCGAGGCGCTGCGGGCCGCGCTGCGCGACCAGCTCTCCGAGATCCTCGCGCACGACCCGGGCACCCGTCTCGGCACGGACGACGAGGATCTGCACCAGCTCCGCGTCGCGACCCGGCGGCTGCGCGCCTTCCTGCGCGCGTCGCGGAGCTTCGTCGACGAGCAATGGGCCGAGGAGCTCCGCGCCGAGCTCGGCTGGCTCGGCTCCGAGCTCGGCCGCGTGCGCGACCTCGACGTCCTGATCGAGCACCTGAAGGAGGAGAGCGCGTCGCTCGAGCGCGACGAGGCGAAGTCGTTCAGGCCGATCCTCACGGCGCTCGGGCGGGAGCGCGGCCGCCAGCGCAGGACGCTCCTGCGCGGGCTCGCGAGCGACCGCTACCTCGACCTGCTCGACCGGCTCGAGACCGTCGACCCGCCGATCCGCGAGACCGAGACCACGCTGGAGGCGATCTGGCGGCGCGAGTACCGGCGCCTGCGCCGGGCGATGAAGGAGCTCGGAGACTCGCCGGTCGACGACGTCCTCCACGGCGCCCGGATCCACGCGAAGCGCGCGCGGTACGCCGCCGAGCTCGCCCGGCCCGCGCTCGGGAAGCGCGCCGTGCCGTTCCTCGAGGCCGCGAAGGAGCTCCAGGACGTGCTCGGCATCCACCAGGACGCCGTCGTCGCCGAGCAGGCGCTGCGGGAGAGCGTCGCCGCCCATCCGGCGGCCGGCGTGGCCGTCGGGCGCCTGATCGAGCGCGAGCGGCAGCGTCGGGTCGAGATGCGGCGGACGTACCGCGCCGCCTGGAAGCAGCTCGACCGCGCCGGGCGCGCGATCGAGAAGTCGCTCTAGGCCGCGAGCGTCTCGGCGAGCATCCGGCTCACGGACGCCTCGCGGAGGCCGCCGCGGGCGAGTCGCAGCGGCCGGCCGAGCCGGCGCGTCACCTCGCGGAGCACGATCGCGCCGGCCGGGAGGACCCGGGCGCGCTGCTCGTCCAGGCCGAAGCTGCGCGCGACCTTCGCAGATCGCCTCGCGCTCGAGAGCTCGAGCGCCCGTGTCAGCTCGTCCTCGCCGAGCACCGGCCCCACGAGCTTCGCGAGCGCACGCGCGCTGCCGCCGACCGCGAGCGCGAGCTCGGTGACCGGCGGCTCCACCTCCGCGAAGAGATCCGAGGCGAGCCGCTCGGCCGCCGCGATCGCTCCGGCCGAGGGCGGGTCCTCTTCGAGGCAGGCCGCGGTGAGCCGGAGCGAGCCGAGATCGACCGACGTCCACCAGAACGACGGCCCTCCGCCGTCGCCGACGACGATCTCCGTCGAGCCCCCGCCCACGTCGCAGACCGCGACGCGGCGCCCGCCGACCTCCTCGCGGGTGAGTGCGCCCTCGTAGGCCAGCTCGCCCTCCTCGCGGGCCGAGAGGATCCGTGCGACGGTGCCGCTCGCGCGCGCGACCGTGGCCAGCAGCTCCTCGGGGTTGGCGGCCTGCCGCCCGGGCGCGGTCACGATCACGTCGATCTCGTCGGCCCCGGACTTGCGCGCGAGCTTCGAGAACATCCGCGCGACGCCGGCCGTCTCCTCGAGCTTCGCGGCGCCGACGGAGCCCTTGTGCAGGATCTCGGCGCCGAGCCCGAGGTAGTAGCTCTCCTCCCGCACCGGGATGATGCGGCCCTTGCGAACCTCCGCGACGAGAAGCCGCGCAGTGTTCGAGCCGATATCCAGGACGGCCGCGCGCACGGGCGGGATCTTGGCGGACGCGTCGGCCGGTGCCTGCCGGCGGTGGAGGAACAGTCGGCTAGCGCTCACGACTCCTGTACGCGGCCTGACGTCGCTCGCGGAGCCGTGCCCTGCGCATCAGCGCGATCTGCGCGACCCGGGCGCGCTCGCCCTTCGCCGGCTCGAGCCGGTGCCAGGTTCCGTCGCCGTGGAGCTCCCACGCCTGTTCGGTGTCGCTGAGGAGGGTCTCGAGAGTCGCGTTCAGCTCGCCCTGCGCGCGCTTGTCCTCGACCGGGACGACGATCTCGATCCGGTGGTCGAGGTTCCGGGGCATCAGGTCGGCGCTGCCGATGAAGTAGCTCGACGTGTGGTCCGCGTGGAACGCGAACAGGCGGCTGTGCTCGAGGTAGCGGCCGAGGACGCTGCGGACGCGGATGTTGTCGCTCAGGCCCGGGACGCCCGGGCGCAGCATGCAGATCCCGCGTGAGATCACGTCGATCGACGCGCCTGCCTCCGAGGCGCGGTAGAGCTCCTGGATGATCGCCGGGTCGGTGATCGCGTTCACCTTGAGCACGATCTCCGCGCGCTTGCCCGCCTGCGCGGCGGTCGCGACCAGGCGGATCAGCTCGATCAGGCGGGGCTTCAGGGTGAGCGGAGCCACGAGGAGCTTGCGGAACTTCGTCGGGCGGCCGAAGCCGGTCACGAAGTTGAAGAGGTCGGCCACGTCGGCGGTGATCCGCTCGTCGGCGGTGAAGAGGCTCAGGTCCTCGTAGGAGCGCGCCGTCACGGCGTGGTAGTTCCCCGTGCCGATGTGGACGTAGCGGCGCTGGCGGCCGCCCTCGCGCCGGACGACGAGCGTCGTCTTCGCGTGGATCTTCAGGTCGGGGAACCCGTACACGACGTGGACGCCCGCCTGCTCCAGCCGGCGCGCCCACTCGATGTTCTTCTGCTCGTCGCCGCGGGCCTTGAGCTCGACCAGGCACACCGTCTGCTTGCCGTGCTCGGACGGCGGTGATCAGCGAGGGCACGATCGGCGACTCGTCGCTCGTCCGGTACACGGTCGTCTTCAGCGCGGTCACGGCGGGGTCGGCACGCGGCGGTGCGGATGAACGCCTCGTAGCTCGTCGTGAAGGACTCGTACGGGTGGTGGACGAGGATGTCGCTGCGGCGGATCTCCGAGAACAGGTCGCCGTCGGACTGCGGCTGCTTGAGGCGCGCCTGCGTGATCGGCAGCCAGGGGTCGTCCTTCAGCTCGGGCCGGTCGAGCGCGGCGATCTCGAAGGCGGCGGAGAGGTCGAGCATCCCCTGGACCGCGTAGGTCTCGGCCTCGGGGACGCCGAGCCCGGTCCGGAGCCGGTCGATCATCTTCTTCGACATCGTCGAGGCGACCTCGACCCGGACGACGTCGCCGAACCGCCGCCGGCTGACCTCGGCGCGGACGGCCTCGAGGAGGTCGTCGGCGTCGTCGGAGAGCTCGAGGTCGGCGTCGCGCGTGACGCGGAAGGTGGCCTGCTCGAGGATCTCCATCCCGGGGAAGAGCTCGTCGAGGAAGTGCGCGATCACGTCCTCGAGCGGGATCAGGAGCCGTCGCGGGCCGAGCTCCAGGAATCGCGGCAGGCCCTCGGGGACCTTCACGCGGGCGAAGCGCTCCTCGGCCGAGTCGGGGTCGCGGACGAGCACGCCGAGGCTCAGCGAGAGCGGCGAGATGAACGGGAACGGCTGGCCCGGGCTGACCGCGAGCGGCGTCAGCACGGGGAAGATCTCCCGCTCGAACCGCTTCGCGAGATCCTCGAGCTCGCCGTCGCTGCAGTCGTCGACGTGCGCGACCAGGATCCCCTCGGCCGCGAGCGCAGGGATGAGCCGCTTCCGCCAGAGACGCGACTGGGTCGCGACGAGCTCCTCGACGCGCGGGCGGATCTTGGCGAGCGCCTCGCGCGGCGTGAGCCCGTCGGACGAGCGCACCGAGAGCCCGGACTCGGCCTGGTCGAGCAGCCCGGCGACCCTGACCATGAAGAACTCGTCGAGCATCGACGCGAAGATCGCGCAGAACTTCACCCGCTCGAGCAGCGGCACCGACTCGTCGTCTGCGAGCTCGAGCACCCGCTCGTCGTAGTCGAGCCAGGACAGCTCGCGGTTCAGGAGCTGAGGCTCTGGCGCGAGTGTCTGCACCTTGGTCACGGGAGGGACATCGTAGCCGGATCGGGGTCCGGCCACCGGGTGGTCACCGCTCTGTCTCCGGACCGTGACCCAGGCCCGGCGCGGCGCCGCGTTAGCGTGGCGGTACGGGTGATGGAGGGGCTCTTGTCAGCGCCGCGGGTTCCAGTCGAGAGTGGCGCTCGGGCCTCGAATGCACACCCGCGGGGAGCGAGCTGCAGGTGGCCCGGACCGAGGCCACCTGCAACTCGCACTACTGCGGGGCCGCGGACTCCTCGACGCCGACCGGCCCGTCCTTGAGATAGGGCCACAGCAGGATCGCGCAGCAGGTTCCGAGCGTGAGGATCTGGTCGACGAGCATCACGGTGCCGGCGAGGCGCTGGTCGACCTGGGGGTCGAGCCCGAGCAGGCGGTCGGGCTGCGCCGCGTAGTGCGAGTAGTTCGCGCCGCCGCTGAAGAGCGTCGCCATCACGGGGTCGCCGAGGAGGAAGATCGCGACGGCGAGCATGATCCTTCCCGGCACGGTGAGCCGATGCGTGCGGGCCGGGTCGATCAGGAGGTTCCAGACGAGGATCCCGCCGAGCATGAACGAGAGGTGCTCGAGGTTGTGCACCGTCTGGTGCGTGGCCGCGTAGTCGTAGATCGAGGGTATGTGCCAGGCCCACATCGCGGCGGTCCAGACGAGGAGCGCGACCCAGGGGCCGGTCAGCCAGTGGAGGAAGGCCCGCACGGATCGGCTCCGGGCGAGCGCGCGAGAGCACCGCCGCCGGGAGCATGAAGAAGATCAGCGGCCCGCGGACCGCGAGCATCGCCAGCGCGATCGCGATGTCGCCGATCACGACGTGCTCGAGCATGTGGGCGGAGAGCAGGTAGTTGTCGGCGATCGCGTCGAGCGGCGAGTCGAGGGCGAGGTAGATCATCGCGATCGCCGTCACGAAGAGCGCGGCGCGGCCCCAGCCGGCGAGGTCCTTCCTGCCGCGGCGGCGGAGGCGCACGAAGCCGTTGAAGAAGAGCAGGAGCCCCAGCGTGCAGCCCGCGACGACGGCCGGCTCGACGAGCCAGTCCGAGGCGAGCGACGGAGGCGCGTAGGCGAACGACGCGGCGCCGGCGGGGCCGCTGATCGCGGCGTGGAGCTTGATCTGCCGCCACTGCCTCGGGTTGCGGATCGGCACGAGCACCTCGTAGGTGTTTCCGGCCGGGAGCGCCCGCAGCGGCCCGAACCGGCCGTCCGGGGTCCTCGCGGTGACGCGCACGTCGGCACCGCTGACCGGCTTCCCCGTACGCCGGTCGCTGAGGTAGGTGGTGAAGTCGACGACCGTCCGCGTGGGCGACAGGGCGACGAGCAGCGCGTCGACCCTGGCGACGTAGCCCCCCGTCCGGATCGTGGCGATCTGCAGGCCGCCGTGCGCCAGGGCCGGCGGCGCGGCGACGGCGGCGACGCAGCCCGCAGCGAGGAGCGCGGCGAGCCTGCGTCGTCTCACGAGTCGCCGATCGCGAAGCGGTCCGGGCGGCCGAGCCAGGAGGCGTCGAGCGAGAGCTTCCGCGCAGGCCAGATCGCCATCGCGAGGCTCGGCAGGCCGAGCGCGGCGTCGCGGAGGATCGTGAGGAGCCCGACCTTCTGCTGCGAGATCGTGCCGAAGCAGCCGCAGTCGAGCACGAGCCCGCGGTACCACGCCTGCGACTGGGCGACGATGAAGACGAGCATCAGCACGCAGGCGACGATCGCGACCGGCCGGATCCACAGCCCGACCAGCAGGTAGAGGCCGACGACGATCTCGACGAACGGCAGGGCGTAGGCGAACGGCCCGACGAGCGCGTGGGGCAGGACGTCGTAGGCCGCGACCTGGTCGTGGAAGTGCGCGAGGTCGGCGCACCTTCGCGACGCCCGCGACGAGCCAGATCCCCGCTGCGACGAGCCGGATCGCGAGGCCGAGCCACGGGACGAGCCTGGGCCTTACGCACCCGCCGCCTTCTGCGAGCTGCTGCCGGATCAGCGCGTCCGGCTGCTCGCCGTCGGAGGCCCACGTGATCTTGCCCTTCGGGTCGAGCACGTAGAAGGTCGGGAAGGCCTGCACCTGGTACTTCGTGGTCACCGTGCCGGGTGCGCCCGAGCTGCGTGAAGCTGCCCGTGGCCCGGCCGTGCCGGGTCGAGCAGCGCCGGGTCGCGGAGCCCGAAGTAGCGGTGGTAGGCGTAGACGCTCGGCGGCGTCCTCGCCGTCGGCGTTCACCGAGAGCCACGCGTACTTGGCTGCTGGGCAGCGTCGAGAGGATGCTCCTGCAGGTGCGGCGCCTCCGCGTCGCAGTGCGGGCACCAGGTCGCGAAGAACTCGAGCAGCGTCGCCTTGCCGCGGAAGGAGGAGAGGCTGACGGACTGGCCCGCCGGCGTCGTCAGCGTGAAGCCGGGAGCCGTCGAGCCGACGGGGAGGAGGTTCGGGTTCGACGGGCGCCTGTGCCGCGGACGCGGGCTTGCTCTCGATCTGGCCCACTCCGGCCTCGGTCCTCGGCGAGAAGCCGATCGCGTTCGCCGCCTTCACGAGCGAGGCCGGCGCGTTCTTGTCCGCGGCCGAGGCGGCGGCGGGCGGCGGAGCCTTCGGCGAGGACTTGAGCTGCGAGTAGGCGATCGCCCCGGCCACGATCACGACGATCACGCCGATCGTGACGTAGAGGATCGTGCGCTGCGAGACCCCCTGCTGCTTGCCGACGGGAGGCGGGGTCTTCCGCTTCTCGGCCTTGATCCGGCTTGCCTTTCCCATTGCTTACTTCTCCTTCAGGGCGTCGATGTCGTGAACGATGTCACCAGGTTTGACGTACGAGTCGTAGACAAGTCTCTCTTGCCCCTGCGGGTCGACGAGCAGGACGAACGCGGAGTGCGCGATCGCGGTCGTGCCGTGCTGGGGGTCGGCGGCGACGTGGTAGGCCGCCCAGACGGGCCTCAGCTGCGGCCGCGGTGCCCGTCAGGTAGCGGAACTGGGGCAGCAGCCGGTGGACGGCGACGAAGCGCCGGACCGCCGCGGGCGTGTCGCCCTTCGGGTCGACGCTGACGGCGAGCACGCGGGTCGTCGGCCCGCGAGCCGAGCCGCGCAGCGCCGTGTTCAGGTGCGAGGCGATCAGCGGGCAGACGTCGGGGCAGTTCGTGTAGAGGAAGGTGACGAGCGTGTAGCGGCCCTGCCGGTTCGCCATGCGCACGAGCCGGCCGGACTGGTCGCGGAGCGCGAAGTCCGGCGCGCTCGTCGAGCCGACGACGGTCATCCCCCGGTACGGAGAGGGGGTCGGCCCCGACTGAACGGCTTTCGGCGCGCCGCCGCCGCAGCCGGCGCTCAGGAGCACGGTCGCGGCGGAGAGGCACGCGAGGCTGACTCTCATCGAGGTCATCGTGCCAGAGGATCGCGCGGCCCGAGTCGGTTCCCACTTGACGCGCCTCCGGGCGATCCGCACCCTTGCGAGGATGCCAGCGCGTCCCGTCCGGGGTCTCCGGCTCGCTGCGGTCGCCTGCGCGCTTGCCGCCGCCCTTGCGGGTGCGGCCGCCGCTGCGGGCCCGATCCCCACGCCGATCGGCGCCGGGGCCCGGTATCACCCGGCCGCGGGGACGGTCCCGGTCGCCGGGCTCCGCTGCACGAGCGCCGAGGTGCCGCGGTTCGGCGTGCACCTCGAGCTGTTCGCCGACCGCCGGGTCGTGATCGTCCCGGCCGGGATCGGGATCGCGCCGCCGCAGCGCCGCCAGGGCGCCTACGTGCTCGGCGGGCGCTGCTCGTATCCGCTCCGCACGCGCGAGCCGACCGGCGTCGTCGAGGTCGAGCGCGGCGCGACCGCTGACGCTCGGGACGCTGTTCCAGGTGTGGGGGCAGCCGCTGTCGAAGAACCGCCTCGTGGGCTTCGCCTCGCGGTCGCCGATCCTCGCGTTCGTCGACGGGCGCCGCTTCGCGGGCGACCCGCGCGCGATCCCGCTCCGCCCGCACGCCGAGATCGTGCTCGAGCTCGGCGGGTACGTCGCCGCCCCATCCGTCCTTCCTGTTCGCCGGAAGGAGCTCGTGATGGCGAAGGCGCGTCTCGTCGCCCTGGCCGCGCTGGCGCTGTCTCGCGCGCCGGCTGCGGCGGCTCATCGCGGCTCGAGCGGGATCACCGTCGGCGCCGGCGCGCACCTACCAGCTCGTCCGGCTTCCAGCCCCGCGGCGCCGGTCGCGCCCGGGAAGCCGGCACGGTCGTCTCGTTCACGATCACGCAGCCGGACGGCACGCCGCTCACCGACTTCAAGACGCGGCCCGGGCCCGCACACGGGCGTCCACCTGATCATCGTCCGGCACGACCTCGCCTACATCATCCACGTGCACCCGCCGATCGGCGCCGACGGGCGGATCCGCCAGGCCGTCGTCCTGCCGGCGCCGGGCCCCTACCGGGTCGTGTCGACGTCTACCCGGCGAGCACTCCGACCGGCCAGCACGAACTTCCAGCTCTTCGACAGGATCACCGTGAACGGCGCCTACCACCCGAAGCCGCTGCCGCCGCATCGCGGCAGGACGTCACCGTCGACGGCTACCGCTTCACGCTGCACGGCGCCCGCCGCTTGAAGGCGATCCAGCCTGCGCTCGTCACGATCGACCGTCACGCGACCCGAACGGGCAGCCGGCCGACGTTCACCCCGTGGTACGGCGCGCTCGCGCACGCGATCTTCTTCCGCAAGGGCTCGCTCGACTACTTCCACACCCACGTCTGCGCGCCGGGCGCGGTCGGCTGCACGAGCGTGCTCGGGCCGACGAAGGTGACGGGCACGCTCGACGACGCCGGGCAAGCTCACGGTCGGCGTCCTCGTCCCGGTCGCCGGGACCTGGCGGCTGTTCCTCCAGTGCCAGGTCGAACGGGCAAGGTCCTGACCGCGCCGTTCACGCTCCAGGTCGCACTGAGGCGCTGCGGCCGCGACTCGCGCTCTGGGTCGCCGTCGTCGCGCTCGTCGTGCTCGCGACGCGCGCGATCGTCTACGCGCTCGCGCCGCAGTCCGCTCGCTCGCGGCGCTCGCGCACGCCAGGTCGGGCCGGGCCGCGGCTGCTCGCTCGTCGCCGGGATCGCGCTCGCGGCTGCGCGTTCGCGGCCGGCGCGGCGGTGCTCTGGCTCGCGGCGCTCGCGCGTGCGCGAGCGGCTGCCTGCTCGAGGGCCGTCCGTCGGTCGAGCGCGCCGCGGCTGCGCCCGGCGCTGCTCGCGGCGCGCACGCTCGGGCTCTTCGGCGTCGACGCTCGTTCGCGTTCGCGATGCTCGAGTCGACGATCCACTGGCGCGAGGGGCTCGGCTGGCACGGGCTCCACTGCCTGCGTCGGGCCGGTCCACCGCGACGCGATCCCGGTCCTGGCTCGCGCTCTCGCTCGTCGCCGTGGCGCTCGTCACGGCGCGTTCGAGCACCTCCTCGCCTGGGCTCGGCGGCTGCTCGCCCAGCTCGCGGCGCATGCTCCGCGGCGGCCGCTGCGCCGGTGCCCGCGGCGTTGCGGCCATGCCGCGCCGTCCTCGCCGCGGCGGCCCGCTCCTCGCGCCGCGCCGCGCGCGCCGCCCGGTGGTCTCCGATCCGTCCCCGGCCGCTCGGCCGCGTAATCCACCTTCGACGAAGGAGATCCACGAGATGAATCGCCACCTCACGAGGCGGCGCGCTCGTCGTCGCCGGTCGCTCGCCGCCGCTGCTTCGGCGCTCGTCGTCGCCGCGGCGCGCTCGGCGCACGCGCGGGTCAGCCCGCCCGTCTCGCTCTCGAAGACGCTGCAGCTCTTCAGCCTCGCCGTGCCGACCGAGAAGGAGAACGCGACCACGACGAAGATCGTGCTCACCGTCGCCGCAGCGGCTTCTCGATCGACTCGTTCGTCCCGAGCCCCGGGCTGGCACCGCGTGGTCGCAGCCGACGGGCTCCGGCGACAGCGCGGTGATCCAGAAGGTGACCTGGACCGGCGGCAACGTGCCGACCGACGAGGACTCGCGTCTTCCGGTTCCTCGCCCAGACCGCGACTCGAGCGGGACCTACACCTTCAGCGTCCGGCAGACCTACTCCGACGGCACGATCGTCGACTGGAACGGCTCCGAGAGTCTCGGACACGCCGGCGCCGACGATCGAGGCGAAGGCTCGCTCGGCGGCGGCGGACACGCCACGCTCACGATCGTCGCGCTCGTCCTCGGCGCGGTCGGCGTCGTGCTCGGCGCTCGTCGCGCTCCTCGCCGGCGGCGGCGGGCAAGCGGCTCGCATGACGGCTCCGCGGGCGGGCCGTCGCTGCGTCGCGTCGCTCGCGGCCGCGTCGGCGCTCGCGGCGCCCGCCGCCGCCGTTCGGCGCACGCGTACCTGACCAAGACGTTCCCGTCGGCGAGCGGCGATCGTCGAACCACTCGCCCGCCCGAGGTCGACGCTCACCTACGACGAGGCGGTCGAGCCCCGCTTCGCGATCATCTCGGTCACCGACACGGACGCGGCACCAGGAGACGACCGGCGCCGCCGCACCGCTCGCCGACGAACGCCGACACGCTCGTCGTCCCGCTCGAACCGCACCTGCCCGGAGGGCTGGTACCTCGTCTACTGGCGCGCGATCTCGGTCGACGGCCACCCGGTGCAGGGCGCGTTCACGTTCGCGGTCGGGCCGAACCCGGGCCCGGCGCCGCAGTTCGTGATCCCGTCGATCTGCGGAGACGCGCGGCGACGCCGCCGCTGCTCGTCGCGCGCTGGCTGGTCTTCCTCTCCGTGATGGCGCGATCGGCCTGTTCGCGCTGCGGATCGCGATCGCGCGCGCCGGTGCCGCGCCGCGTCGCCGGGCGCGTCGCTGCGCTCCGTCTCGATCGCGTTCGCCGTCTCGCTCGCGGTCGCGCTCGTCGCGATGCCGGTCTACCTCGTGATGTCGACCGCGAAGTTCGCGCTGCGCGTCGTGCTTCGACCTCGGCGCGGTCGTCCCGCTGCTGCGCGGCGTCGCGCGTTCGGCCGCGGCTACCTCGACCTCGAGATCGTGCTCGCGCTGTTCGCGCGTCGCGGCGCTGCGATCGCGATCTGGGTCGACCGGCCCGAGCGCGAGCAGCGGTCGATGGCCGAGCTGCTCGCGCTGATCGGCGCGGCTCGCCGCGGCCGCTGCGGCGCTCGCTCGTCCCCGGCCTCGCCGGCCACGCCGCCCAGACCGCGCCGCGCTGCGCTCTCGCTCGCCCTCGACTGGCTGCACCTCGCCGCCGGCTCGATCTGGCTCGGAGGGCTGGTCGGGCTGCTCGTGCTCTGGCGCGAGCCGTCGGCGCGGCCGCCGCGTCGCCGGCGCTCGCCGTCGTCGTGCCGCGCTTCTCGCGGTCGCGTTCGTCTCGCGTGATCGTGCTCGTCGCCTCCGGGATCTGGGCCTCGGTGCTGCACACTGCCGACCCGCTCGACTCGCTCTGGTCGACGTCCTACGGACAGGCGATCCTCGTCAAGGTCTCGCTGCTCGCGGTCGGCGATGCTGCTCGCGGCCGTCAACCTCGTGCGGACGAAGCCGCGGCTCGCGGCGGTCCGCGGCCCGGCGGCGACGGCGCCGAAGCCGGCGCGCGTCCTGCGCGTGCTCGTCAGCGGCGAGGTGCTCCTCGTCGTCGGCGCGTTGCTTCGCCGCGGCGCTCCTGACGAGCCTCCCGCCGCCGCCGAAGGCGCTCGCCGAGCCTGGGCGCGGCGACCGCCAACGTCGGCCTCGGACGGCCAGGTCGATGGTCGACGATCGAACGGCTACACGCTCGCACGTTCGCGTTCACCCCGAACAAGGCGGCGGTGCCGAACACCTTCGCGGTCGCAGATCACGAAGGACGGCAAGCCGGTCACGGGAGCCGACGTGACCGTGCACGTTCACGATGCTCGACATGGAGATGGGCAACAGGAGTACCAGCCTCCCGAGACGTCGCCCGGGCGTCTACGCGCGCGCGACGCGCCCGCGCTCGTGATGGTCGGCCACTGGGGCCTCACCTTCGACGTGCGGCCGCCGGGGCGGCAGCCGTTCACCGTGCTCGTCGTCGACCGGGCGAGCGGATGAGGCGCGCGCTCCTGCTCCTGCTCGCGGTCGCGGCGCTCGCGCTCGTCCCCGCGGCCGCGCGCGCCGACGGCGACCCCGCGAGCGACGTCCTCTACAACGGCAAGATCTTCCTTCCGTTCGAGGTCAAGATCTCCGGGCAGAAGCAGCTCGACCTGCAGCAGACGGTGGCCGCCGCGTGGAAGGCCGGCTATCCGATCAAGGTCGCGGTGATCGGGTCGCCCTACGACCTCGGCTCCGTCGGCGCGCTCTGGCAGAAGCCCCAGCTCTACTCGAAGTTCCTCGGCTCGGAGCTGGAGTTCCTCTACAAGGGCCGGCTGCTGATCGTGATGCCGAACGGCTTCGGCCTCAACCGCGGCACGGCGGCCGAGCGGAAGCTCCTCAAAGGGGTCCCGATCGGGCAGGGCGCGGACGGGCTGACGGCCACCGCCGCGGCCGCGGTGCGCGCGCTCGCCGCAGCGTCCGGCCACCAGCTGCCGAAGCCGGCGCACAAGACGAGCAATGCGGGGCGCGACCGGATCGTGCTCGTGGTCGCGGTCGTCCTGATCGCACTGCTGGTGCTCCTCTTCGTGCCGGGCGTACGTCGGAAGGTGCGGAGGGCGCCCGCGTCGTGAGCGCCGTCTGGATCCGGCTGGCGGCGAGCGTGATCGCGCTCGCCGCGGGCGCCATCGCGGTGGTCGTCGTCGTGCTCCTCGCGCACGGCACGCCCGGCCCCTAGGTAGCCTCGCGCCGTGGCGGAGGAGCTGTCGGCGACCCCTGAGCCGCGCCGGTCGTGGCGCTCGCGGCGCCAGCAGCAGAACACCCTCGAGCGCGTGCTCGGCACTCCGGCGCTCTTCGCGACCGCCTACGGCGACGTCGGCTCGTCGATCTACTACGCGCTCGGCCTGACCGCGTCGTTCGCGCTCGGGCTCACGCCGCTCGTCTTCGTGATCGCGCGGGATCTTCTTCATCACGACCGCGATCACCTACGCGGAGGGCACCGTCCGCTACCCGGAGGCCGGCGGCTCGTCGAGCTTCTCGCGCCACGCCTTCAACGAGGTCTTCTCGTTCGGGGCCGGCTGGGCCCAGCTCCTCAACTACGTCGTCACGATCTCGATCTCGTCGTTCTTCGTCCCGCACTACCTGTCCGTGTTCTGGGGGCCGCTCCGGCAGAACCCGTGGGACATCGTCGGCGTGCTCAAACTTTTCCACCAGTCGGCAGGCCAGATCACGATGATCACCCAGGCGGCCGGGCCCGCGTTCGGCCTGCTGCCGTCCTTCCTCGCCCAGATCGGACACGGGGTGCCGGGCGGGACCACGACGCTGGAGACGCTTCCCTGGCTGCAGGCCACGCAGACCCTGAACGGGTCCGGGCCGAACCAGCGGGGCAAGTACAAGTCCGCGTACATGAAGACCGCGTTCCCCGAGGACCAGATCCGGGCCATCCACCGCACGCTGACCGACGCCCGCTTCGCCAATCCGCAGGCCCTGCTGCAGGTCAACTCGTACGGAGGCCAGGTCAACGCGCGGCCGCCGGGCGCCACCGCGGTCGCGCAGAGATCCTCGGTCATGAAGCTGCAGTACCAGACCTACTGGACCTCACCCGCGGACGACCAGGCCAACCTGCGCTGGATCAGGCGCTTCTACACCAGCGTCTACGCGGCCAGCGGCGGCGTCCCGGCCTCCAACCGGGTCACCGACGGCTGCTTCATCAACTATCCCGACGTCAACCTGCCGCCGAGCTGGCCCGCTCTCTATTACAAGGCCGGCTATCCCGCGCTCCAGGCGGTCAAGGCCCGCTGGGACCCGCGCAACGTCTTCCACCACGCCCAGTCGGTCCGCCCGCCCGCAGGCTAATTCAGTCCCGGACGCCAGGCCGTGTTCCGTCCTCCCCGGATGCCGGATATAGATGCGGAATAATTCGTCCGCATCGGCCACCCTAGTGTTCTCCGCCTGAAATTAGTTATATAAGTCTATGCTTGCCGGATGACGAGGACGGGAAGGCCGAAAGCTCCGCTGACGGTCACTGATGCGGAGCGGGCGGCGCTGGTGCGGGGCGCGCGGGCAGCTACGTCAACGCAGCGCCCTTCCATGGACAGGAGCCCCAGACCCCCGGGTTTATGAACGGCGCCCCGCACCTCCGCCAGGTCAAAACCGATGCCGTTGTCCTCCATAGTGACCATCACCCGGTCCCCCTCGGCTTTGATGGCCACCTTCACCCTGGTGGCCTGGGCGTGTTTATGCACGTTGGCGAGGAATTCCTGCAGGATCCGGTAAACCCCCACCCGGGCTTCTTTGGACAGGACCGGGCCCACCTCGTCCAGGTCGGCCTCCGAGCC
>CAVUZM010000006.1:0-16678 GCA_963746005.1 uncultured Actinomycetes bacterium | reverse complement strand
GATCCACCGTAGGACGATGATTCGCGGAAGTCAAACCGGTACCGGTCAGTAGCGGTCGAGCTCGATCAGCCGCTCGTCGCTGATCCCGAAGTGGTGCGCGATCTCGTGGAGGACGACGCGGCGGATCTCCCGGCGGAGGCGCTCCGGATCCTTGCCGTAGAGCCGTTCGAGCGGCCCGCGGTAGATCGAGATCCGGTCGGGCGGCACGCCCACGTAGCCGCTGGTGCGCGTCGTGAGCGGGTAGCCCGAATAGAGGCCGAGAAGAGGCATGCCCGCCGGCGGCTCGTCCTCGACGAAGATCGCCACGTTGGACATGAACCCGCGCAGGTCGGCCGGCAGGGACTCGACCGCCTCATCGACGGTCCGCTCGAAGTCGAGCTCGTCGGGATCCGGGGGCGCGGCGTCGCTCATGGAAAGAGCGTAGCCGCGCCCCCGAGGGTGACTCAGTTCCCGGTCACGGCCCAGGCGCCGTAGCTGAAGAAGCCGCCGGCGGCGGACGAGTTCGTGAAGATCGTCGCGCCGAAGCGCTGGACGGCGTTCAGGGTGACGCCCACCGAGTTGGTGCGCGACTCCTCGTAGATGCAGAGGAAGCCCGACTGCGCCTGCGGCGAGGTCGCGTTGCCCGGGCACTCGGTCGGCGCCGCGGCTCCCTGGAGCACGACCCTCACCGTCGGTGCCGTGGTCAAGGGCCAGACGAACGAGATCGACGAGTTGGCGAGCGCGCCTGCCGCAGCCGCCGTGGCGCCGATGTTGAAGGCGCCGCGGATCGTCTTACCCGCCGGAAGCGCGTCGGGGAACGGTCCAGCGGGCCCAGCTGCCCCGGCCGGCCCGGCCGGTCCCGCAGGCCCTTCAGGTCCGGTCGCGCCGGCCGGGATCTGACCGGCCTTGAAGTCCGCCTTGAGCAGCGAGCCGTTTGCGACCTTGATCGAGTTCACCGCGTTGTTCTTGAGCTGTTTCGTGCCGACGCTGTTCGCCGGCAGCACGATCGCGGCGTAGCCGGTGCCGCCGAGGGCGACGGTGAGCGCGAGACACGCAATCACGATCGCCGGCGTCGGCCGATGTCTCCAGAGAGCCTTCATAGAATCCTCCCGAGCTCGTCTTGAAAGGTGGACGCCAACCGCCTGCCAGGACGACCGCGCCTCTTCGTGCCCTAGATGCTAGCCCTGTTCGCCGTCCGCTCCACCACCGCGACGGCCCCGGCGCCGCCGTCGTAGGCGCGGATCGCTCCGGCCGTCCGCCGCGCTCCTTCCCGCAGCGCCCTGGAGGCCAGCGCGGCAGCCACGTGACGATCAGGACGTTCACGTCTGGAGTTCGCGGGCGAGCTGTGCGCGCGAGCGGACGCCGAGCTTGGCGTAGATGCGGGTCAGGTGCGCCTCGACGGTGCTGACCGTGACGACGAGCGACGAGGCGATCTGGCGGTTCGTGAGCCCCTCGGCGGCGAGCGCGGCGACACGCTGCTCGGTCGGTGTGAGGCCCGAGGCCGTCCGGCGACCTCCGAGCCGGCCGACCTCCTCCCGGGCGCGCTCGGCGAACGCGGCCGAGCCGAGCCGCTCGAACCGGTCGAGCGCCTCGGTCAGATGATCTCGCGCGGCGCGGAAGCGGCGGGCGCGCCGCTCCACCGTCCCGCGAAGCAGCAGCGTCCGCGCCGAGTCGAGCGGGTCGATGAACTCCTGCTCGAGCTCGGCGACGCGATCGAGCTCCGCGAGCGCACCGTCCGCCTCGCCCCTGCCCGCGAGCAGGAGCGCCCGCCCGCGCGCGGCCGTCGCGAGCGCGCGCGGCCGACGCAGCGCCGTGCCCCGGCGCTCGAGGCGCTCCGCGAGCGCCTCCGCCTCGGCCTCGTTCCCGAGTGCCGCGTACGCCTCGAGCGCGTCGCGCTCGAAGAGGAAGACACCCGGCTCGACGACCCCGATCGCGTCCAGCTCGTCGGCCATCCCGCCGACCGCCGCCAGCGCGTCCTCGTACCGCCCGGCCGACACCTCGGCGAGCCCGAGCGTCGCGCGGTTGTAGAGGCCGTGCCAGCGGTCCTCCACCGAGGTCGCGATCCGGTCGCTCTCGGCCGCGAGCGCGCGCGCCTCGTCGAGATTGCCCGCGTGCGCCTCGATCAGCCCGCGCATCGCGAACACGGCGCCGTAGAGCTGGGTCAGCCCCGACGCCTCGCCGATCTCGGCCGCCTCTCCCGCGTAGCGGCGGGCGAGCTCGAACCGGCCGGCGCGCAACTCGAGGCGGACGAGGTGGAGCAGGCCGTTCGGCCTCCACGCGTCGGCCTGCGACTCGAGCGCGAAGGCGTCGAGCGCCTCGAACAGGCGGCGCGCATCGGCCAGCTCGTCCCGCCAGAGCAGCGTGCGGGCGCGGACGTGGCGGGGGCTGAAAATCGTGTCGGTCGGGTCGCTGTCGGTGAACTCGGCGTCGATGCGCTCCGCCGCGGCCAGGGTCGCCTCGGCGTCACCGGCGCCGAGCAGCCACTCGAGGTTCGCCCGGCGGCCGAGTGCGGCGCGGTGGAGCCTCGGCTCACCGAGTGTCGCCGTGAGCGCGGCCGCCTGCCGAACGTGCTCGAGCCCGGCCCGCAGCTCGCCGCGGACGAGCTGGATCTCGGACAGCGCGAGCTGCAGCGTCCCGCGCGTGAAGTCGTCGTCGGCCTGGTCGAGCGCCTCGAGGCCGAGGTCGACGGGCTTGTCGATCCTCGCCGCGGAGCGGAGGAGCGTGAGGATCGCCTTTGCGCGCTCGGGCCCGGGCGGCAGCAGCTCGATGCCGAGCCGCATCAGCTCGCCGCCGCGGACGCCGTCGCCGGCCTCGCAGTGGAGCCAACCTGCAAGGCTCGCGCGACGCGCGCGGCTGTCCTGATCGTCCGGGTCCGACAGCTCGAGCGCGCGTTGCGCCAGCTCGGCCGCTGCGCGGACGTCGCGCCGCCGCACCGACTCGACGGTCTCGTCGAGCTCGGCCGCGACGAGGACGTCGGGCGGCGTCGCCGCTGCGGCGAGATGGCGGACCCGTGCCTCGCGGTCGTCGACCGCCTCGGCGAGCAGGGCGTGCAGCTCTCGCAGGTGCTCGGGAGAGGCCTCCTCGACCAGCGAGGCGGCAAGCAGCGGATGCGCGAGCCGCAGTCGGTCGCCGTCGCGAATTGCCACGCCGGCCTCCAGCGCGGACCGGAGCTCGACCGGACGGCCGAACGTCGCGTCGAGCAGCGCCTGGGTCGGCTCGGGCGTGATCGCGGCCGCGAGGAGCGCGTCGCGGACCTCGTCGGGCAGCCCTTCGAGCCGCTCCTGGACGAGCGAGCGGAGCGTCTGCGGGACCGGCAGCTCCGCCTGCGCCGTCGACACGAGGCCGCGCCGCTGCAGGGCGCGCGCGAGCTCGAGCGCGAAGAACGGATTTCCCTCCGCCGCCTCGTGGATCCGGCGGAGCAGCGGCCGCGAGAGCGGCTCGTCGAGCACCCGCCTGAGGACCACCGAGAGGGCTCCGAGGCTGAGCGGGCCCACCTCGATCTGCTCGGCGCCCCGCGTCCAGGCCTGCTCTCCGCCGCCCGAGCGGCGCGCGAGGAGGAACCGCACCGGCGCGTCGCGCAGGCGCCCCGCCGCGAACCCGAGCAGCGCCGCGGTGCCGCCGTCGAGCCACTGCACGTCGTCGATCGCGACCAGGAGCGGTCCTTGCACCGCCAGTGAGCGCAGCGCTCCGAGGAAGGCGAGAGAGAGGGCGCGGCGGTCGGGGGCGCCCTCGCCCTCCTCGAGCACGAGCGCGACGGCCAGGGCCCGCCGCTGCGGCTCGGGAAGCGGCGCCAGCGCCTCGTCGTGGACCCCTTCGAGCAGGTCGCTCAGGCCGTCGAGCGAGAGCTGGAGCTCCGGCGTCGCGGCCCGGCTCGAGAGGACGCGGTACCCGCCGTCTCGCGCAACGGCCAGCCCCGCCTCCCAGATCGTCGTCTTGCCGATCCCGGCAGGCCCCTCCAGCACGACAACGGCGCCGCCGTCGCCGGGCGCTTCCGTGAACCGCCGCAGGCTCGCCAGCTCCTCGTCTCGGCCGACAAGCAGGTCCGGGTTCCGCATCGGAGCGATTCGCATCGTATCCCGAAAGTGTGGGGTTTCCCCTACTACCGGGCTCGTTTTCTCGCTCCTAGCCTGGGTTTCGATGAGATTCGCCCTCACATTCGCACTCCTCGCCGCCGTGCTCTCGACCTCGGCGTCGGCCGGGACGAAGGCCGCGGTCGGCGGGACGCTCTACGAGGTGACCTTCCACGGGAAGGGCACCGTGACCGCGATCGGCTCGGCCCCGGCGAGCGCCCAGATCGGGTTCAACTCCTCGACGCTCACCGCCAACTGGACCTACACCGCCCAGCCCGTGAAGATGTGGCTCGCCAACGTCAAGGGCACGATCAAGGAGTCGATCGTCACGAAGGCGTCGGCGCCGCTCACCGGCGACGGCACCGCCACGGCGGACGAGGACTTCACCTGGTACAAGCACGAGGCTCCCCAGACGCCTCTGCTCGGGCACTCCCACTGCACGGCACCGGTCAACGTCGATGCCTCGGCGAAGTACGAGGCCGAGGCGAGCAACAGCGGGATCGGGTTCACCGTCGACCTCGCCGGGCGCTTCCACACGGGCCAGGGCGCGATCCTGCCGTGCGACACCCAGAGCGGCGAGCGCGGCGACACGCAGCCGGTGCCGAAGGACAGCGCCTTCCAGTTCGCGTGGAACCCCGAGGAGGCGCAGCAGACCGCGACGCCGCCGTACAACCAGCGGATGGAATTGGTGGACAGTCTGCAGCGCTTCCAGATCGGGCTGCCGTCGATCGACCTCGTGCTCAAGGACGCGAGCCAGGTCACGAACTCCCAGAACTGCATCAACCTCGACCTCACGACCTGCAACGTCACGTTCCATCTCACCGACGTCGAGCTGACCATGCGTCGCATCTGCAGCGGGCCGCTCGGCACGGAGTCCCAGACGTCGTGCGGCGGCCAGGGCGGCGGCACCCAGCCGACGAAGCAGCCGCCGGCGGGCCAGGGCCACATCCCGCCGAAGCTCACGAACCTGAAGGTCACGCCGGCCTCGTTCCCGCTCTCCGCCACGAACGTGAGGGTCAGCTACCACGACGACCAGCCGGGGACGACCACCATGCTGCAGCTGGTCGGCACGCTCTACGGGCACGAGATCCCGCTCGAGGTCTTCACCCACCTCGACTCGACGGCGAGCGTCTCGATCCCGCTGCCGCGGAACCAGGCCGCCAAGGTGCTGTTGAAGCCCGGGACGTTCCGCCTCGAGGCGACCCCGACCAACCCCAAGTCCGGCCGCGGCGCGACCGCGACCGCGACCTTCGTCATCACCCACTAAGGGAGGAACGATGAAACGACTCGTCCTTGCGCTGGTCCTGTTCGCGGCGCTCACCGGGAGCGCGCAGGCGGCACCGCGCCTGCTCTCCGTCTGGAACGAGACCGCCGGCCCGAACGGCGTCGTGGCAACTCCGACCGGCGATGTCTGGGTCCTCTACGCGGACGTGCCGAAGATCGTCCGCTACAACGCGAAAGGCGTCCAGCAGACGGCGATCACGCCCGCCGGCCTCCCGGCCGGGATCGCGGTCGACCCCGCGGGCAACCTCTGGGTCGACGACGTGAACGCCGACGCGGTCACAGAGTACTCGCGCACCGGTCAGCAGCTCACGTCCTGGGGGAACAACACCCTGTTCGACCAGCCGTTCGGGCTCGCCGTCGGGCCGTCGGGCACGGTCTACGTCGCCGACGGGACGGACAACTGGGTCGCCGCATTCTCGTCCAGCGGCTCGCCGTCGCAGAGCATCAACGCGAACGGGCTCTACCACCCGAACGGGGTCGCGACCGACTCGAGCGGGAACGTCTACGTGACCGACCAGGACGACAACTCGGTCTATGTCTACTCGTCGAGCGGCGGCTTCGTGACGAAGTTCGGCACGGAGGGCTCGGGGAACGGGCAGTTCGAGATCCCGGCCTGGATCGCCGTGGGCTCGGGCCACGTGTTCGTCACGGACGAGAACAACAACCGGGTGCAGGAGTTCACCACCGGCGGGCAGTTCCTCGCCACGTGGGGCACCGGCGGCGACGCGCCCGGCGAGTTCACGAACCCGCTGGGGATCAGCGTCGACGTGGCCGGCAACGTCTACGTCGCGGACCAGGGCAACTCGCGGATCCAGAAGTTCTACACCGGCCCGTCGCCCTGCTCCGGCGTGCTGGCGGCGCACTCGAAGGCGTGCGGCGAGGAGCAGACGCTCTGCCTCGCCCAGCTCGTGCCGACGAAGGAAGTCAGCTGCATGAGCAAGGTGTCCGCGAAGTACGCCCGCTTCCGGAAGCACTGAGTGGCGCGCTTCCTCGTCGAGTCCTACCTCCCTGCGGGGAGCCGCGACAGCCTCGCCGCCGATGCGGCGAGGCTGCGCGCGGCGGCGGCGCAGCTCGAGCGCGTCGAGCTGCTGTCGACCGTGTACGTGCCGGAGGACGAGGTCTGCTTCTACCTCTTCGAGAGCGAGTCGGCCGAGCTCGTCGCCGAGGCGAGCCGGGCCGCGCGCCTCGAGTTCGACCGCGTGCAGCAGGTCGTCGCACTCTCATGAGAATCTCAGGGACGCGCTGATACCGTGTCCGGCGCGTGATCGAAGCACAGGGCCTCACGAAGGACTACGGCGACAAGCGGGCGGTCGACGGCCTCACGTTCACCGTGCAGCCGGGCATCGTGACCGGGTTCCTCGGGCCGAACGGCTCGGGGAAGTCGACCACGATGCGGCTGATCCTCGAGCTCGATGCCCCCACGGCCGGTGACGTCACGGTCAACGGCAAGCACTACCGCGACCACTCGGCGCCGCTCCACGAGGTCGGCGCGCTGCTCGAGGCGCGATCCGTCCACACCGGCCGCTCCGCCTACAACCACCTGCTCGCGCTCGCGCAGACGCACGGGATCCCGCGCAGCCGCGTGGACGACCTGATCGACCTGGTCGGCCTCCACGAGGTCGCGAAGAAGCGCGCGGGCCAGTTCTCGCTCGGGATGGGCCAGCGGCTCGGGATCGCCACCGCACTCCTCGGCGACCCGGCCACGGTGATGCTGGACGAGCCGGTCAACGGCCTCGACCCGGAGGGGATCCTCTGGATGCGCCACCTGCTGAAGGGGCTCGCCAGGGAAGGGCGGACGGTGTTCGTCTCCTCCCACCTGATGAGCGAGATGGCGCTCACCGCAGACCACCTGATCGTGATCGGCCGCGGCAAGGTGATCGCCGACACCAGCACCGAGGACTTCGTCGCGCAGGCGTCTGGGAGCCTCGTGCGGGTCCGCTCGCCGCAGGCGGCCCGGCTCGCAGAGCTCCTCGCAGGCCCCGACGTGACGGTCACGCCGGTAGACGGCGACGGCCTGCTCGACGTGAAGGGTCTCAAGCCCGCACAGATCGGCGACCTCGCCGCCGGCAACGGCATCGCGATCCACGAGCTGACGCCCCAGCAGGCATCGCTCGAGGACGCCTTCATGGAGCTCACCCGCGAGGACGTCGAGTTCAAGGCGATCGAGCCCGCGGTGGTCGCATGAGCACCGTCCCGACGATCGCGCCCCTCCCGCACGTCGGCAAGGTGACCCAGGCGCGCGTCGCGCTCTCGGAGTGGACGAAGCTCCGCTCGGTCCGCTCGACCCGCTGGTCGTTCTTCGCCGCGGTCGTGTTCGCGATCGGGATCGCGGCGCTCGCCTGCACCGTGGTCGCGCACCACTACCCGCAGATGGACCCGCGCGAGAAGGCGAACTTCGACCCGCTCGGCGTCAGCCTCGCCGGGGTGCAGCTGGCGCAGCTCGCGATCGGCGTCCTCGGCGTGCTCGTGATCACGGCGGAGTACTCGACGGGGATGATCCGTGCCTCGATGACCGCCGTGCCGAAGCGGCTGCCCGTGCTGTGGGGCAAGGCGATGGTGTTCGCCGGGGTGACCGCGGCGCTGATGATCCCGGCCGCGCTGATCGCGTTCTTCGCCGGCCAGGCGATCCTCTCCCGGCACGGCATCAACATCGCGTTCACGCATCCGGGAGTCCCGCGCGCCGTGATCGGCGCCGGCCTCTACCTCGTCGTCGTGGGGCTGTTCGCGCTCGGGCTCGGGGCGATCGTGCGGAACACCGCGGGCGGGATCGCCCTCTTCGCGGGGATCATGTTCGTGATCCCCCCGCTGATGAACGTGCTCCCGGCGAGCTGGAACAACGCCGCCTCGCCGTACCTGCCGCTCGCGGCCGGGGAGTCGATCATGTCGATCTCCTCCGGGAACCACCTCTCGCCGTGGGTCGGGCTCGGCCTGTTCGTGCTCTACGCGCTGGCGGCGATCGCCGTCGCCGCCGTGCTGCTGCTCCGCCGCGACACCTAGCGCGGCGGCGGCAGCCACGCGGGGTCGCCGTCGTCCGCACTCGAGTGTGTGAGCGCCTGGCGCCGTGTCCCGTCGGCCCGCACCAGCCAGATGTCGTTGAGGCTGCCGCCCGTCGCAAAGGTGATCCACCGGCCGTCGGGTGACCAAGCCGGAGCCCAGGCGTGCTCGGCCGGCGCCACGCGCTGCGGCGGAGACCGGTCGGACGAGGAGACGTAGATGGCCGATCCGCCCCTCTCCGGATCCGAGGCGACGTAGGCGAGCCTTCGCCCGTCGGGTGCCCAGGCGGGATTCTGGGAGATCATCGTCTCCGGGAAGACGAACGGTAGGTTCGCGGGCCTGCCGGCGGTCGTCACGGCGAAGATGTCGGGGCCGGCATGTCCGTCGCAGGGGCTGTCATCGGTGTAGGCGACGAGGCGTCCGTCGGGTGACGCGGCCGGTGCCCCGACGCAGCTCATCTCCTTCGGCGTGAGGCGGCGGAGACCCGTGCCGTTGCTTCGGATCGAGAAGATCGAGCTGATCTCATCGAGCGCCGGGATCGAGCGGGCGAAGAAGACGGCGCCGCCGTCGGCCGACCACGCGGGGGCGCCGTCGCGCGATGTCCCCGGGCTCGTGAGCTTGCGCTGACCCGAGCCGTCGCGGCCCATCACCCAGATCGCCCGGTCGCGCACGAACGCGATCTGACGGCCGTCCGTCGAGACCGCCGCGTCGGCCGCGTTCTTCACGAGCAGCCGCACGTGCGAGCCGTCGGCGGCCATCGCGTACAGGCTCGGATGCGGATCGCCCCGCGTGAACACGATCGCGCCTGCCGGGAGCACGACCGTGCCTTCTCCCGCGTACGCGCCCACCGCGGACGCCAGTACGACCGCCGCGAGCAGCGGCAGCGCAAGCCTGCGCACGGCGTCAGTCGCCGGGCGGCCTGAGCACGAACTCGTCGTCGCCGACGGGCGTCACGATCAGAGGGCGCTGGTGCTCGGAGAGCCAGCTCCGCAGTGCGTCTGCGACCTCCCTGTGCAGCCGCTCCTCGGGCTCGAGGGCGTACCCGACCTCGATCTCGCAGCGGTCATCGGTCGTCAGCGCCGTGCACGCGAGGCCGCGGCTCGTGAGGTACCCGACCAGCTCGTCGCAGTCGGGGGTCTCGTCGAGCGCGACACGAATCGGCTGGGTCATCGAACCTCCTCCTTCTCCTTCTCGGTCAGGTAGCTCGTGGATCGCCGCCGCGGCCTTGCGCCCGGCGCCCATCGCGAGGATCACGGTCGCCGCGCCGGTGACGATGTCGCCGCCCGCGTAGACGCCCGTGCGGCTCGTCGCGCCCGTCGCCGTGTCGGCGACGATGCAGCCGTGCGCGTCGGTGTCGAGGTTCTCGGTCGCCTGGGGGACGAGCGGGTTCGGATTGGTGCCGAGCGCGATCACGACGAGGTCGGCCTCCATCGTGAACTCGCTGCCGGGCACGGGGACCGGGCGGCGGCGTCCGGACTCGTCGGGCTCGCCGAGCTCGGTGCGGATGCACTCGAGGCCCGTGACCCAGCCGTCGTCGTCGCCGAGGTAGCGCGTCGGCAGCGTCAGCCAGTCGAAGATCGCCCCTTCCTCCGCGGCGCGGCGGTAGTCCTCGTCGCGGGCCCCCTTCTCCTGCTCCGAGCGCCGGTAGACGATGTGCGCCTCCTCGGCGCCGAGCCGGATCGCGGCGCGGACACCGTCCATGGCCGTGTCGCCGGCGCCGATCACCGCGGCCTTCTTCGGCCGCAGCACCGGCGTGTCGAACGCGGGGAAGGCGAACGCGTGCATGAGGTTCACCCGGGTGAGGAACTCGTTGGCCGAGTAGACGCCCTTGAGGTTCTCGCCGGGAATCTCCATGAACACGGGGCAGCCCGCCCCCGTCCCGACGAACACGGCGGAGTAGCCCTCCTCGTCGAGGAGCTGGTCGATCGTGATCGTCTTGCCGATGATCACGTCGGTCTGGAACTCGACGCCCATCTGCTCGAGGTGCTCGACGTCCTCGTCGACGATCGACTTCGGCAGGCGGTACTCCGGGATGCCGTAGCGGAGCACCCCGCCGATCGCGTGGAGGGCCTCGAACACCGTCACGGAGTAGCCGAGCTGTGCGAGATCGCTCGCCGCCGTCAGGCCCGACGGGCCCGAGCCGACGATCGCGATCTTCTCCGGCCGGCGTGCGACGGTCTCGACGGCGCCGTTCGACGGATGGGCGCGCTGCCAGTCCGCGACGAAGCGCTCGAGGCGGCCGATCGAGACCGGCTCCTGCTTGCCGAGGATCACGCAGTGCAGCTCGCACTGGTGCTCGACCGGGCAGACGCGGCCGCAGATCGCCGGGAGGAGGTTCCGCCGCCGGATCGCGCGCGCGGCGCCGTCGAAATCGCGCAGCGCGACGCAGCGGACGAACTCGCGGATCGGCACGTTGACGGGGCAGCCGATCTCACAGCGCGGGTCCTGGCACTGGAGGCAGCGCTGCGCTTCCGCGACCGCGCGCGCCTCCGTGTAGCCGGTGGCCACCTCCTCCCAGTTGTGGCGCCGCACGTCGGGCTCGAGTGCGGGCATCTCCGTCTTGTGCGGGTAGACGATCGGCATCGCCGCTCAGCTCCCGACCCCGGCCAGCCCGCAGGCCAGCCGCTCCTCGTCGACGTACATCTTCGAGCGGGCGACGGCCTCGTCGTAGTCGACCTTGTGCGCGTCGAAGAACGGGCCGTCGACGCAGGCGAACTTCGTGTGGCCGTCGATCGTGACCCGGCAGCCGCCGCACATCCCCGTGCCGTCGACCATGATCGGGTCGAGGGACACCATGGTCGGGAGCCCGTACGGCCTCGTCACCTCCGCGACGGCGCGCATCATCGGCATCGGCCCGACCGCGAAGCAGCTGGTGAAGCCGGCTCCGCCCTGGATCAGCTCCTCGAGGCGGCCGCTGACGAAGCCGTGGTAGCCGAGCGAGCCGTCGTCGGTGCAGACGTGGTAGTGGTCGCTGACCGGCTCGAGCAGCTCGCGCAGGATCACGAGCGCCGCGGTGCGCGCGCCGACGATCGACGACACCGTCACGCCTCGCTCGTGCAGCTCCCGCGCCAGCGGGAACACCGCGCCGGCGCCGAAGCCGCCGCCGACGAGCACGGCGTGCCCGCTCTCCGGCAGTGCGACCGGCATCCCCAGCGGCCCGGCGAAGTCGAGGATCTCGTCGCCCGCCTCGAGCGCGCAGATCAGGCCGCTCGTCCTGCCGACCTCCTGGACGACGAGCGTGATCGTGCCCGCCGCAGCGTCGAAGTTCGTGATGCTGATCGGCACGCGCTCGCCGGTCTCGGACACGCGGAGGACGACGAACTGGCCCGGGCGCGCGTTGTGCGCGACGCGCGGCGCGTCCACCACGAAGAGCTTCGTGATCTCGGTCAGGTCCTGTTTCTCGATCACCGTTGCCATGGGTTCCTCACAGAAGTGGGCTCTCGTCCATTGCCTTGAGCCGCTGCCAGCGCCGCTCGACCTCCGCCTCGATCGACGCGAGCACCGCCGCGTTCTCCGGCTTGAGCAGGTGCTTGGTCTTCCCCAGCTGGCCGAGCCAGTCGGCGACCGGGATGCGCCGCCCCAGCGGCTCCGGGTCGTACGTGATCGTCGTCACGCCGCGCTCGATCTCGTACAGCGGGAAGAAGCAGCAGTCGGCGGCCGCCTGGACGACGTCGGAGCCGACCCGGTCCTCGGTCTTCCAGTTCAGCGGGCAGGAGATCAGCACCTTGCCGTAGGCGAGGCCCTCCCGGCGCGCGTACCACTGCGCCTTGGCGGCCTTCGCGACCAGGTCCTCCGGGAAGCCCTCGACGCCGGTGAAGACGTACGGGATGTTGGTCGCGGCCATGATCTGGGGCGTGTCCTTGTGGTGGAAGGACTTGCCGAGCTCGGCCGGGCCGACGTGGCTCGTCGAGGTCATGTGGCCGAGCGGCGTCGAGTAGCTGAGCTGGCTCCCGGTGTTCATGTAGCCCTGGTTGTCGTATTCGACGATGATCATGTGGTGGTTGCGGAGCGCGGCGCCGATCGCCGCTCCCATCCCGATGTCCATCCCGCCGTCGCCCGTGACCATCACGAAGGTGATGTCGTCACCGGAGGGCAGCTCGCCGCGCCGGACCCGCTCCTTGAACATCTCCACGAGCCCGCTCAGGGTGGCGGCGCCGTTCTGGAACAGGTTGTGCACGTAGGTGACGCGATGCGAGGTGTACGGGTAGCCGGTCGAGACGACCATCGCGCACCCGGTCTGGTAGAGGACGACGACGTCGCCCTCGATGCCCTTCAGGAACACGTCGATCGAGGGGAAGACCCCGCAGCCGGGACAGGCGCCGTGGCCCGGCGCGACGCGCTTCGGGCTCCCGGCGAGCTTCCAGTACGGAGGCGGCTCGACCCTCGGGCGGCCGGTCTCCTCGTCGACCTCGACCTTGACGAGGCCCTCTGCCATGTCGGCGTCGAGCGGCGGCAGCCCCACCATCGGATAGGGCCGCGCCGGGTCGCCGGCGACGACGCCGTGGTAGTCGAACGGCGTCTGGACGCGCCCCGTGTTCGCGGCCTCGGTCGCCAGGCCGAAGAACGTCTCCGCGTCGTCGGCGTAGAAGTCCCGCCCGCCGAGGCCGTAGACGCGGGTCAGGCACAGGGTCTCGTTCTCGGGGTCGTCCTTCAGTGCCGACTTGACCTCGTGCGAGATGTTCGCCCCGTTGCCGCCGTAGGAGTCGGCGCGCTCGCCGATCAGGACGGCGCGGACCCCGCGCAGCGCGTCCTGGATCTCCTCGACCGGGAAGGGGCGGATCACGTTCGGGCTCACGACGCCCGCGCGCACGCCGTGCTCGCGCAGGGTGTCCGCGACGTCCTTCGCCGTCTCCGCGGCGGAGTTGAGCAGGAGCACGGCGACCTCGGCGTCGTCCATCCGATAGCAGTCGACGACCGGGTACCGGCGGCCGCTGAGCGCCTCGTACTCGGCGAGCACCTCCGGGATCACTCGCCGCGCCGCGTCCATCGCCAGCTTGAGCTGGTACTTGTTGTTGATCAGATCCGGGTCGTTCATGTACGGCCCGATCGTGACCGGGTGCCGCGGGTCTAGCGCGGTCACGCGCTCGGGCACCGGGCCCAGGAACTCGTGCACGACGGCCGCGTCCTCGAAGGTCCGGACGCGGCGCTTCTGGTGGCTCGTGAAGAACCCGTCGAAGGCGACGATCGCGGGCAGCTGGACCTCGGGCCGCTCGGCCGCGCGCAGCGCGATCAGGTTCAGGTCGTAGACGGCCTGCGGGTCGCGCGCCAGGAAGATGAGCCAGCCGGTGTTCAGCGCGAAGTAGAGGTCGGAGTGGTCGCCGCGGATGTCGAGCGGGCCGCTGACCGATCGCGTGGCGAGGTCGAGCAGCATCGGGAACCGCGTCCCGGACTGCACTGGGAGCTCCTCGAGGGAGTAGAGGAGGCCCTGTGAGCTCGTCGCGTTGAAGACGCGGCCTCCGCCGGTCGAGGCTCCGTAGCAGATGCCTGCCGCGCCGTGCTCGCCGTCGGCCGGGATCATCACCGTGCTGTTGTGCCCCTCGGCCTTCATCTCGTCGAGGAGCTCCGCGATCTCGGTCGAGGGCGTGATCGGGTAGTAGCCCATCACGTGGAAGCCGATCTGGCTCGCAGAGAGCGCGGCCATCTCGTTCCCGGTCTTGAAGGCCTCGACCTGGGCCGCGCGCCCCGTCTGCTCGATCACCGCCATCTCAGACCGCCTCGAGCCAGGGGTACAGGGGAACGCGGTGGGAGTCGGCGTAGCCCTCCTCCTCGCGCACCTCGACGAGCGCGCCGGTTGGGCAGGCCGCGGTGCACCGCATGCAGCCCTTGCAGTAGTGGTAGTCGATCCCCCGCAGCCGGACCGCCTCGTCCTCCTCCGTCTCCCAGACGAAGCAGAGGTCCGGGCAGACGATGTCGCAGATCCCGCAGTGCACGCACGCCTCGAGATCGAGGGCGGGGATGAAGCCGGTGCGCGACGTCGACATGTTCTTGACGATGCTGTTGCCGGGATCGAGGATCGCGCCGCCGATCGGCGCCTCGAGGTAGCCGAACGAGGGGGCCGCCCGCGGCGGCGCACCCGGCTCCTCGCCGGCGGCGGCCCGGTAGGTCGCGCGCCTGAGCTCGTCGTAGCCGCGGTCGAACGTGGCGATGTTCGCGTCCACGAGGTGTGCGTAGCGACGGGAGAACGTCTCGCGCATCGTCTCGCGGACGGCGTCCGGGTCGATGAACGGGCAGGTCCGGACGACCGCCCCGAGCATCGCCATGTTCGGCCGTGTCTCCTCCTCCACCGCGATTCCCAGCGCGTCGACCACGGTGACGGTGCCCGCCGCGAGGCCGAGCCGCTCCCGGACCTCGTCGGGGGTCGAGACGGTGTTCACGATGATCGTCCCGGTCGGGCTCAGCCCGGCTGCGACGTTCCCGGAGTGCGCGAGCGCCTCGTGGAAGACGGCGACGACCTGCGGGCTCTCGACCGGGCTGCTCGTGCGGATCTCGCGGTCGCTCGCGCAGAAGCGCAGGAACGACTTGACGGGCGTCCCCTTCTTCTCGGAGCCGTACGAGGAGAACTGCGAGCCGTTCAGCCCCTGGCGCAGCACCACCGCCTCGGCGAGGATCTGGCCGGCGAGGTGGGCGCCGAGGCCGCCGATCGACTCGAAGCGGATGCTGAAGAAGCCGTCGACTCCTGCACCCGGAACGGCCGGGGAGGTCGTCGACACAAGCGCCGAGTCGGACACGGATCGTGCCTCCTACGAGTCGCTATCTGCCTCCGAGCCTAGGCAACGCGAGCCGGCGCGCCATCGGGGAACACGCTGACACCGGCTTCGCGTTTTTCCTGCTAGGTGGGCCAGATCACCGCGACGGGCGGCTGCCACGGCTGGAACCGTGCACGCCTCTCTTCGAGCCACGCGGCCCGCGTCACCGAGAAGTCGAGCGAGTCGAGCATGTCCTCGTCGACCTCGCCCTCGGTGAAGGGCCCGCAGCACCTGAAGATTCGGCCCTCGCAGAGTTCCACGGCCCAGATCTCGTCGTGCCGCTTCGTATCACGCCAGAACTCGCGCGCGTACATTTCGGGCCTCCCTTGAGAGACAGTCGCAGTGTCGCGCCCGGGCCGCGCCGCGTCATCGGGAGAAACCACGATTCCTACTGCGTGGTCGCGACACCGAGCTCGAGCAGGGCCCGGATCGAGGCGAGCGCCTCGGCGAGGTTCTCGAGCGAGTTCGCGTACGAGAGGCGCAGATAGCCCTCGCCGTACTCGCCGAACGAGGTGCCCGCGAGCACCGCGACGCCGGCCTCGTTCAGGAGCCGGTCGGCGAAGTGCCTGGCGTCGAGCCCGGTGCCGGTGATGTTCGGGAACGCGTAGAACGCGCCGCGCGGGGTGACGCACGTGATCCCGGGGAGCTCGTTCAGCCCGGCGACGACGAACTCGCGCCGGACGCGGAACTCCGCGAGCATGGCGTCGACCTCGTCGCGCGGGCCGGTGAGCGCCGCGACGCCGGCGAGCTGGAAGGCGGGGGCGGTGCACGAGACCGAGTTGATCATCAGTCGCGTGATCGGCTCGACGAGCGGCTCGGGGAGCGCGGCGTAGCCGAGCCGCCAGCCGGTCATCGCGAAGGTCTTCGAGAAGCCGTCGACGAGCAGCGTGCGCTCGAGCAGCCCCTCGTGCGAGGCGATCGTGTCGTGCTCCGCGTCGTAGAGCATCTCGGAGTAGATCTCGTCCGAGAGGATCCAGCAGTCGTGCCCGGCGAGCACCTGCGCGATCTCGGCGTTGAGCGCGCGGTCGACGATCCCGCCGGTCGGGTTGGCCGGCGAGTTCAGGATCACGAGCTTCGTGCGCGGGGAGAGCCGCTCCGCGAGCGCCTCCGCCGTGAACGCGAAGCCGGTGTCCTCGGTGAGCGGCAGCGGCACCGGCGTCGCGCCCGCCCAGCGGATCACGGACTCGTAGATCGGGAAGCCCGGGTTCGGGTAGATCACCTCGTCGCCGGGGTCGCAGCGTCGCGAGCACGCCGAAGAACAGGAACGGCTTGGCGCCGGGCGCGATCACGACCCGCGCCGGCTCGATCTCGAGCCCGCGGTGGCGCGAGAGGTGCTCCGCGCACGCCTCGCGCAGCTCGGGGAGCCCGGGGGCGGGGCAGTAGTGGGTGTGGCCGTCGCGGAGCGCCTGCGCCGCCGCCTCGACGATGTGGCGGGGCGTGTCGAAGTCGGGCTCGCCGATCTCGAGGTGGATGATCCGGCGCCCCTGCGCCTCGAGCGCTCGCGCCCGCGCGAGCACCTCGAAGGCGGTCTCGGTGCCGAGGCGGTCGAGGCTCGCGGCCAGCATGTGGGCGTTTATACCCGCAGTCGGGGAGGTCGGAGCGCGT
>CAVUZM010000005.1:0-23664 GCA_963746005.1 uncultured Actinomycetes bacterium | reverse complement strand
GTCTGGTTCAATGCCGTAATGGCGGTTGTGCACGCCCGCCCGTCGGTCGAGGCGACGCGAGACGCCGGGTCGCAGCTGGCGCGCCATGCCACGGGAGCGGCCGGCAAGGTTCCGATCGGCGCCTCGGACGACGCCTACGAGCGCGAGGCCAAAGCCGTCGCCGCCCGCATGGCGCCCGAAATGCACGAGCTGGACGCCGCCACCTCGAGCCGCGATTCGCTGGACGACGGGCGCTCCCTGACGAGCGCGGAGCGCGCGTTCTTCGAGCCGCGGTTCGGTGTCGACCTCTCGGCCGTGCGGATCCACGACGACGCGGCGGCCGACTCCGCCGCCCGTTCCGTCGACGCCGACGCTTACACCGTGGGCGATCACGTCGTCTTCCGCGCAGGCCGCTACCCGCCGCAGACCGAGAGCCGGCGCGGCCTGCTGGCGCATGAGCTCACTCACGTCGTGCAGCGGAGGGACGGCGCCCCCTCGGGCATCCTCCGGCGACAGAAGACCGGCGACGACACCAAGGCCAAGCCCGATCCGCTCGCCGCGGCCCACAAGGAGTCGCTTGTCGCCGTCGGGAAGATCGAGGCGAGCTGGCAGGCCATAGGCAGCGGCGGCGCCAAGGCGTTCAGCGCCTTGAAGCCGTGGCTGGCCCAGGGAGACAGCGTCGTGGCGCTGATCCGGAGCCACACCGAGGGGTGGTTCACGGCTACCGGCTCCGGCGACGGTGAGCTCGCCACGGCGTACTTCGAGGCGCTCAAGGGTGACAAGACGACCTACGAGTTCATCGCGTGGCACGTCGCCGTCTACGCCAACCTGCTCGCTCTGAAGCCGCAGATGGAGGACCTGATCAACTCGTTCGATCACGACGATCGCAAGTTCACCGGCCGGGCCAACGCCGAGCGGCTCGTGCGGCAGTTCAAGGTCGCGGCCGACGGCGTTCCGGCGGATGCGGCGAGCAAGCTCGGACTGATTCGCACGGATATCCCCCTCGTCGTGCACAAAGGGGCGAAGAACCAGGTCTCGATCACCGTCACGAGCCCCATGGTCAAGGCGAGCGTGGAGCAGCTGCTGCGCAAGCAGACCGCCCAGATGATCGACCTGCAGGTCAACATTCAGAAGGCCAACGACCTCGTCAACAACTTCCTCGACACCGCGCGCGAGGAGGGATTCGCGCAGGCGGTCGACGCGCTCGAGCAGTACTACAACGTGAAGCAGGCCCTCGATGGGCCGGCCGTGGACAAGAAGACGGACCCCACGGCCTCCGAGCAGACGAAGCCCGATCTGCATCCGGTGCCGGTGCTCGCGCCGATGCCCGAGGAGGATCGCAAGCGGGCAAAGCGCTATCCGATCTGCTGGCCGGTCGTGCTGGGGCCGCCACGCTCGGTGTTCTTCGAGCGCGTGAAGTCGGCCGAGCGGGACGAAGACGAGGCCAAGCAGGCGAGGATGGCGCTCGAATGGCGGCGCTTCCGCGACCCGGACTTCGACCCGTCGAAGTACCACGTCCACCACGTCGACCCGCTCTTCCTCGGCGGGCCGGACGACCTGAGGGGTAACGCTGTCACGCTCGAAAAGGGCCTTCACCTTCGCGGCCATGCCAGGTTGCGCAACCAACCGCAGATGGCGACTCCGCCGGCACCTCTGCCGCCGCTGCCGGCCGATCTCTACAAGCACCCGGGCGGGGTCAAGTACCAGCTGACGGGGTTCAAGGAGGAAGGCAGCGAGACCTGCTGACCGACGGTTGACAGCCGAGCCGGGATCGCTTACCTTCGAGTCTTCGACCGACATCAGCGTGTGGTTGCGCCGGGCATGTACAGACTGACAGTCTTCTACGGTGGATCTACGCTCAAGGGTTACCTTGGTCGCTCTGCTGCTTGACTTCAGTTGCTCGAAGGGTTCGACTCCCGATGTACGGTCTTCTCAGTTCCAGGGCGAGCCGCTCTAGCTCCGCCTGGATGAACAGGCGCTTGGCTTCGGAGTAGCCACCGTGACCGGCAGGGGCGCGCCGCTCCTTGAGCGCGGCATAGCGCCGTCGCAGGTCCTCGTCGCTCCGCAGCGCCTCCCGGAAGTCGACGAGCCGCCACCAGCGCGCGCTCCCCCACTGCGCGAAGTGCACGGTGACCGTGCGGGGCGTTCCCTTGCAGACGTAGAGACGGCCCTTGCGGGGTCGCACCTGCCGGTAGCCGAGCTCCTTCAGCGCCCGAAGCCGATCCGGTGCCGGCGCGGGGCCGCGCAGGCCGACGAGCACGTCGACGATCGGGCGGGCGGCGAGGCCGGGCACCGAGGTCGAGCCGACGTGCTCGATCGCGACCGCCTCCTCGCCGAACACGCACGCGAGAGCCTCGGCCTCGCACGCGAAGCGGCGAAGCGATTCGCGCCGGCGGGAAGCGAGTTCAGCCACGAGACGGATTCTGCGTGACGTGACGCGCCCGTGACGCGCCCGTGACGCGCCGGTGACGCACCTCCCGGAGACTCGGCTGAGCGAATGCCGCCCGACCGGAATCCGGCGGCTGAGGAGGTGACCGCTTGCCGGTCCAGACCACATATCCAGGTGTGTACATCCAGGAAGCGCCGTCCGGAGTGCACACGATCGTCGGCGTCTCCACCTCGGTGACGGCATTCGTAGGCGCCGCGTCACAGGGACCGGTGGACGAGCCGATCCGCATCTTCAGCTTTGCCGACTACCAGCGCACGTTCGGGCCGACGCTCGACGAGGCCCGTCCGATGGGGCACGTCGTCTCGCAGTTCTTCGCCAACGGCGGCTCGCAGGCGGTCGTCGTCCGTGCCGCGCACAGCGATGCGCTGGCGGCGACGCTGACGCTCAAGGACGACGGCGCGACGAACGCGCTCGTCCTGACCGCCAACGGCCGCGGCGCCTGGGCGAACAGGACCGGCGGGATCGGGATGGAGGTCGTGGTGGCGCGCGACAACGTCTCGAACCCCAACGACCTCTTCCGGATGACGGTCACCTACTGGATCGTCGATCCGCGCACGAACCAGACGGTCAAGGGAGCGGAGGAAAGCTACCTCAACCTCTCGATGTCCCCGTCGCATCCGCGGTACGTGCTGGACGTGCTCGCCACCTCGCAGCTCGTGGTTCCCTCCCTGCCCTCGGTCGCGCTCGTCCCGGGACCGGCCGGCTCGTCACTCGCAGCGGCGGCGATCGCGGCGTCGGTGAGCATCGGGCCGACCAACAACACCTTGCAGGTCTCCGTCGACTTCGGCCCGTCGGTGACCGTGGAGCTCTTCCCCGCGCTGGCCGTGCCCACCTCGAAGACCCGGGCCCAGATCCTCACCGAGATGACGAGCGCCCTCGCGACGGCGGGCCTCGCCGGCAAGGTCACCGCCTCGTACCCGGTCGCCGGCCAGATGAAGCTCACGTCGGCCAACGCGACCATGGACTCGTCGGTGACCGTCACGCCGGGCCCGTCGAACGACATCTCCAAGCTGCTCGGGCTCGGCCTCGTGTGGGGAGGCACGGAGGTCTCGGGCTCCGCGCCGCGCCGCCCGGCCAACGTGGCCGCGAGCACCGCTGCCGGCGCGTTCGCCGGCGGGAGCGACGGCAGCCCGGTCACCGTCGACGACATCGTCCCGGCGGGCGGCACGCGAGGGGTCTTCGCCCTCGACCAGCTGATCTTCCCGCGCTTCAACATCCTCTGCCTCCCGGGGGTGACGGCGACGGACGGGGTCGAGATCGGCGAAGCGCTCTCTTACTGCCAGGAACAGCGGGCCTTCCTGGTCGTCGACAGCCCGACCGCGGCCTACGCCGCGCTGCCGCCGTCGCTCGGCCTCGCCGCCTACGGAGCCCACGGCGCTCTCTACTACCCGCGCCTTCAGACCACCGAGCCGGTGCCGGGCGGCACGAAGACCCTCAACGTGCCGGCCTGCGGCGCCGTCGCGGGCGTGATGGCGCGCACGGATGCCGCGCGCGGTGTGTGGAAGGCTCCTGCCGGGCTGCAGGCGGGGGTCGTCGGCATCACCGGAGTCGTCAGCCCGGCCGGCCAGCCGCCGGTCGACGACAACCTCTCGGGCCTGCTCAACCCCGCCGGGATCAACGTGATCCGCACGTTCCCGGCCGCCGGCACCGTGATCTGGGGTGCACGCACGCTGAACGGCGACGACTCGCTGACGTCCGAGTTCAAGTACATCCCGATCCGCAGGCTCACCGACTACATCGCCTCGTCGCTCTATCTCGGGACGCAGTTCGCCGTCTTCGAGCCGAACGATCCGACGCTCTGGGGCCAGCTGCGGCTCGCGGTCGGCACCTTCATGCGCGGCCTCTTCCGCCAGGGCGCGTTCCAGCAGAGCGAGGCCCGCACCGAGTCGGACAGCTTCTTCGTCATCTGCGACTCGAGCGTCAATCCGCAATCGGAGATCGATCTCGGCCGCGTCAACGTCGTCGTCGGCTTCGCACCGCTGAAGCCGGCGGAATTCGTGGTGATCACGATCACCCAGATCTCGCAGCTGGAGGGATGACATGGCCGAGTTCACCGTCAACGCTCAGCGTCACGACCCGTACAAGTCGTTCGCGTTCCGCGTGAAGTGGGACGGCAACTACGTCGCGGGTGTCTCGAAGATGAGCGCACTCAAGCGCACCACGGATCCGGTCGTGCATCGCGAAGGCGGAGATCCGACGCACGAGCGGAAGAGCCCGGGCATGTCGAAGTTCGAGGCGGTGACGCTCGAGCGGGGCGTGACGCACGACGTGGACTTCGAGAACTGGGCGAACCTCGTCCACTCGCTGGAGTCGCCGATCTCGCTGAAGAACTTCCGCAAGGACATCGTGGTCGACTTCTTCAACGAGGCGGGGCAGCTCGCGCTCTCGTACAAGCTCTCGCGCTGCTGGCCGTCGGAGTACCAGGCGCTGCCTGCGCTCGACGCCGGCACGGCGGCTGTCGCGATCCAGACGCTGAAGCTGGAGATCGAAGGCTGGGAGCGCGACACCGCGGTGCCCGAGCCGGCCGAGCAGTAGCGCATGGGCGTTGCCGGATTGCTTGCCTCGCTCGACGGGCCGTCGACCGAGGTTGCGCAGGTCGTCGCGCTGCTCGGCGCGGCCGGGTTCGACGAGCCCGACCGGCTGAGCGTCGGCGAGGGCGACCGGCAGCTGCTCTCGCTCTACCGGTCGGTGACCGGCGAGGTGCTGGAGATCCTCGCCGCCTGCCCGTCGTGCGGCGAGCTATCTGCGGCCGAGATCGACCCCGACGCGGTGCCGCCGGCAGGCCCGCGGACGGCCGTGCTCGGCCGCGGCGGCGGCCTGCGAGAGCCAACGTACGGCGACCTCCTGGATCTGCCCGCCGACCCGGCGCAGGCGGCCGCGGTGCTCTGCGAGCGCTGCCTCGTCGGCTCGCCGGAACGCGCACCGGAGGCGAACGACCTCGAGCGCGTCGACGACTCACTGGCCGGGCCGGTCGTGATCGCCTGCTCCGCCTGCGGTCAGCCAATCGCGGTCGACCTCGACGTCGAACGGGCCGTCCTCGAGCGGCTCGTCCGCCGGGCGCGCGAGATCGACCGCCAGGTCCACACACTCGCGAGCGCCTACCACTGGAGCCTCGCCGAGATCGAGTCGCTCGGCGACGAGCGCCGGCAAACGCTGGCCGACCTGATCGCCGAGGCGTCGTGAGCGCGACGCGCCTGGTCGCGCGTGGCGCTCGTCCGGCGGTCCGCCGTCCGGCGAGCGGCCTAGTCGAGATCGCGCCCTCGCCGGCACCACCGGCGGCCGCCGCACACGCGGCCCCGCCGCCGGCGTTCCACGCGGTCCCATCGCCCCCGCCAGAGGAGCCGGCGGCGCCGCTGCGCCGCGTCACGGCCGACTCGCCCCCGACCGCGACGGCGTCTCCGCCGCCCCGGACTCCGCCCGAGGTCGTGGTCGCCGCGCCACCCGGCCCAGCGGCGGCCCTGCCCGCGGCCGGCCTCGGCACGCCTCGCACAGAGCTCGAGACGCCGGCGCCGGGCGATGAGCCAGGGCCGGCGGCCCGGCCGCCGGCCGCGGCCCCGTCCGCGGGCCCGGCGCCGCAGCCGGGCCCGCGCCTGCCGGTCGCCGACGCGTCCCCGGCCCCGGCCCCTGCCCCGGCCCAGGCCCCGGGCGAGCCCGCGATCCTCGTCGAGGAGCGCGTCGCTCCGGCGCCGTCGGCCCGGCCTGCGGCGGCCGCCCTCGCCGTGCCCGCCGCGGAGGCGCCGCCGCCGCTCCCGCCGCGGCCTGCCGTCCAGGCCGCCGCCGCCGCTGCTCCCGTGCCGGCTCCGCGCTCGGTCGCGCCAGCGCGGCCGCCCGTGGTGATCGAGCGCATCGAGATCGTCACACCGCCGGCGCGACCTTTGCCGGGCGATCCGCTCGCGTCGGTTGCCGGGCGGCGGGCGGCACGGTCGCGACACGGAGCGTCCCGCTGATGTCGACCGTCACCGCGATCCAGGGCGTGGACGAGATCCTCTACTCGCTGTCGACGGCCGCCGTCTCGAGCCTGACGCCGAAGCCCGACATCACCGTCGGCCCGCTCGACGGCAACGAGGACACGCTGCGGCTGAACTGGTTCCTGTACCGCGTGAGCCCCGACCCGACCTACCGGAACATGGAGCCGCCGACCACCGGCTGGCGCACGGCACGGGGCAACCCGCCGCTCGCGCTGCGGCTGTCGTACCTCCTCTCTGCGTTCCCGGCCGCCAAGACGGCGGGCGGCGACCAGGAGCAGTTCGCCCACGTCGGCCTCGCCGCGGTGATGCAGGCGGTGTACGAGAACGCCATCGTCGGCGACTCGTCGCCGGTGCTGACGCCGGCGCTCGCGACCTTCGTCGACCCGCTGATCGAGCCGATCCGGATCTCGCTGGAAGATCTCGACCTCGAGGCGGTGACGAAGATCTGGACCGCCGCCTCGAAGCCGATCCGGCTCTCCGTCGGCTACGGGGTCAGCGTCGTCCTGATCGAGCCCGAGCAGAAGTACGTGGCCGGGCCGCCGGTGAAGACGCGGCGAATCGGGCTCGCGCCCTCGCTCGGTCCCCGGCTCGTCGCGGTGACGCCGTCGCGCGCGTCGTTCGGCGACGACTTCGACGTCGAGGTCGAGGGGCTCACCAACGGCTCGGTCTTTACGCTCGCGCACGACCCCGCCGACCCGCCTGGGCCCGACTGGCCGATGACCGTCGTGCCCGGAGCGCCCACGGACCACGTCACGTTGAGCCTGCCCGATCCGAACATCGCGCCGGGCCTGCGCGAGCTCGACGTGTCCGCGACCGAGAACGGGCTTCCCTTCGGCCACGACGCGATCGCCCTGACCGTCGTGCCCGCGCTGACCGGCGCTCCCAACCCGGTCCCGAAGAGCGTCGGCGTCAGCCTCCAGACCGCGCACGCCGCACCCGACGTGGAGGTGTTCGTGCGCGGCAAGCCGGTGGACGACGTCACCTTCGTCTCGCCCGTGCAGGTGGACGTCGTGATTCCCGCGGCGACACCGTCCGGGCCGGCCGACGTCGTGCTGCGCGCGGGCAAAGTCGCCGGCCCGCTGGGGAGCGTGACGCTCGCATGACCGACTTCCGGCTCAGCGCGCACCTCGCCGTGCTGTTCACCGCGCTCGAGAGCTACCTGCGTGCAGCTGCGCCGCCGCTGGGAGGACCCCGCCGGAGACGACCTGGACGGCGAGGTCAGGCGGCTGCTCGCCGGCATCGGCGTCGAGCCGCGCGCGACCGACGAGGACGTCGAGCGCGTCGCCGAGCTACTGGGGACGACCGCCGACGGCCCGCTCCCGCAGCTCTCCGCAGCGCTGGGGCTCTCGACCGGCGAGGAGGCGCTCGTCGCCGCCGCGTGGTGGTCGGAAGCCGATCCACAGCTCGCGATCGTGCTCGGCTGCGCGCACGACGACGCGACGCGACGGTACGCCTCGGCGGCACTGCTCCACCTCCTGCTCGAGCCATACGGGATCGAGTGCCCGGTCGCGCTCGACGACGACTCGCCGCTCGTCACGGGCGGCTTGCTCGAGCCCGGCGCGGGAGCGAACGGGCGTCTCCAGCTCACGGCGACCGCCCGGCTCCTGCTCACGGGCGAGCTTCCGCGCCCGCTCGCGCTCGACCGACCCCTGCCGTCTCGGTTCGAGAGCGGCGTCGAGGCGCTGGCGCGCCGCTTGAGCTCGGGCGCGGGCGGCGTCGTCGTCCTCCGCGGCCCGCCCGGCGTCGGGCGGCGCGCCTTCGCAGCGGCCGCGGCCGCCCGCGCGGGTCTCGTCCCCGTCGGCGGCGACAGGGCCGGGCCGGAGCTCCGGCTCGTCGCGCGCACGCGGACCGCCGTGCCGGTCGTCGCGGCGGCGATCGTCTCCGAACTCGGCTGGAGCGAGGGCGACGGCCCGCTCCTCGCGACCGCGGGGCCGGGCGAGTCCGTGGCCGGCGCCTACCTCGTCGAGCTCGCCGCGCCTGACGTCGAGGAGCGCGGCAGGCTCTGGGCCGCTGCGCTCGAGGCGGAGGAGCTGCCGCTCGACACCCTCGTCGACGCGCTGGCGACGAGATTCGCCTTCACCGATCGCGACATCGCCCAGACGATCGAGCGCGCACGCGCGAACGCGAGCTGGCGCAGCGTCCCGCTCGAGCCCGGCGACGTGTGGGAGGCGGCGCGTCGCCAGCCCGAGCACGCCCTCGAGCGCCTCGCCGCGCTCGTGCCGCCGGTGTTCACCTTCGACGACCTCGTGCTGCCGCCCGAGCGGATGATGCAGCTGCGCGAGCTCGTCTCGCATATCGAGCTGCAGCACGTCGTGCTCGACGAGTGGGGCTTCCGCCGCCGGATGCCGCGCGGGCGAGGCGTGATCGCGCTGTTCGCAGGCCCGCCCGGCACGGGCAAGACGACCGCCGCGGAAGCCGTGGCGCACGAGCTGCAGCAGGACCTCTACCGCGTCGATCTCTCCGCGGTCGTGTCGAAGTACATCGGCGAGACGGAGAAGAACCTCGCCTCGGCGTTCGACGAGGCCGAGCGGGCGAGCGCCGTCCTCTTCTTCGACGAGGCGGACTCGCTCTTCGGCAAGCGCACCGAGGTGAAGGACGCGCACGACCGGTACGCCAACCTCGAGGTCAACTACCTC
Source organism: uncultured Actinomycetes bacterium (assembly GCA_963746005.1). GTDB lineage: Bacteria > Actinomycetota > Thermoleophilia > Gaiellales > Gaiellaceae > CAVQZA01. Next base: position 14,632 of record CAVUZM010000005.1, on the reverse strand, counting down.
CTGCAGCGGATCGAGACGTTCAGCGGGCTCGTGCTGCTCGCGACCAACCGCCACTCGGCGCTCGACGAGGCGTTCGCGCGGCGCCTGCGCTTCGTGATCCGCTTCGAGCATCCGGACCGCGCGCTGCGCGCCGACCTCTGGCGGCGCTCGTTCCCGAGCAGCACCCGCGTCGAGGGCCTCGAGTGGGACGTGCTCGCCGGGCCGGAGCTCACGGGCGGCAGCATCCAGAACGCCGCGCTCGCCGCCGCGTACCTCGCCGCCGCGAACGGAGCGACGGTGCAGACCAGTCACGTCGAGCACGCGCTGCGCCGGGAGCACGAGAAGATCGGCAAGTCGTTTGCGGGCCTCTTCCTCGAGGCGACGCGATGAGCGAGCTCCGGCCTCTCCGCGTGCGCGTCGAGGTGCCCGCCGCGCCGGCACCCGGACTGCTCCGGCCCGCGATCGAGCGCCGGCTCGCGGAGAGCGCGTTTCCCGCCGGCCCGGAGGACGCGGTCGGGAAGGCCGTCGCGGACGCGGTCGCGGCGAGGGAGCGGGGGACGAAGCCGTGACGCTGATCAAGGGCCTGCTGATGTCGTACTCGGACCCGCTGCTCGGCCTCGTGCCGACGATCGTCGCGTTCCAGTACAACCCGACCGAGATCACGCGCGTGCTGCAGGTCGACAGCAGCGCGGGCCAGGCGCAGGCCGGCAGCCAGCCGACGGGAGCCGCGCTGAACGTGGCGCGCCCGGCCGTCGAGGACTACACCGTCAAGCTCGAGTTCGACGCGACGGACGGCCTCGAGCGGGGCGGGCCGATCACCACGACGATGGGCATCTCGCCGCGCCTCGCCGCTCTCGAGATGCTCGTGCAGCCGGTGGGCAGCTCGCTGCTCGGCGGGCTCGCGTCGGCGCTCACGGGCGGGCTGCTCGGCGGTGGCGGCGCGAGCGTTCCGCCCGGACGGCTGCCCCTGTGCCTGTTCGTCTGGGGGCCCGAGCGAATCACGCCCGTGCGGCTGAAGTCGCTGACGATCAACGAGCTGGCGTTCGACGAGCTCCTGAACCCGATCCTCGCCACCGCCGACCTCAGCTTCACCGTGCTCAGGGTCGAAGACCTCTCGTCCGACCAGACCGTCGCGATCGCGGCGGCCAAGTACTACCAGGGCGCGCGCGAGGTCAAGGCCGTGCTGCAGCTCGCCCAGATCCCGGAGCTGCTCTAGTGCCCGTCGACCCCACGTCGCGCTACGTCAACCAGCCGACGATCTCGGTGCCGGCGCCCGACGGCTCGACCCGCACGATGAGCGCCCCGCGAATCGCGCCCGAGCCGTCGCTGCAGGGGACGTACCAGGTGGTCGCGGGCGACCGCCTCGACCTGCTCGGCCGCGCGGCGACCGGCGACACCACGCGCTGGTGGGTGCTGGCGGATGCGAACCGGTGGCCGGACGCGACCCAGCTCGAGCAGCCCGGCCAGACGATCGGACTGCCTCGTGCCTGACAGCCAGCTCCTCGTGCAGATCGACGGCAACACGCTGAGCGCCGCCGACCTGGCCGCAATCGCAGAGATCCAGGTCGAGGAGGCCTCCGACCTCGCGGACGCGGCGACGCTGGTGGCGAACCTCGCGCCCGACGGCTCCGGCGAGTGGACGTCCGTCCTCGACCCGCTGCTCGACTCCTCGACCCCGGTCGTGATCCAGCTCACCCGCGGCGAGGCGAGCTACCGCTTCGAGGGCAAGCCGGCGGTGGCGTCGTGGACGATCGACCCCGAGGGCGTCTCGCAGCTCTCCGTCAACGTGCTCGACCGCACGCTCGAGCTCGACGCGGAGGAGAAGATCGTCGCCTGGCCCGGCAGCCAGGACAGCGCGATCGCGGAGACGATCTTCTCGTCGTACGGGTTCACGCCGCAGGTGCAGACGACGACCGACTCGCCCGATCCCGACGTGCACGTCGTCCTCCAGCGCGACAGCGACCTCGCGTTCCTGCGCTCGCTCGCGACGAAGTGGGGATTCGCGACGTTCCTCGAGGCGACCGAGGCCGGGATCGTCGGCCACTTCGAGCCGATCGACCCGCTCGCCGACCCGCAGGGAGAGCTGGCGCTCGGGTTCGGCACCGACTCGCAGCACGTCGACGCGACCGTCAACCTCAACGAGGGGCAGCGGGTGAAGCTGTCGCGGATCCCCGCGCTCTCCGACTCCTCGCAGGACGCCGACGAGACCGGCGACGACCAGGCGCAGGGCTCGCACTCGCTCGCCGCGCAGACGACGATCCTGCTGGCGCCGAACGACGTCTCGGGCGAGCTCGACCCGACCTCGACCGCGCAGGCGATCGCGCGCCAGTCGGCGTTCGCCGCCCAGCTGCACGTCGAGGTCGACGCCGACCGCTCCGACCTCCTCCTGCGCGCACGAAAGCCCGTGCTCGTCAAGGGTCTCGGCTCGTCGCTCTCCGGCAGCTACCTCGTCCACCGCGTCCGTCACATCGTCACGGTCGAGCGGCACCGCCAGCAGGTCACGCTCGTCCGCAACGCGCTCGGCCTGACCGGGAACGAGGCGTTCGGGTCGCTGTCGGGGCTCGGAGGCCTGCTGTGACCGAGCGGTTCACCGGCAAGTACCAGGCCGTCGTGGTCGACAACCAGGATCCGCGCGGGCTCGCGCGGCTGAAGGTGCAGGTGCCGGAGGTGTTCGGCCAGGAGACGACGGGCTGGGCGACCGCCTGCAGCCCGTTCTCGGCGCAGAACGCCGGGCTCGCCGCGGTGCCGCCGGTGGGCAGCCTCGTCTACGTCGAGTGGCCGGCCGGCGACACGAGCCGCGTGCCGATCTGGTCGGGCGGCGCGTGGGCCGACGGCGAGGGCGTGCCCGACGCGGGGCCCGACGTGCTCGTGCTCGTCACGCCCGCCGGCCACAAGATCGAGCTCAAGGACCAGAGCGGCAGCGAGTCGATCCAGGTGACCGCGGTCTCCGGTGCCGAGGTCGTGCTCGACTCGAACGGGATCTCGATCTCGTTCGGCCAGCAGAAGGTCGCGCTCACGAACAGCTCGGTCTCGATCAACGACGGCGCGCTCGAGGTGATGTGATGGCGTTCCTGCTCGACGCGCCGACGCAGGTGATCTGCCCGCACGGCGGCCAGGGCGTCGCGACGCCGTCGAACAGCAAGGTGCTGCTCGGCGGCAGCCCCGCGCTGGTCGTCTCGGACCAGGTGACGATCGCGGGCTGCTCGTTCAACGTCTCCGGCGCGCCGTCGCCGTGCCTGTCCGTGATGTGGCAGGCGCCCGCGACCCGCGTCACGATCGGCGGCACGGCGGCGCTGCTCTCGACCTCGGTCGCGCTCTGCACGAACGCCGCCGGCGCGCCGCAGGGGCCGGGAACGCTCAGCGGCTTCCAGACGAAGGTGCAGGGCCAGTGACCGAGGCTCGCCATCCCTTCCGCCTGACCGCGACCCGCCGGCTCGGGCTCGCGGTCGACGAGCGGCACATCGCCGACCTCGTGCGCCTCGTCGTCCTCACGGGAGCCGGCGAGCGGCTGCACCGGCCCGACTTCGGCGCCGGTCTCGGCACCGCGCTGTTCGAGCCGCTCGACCTCGCCGTCTCGAGCCTGGTCGAGATGCGCCTCCGCGGCTCGCTCGACCAGGCGCTCGGCGACCGGATCGAAGTGACGGCCGTCGCGGTCGACATCGTCGGCGAGTCGGAGATCGCGACCACGCTCACCTACAAGCTCCGGCCCTCCGGCGCACCGCAGCAGCTGGAGGTGCGGACGAGTGTCTGACCCCTCGACGCTGGAGCCGACCTGCCCGCCGCTGCACCGGCCAGAGGCGCTGTTCGCGACCGGCGCGACCGTGCAGGGGCTCCGTGCCGCGCAGGTGCGGAGCTCGGGCGGGAACCTCTTCCTCGACGTCTGGCTGTACCAGGACCCGCCGGCCGCGCTCGCCCACGCCGCCCTGTGGACCCTGACGGCGAGCCGTGGCACGAGCCCCGTCGCGATCGTCGACCCGGTCACGATCCAGGCGGCACCGACGCCGCACCTCGAGCTGCCGCTCGACGGCGCGCCGGACGCGGCGCTCTACCGGCTCGAGGTCGTCGAGCCTCCGCCGGTCGACTTCGATCCGCTGCGCTCGTTCCTGCCCGTGCGCCTGCGCCCCGACTGCAACGCGCTCGGCTCCTGCTTCTCGGTGCCGCCCGCGCCGGCTCCGCCGCCGCCGTCGCCCGTGCACGACTACCTCGCGCGCGACTGGCGCTCGCTCCGGCAGGCGCTCGCCGAGTACCTGCTGCGCGAGCATCCGGACGCCGACCTGTCCAGCGCCGACCCGACGGTCACGGTGCTCGAGCTGTTCGCACACGTCGGCGACCTGCTCAACTACCGCCTCGACCGGGTCGCGACCGAGGCGTACCTCGAGACTGCGCGCCGCCGCACGTCGGTGCGCCGCCACACGCGCCTCGTCGACTACCAGCTCGGCGAGGCGGTGTCGGCGCGCACCTTCGTCCATGTCGCCGTCCCGCCGACGACCGGAAGCGTCGCGATCGCCGCAGGGGACATCGCCCGCGACGCCGACGGCTCGACGCTCGCCTTCACCGCCGACGAGCCGGTGACGGCCTGGGACTCGCTCGGCGAGATCCCGGTCTACGACTGGGGCGAGAGCGCGTGCTGCCTGCCCGCCGGCGCGACCGAGTGCGTGCTCGTGCGGCCGAAGCCCGCCGACCCGCTCGGCGACACGTGGCTCTCGCCGGGCGACCGGATCGCCTTCGAGGTCGTCTATCCGGGCGACCGAACCGCCCACGCGAAGTGGGCGACCCGCCTGCAGGACTGGCCGGTCGTCACGCCCGCGCCGGCGTTCCGCGACCCGGTCGCGAGCCGGACCGCGCAGGTCGTCCAGCTCACCGCGGTCGACAAGATCACGGACCCGCTGCTCGGTACCGGGCTGCCGCTGTTCCGCGTCGCCTGGTCGCAGGACGACGCGCTCGCCTCGTCCTACGAGGTGGGCATCGCGGACGAGCACGGCGCCGACGAGGTCACGATCGTGCGGGCGAACCTCGTGCCGGCGCACCAGGGTCTCTTCGTCGATCCGGGCGGCTTCACCGCGCGCGACGCAGGCGGCTACTCGCTCGACTCGGCGGGCGCGCCGTCGAGCGGCGGGCTCGGCCTCGCGCTCGACGAGACCGGCCGGCCGCATCGCCTCGACGTCACGGTGGCGCTTCCCTCCGGCCTCGACGTCGGCGCGACCTGGGTCGACACGCTGCTCGACCCGCAGGTCTCGGTCACCGACTTCCCGTACGTCGTGGACATCGAGCAGCAGGAGGCGCCGATCCTCAGCTTCCGGACGGGCAGCGTCGGGCTCGAGCCGCCGCTGGGGAGCACGGTGTCGGCCTCGTACGAGGTCGGCGGCGGCACGATCGGGAACATCCCCGGCCAACGCTCTCGACCACGTCGAGCTCGGCGGCGGCGGCACTGTGGCCGCGCGCAACCCGACCGCCGCGACCGGCGGAGCCGACCCTGTCCCGCTCGCCGACGCGCGCCGCGACGCGCCGCAGGCCTTCGCCGCGGAGCTCCTCCGGGCCGTGATCCCGGCCGACTACGCGACCGCGGCCGACAAGGACCCGGCCGTCCAGCGCGCGATCGCGCGGCGGACGTGGACCGGCTCCTGGCCGCTCGTAACCACCGTCGTCGATCTCGACGTCGACGCGGACGACGTCGCGCAGGAGGCGCTGGCGAGGCTGGCGGCGACGCTCGACGGGCTGCGGATGCTCGGGGTCGAGTCGGCGGCGGTCGAGGGCACGCCGGTCGGGCTCGTGATCGCGCTCGAGGTCTGCCCCAACCCCGGCTTCGACCCGGCCGCGCTCGAGGTGCAGATCCTGCAGCTGCTCCGCCCGGGCACGGACGAGTCGCCGGGCCTGTTCCACCACTCCAGGATGCTGCTCGGCGCGTCGGTCTACCTCTCCTCGGTGCTGGCCGCGGTCGCGGAGCTGCCGGGCGTGGACGCCGTCGAGCCGACCGACGCGCGCCGGCTCTCCGAGCCGCAGGGGACGGTGCACGACGTGATCGTGGTCGCGCCGGACGAGGTCGCCGTTCTCGACGACGATCCCTCGCAGCCCGAGCGCGGCCGGCTCGACATCGCCGTGAAGGGCGTCGAATGAGCTGTACCCCGGTCTGCTCGTGCGGCTGCGGCGCGCCGGTGCTCGCGCTCGTCCCGCCGCCCCCGGGCGAGACGCACCTGCGCCGCCGCGTCGGCGAGTTCCACGGCTTCGTGGAGGACCTCGTCGCAGCGGTCGAGCAGCAGGAGGTCGACGGCAGGAAGCTCGGCACCGAATGGGATCTCGCGGCCGATCCGGCGGCGCTGCGACTCGTCCACCTGTGGGCGTACGTCGCCGAGACCATCGCCGCCTACAGCGAGCTGACGGCGGGCGAGGCGTACCTGCCGACCGCTCAGGACTGGACCGACCTGCGGCGGATCGCCGGGCTGGTCGGCTTCGCTCCGCGCCCGCCGATCGCCGCGCAGGGGTGGGTCGTCGCCGATATCGAGAGCACGACCAATCCGACCGTCCCCGCGGGCACACGCGTGCAGGCGCCCGCGAAGCCCGGCGGCGCCTCGCAGACGTTCGAGGTTATCGCCGACACCGACCTCCGCGCCGAGTGGGCGGGGCTGACCGCGACCTGGGTCCCGCAGCCGGCGATCCCCGACGCGCGGAGCATCCGCTTCATCGGAGACCCGGGCTTCCGCGTCGCGGACCGCGTCCTGTTCGTGCTCGAGCAGCAGGCAACCCTGCCGAGCCCGAAGGTCGACTGGCTCGAGTTCTGGACGTACCTGTTCGAGCTCGTGAGCTTCGTCTGGGACTTCGGGACGCCCGCGACCGCCCAGCCGGTCGCGCTGACCACGGTCGGTGCGAGATCGGCCGAGCTCGGCACGACCGTGGTCGAGTTCGACCGCGACCTCGACAAGCTGCTCGGCGACTCGGCGACCGCTCCGTATGCCGCCTACCGCGTGCTCGCCACTGCGTCGGTGGCGCGCCAGATCACCGAGGTCCTCCGCGTGCCGGCCACCGGCGCCGCCTCGACCGTGGCGGTACCGACCGACGCCGGCGCGCCTCTCGCGGTCTCGTCGGACCACAAGACGATCATCGTCGACCGGCCGCTCGAGGATCTTTCCAAGGACAAGCTCGTCGCGATCGTCGACTGGGGCTCGACCAGCTGCGATGTGGTCGAGGTGAGCGCGCACTCGTTCACGCACTGGGACGTCGTGCCCGGCACGCCGACGCGCGTCTCGAAGATCCAGTTCGCGAACCCGGTGAACACGCTCTCGGGCGACGGCCCGATCACGGTGTACGTGCTCGACCGCCGCGTGGTCGCGCGCCACTACGTCTTCCCCGACGCGATGCCGGCGACGTCGCCGCCGCAGCTCCGCCTCTTCCCGCGCCCGAGCGGCGCCCCGGCCCGGATCTCGGTCGCGTCCTCCTCGCAGCCCGACGCCGACTGGGAGGTGTTCGACTGCGACGGGAACGTCCCGCAGGAGACCGACGACCAGGGGCAGCCGAGCGGCCTGATCGTCGACCTCCCGAGCGGCGCGCCCGCCGGCGTCGCGATGCCTGCCCCGGCGAGCGGGAACCTGCTGCGCGTCCACCACGGCAAGACCACGAACGTCGTGCTCGGGAGCGGCGACGCAGCGCAGGCCGGGCAGGAGTTCACCACGCCGGACTCGCCGATCGCCTACGACCTCGACGACACCGGGAAGCCGGTGCCGAGCATGCTGCTGCGCGTCGACGGGCTCCAGTGGGACGAGGTGCCGTCGCTCTACGGCGCCGGTCTCACCGACGTGTTCGCGGTCGAGCGCGAGCCGACCGGCGCCGAGACCCTGCTCTTCGGCGACGGCGTGGAGGGCGACCGGCTCTCGACCGGACGGGGCAACGTGACCGCGACCTACCGCGTCGGCGGCGGGCGCGAGGGCGAGGTCGAGTCCGGCGCGATCACAACGCTGCTCGGCAGCATCCGCGGCGTCAAGAAGGTGCGGGGCGCGGGACCGACCGAGGGCGGCGCCGACCAGGACTCCGAGAGCGACCTCCGCCGGCTCGCGCCCACGCGCGCGCGAGCCTTCGGGCGGGCCGTCTCCGCCGAGGATCTGGTCGATCTCGCGCTCGGGTATCCCGGCGTCACGCACGCGGCGTCCTGGAACGGCCAGGGCCCGCCGGGCTGCGCGTGCGGCGGGAGCGGCCTCCATCTCGCGTTCATCCGCAGCGGGACGGGCGGGCCGCGGGCTCCGCTCCCGGCGGAGATCGACCAGCTCTCCGGCTACCTCGACTCGGTCCGCGACGCGACGGTCCCGCTCTGCGTCGCCGCGGGTGTCGTGACCACGCCTACGCTCACGGTCGTCCTCGCCACCGACCCGCGGCGGGATCTCAATGCCGTCGTCGCCGCCGTCACGGCCGCGCTCGTCGATCCGAACGGCGCGCTCGGGCCGGCGGAGCGGAGCCTCGGCCAGCCGCTCGACCGCTCCGACGTCTTCGCCGTCGTCCACCAGGTCACGGGCGTCGTGGGCGTGGCGAGCCTCGGCCTGCCCGGCGCCGACGCGGAGCTCGGCCGGCTGGCGGCCAAGGTCTACGAGCTGCTCATCCCGTCGAGTGCCCCGTCCGTGACGGGAGCCGCCGCGTGAGCGCGATGAGCCCGGTCGCGAACTGGCTGCCGCGGGCGGTGCGAGATGCGCCGTGGGACGTCGACGGCGTGCCGCGGCTGCTCGATCTCCTCCTCAACGGAGTCGACGAGCAGGTCGACCTGCTCGCGGCGGACATCGACAGCATCTGGGACGACCTCTTCATCGAGAGCTGCGCGGACTGGGCGGTGCCCTACATCGGCGCGCTCGTCGGGCTGCCGCCGGACGCGGGGCGGCTCGAGGTCGCCTACACCGTCGCGCTGCGCCGCCGGAAGGGGACGCCGGCAGCCCTCGAGGACTTCGCCGAGATCGCCACCGGCCTGACCGCGCGCGTGCTCGAGGGCTGGCAGCTCACGCTGTGGGCGCAGCGCCTCGGCCACCCGCCGCCGCTGCGCGTCGCGTCGATGTCGCTCGCCGACGGCAGCCGCTTCCGCGTCGGCACGCCGTTCGACCGCGTGCGCCACAGCGTGACACCGTCCGGGCCGTACAACCCGCTCGCGGCGACGGCCGTCGTCTGGCCGTGGCAGGTCGGGACGTTCATCGCCGCCGAGGCCGCCCCCACGGCGGACGCACGGCGCTACTCGCTCCATCCGCTCGGCGCCGAGGCGCCGCCGTACGTCGCGCCGCAGACGGGCCGTAGCGCCGCCGAGCGGGCCTCGGGCGCGCTGCGCGCGCGCACGGGCGACGAGCTCGACGCTCCCGTCCGCGCCACGTACCGCGTGTTCGAGGCGCTCGCAGCTCCCGGCCAGATCACGTACGGGACGAACTGGACGATCGACCCCGCGCACCCGCTCGCGCAGGTCCCTGCCGCGAACCAGCCGGTGCTGCTCGAGCTCACGCTCGACGGAGCGCAGCTCCCGTGGTCGAGCCTGCGCTTCGGCAGCCTGCCGCCCGGAGCGCCCGCGCCCGCTCCGCCGACGGCGACGCAGGCCGTCGTCGACGTCGCGCGCGGGCGGGTCGAGCTCGGAAGCGGGCTCGCCGGCAAGCTCCGCGCCACGTGGCACCGGCCGCTCACGGGCGACCTCGGACCGCTCGCGAGCGACCTCGACGGGAACCCGTCGGCCCGGGTGATCATCACCGTCGATCCCGGCGCGGCGCCCGACGCGGTCACCGCGACGACGCTCGCGGACGGGATCTCGAAGGCGGAGACGCAGTCGGCCGGCCTCGACCCCGCTGAGTCGGAGTTCGGGCGGCCCGACGTGGAGATCCGCCTGCGCACCTCCGACCGCCTCGCGGCGCCGCCGCCGCAGTCGTTCGCCCCGACGCTGCCCCGCTGGCGGATCGTCGCCGAGCGCACGATGACGCCGGCGATCGTCGGCGACCTCGATCTCGACCTCGCGGGCTGCTGCCTCGAGCTCGAGGGCTTCTACCTCACCGGCGACCTGATCCTCGGCAAGGGCTTCGACGGCGTCGCCCTCGCCTTCGTGACGATGGACCCGGCCGCGGGCAGCACGGTCAGGCTGGCCCACGACGCATGGGGCACGTCCTTCTCCGCCCGCCGCTCGATCCTCGGCGCGATCCGCGCCGAGCTGTCGAGCCAGCCGCTGACCCTGCAGGACTCGATCGTCGACGCCCTCGGCAGCCGCCTTCGCACCTGCGGCGACCCCGCCGGCGGCACCGCGCGAGACGCGATCGCGGCGCAGGTCCGGTTCGCGCCGGCTCTCGCCTGCAGCGGCGTCACCTTCGTCGGCGCGGTGCACACCGAGTCGATCGACGCCGCCGACTGCCTCTTCGTCGACGGCGTCGACGCGGTGCAGCAGCAGGAGGGCTGCGTCCGCCACTGCTACCTCGGGCCCGACGTCCCCACGCCCGCGCCGCTGCCGCCGCAGTACCGCTGCGGGCCGTTCCCCGCGCCGATGTTCGCCTCCGTCGGCTTCGAGGCCGCCGGCTACTACGCGCTCGACCTCGATCGCGTGCAGCCGCTGCTCTCGGCCGCGAGCGACGGCGGCGAGGTCGGCGCCTACAACCACCTTCGGCGCGGCGCCCGCATCGCGCGGCTGCGCCAGCGCGTCCACGAGTTCGTCCCGCTCGGGCTCCGTGCCGAGCTCGCCCTCGCTCCCTGGGAGGAATAGATGACTGGCGACTACACAAAGGTTCCGCTTCGCGCGCGTGATCGCTGGACGGGGGCACGGATGCAGCAGGGACGCGTCCTGCTCGACCACGACTGGAACCTGAACCTCGACGCGGCCGCCCGCTTCACGCGGGACGCGGTGCGCGACGCGATCGGCTGGGCCGGAGTCGTCGCGGGAAGCACCGCGTTCAAGGTCAGCGTCACGACGTCGGGCACGCTCGACCTCGACATCGCGCCCGGGCACTTCTGGGTCGACGGCCTCGAGGCGTTCGCGCCGGACGCGTTCACCTACTCCGGGCAGGACGCGATCGCCGCGCTGCCGGGGAGCGGCACCGTGCTCGTCTACCTCGACGTGTTCGAGGAGCACGTGCAGCCGGCCGAGGATCCGTCCGAGCTCGTCGACCCGGCGCTCGGGATCATCGACACGACCGGGCGCACCCGGGTCGGCTACCGCGTCCGTGTCGCCCCGACCACCGCGACGAGCTGCGCCGCGGCGTGGGCGGGCCTCGCGACGACGGCGGAGTCGACCGGACTGCTGACCGTCGCGCGCGGCTCGACCGGCACGACCGACCCGTGCGCGCCACCCGGCGATCCGCTGGCCCAGATCCCCGACGGCCTCTTCCGTGTCGAGGTGCTCGACGGCGGGACGCAGTCGAGCGCGCGCTTCGCGTGGTCGTACGAGAACGGCGCGTGCGCGGTGCAGATCGTCAAGCCGCCGTCGGGAAAGACCGTCCAGCTCGCGCCGTCGAACCTGCACTTCGGCGTCGGCGACCTGGTCGAGATCTCCTACCTCGCGCGGCGGGCCGACCGGGTCGACCACGGCGCCCTCTACGTGGTCGACGACGTGACGCCCGGAGCGGGCGGCGACACGCTCACCCTGCACACCACGGTCACGCTGCCGCCGCCGACGGCGCCGGCAACCATGCTCGACGGGCTGTGCGCACGGCGCTGGGACGGCCAGGTCGTGGGCGCGGCCGCCGCCAGGAAGGCGCTCTGGGACGGGCAGGACATGGGCGTCACGTTCACCGCCGGCGCGGGCAGCTACGTCGTCGGCGACTGGTGGGGCGAGCGGCTGCGCTCCGAGTCGGGCGACGGGATCGAGGAGCCGACGAACGCGGGCCCGGACGGGATCCTTCACTCGTTCGCGCCGCTCGCGCTCGTCGACCTGACCGCGCGCACGGCCTCCGACTGCCGGCCGACGTTCACCTCGCTCGTCGACCTCGACTTCGACGCCGGCGCCTGCACCGTCTCGGTGAAGCCCGGCGACGACCTGCAGGCGGCGATCGACTCGCTCCCGGCGGGCGGCGGCGAGCTCTGTCTCGCGGCCGGCGTCTACAGCCTGGACGCGCCGGTCAAGGTCAGCAAGCGGGGGCGGATCGTGATCAACGGCGCCGGCCCGGCGTCGATCATCGTCGCCGATCGGAGCGAGGCCGCACTCGTGTTCGACACGTGCGACGAGATCGAGGTTCGCGACGTGTCCGTCCAGGGCGGCAGCCCTGCCGACGGCGGCGGCGACCCGGACCTCGACGGCGCGCTGACGTTCCTCTCCTGTCTCGGCGTCGTCGTCCAGGACTGCGAGCTCGGCTGCCCGGACCAGTCGGGCCGCACCCAGACGTGCCTGACCGTCCGCACGGCGGCGAACGGTCGCGCCTCGGACGAGATCCGCATCGAGCGCAACCGGCTCCTGGTGGGCGCGTGGCAGACGGGGATCCTCGTCGTCGACGCGGCGACGCAGACGATCGCCGACAACACGGTTCAGCTGTCGAGGGTGTCGCGGGTCGGGCCGGTCGTGGGCCCGCAGAACCCGGTCGTGGGGCCGGAGCTGACCAAGCGCCTCCTCGCGGGGCTGCGCACGAAGGGCGGCGCGGGCGTGACGCGGATCACGCCGGCCGGCTCGGACAAGCCGCTGTTCGCGGTCAAGGGCTCCGACGCGGAGACGATCGTGCGCGAGTTCGCGGACAAGACGACCGCGGCGAAGATCGCGAGGGCGGGCGGGCCCGAGAAGGCCGTGCTCCGCTTCGCGCGCACCGCCGGCCAAGCCAAGCAGCTCGCCCAGGCCTCCGACCAGATGCGCCAGGTCGTCGCCGACGTGATCACGAACACGCGCGCGGTCGGCCAGGGGATCGTGGTCGGCGGAGCCAACGTCAGGACGGTGCGCGTCGACGCGAACCTCGTCGAGAGCGCCGTGCAGGGGATCCACATCGGGGTCTCCGACGCGAACCTGAAGGTTCAGCAGAGCGTGGACACCGTGCTGGTGACCGGCAACGTCGTCCACTCGGTCGTCCCGGCCGACTTCGCTCGCGACCGGCACGGCGTGTTCGTCGGGAACTCCCGCTCGATCCACGTCCTGGACACGGTCGCGACGCTCCGCCGCATCGGTTCGTCGCCGGCCGGAGCGAAGCCGACGTCCGTCGAGGGGATCAGGGTGCATGGCGTGCTCGGCCCGTTCCTCTGCATCCGCCAGTCGAGCCTCGCCGGCTTCGACGTCGGCGTGCGGGTGGTGGCGCTGCCGGCCCAGCCGAAGTCGCGGATGTGGCTCGTCGCCGAGACGTTCGCCGACGGCGCCTCCACCGTGGTCGACGCGGTCGGCGTCGTCCAGCAGAGGAACCCGACGTGAGCACGTACGCAAGCCTCGAACGGCCCAAGCCGGCGGCGCTGGCTCGCTCGACGGCGCCCACGACGAAGGGGACCTGCGCCTGCGGCGGGAAGGCCGACGCGGGCGGCGAGTGCGCCGCATGCCGCGCTCGGCGCGCCACGCGGCCGGGGACGCACGAGTTGACGACGGTCCTGAAGCGCCATGACCCGACGAGCCGCAATCCCAACCGCCGCGACGGTGGGCCCACCACCCAGGACGCGGGCGGCGGTCCCGCTCCGGCGGCGGGCGGCGCGGCACCCGTGGCCGCGCCCGCGCCCGCACCCGCGGCCGCGCCGGCGGCCCCGGCCCCGGCACGTCGCGCCGAGCTCCAGTCCGGCCCGCGCTACACACCGAACGGCGCCGTCGCGCCGGCGGCCGCCGGTGGGCTCAAGGGCGCGGGCCCCTGGGACTTCGACGGCGTGTTCAAGCACGATCCGGCCCACGGCATCTTCGCCGGCTGCGGCGAGATCCACCAGGACATCAAGTGGAACGCCGCCGGCGCGGCCAGCTTCAGGGCCCTGTTCGGCACCGACGTCCCGCACGGTGGCTTCCCCGCCGGACACCCGGCCGGGGTCTGGATCGAGGATCGCGACGACCACGACACGCGCTACGGCCGCCGCTCGGGCCCGATGTCGGCGCCGGTCGCCGGCGGCGACGAGTACACCAACGCCGCCGGCCTGCAGGACATGCTGCACGGCGCCACCTACCACGGCAACGACCATCCCGACAACTGGCCCGTGGCGCTGGCCGGCAGGTGGACGTTCATGGTGCTGGCCTTCGACATGTGCAACCACGGCGTCCAGATCGGCAGCGCCGACTTCATCACGATCGACTGGTGACACCGCCGCTGCGGCTGACGTTGCGGATCGAGGCATCCGCGCTGCGGGTCCGGCTGCACAATCCCACCGACCGCCCCGTCCGGGTCTGGCAGCTCGGCAATGCGTGGGGCGGCGGAGCGTGGTCCGTGCAGCTGGCGACTCTCGACGGGGCGCGCGTCTTCACGCTCCGTCCGTCGAAGCGGGGATACACGCGCAACCTCCCCAGGTTCATCGAAGTCCCTGCCCACGGAGAGGCGGACGTCGAGCTGAACCCGAGCCGACCCGAATGGACGGCGGGCGAGGATCTTTCGCCGCTGAAGGAGGCACCGCTGAGCGTCCGCGCCGTGCTGGAGATCGTCCCTTCCCCGGAAGCCGAGCAGCACCATGTGGCCGTCGGCCGCGTGGAGAGCGCGCCGGAGGTCTCCCAGCCGCCGCACTCGTGGCTGTTCGCAGGTTAGGCGATCGCTTCGGCGAGGATGCGGGCGGCGGCGATGACCCCCTGCTCCGGCTG
>CAVUZM010000004.1:0-21889 GCA_963746005.1 uncultured Actinomycetes bacterium | reverse complement strand
AACACGCCGTCGAACTCCCGCTGCAGCGCCTCGGCCGCACGCTCTACGTGCTGGCGCGTCACCGGGTCGAGGATCTCCACGCTGCGCTCGCTCACGACCTCTCCTCTCATCGACGCCGATCGATTCCGTACCGATGATCGCAGGCGATATCGATTGCTGTCAATATCGATCTCTGCGAATATGCCGGACGTGAAGCTCGTCGCGACGATCGCAGCCTCCTCTTGCCCGCCTCTGCTTCAGGGCGCGCTCGACCGGCGGGAAGCGGACGAGCTCGCGCGCGCACTGAAGACGATCGCCGACCCGGCGCGCCTGCGCCTGCTGAGCCTGATCCAGGCACAGCCGGACGGCGAGGCCTGCGTCTGCCACCTCACCGGGCCGCTCGGCCTCAGCCAGCCGACCGTGAGCCACCACTTGAAGGTTCTCCTCGACGCGGGTCTCGTCGAACGCGAGCGCCGCGGCAGCTGGGCCTACTACCGCGTCGTGCCCGAGTCGCTCGCGACGCTGCGAGACATCCTCGGCTGACCGACGCGCTGAGAAAGACCAACGTCAGCTGGCCCTCCCGGGGGATCCCCGGACGCTCTCCGGCGCCGAGAGTTAAGCAGTCACATCGACAACATAGGCCAAGCTTGCACCAGCGTGGCCACCAGGAAAGGGCGCGGGAGACCGCGCTCTTTCTGTGCCTCAGCTCTCGTCGAGCAGACGCAGAGCGGAGCGCCGGTCAGGGACGCGGAGCTTCCGCAGGATCGCCGAGATGTGGGTGCGGACCGTGACCTCTTCGATGAAAAGCCGCTTGGAGATCTGGGCGGTCGTGAGGCCCTGGCGGAGGAGGTTGAGGACCTCCCACTCTCTGCTGGTGAGCTCGACTCCGCGGCTCCCGGGAAGGTGGAGCCGACGCCGGCGGCCGCGCTCGCGAAACTCGTCGATCAGCTTCGCGACGAGGCCGGGTGAGAGCACTCCCTCTCCCTCGATCACGCCGCGCAGGAGGACCGGCAGGCGCCGCGGATCGGTGTCCTTGAACAGATAGCCGGCGGCGCCCGCGCGGAGCGCGTCGAAGAAGTCCGCCTCGTCGTGGGAGACGGTCAGCATCACGATCGCGGTCTTCGGGATCTGCGCCGAGATCGTCGCGGCGGCCGCGATTCCGCTCCCGGGCATCCTGATGTCCAGCAGACAGACGTCGGGACGCTCGCGCAGGGCGGCCTCGACCGCGCCGTCGGCGTCGGCCGCCTCGGCACAGACCCGGAAGCCCTGCGCCTCGAGCGCCGCGCGCACCGCGGCCCGCGTCGGCGCATGGTCGTCGGCCAGGAGGACGGTTGTGCTCTCGCTCACGGGAGGACGACCTCGACGGTGGTTCCGGAGCCCGGCTCGGAGCGGACGGTGACGTCGCCGCCGAGCCTGGCCGCCCGCTCCCGGATGCTGATCAGGCCAAAGCCCTCGGTCGGTCGCTCGGGGTCGAATCCGTCGCCGTCGTCCCGGATCGCGACGTGCAGGCCGGCGCCGTTGCGCTCGAGCGAGATCCCGACCTCGGTCGCCCGGCCGTGCTCCGTCGCGTTGACGGTCGCCTCTCGCACGATTCTGCGAAGCGCCTCGCGCGTCTCGTGCGTCGTCTCGACCCCGCGCTGCAGGTCGAGGGTCAGCCTGGCCCCCACCCGCGTCGCCACCTCCTCCGCCGCCTTCGCGACGACGACGTCGACCGGCTCCCCGAGCGGCTTCGTGAGCGCGTCGATCGCGCGCCGCGACTCCTCGAGCGCCCGGTCGGCGGCGGAGGAGAGACTCTGCTCGCGCCGGCCCTCCCCGAGGAGCCGGGTCTGCGTGGAGATGAAGGCGAGCTCCTGGGCGAGGCCGTCGTGGAGATCCCTCGCGATCCGGCGCCGCTCCTCGAGCACCGCCGCCTGGGCCAGGTCGCGCCAGTAGCCGTTCAGCTCGCTGAGCACCCCGGCGAAGATCAGGACGTAGAAGACGAAGCTGAGGATGTCGCCCGAGTAGATCCACTGCGAGTAGAGGGACGGGAAGACGAAGTAGTTGAGCGCCGCGAACGCTCCGACGGCGGAGGCCGCCGCGAGCGTCGGCAGCGACCGGTCGTCCGAACGCGCGGCTCTGCGGAGGAAGCCCACGGAGGCCAGCGCGAACAGCGCCATCGTCAGGCACTGCGCGCCGAGCGCGACCGGCTGCCCGATCACGATCTGGCGGCCGCCCTCGACCGGAGAGAGCGTCGGCGAGACCACGAGGGGAAGGTGCGCCGACAACACGCGGGTCAGAAGGCCGATCGCCGGCAGGAGCCCCAGGCACCCGGCTGCGACGAGGAAGCTGGAACGCCTCGACAGCCGCAGCTCGCGATCCCAGTAGGCGGCCACGGCGAAGCCGACGGCACCGAGCAGGCCGCTGATCACCTGGGCCCAGGTCGAGAAGCGTCCGAAGTCCTCGACCCACGAGAGCAGCGCCGGCAGCAGCAGGAAGAAGAGGCTTCCGGTCGCCAGCACGAGGAGCGATGCCGCCAGGACGAGGTCGCCTGCGCGCCCGCTGAGCCGGTAGCGACCGAAGAAGAGGTAGGCCGCGGTCGCGCCGACCACGACGGCGATCGTCTCGGCCACGACGTGCATCACCAGGCTCCGGTAGGCGACGTCGAACGGCTCCACCAGGAGCACGAGGGCCGTGAACGCCGCCGAGAGGATGGAGACGACGACCGTCAGCGCGCCCGGGCGTGACGTCAACGGGTGCCTGGATGGAGCGGATGCGCGAGTCGCGGGGGCCACGGGGGAGCGAGCGACAGGGTACCTTCGTCCTCCGGCTCGCCCAGGCGAACGCGGCGAGCGTTGAGAAACATCAACGCTTCGTTGAGAAACGTCCACGTTTGCTGGCCCTTGCAGGGGACGCGCGCCTTCGAGCTCTGGTGCCGAATCAGAGGGTGCCTGCGGACCTTCCTCCCCAGACTCTCGTCCGGCGCCTGCACGGCCGCCGGTCGTCCGCTGCGTACGCGCTCGGCGGGCTCGGGGCCGTGCTCGCCTACGTCGCCTACATCGGGGTGCTGACGGCGCTGCGGGTCTACTGGGGCTTCAGCCTGACGCCGTACCTGGCCGGCTCGACCGCCGTCGCCGCGGCCGCCGACGCCCTCCTGCTCGCCGTCGTGGCCGCCGGCTGTGTGGCCTCCGCTCGTCGCCGCCGGGCCGGGAGCCCCCACCGGCTCGGGGGCCAGGAGGGCTTTGCGCTGGTGATGGCGCTCGGGATCAGCGCCGTGATGATGATCATGGGGACGACCATCGCCATGTACACCATGTCCGACCAGCGGACCGCCACCGACTCCCGGCAGCGCGAGCTCGCGTACGACGCGGCCGAGGCGGGACTGAGCTCCGGAATCGCGTATCTCAACAACAACTCGTCCGTGTGGCACCAGTCCACCCCGATCACGCTCGGGCCGTTCACGTTGGGAAAGGGCGAGAAGTTCTCGCTCACGCTCACCCCGAACTATCCGATCTGGACCGTCAGGTCGACCGGGACCGCGCCGAACCAGACCCAGGGCAGCATGCCCGACACACACGTGATGCAGCGGAGCGTCCAGGTGAGCGCCGCGAGCTCCGGCGTCAACATCAGCCTCTGGAACATGTTCTTCTCCGACGCTCCGGTGGGGAACTGCCTGCACTGGAACGCGATCGTCGAGGTGCCGATGTACATCCGCGGCGACATGTGCCTCGACTCGAGCGGCGACAGCGACCCGATCACCGGCTGGCCGCCGGCCTCGCTGCCGGGCGCGGCGCAGCTCCAGGTCGGCGGCACGATCACGATCACCCCGTCGCGGCCACCTCGGCTACGGGAGCAACAAGCTCAACATCGTCCAGACCGGCGTCGGCTGCAACTACAACGGCGGCGGCGCTGCACAACCCGTGCAACAGCAGCGACGCGATCCTGGCGAACTCGTACCAGACCGGAACCGCGAGCCTGACCAAGCCCGTGATCGACCTCGCGGGCTGGTACAAGGACTCGCTGCCCGGCCCGAAGAACCCCTGCACGAGCGGCTCCTTCCCGGGCGGCTTCGACAACGACACGACCCAGAACAACAGCAACGGCACGATCAACCTGACCCCGGCGGCGGCGTACGACTGCATCTTCGCCAGCGGGGGCACCGTCGAGGGTGAGGTCAAGTGGACGCCCGGCAGCCCCGGGACGCTCCTGATCAACGGCACCGTGTTCTTCGACGGCAACCTCGTCGCCAACACCTCCTTCAACTACACGGGCCGCGCGACCTTCTACTTCGGCGGCACGATCACGCTCGGGTCGAGCGTCAGCATCTGTGGGATCAGCGGCTGCACGAGCTCCTGGAACACGAGCACCAACATGCTCATCCTCGTCGCGGGTCCCCGCTCACGAGCCCGAGCTGGGCCGTGAACCTCAACGCGACCAGCACCTTCCAGGGCGCGATCGAGGCGGTCGGCGACGTGAACCAGAACGGCACCCCCAGCTCCGGCTCCACCGTCTGGGGCGGCATCATCGCCCACCAGATCTACAACCTGAGCCCGAACGACAAGTGGGAGAACTTCAACCTTCCGGCGGCCGGGCAGCCCGGCACGACGAACGTCACCGAGAGCCTCACCCCCGTGGCGTCGAGCTTCTCGGGCTAGCGGCGCGCGGCCGTGCGTGCGGGCGCCTCGCGCGCCAGCGTCACGCAGGTCTCGATCAGGGTCCGGAGCGGCGCGGGAACTCCGTCCTCCCCGCGCTCGGCGATCGCGCTCAGCACCTCGAGCGCCAGCATCGGCTTCGAGGCCTGGTCGATCGCGCGGCGGATGATCCGCCTCGGTGTCATCGCGGCGCTGCTCAGGGGGCCCACCTTGGCGACGGTCTTGTAGACCTCGTCGTAGCCGTGGTGCCAGAGGAAGAGCTCGAGGTCGGGCTCCTCGAACGAGGTCACGCGGAGCTCGGGTGGGTCGGCGCCGGCGTGGCTCTCGGCCAGCGCGCGGTAGATCTCGCCCGCTTCGTCGCCGTCGGTGAGCACGTGCCACTCGATCCCGAGCCCGTCCGCGGTGCGGATCGCGGGGCTGAGGCCCGCCTGCGCGTACTCGACCAGCGCGATCCCCTCCTGCGCGAGCTCGTAGCCGGAGAGACGCGCGAGCTCGGGCAGGAGCCAGGCCTCGGATTCGCCCTCGACGAGCAGCCAGCAGCGGGCGAACATCGCCTGTCCTCGCCGCGCCCGCAGGTGGTAGGTGACCCGCCGCAGGTCGGTCGGCGAGAGCGAGCCCGGATCGATGCGGGACTCGTACACCGTGCCCTCGTGGCGGACGAGGCGCCTCACGTTCCCGAGCGGGATCTCGCCGAGCAGGTCGGTCGACTCGGTGGTGAGGATCCGCTGCCAGCGGATCCTCACGACGAGGCGCATCGCCGCGGCGAGCGTCATCACGTGCATGTACGCCTCGAGGTCTTCGATCACGAGGATCGGCTCGGCGCCGGGCTCGATCGGCCTCCCGATCTCCTTCAGCAGGCCGGCGACGACGAAGAGCACGCCCATGCGCTCGGCGCTCGTCCCCGACCCGAGCGGGCTCGCCTCCAGCGGATTCCCCACGCCGCCGACGTGGCCCATCACCTCGACGACGACGGGATGCAGGGCCGGCCGTTGCGGGTCGATGTGCTGCTGCGAGCGCTCGATCACCTCCGCGGCGGCGGCGAAGCCTCGCTCGACCTCGCGCTCGGGGTCGGCCGCCGTGCCCTCGAGCAGGTCGGACGCGCATCGCACGACCTCGTCGACGAGCGCCCTGACCTCCGCCGGGCCAGCCCAGGTGCTGTCCTGGGCCCAGGTCGTCCGCCTCAGCGAGAACACCGGATTCTTGCGCCGCAGCCAGGTCAGGAGCCCGGGCTCCGAGCTGCGCACGCCGCCGCCGACGAGCGCCCAGGTGCCGTCGCCCGCCTCCAGCGTCAGCCTACGCGGCTCCGGCCCTGCGGCGGCGAGCAGCTCGTGCAAGGGCGCGTGGTCGTCGGCGGACCACTCCCCGGGCTCGCGCTCCTCGAAGCCCAGCTCGACCCGGGCCGGCGAGCCGAACACGGGCGGCCCGCGGTCGGGCTCGCCTCCTAGCACCGCATAGAGCGCCTCGAGCAGACGCCGCTTACCGGAGTCGTTCTCGCCGACCACGGCGGTGATGTCGGGCTCGAGCTCCAGCGAGGCCGAGCGGATCCCGCTGTAGCCCTCGATCCGAAGCGACGCGAGCCTCATCGATAGATCGTAGAGGGCGGCCGGTAGCCTGACCGCCGTGTCCGCCGCGCGCGCCTACCTCCGCAGTCTCGACCCGCACCTGCCGCGGTCGGTCTGGCTCGTGCAGATCGGCGGCGCGGTCAACGCGTTCGGCACCGGGATGGTGATCCCGTTCACGCTGATCTACCTCCACAACGTGCGCGGGATCTCGCTCGCGGCGGCCGGCGGCGCGCTCGCGTTCGCGGCGGTCGTGGCCCTGGGCGCCGGAGTCCTGGCCGGCAGCGTCGTCGACCGTGTCGGCGGCCGGAACACGCTCGCCTTCGGGCTGCTCTTGCAGACCGTGTCGATGGCGCTGTTCCCGCAGGTCCGCACCGCGTGGGACGCGGCGGCGCTCCTCGCGCTGCAGGGGATCGGCACCGCATGCTTCTGGCCCGGGCAGTCGACGCTGCTCGCGCGGCTCGCGGATCCGGAGACACGCCACCACGCCTACGCGCTGCAGCGGATCAGCATGAACCTCGGGATCGGGCTCGGCGGCGTCGTCGGCGGGCTGATCGCAACGACAGCCGTCCCGCACAGCTTCACGGTGCTCTACCTGCTCGACGCGGCGACCTTCCTCGCGTTCGTGGTCGTGCTCGGCTTCGTGCGCGAGCCGCGCCCCGGAACGGCGCACCACGGCGAGGTCAAGCCCGGCTACCGGGAGGTGCTGAGGGATCGGCCGTTCCTCGCGCTGATCGGGCTGAACGTGGTGTTCGTCGCCGCCGGCTACGAGACGCTCCTGCTCACCCCGGTCTACGCCAAGAACCAGGCCGGCGTGAGCGAGCGCTGGATCGGGATGATCTGGTTCGCCAACACCCTCTTCATCGTGCTCGCGCAGATGCCGATCTCGAAGTGGCTGGAGGGCCGCCGGCGAATGGTCGCGCTCGCGGCGATGAACGTCTGCTTCGCCGCAGCGTCGCTCGTGATCCTGATCGGCGGCACGCTGTTCGAGGCGGGCGCGGCGGCGCTCGCGATGGTGGGGGCGACGCTGATCTTCGCGGTCGGCGAGTGCTTGCAAGGGCCGACGCAGGGCGCGCTCGTCGCCGACATGGCGCCGTCCCGCCTCAGCGGGCGCTACTTCGCGCTCTCGAGCATGTCGTGGAGCACCGGGGCGATCCTCGGCCCCGCGATCGGCGCGCCGCTGCTCGGCTGGAAGCCGAACGTCGTATGGCCGCTCGCCGCCTGTGCATGCCTGCTCGCGGGCGTCGGTTGCCTCGCGCTCGAGCGGCACCTACCTCCTGCCCTCCGCCGCACGCCGCGCGTCGCGCCGGGCTTCGTGCCCGCCGCCGTGGAGAGTGTCCCCGCGGGCTCGAGTGGGTAGAATGCGCCGCATGCCGAGCCCCCTCCTGGACGACCCTCTCAGTACCGATGCCCAGCCTGCCTCGCATCAAGCGGACGCAGCAGCGGCAGCGGCCTGCCGAGAGCGCCGCCGGGCCTCGGCCGCGCCCCGCTGAGCTCGAAGCCGCCGGGCTCACCTGGGTCCACCTCGACCGGCCCCTCCCCGAGGAGGCCGCGGAGCTCGCGCAGCGGTTCGGCTGGCATCCCGCTCGACCTCGAGGACGTGCTCTCGAAGCGCCAGCGGCCGAAGGTCGACGACTACCCCGAGTACCTCTTCATCGTCCTCCACTTCCCGGTCTTCGACAAGACGATCCAGCGGCTCAACGCGGCCGAGCTCGACGTCTTCCTCGGCCCCGACTTCCTGATCACGCTCTCGAACGTCGAGCTGCTGCCGGTGACGCGGCTCTTTGGACGCTGCCGGGACGACGAGTCGCTCCGCGACGAGCTGTTCACGAAGGGCTCCGGCCGCCTCCTCTACGAGGTGCTCGACGACCTCTTCGACTACTGCTTCCCGATCCTCGACAAGATCGGCCACAAGCTCGACTCGATCGAGGACGAGATGTTCGAGGGGCACGCGGAGGACGTCGTCCGCGACATCTCCAACGTGAAGCAGGAGATCATCTCCTACCGCAAGATCATCAAGCCCGAGCGCGCGACGCTGCGCCTGCTCGAGCGGCACACCGAGCGGTTCCTCCCCGAGGCGCTGGAGCTGTACTTCGACGACATCGTCGATGCGACCGAGCGGATCTGGGACCTCCTGGACAACTACAAGGAGGTCGTCGAGGCGCTCGAGGGCACCAACGAGTCGGTGATCCAGCACCGGCAGAACGACGTGCTGCGGCTGCTCACCGTCTTCAGCGTGATCGTCCTCCCGCTGACCTTCATCTCGGGGATCTTCGGGATGAACGTGGACTTCCCGGGCTTCGGCACCGCGGCCGCGTTCTGGGTGATCGCCGGCGTGATGATCGGCGTGCTCGTCGCGATGGTCGCGTTCTTCCGCCTCAAGCGCTGGCTGTGAGGCGGAGCGGAGCGGCGGGGACGCGATGCCCCCGCCGCCCCTGATCCCTCACGGTCCGGTCAGCGTGCCGACCTTGACCGCGGTCAGATGCTGCTGGAACGTCTGGATCGAGTCGCCGGAAAGGCTCGCGCACTTCAGCGAGAGCTGGTCGCCGGCGACGACGGCGCCCGCCGTGCTGAACGACATCGACGCCGCGCCTGACTGGCCGATCCCGAGCGCCGCCGGCAGGTCGGCGATTGCCTCCCGTCAAGTCCGGTTCTGGCTTCCATTCGAGCGGCACGCGTGATATGCCCCGGAGGTGCGCTTGCTCAGACGCTCCCGGCGGTCCAGAGAACGGCTTCGGCAGCTGGGCGAGGCCGAGTGCTACCACCGGCTGCACGGCGAGCGCGACAACGACGTGCGCGTCGTCAAGCTCGAGCCGCGCCGGCCGCGGTTCCAGCTCCGGGTGACGGGCGAGGATCTGCGCCGGCGCTTCGAGGAACGGCTCGACAAGCGCGCCGCGGACGGGAGCTGACCGTTGGGCGAGCGCCTCTGGGCGCCGTGGCGGCTCGAGTACATCGAGCGCGCCGACGAGCAGGACGGCTGCGTCTTCTGCAACGCGCTCGAGGCCGACGACGGGACGGGAGACGCTCTCGTCGTCCACCGCCGCCGGCTCGCGTTCGTGCTGCTGAACCGGTTCCCGTACACCTCCGGCCACCTGATGGTCGCGCCCGTCCGCCACGTCGGCGACTACGGCGACCTCGAGGACGACGAGGCGCTCGAGGTGCACAGCCTGACGCAGGCCGCAATCGGCGTGCTCGCTCAGGCCTACGCACCGCACGGCTACAACGTCGGCTGGAACCTCGGCCGCGCGGCCGGCGCGGGTGTCCTCGACCACATCCACCTGCACGTCGTGCCCCGCTGGGGCGGCGACACGAACTTCATGCCGGTGCTCGCGGACGTCCGTGTGATCCCAGAGGCGCTCGCCGAGACCCGCCGCCGGCTCGCCACGGCCTGGCCCGGCTCTTAGGACTCTCTTATCTACGTTTCACGTTCGTCTAACGTGGCGCAGCGATCCTGTGGCCCGTGCGCCCGACCCTGGACCGGTTCAGATGACGAACGCCGAGCTCGCGATCGACTCGACGCGTGCGATTCCGGCTGCCCACCGCAGGACGCGGCGCGCCGCGGTCGCGTGGATCGTCTGGGGCATCGTCGTCGGCAACGCCGTCGCGATCACCTGGATCTGGCTCCAAGCGGGCGGGATCTCCTCGGTGCACACGACCGGGGACCTGCTCACGAGCCTCGGCCGGATCACCGGCCTCCTGGGCGCCTATCTCGCCCTGATCCAGGTGCTGCTGCTCGCCCGCATCCCGTGGCTCGAGCGGCTTGCCGGGTTCGACCGGCTCACCGTCTGGCACCGGCTCAACGGCAAGATCTGCCTGATCCTGATCCTCGCGCACGTCGTGCTGATCACGGTCGGCTACGCGATGATGGACAAGATCTCCGTTCCGAGCGAGGTCTCGGCCATCCTCAGCGGCTACCCGGGGATGATCACCGCGACGGTCGGCACCGTCCTCCTGATCGTGGTCGTCGTCGAGTCGCTCGTGATCGTGCGCCGGCGCCTCCGCTACGAGACCTGGTACCTCGTCCACCTCACGGCCTACGCGGGGATCGCGCTCGGCTGGTTCCACCAGATCCCGACCGGCAACGAGCTGACCACGAACGCGGGCGCGAGCGACTACTGGACGTCGCTGTACGTCGCGACGCTGGCGCTGCTCGTCGCGTTCCGGGTCGTGCAGCCTGTCTACCACGGCTTCCGGCACCGGCTCCGCGTCGCCTCGGTGACCGTCGAGAGCCCGACCGTCGTCTCGCTCGAGATCACCGGCCGCAGGCTCGACCGCCTCGACGCGCAGGCGGGCCAGTTCTTCCTCTGGCGCTTCCTCACGCGCGGCCGCTGGTGGGAGTCGCACCCGTTCTCGCTCTCCCGCGCGCCCGACGGCCGCTCGCTGCGGATCACGGTCAAGAGCTCGGGCGACTTCACGAGGCGCATCGGCTCGATCGAGCCGGGCACCGCGGTGTCGGCCGAGGGGCCGTTCGGCGTCTTCACCGATTCGGTGCGGCGGCGCGACCGGGTCGCGCTGATCGCGGGCGGGATCGGGATCACCCCGGTCCGCTCGCTGCTCGAGGAGATGCACGGCGACCTCGCGTTCGTCTACCGCGTGATCAGCGAGGACGACGTGATCTTCCGCGAGGAGCTCGAGCAGCTCGCACGCGAGCGCGAGATCGCGCTCACCTACGTCGTCGGCGACCACGCCGACCCGGCCCACCGGGAGCTCCTCTCCCCCGACCACCTGCGCCGGCTGATCCCCGACCTCGCCGACCGCGAGGTCTACCTCTGCGGGCCGCCCGCGATGGCCGACGCGATCGAGAAGAACGTCCGCCGCGCCGGCGTGCCCCGCCGCTTCATCCACACCGAACGGTTCGCCCTCTGACCACCGAGCAAGGAGAAGACCCATGAAACGAGCAGTCACCGCCGCCCTCACCGCCCTCGTGCTCGCCGCCCCCGTGGCGAACGCATGGGCCGGTGCGACCGCGGCTCCCCCGAAGAAGAAGAAAAAGAAGAAGGTCGTCGTCGTCGCGCCGCGCACGATCCAGGGCCCGGCCGTCGACATGCACTGGGGGCCGGTCCAGGTCACGATCGTCGTGAAGGGCAAGGCCCTCACCGACGTCCAGGCCACCGCGCCGACCGAGCGGGCGCGCTCGGCGTTCATCAACAACCAGGCGATCCCGATCCTCCGCCAGGAGGCCCTGCAGGCGAAGAGCGCCAACATCGACCTGCTCTCGGGCGCCACGATGACGAGCGAGGCCTTCGCCCAGTCGCTGCAGGCGGCGCTCACCCAGGCAGGGCTGTGAGCGGATGCTCGCCACGGCCCGGGTCGAGCAGATCATGGGGATGCCGATCGCGATCGACGTCCGCGACCCGCTCGTCGATCCCGTCGCGGTCGAGGCGGCCTTCGCCTGGCTGCGCCTCGTGGACGAGACGTTCAGCACGTACAGGGACGACAGCGAGATCAGCAGGCTGAACCGGGGGGCGCTGGCCGAGGCCGACGCGAGCCCGGACGTGCAGGAGGTGCTCCTGCGCTGCGAGCAGCTGCGCGAGGAGACCGGCGGCTACTTCGACGCGCGGGCGCCGATGCCCGGCGCAATCGACCCCTCGGGGCTCGTCAAGGGCTGGTCGGTCGACCGGGCGGCCCGGATCCTCGACGCCGCCGGCGCGCGCAACTACCACCTCAACGCGGGCGGCGACATCCGCGTGCGCGGCTGTCCGGAGCCCGGGCGGCCGTGGCGCGTCGGGATCCAGCACCCGCTCGTGGCGGACCGGGTCGCGGCGGTGGTCGAGGCGAACGACCTCGCGATCGCGACCTCGGGCGAGTACGAGCGCGGCAAGCACATCGTGAACCCGCGCACCGGCCGCCCGCCGGACGGTGTGCTCTCGGTGACCGTCGTCGGCCCGGATCTCGGCACCGCCGACGCCTACGCGACGGCGGCCTTCGCGATGGGCCCGGCCGGCCCGCGCTGGACCGCCAGGCTCCGCGGCTACGAGGCGCTGACGATCCTCGCCGACGAGACCGTGATGTCGACCGCGGCCTTTCCCGCGGTCGACGCCGACTCGGATCTCTGACACCCGCTCGACCTCGGTTTACCGCGAGTTACTGAGCATCGACGGCATCTCGACCGGCGAGCTCGAGCTTGGCCTCAGTCGGGCCGCATCCGGCGGTCCGTCCGTAAGGAGGCCAAGCGATGTTCGTGCCAAGGACCACCAGAAGGGACGTTCACAGGCTCGGAGCTGCGGCGGCGATAGCGGCGGCTGCACTCACCTTGATCGCCGGAGCCCTCGCGGCGCCCCAGCCGGGCCCCACCCCGGAGGCGTCGAGCCAGGGCCCATTCGGCTACCCCGTCAAGCCATTCCACCGTGAGCACCCCGTGCGAGGGTACTTCGGCGACCCGCGGACGATCTTCTTCTCTCCGCCGACGCTCGACGGCGTGATGTCCGGCGGCGGCAGCTTTTCGTTTCACCAGGGAGTCGACATCTCCGCCCCGGACGGGACTGCCGTGTATCCGGTCGAGTCCGGTGTCGTCACCGAGGTGACACCGGCGTGGGTGCACGTCGACTCGGGGAACGGCCGCGCGTTCGAGTACTGGCATATCCGGCCACTCGTTCACCGCGGAGAGCACGTCGACGTCGACCAGACCGTTCTCGGTCATATCCTGCGCCCGGCGGAGCACGTCCACCTGACCGAGTTCGAGAGCGGCGTCGTCGTCAATCCGCTCGCTCGCGGACGACTCACGCCGTTCACGGACACGACCGCCCCGCGAGTGCAGTCGATCTACGTCCGCGGCGCCGACGCCGAGTCGAACCTGATGCCCGGCTTCCTGCGGGGACGCATCCAGATCGTCGCCGACGCGTACGACCTGCCGACCATGCCGGTCCCCGGGATCTGGAACGGGCTCCCGACTACGCCCGCGCTGGTGACATGGCGCATCCAGCGGCCGAACGGGAAGGTCGTCCTGCCGGAGCGCGTCGCGATCGACTTTCGCACGACGCTGCCGCCGAACAGCTCCTTCTGGACGTTCTATGCCCGTGGCACGTACCAGAACATGTGCGTGTTCGGCCCGCACTACTCGTACATGGAGAACGGCCAGTACCTGTTCAAGCTCACCCCCGAGCCGTTCGACACCCACGCGATTCCCGACGGGGTCTACGACCTCGTCGTCACGGCGACCGACATGCGGGGCAACCGCGGCACGCTGGCCGAGCGCATCACGGTCCACAACCGGCCCGGGTGGATCGGCACCTAGCAGACGGACCCGGCCGGGATCGCCCCTCCCGGCCGGAACGTCGCCCGGCGGCCCGGCTCGTGCCCGCGGATGATCGCGGTGCCGTAGTCCCAGAGGTCATGCCCGTGCCGGCTCAGTGTCACCCAGCCGGGCACGGGACGACCGAGAGCGTTCGCGAGCCGAAGCAGCACACCCGCGTTCGCGTTGCGGTTGCAGGTCGCGCCGTTGAACTCCTTTCGCTCGGTCGGCGAGACGCTCCAGATCACGATCAGCCGCGTCCCGGTCTCGACCAGGCGGGCGAGCCCGTTGACGCTGACGTTCCGCGCCTCTAGCTCGGCCGTCGATCCTCCCGTCTCCCGGTCGATCTCGCGGGCCGTCTCCTGTGACGCAGGCAGCGCCGCGCGCCGAGCGACCAGATCGAGGTAGGAGTCGATCACGATCAGCCGCTGCGGCCGGAGCTCGGGATGGCGGGAGGCGAGCGCCGCGACTCCGTACCCCGAGTACGAGACGCCGATCAGGACGAGCTCGCCGCCCACACGCCGGTGGAGCGCCTGGACCTTGGCGGCGAGGCTGGCGAGGTACTCCGGGCTGCCCCAGTCGAGATGCCGCTGCGAGCGAAGGCCGTACCCGAGATAGCCGTCCTTCACGTACCGCCCGCAGAGCAGCGTGTAGCCGGTCACGCGTGCGAGCGCCCGCACCTGCTCGCAGTACGCCCACCCCCCGCTCGTCACCATCAGGCCACGAGGGTGGGCGACGGGATAGACGCTGACGATCGCCGGATCGGCCTGCGCTGCAGTCACCGATCCGCCGTACACGAGGAAGGAGCAGACTGCCAGGAGCACGATCCTCTTCATTCGACCCTCCATCTCCGCCGGACCGCCGGGTGGGGCCCGTATTGCGGAGACCGTCGAGGCCGTCGGGAGAGGGTGGGTAGATCTTCGGTAAAGGCGCCGGCTCTTGAATGCGGAGACGAGCAGCCCTAGAGTCAACGCCGTGGCGGACGGGAATCTTCAGGAGGGGATCTACTACGGGTCCAACGACGAGCCACCGGGCTTCTTCTCGCTGGTCCTGCTGAGCGCGGCACCTGGGGCGGCGGCCACGGACGTGGCCGACCTGCTCGCGAGTCTGTGGGCTTGCTACCAGGAGCTCAAGGACGGGAGGATCGGTGACCTGAAGGGAGTCCGGCGTATGCCCGCCGCCAAGCTCCAGGTCTTGCTCGGTGTGGGTGCGCCCGCGTTCGATCTCCAACGGCCGAAGAACGCCCCGGCGCGCCCACTGGCGATGCTCCAGTCGTTCGCACAGCCTGTCCCGGGCAGTGGCGGCCCGATCAGCGAGAACTCCGGGATCTCCTACGAACGCGACGTGTCCTCGAACCCCGCCGACGCAGCGATCGCGCTCCAGTTCACCGCGAAGACGGCGCTCGCCGTCGAGCAGGCCGTGGTGGAGACCTGGAAGGTGCTCGAGGACGCCGACCCTGCGGCTCTCGCGATCCGGGCGGTCTACACGGGGTCGAAACGAGGCGACCGCCGCAGCTGGATCGACTTCTACGACGGCCCCTCGAACCTCGCGCAGGACGAGCGCCTCGCTGCGATCGCCATCCCGCCGAACGCCCATCCGGACGGGTCCTGGGAGCAGGACGGGTGGACGGAGGGGGGTACCTACCTTGCCTTCATGCGGCTCTACATCGACCTGCGGGTTTGGCGCGCGCTCCCTGTCGCCAAGCAAGAGGAGCTCGTCGGGAGGACCAAGCTCAGGGGCCTACCACTGAAGAGTCTCCCGCCTCCCGTCCGTTCCAGCACCTTCCGGGACCCGGGCGACAAAGGTAGCCCGCCGCACGAGGCCGACGCGGCCCGACTCCCCGCAGAGACTCACCTGGACCCCGCGCTCAGCATGAGTCACATCCAGCGGACAAACCACCACAACCCGTATCCGGGTGGGGCTGCAGAGCCCATGAACCATCGCATCTTCCGCCAGGGCTATCCGTTCCTCGAGTCACTCGACGCTCCGCCGGGGTATCGCGTTGGCCTCAACTTCATCTCGTTCCAGTCGACGCCGGCCAGTCTGACCGGGATGCTCAAGCAGGCGGGGTGGCTCGGAAACACCAACTTCGGTGGGGACACCGATCCGGCGACGGCAGTTGTGCTGCTCAGCGCAAGGGCGGCGGGGTTCTTCCTGGTTCCTCCGGTCGACGGGACCGAGCGCTTCCCGGGCGACCACGCGCTGACCGGGCCTTAGAGCTCGAATCAGAATGAGTTGCGGAGTCTCCTGAAGCAGACGAGGCAGCAGCCGATCGCGAGGAACGCTTCGTGGATCTCGGCTCGGCGGTCGTAGCGGACGAGGAGCCGTTTGAACTGGTGGAGCCAGGCGAAGGTTCGTTCGACGACCCAGCGGTAGCGGCCAAGCCCCGAGCCGTGTTTGGTTTGGCGTCTGGCGATCTCGGGTTTGATGCCGCGTTGCCGGACGAGCCGGCGGTGCTTGTCGTGGTCGTAGCCGCGGTCGGCGGTCACCCGGTCGGGGCGACGACGCGGCCGACCAACGAGGCCACGCACGGGCGGTACCCGCTCGATCAGCGGGATCAGTTGGGTGACGTCGTTGCGGTTGCCGCCGGTGAGCGTCCAAGCGAGCGGGATCCCGGTCGCGTCTACGAGAAGGTGATGCTTCGACCCGTTTCTGGCTCTATCAACCGGGCTCGGGCCCGTCTCGGAGCCCCCTTTTTCGCCTGCACATGACTGGAGTCGGCAACCGCGCGCGACCATTCGATCTCGCCGGCAGCCCGCAACTCAGCCAGCAACCGCTCGTGCAGCCGCTCCCAGACTCCGGCCCGCTGCCACTCATCCAACCGCCGGTAACAGGTCGAGCCGCCGCCGAAGCCAAGCTCGGCCGGCAGATGCCGCCACGCGATCCCCGTGTGCAGAACGAACAAGATCCCTTGTAGCGCCTGCCGATCGGGCAGCCGCTTACGACCTGGATACCGAAACCGCCGCTCGACCCTCGGCAGGAGCGGCTCGATCCGAGCCCACAACTCGTCCGACACGATCCACGGAGCGACAGCCACCGGCACCCCCTCGATGTTGACGACGGATGCCGACGGCATTCGCCCCCAACCAACGGGTCCCTTCATTCCGGTTCGAGTTCTAAGGCCTAGGCCCTCTCATTTCCCCAGCTTGATGGCTTGTCCCCACTGCTCGACCCTCACGTTCCCCGCGGATGTGATCAGGGCTGCGGCGACGGCAAGTGCAGGCCCCGGCTGCAGGAGGCGCGTGAGGTTGTTGTCAGGCCTCTTCGGCACGACCACGTTCATCGGCAGCGCCCACGTCGGCTGTCCCACGTTGCCGGCGGAACGCGTGATCGTGGGTTTTCCCACTGCTGACGCCGCGGCGCTGTCGGCACCAACGGACTGGTAGATGAAGATGCTCATGACGTAGCAGTCATCCCAGTCGAAGGTCCCCGACGCGGTGAACTGCGTGCCCCACGGCTGTACCAGCGTCAAGATGTTGTCGAACTGCCCACCCATGTCATCCAGCGACATTGTCTCACACCCTTCCGTGATATTGGAGGACCGGTTGTTGATGCCACGTAGGCCTGTTGGCAACGCGGAGCCTCTCACGCGGGCGCAAATGCGTCCAGTCGCGCGAGAGCTCGACCGGCACCGACCGTGTTCCCTTTCAGCTCGTACATGCGCAGAGACTCCGAGAGGATCGCCGAGGTCTCGGCTCTGTGCCCGGCCGCTTCGAGGACGACGGCCAGGTCGGCGAGCGCGTCGGCGTGGAAGTTGACGAGGTCGGTCATCGCCGCCAGCGCGACGGCCTCGCGGGCCAGAGTCTCGGCGTCCTCGAGCCGGCCGCGCCCGGCAAGAAGCTTGGCGCGGACACCTCGCCAGAGGATTTGCGTGAGCAGGTCGTCGGGCTGGGCGAGCTCCTCGCTCACATTCGTGGCCCACTCGGCCTCGTCGAGCCGCCCTTGGGCGAACGCGGCCTGGGCCAGGAAGGCAGCAGTCGTGGAACGGAAAGACCTCTCGCCCATCGCCTCGAGGGTGTCGTAGGCCGCTCGAAGGTGCTGTGCTGCGAACGCGTGGTTCCCCGCGAGCATCTCGACGACCGCCTCGTGGTGCGACGTCGCCGAGTTCAGGCTGAGCCCGAGCTCGTCGAAGATCGAAGCGCTCGTGGCGAAAAAGGAGCGGGCGACGTCGAAACGCCCCGCGAAGCCGTGCAAGGCGCCGAGTGGCCGCAGGACCTCGGCCTGGGTCACGAGGCTCCCGCTCACGTCGGCCCGGATCTGCTCGCAGCGACGGATCGCCTCGCCAACTGGTACCGGGCCGAACCACAGTGACGAGGCGACCCAGGCGAGGATCTTCGCCCGCTCATATTCGTCGCCGGCCAGTCGAGCATGGCTGGCCGCCTGCTCCCACGCGGCGGCCGCCGCCGCCGTGCGCGCTTCGACCCATTCGGAGACCGCCTTGAGCCGCCACGCCCGTGCGAGCCCACGCTGGTCCCCGACC
Organism: uncultured Actinomycetes bacterium; assembly: GCA_963746005.1. Taxonomy (GTDB): domain Bacteria; phylum Actinomycetota; class Thermoleophilia; order Gaiellales; family Gaiellaceae; genus CAVQZA01. The sequence goes on along the minus strand of CAVUZM010000004.1, from coordinate 4,012 downwards.
TGCTCCAGCACAGGGATCACGCGGGTCGTCAGCTCGGTCGCCTTCCCGGTCGCACTCGTATCGGAGCGAAGGAACTCGAGGAGCTGTTCCTCCACGCACAGGCGCGCGTCCGCCCACGAATCCTGCTCGTCCGCGCCGGGCGACCGTGTCGCCTGAAGGACGCTCTCCGCCTCCGCGAGCTCTCCGCTCTCGGTCAGCGTCGCCGCGAGATCCGCCAGGAGCCGCAGGCGTCTCGGCTCGGTGCCAGGCAGCAGCGATGCCGATCGCTCGAGCAGGCCGATCGCCGCAGGAGCGTCGCTGCGCATGAGCGCCCTCCTCCAGGCCGACTCGAGGCGTCCCGAGGCCCGCTGTGCCAGCGCGGCCGTCTTCTCGTCGGGAACGCGGAGCTCGATCTCGCACCGGTACGCCTGCTCGAGATGATGGCCGACGAGCTCGTCGCAGAACTCGTCCTCGCCCCGGTTGGCTCCGAGCCAGTCGGCGAAGCGCTCGTGCAGCTCCGCACGCTGTCCCTTGACGATGGAGCGATATGCAGCCTCACGGATCAGGACGTGCCGGAAGCGGTGCACCTCGCCGCTGCCGGGGCCGGCCCTCGCGGGCCGGATGAACTCCTTGCGCATCAACGCGTTGAGGTGAGCTCCGATCGACGGCTGGAGAGCCGGCGGCGTCAGCTCGGCGAGCGCGGCGACCTCGAACTCGGTCCCGACGATCGCGGCGTGCTCGATCAGCGTGCGCTCGGCGGGCCCGAGCCGGTCGAGTCGCGCGGCGAGCAGGGCGAGGATCGTGGGCGGCATGGTGTGTTCCGCCTTCTGCCGGCCCTGCTCGATCGCGTGGGCGCAGAGCTGCTCGAGGAAGAGTGGGTTCCCCTCCGCGAGGGCGAGCGCGTGGGCGCGAACGCCCTCGGCGAGCCGCTCCTCGGGCAGCAGCCATTCGGCGAGCTGCGCCGACTCGTCGGGAGACAGCCGCTCGAGCAGCAGCGTGGTGGCGTTGAGCTTGCCGCCCGCCCAGGTGGGCCGCTGCTCGAGGAGATCCGGACGGGCGAGGCACAGGATGAAGATCGGTGCGGCCCGCGCAAGGTCGACGATGTGCTCGATCAGGTCGAGCAGCGGCGGCTCTGCCCAGTGGATGTCCTCGAAGACGAGGACGAGCGGCCGATCGTAGGCGAGCTGCTCGAACAGCCGACGCACCGCGAGAAAGCTCTCCTCGAGGCTGCCACCCCCGCTTTGATCGTCGGACCCGAAGAAGCGGGCGGCCGCCGTGGCAACCCACGCCTGATCCGGCTGTGAGGCGAGAAGCTCCGCGAAGCCGCGCTCCAGCGGCTCGCCGACTGCCTGGACGAGCATCGCCCGGAGCGGCCAGAACGTGACCCCCTCGCCGTAGGGAAGACAGGCCGCCGTGAGCACGAGTGCCTGGCTCTCCAGGTCGGGGCGGGCTTCTGCGAAGAGACGCGACTTGCCGATGCCCGCCTGGCCGAGCACCGTGAAGAGCGCGGCCGAGCTCTCGCGCAAACAGCGTGCGAAGGCGTCTCGCAGCTGTGTGAGCTCGTGCTGTCTACCGACCAGGGGCACCTCGAAGCGCCTCGCGTACGCGGGCGCCCCTTCGATGAGTCCGAGGAGCCGAAAGGCCTGCACGGCCTGCCCCTTGCCCTTCAGCTCGAGCGGGCTGGTCGCCTCGACCTCGACGGCGTCGGCCACGAGACGCCAGGTCGTCTCCCCGAGGAGGATCTCGTTCGGCTCGCACGACCTGTTGGAGCCGGGCGGCGACATTCACCGCATCACCCGTCACGATCATCTGGCCGGCCGAGTGATCACCTGCCACCACTTCCCCCGTGTTGATCCCGACCCGCACCTCCAGCGCGAAACCGACCTCGCGTTCGAGCTCCTCGTTGAGGCCGGCGAGCTCGTCGCGCAGCTCGAACGCCGCGCGCACGGCTCTCATGGCGTCGTCCTCGTGCACGTCCGGGACGCCGAACACCGCCATCACGGCGTCTCCGACGAACTTCTCGACGCTCGCGCCGTGGCGCTCGAGCACGCGTGCGACCAGCTCGAAGTAGCGCATCAAGACGCCGCGGAGCAGCTCCGGGTCGAGCCTTTCGCCGAGCTCGGTCGAGTCCGCCACGTCGCAGAAGAGCACCGTCACTGTCTTCCGCCGCTCCTCGACCGCCGGCGCGGGCTCGGGCTGCTCGGACCGCGTGACCGGCTCTGAGCGCGGCGACGGCACCTCCGGCGCCGCATCCAGCGACGGGTCGTGGCGCAGGATCTTCTGCTCCAGCTGTTGCATGCCCACGCCTGGTTCGATGCCCAGCTCCTCGACCCACATCGCGCGCGTCGTCTGGTAGACCTCGAGCGCCTCCGTCTGGCGGCCGCTGCGGTACAGGGCCAGCATCAGCAGCTCGCGGAGACGCTCGCGATACCGCTGCTCGCGCGCCAGCGCCTCGAGCTCGCCGACGAGCTCCGCGGCCCGCCCGAGCTCGAGGTCCGCTGCGATGCGAAGCTCGAGGGCGACGAGGCGGAGGTCCTCGAGACGGCTGATCGTGGTCTGAGCGAACGGCTCGTACGAGAACTCGACGAGCGCGCGCCCCCGCCAGAGCGCGAGCGCCTCGCGCAGGCGCTCAGCGGCCTCCTGATGCCGACCCGAGACAAGCGCCTCGCTCCCGTGGGAGAGGAGCGCTTCGAAGCACGCCGCGTCGAGCTGTGACGGCTCGACCTCGGCGACGTAACCGGGGGCGCGAGTGACGATGCAGCTGCGCCCGTCACCAAGCGCCAGGTCCCGGCGCAGGTCCGACACGTAGCCCTTCACCATCTGGCGCGCACTGGGCGGCGGGTGCTCGCCCCACAGGTCATCCACCAGGCGGTCGAACGAGACGACCTCGTTGGCGTGCAGGAGCAGCACGGCCAGGAGGGCCCGGTGCCGGCCGCCGCCCAACGCGAGCGGCTGCTCACCGTTCAGGACCTCCAACGATCCCAGGATTCGAAAGTCCATCTGGCGGCGGGCTCCCTGCTCGACGAGTTCCACAGTTAAGCACCGGACCAGCCCGCCTGAGCGCCATTTGCGGCGCGAGTTCACGCTGGACCAAGTCCACGATCTCTCTGCTCGGGACGCCTAGCTCAGTGGCTGGACCTTGAGCTTGATGCTGACCGTGCCGAAGGTGACGACGCGGTCGCTCGGGAAGTGCGGTGCGGCGCCGTCGCCGGGATCGCCGGGGTGCTGCGCATAGCCGGAGAACACCTCGCTGCCGGACGGGCTGACGGTGGAGACGAGGCCGGTGAGCGAGAAGGTCGTGCCGCTGAGCGACCGCGGCAGGTTGATGGCCGGGAGGGCGACCGTCGACTCCTCCGCGCCGCGCGTCGTGACCGTGATCTGGGCCTGGTGGAGCAGGCTGCTGATCTCGACGTCCGGCTTGGTGAGGGTCATCGTCTTGCCGTTGCCGGTCAGGGTGAGCGTGCCGCGGGTCCTGAAGCCGACGCAGCGGCAGTGCGAAGCGAGCTCGATCACGGCGTTGTGCTGGAGGCCTCCGATGACCGGCAGGGTCAGGATGCTCTGCTTCGCCTTGTTGACGGTGATGGCCGCGCCGCCGGTTGCCGTGAGCGTCGCGTTGTCGGCGGCGAAGGTGTCGAGCAAGTCGCTGGAGAGGACGATCGTGACGGTCCCGCTCGTGATCACGAAATGCGTCCGGGCGCTCGGGTGAGCGCTCCCGGAGCCGGTGACCGCGAAGACGCCGAGCAGGCCGAGGCTGATGAAGGCAAGGAGCTTGCGCATCGGGGGATCTCCTTTGCGTGGCCTAGGGGATGCTCAGATTGTCATGCCCCTTTCGCGCGAAGGCATCCGGGCCGACCCGTATGCGGCGACCGACCTACGAAGAGAAGCGGGCGACGGGATTCGAACCCGCGACCCTCAGCTTGGGAAGCTGATGCTCTACCAACTGAGCTACACCCGCACCGCCCGAAACGATAACGCTTACTGCGCCGGCTCGGGCTCGGCCTCGACCACGGCCGCTGCCGGCGGCGCCGTGTGG
>CAVUZM010000003.1:0-142674 GCA_963746005.1 uncultured Actinomycetes bacterium | reverse complement strand
TATGGTTGGACGCCGCGATGTCCGTGTTGTTCCCGGGTGAGTCTCTCCATGTAGTTCGCGCCGCGCACCAGCGTCGCGAGGCCGATGTTCAAGCGGAATCTGAGCTGCGGTGCGGCCCAGAGATACTCGACCAATCGAGCACCTCCCTTCGATGGAGGTGCTCTGTGGTCCCGAACGCGTCTGTCGAAGCCGAGAATCCGCGGCGGCGTCAACGTTGGGGACAAGTCTTGGGGACAGGTCTGAGGGCGACCGAACGCCGAGTGAATTGCGTCCGGGCAGCAAAAAGAGGCCATTTGCTGGCCTTTTGTGAAGCCCTCTGACGGACTCGAACCGTCGACCCCCTCCTTACCATGGAGCTTCGCGGTGCGGCTATCTGATGGTCGGCAGCGCGTAACAACCCGGCGTCCCGTAAATCGGCTGGTTCTTGGCCCGACGCACCTCTTCCTCGAAGAGCCCCGATTCGTCCCGACGAACCTGGGACCTTCTGCCCCAGAATCTGTCCCCGGACGGTCCGGGAACTCACCTCACCGGCTACACGGGACCCCACCTCACCCGCGACACGGGACCCCACCGGCCGGTGGGGTCCCGTGTCGTCGAGTGGAAAGGATCGTCCCCTCGCCGTCACGCGGCGGCGGCGGCGGCGTGCGTCGTATCGGCGGGCGCCGCCTCGGCGGCTACCGCCTCCGGCGCACCCTCCTCTCCGCGACGGGCTAGCAGCTTGCCGGCCTCCCAGAGGCCGAGGAGCAGGACGGCGGGAACGGCGCCGATCAGCCATTGCCTGCCGGTGAGAGCCTGGGTGCCGAGCAACGACGTCAGCACGCCGCCCCGGACGATCAGGAGCGCGAGACCGATCTCGATCAGCATGGTGACGTTCACGACGTTGTTGTCGAGCGTCTCCATGCGGAAGATCGACCCCGTCTCGTCGCGGGACTCGAACGCGGCGACCACGAGCATCACGGAGAACGCCACGAGCCCGATCGAGCTCCCGATCGCGACGCTGTGGAAGTGGTCCTTCCCGAACACGATCAGCAGGTCGATCGCGGCGGACATGAAGACGCCGACGAGCCCGACCGTCGTGATCACGGAACGGGACATGATCGAGGCGCTGCGCGGACGCGGCCTGCGCAGCATCAGCCCCGGCGTCTCCTTGTCCAGGCCGAGCGCGATGCCGACGGGAGCGGTGATCAGGAAGTTGATCCAGAGGATCTGGACCGCCGAGAAGGGCTGGCCGCCGGCGATGTTGAGCAGGGTCGCCGCGAGGAAGGTCACGATGTACGTGACCAGCGCCACGAGCATGAAGCGGATGTACTTGAGCATGTTGTCGTAGAGCTTGCGGCCCTCGGAGACGGCCCGCACGATCGTGGCGAAGTTGTCGTCGGTGAGGATCATCTTGCCGGCGTTCTTGGCGACCTCCGTGCCGGTGCCCATCGCGATGCCGATGTCGGCGGCCTTGATCGCCGGGGCGTCGTTCACGCCGTCGCCCGTCATCGCCACGACGTCGCCCTTCTTCTGCAGGGTGTTCACCATCAGCACCTTGTGCTCGGGCGCCACCCTGCCCACGACGCCGATCGCGTCGATGCGCCGGAGCCGCTCGTCCTCGGACATGGCTGCGAAGTCCGCACCGAGGATCGCCTCACCGGGGATGCCGAGCTGCGTCGCGATCGCGGCGCCGGTGACGACGTCGTCCCCGGTCACCATCCGCACCCGGATGTTCGCGGCCTGGGCGTTCTTGACCGCGTCCTTCGACTCGGCTCTGGGCGGATCGATCATCCCGACCATCGCCGTCATCTGGAGGTCCTTCACGAGCGACAGCAGGTCGCCGTTCGGATCGAAGTCGGCTGGGTCGACGTCCCGCGTGCCCGCGACCATGATCCGCAGGCCCTTGCCGCCGAGGCGATCCATCTCCTCGCCGGAGCGCTTGTTCTGCTGGTCGCCCCAGGGGACGCTCTCGCCGTTGGCCAGGGCGGTCGCGGCGCGGCCGATCACCGCCGGGCCGGCTCCTTTCACGAAGGCGCGGACGACGGCCTTCCCGGACGCGTCCTTGGCGTTCGCGAAGACGGCCATGAGCTTGTACGTGGGGTCGAACGGCAGCGTCGCGAGCCGGGGATAGGTCGCCTGCGTGCCCTCGACGTCCAGCCGGGCCTTGTGCCCGAGGACGAGCAGCGCGCCCTCGGTCGGATCGCCCACGACCTTGCCGTCGACGAGCTTCGCGTCGTTGGCGATCAGGAACGGCAGGATCGCGTCCTCGATCGTGTTCGTGTTGCCGGCGGCGTGCTCTATCTCGCCGTCGAGGCCGTAGCCCATCCCGGTGATCGCGTAGCGGTCGGTCGGGTCGATCACCTCGACGACCGTCACCTGGTTCATCGTCAGGGTGCCGGTCTTGTCCGAGTTGATCGCGGAGGTCGAGCCCAGGGTCTCGACCGAGGCGAGGCTCTTCACGACGGCGCCGTGGGCGGCGAGGGTCGTGGATCCCTTCGACAGGATCACCTGCAGGACCGTGGGCATCGCCATCGGCACGGCGGCCAGGGCCAGCGCGATTGCGGTCGTGAAGATGGTCTGGGTCGACTCGCCGCGGTGGATCCCGAGCGCGAACATGATCGCGATCGTGAGGCCCGCGGCCGCGGCGATCCACAGCGTCAACGTGTCCAGCTGCGCCGTCAGCGGAGTCTTCAGGGTGGGGGTCGACTTCAGCATTCCGGAGATGTGACCCACCTCCGTGTCGATGCCCGTGCCGGTGACGATCATCACGCCGCTCCCGTGGGTGACGGGCGAGTTCATGAACGCCATGTTCGTCTGGTCGCCGAGGCCCGGCTTCGGGTCCGAGATCACACCGGCGTCCTTGGACGCGGGGACGCTCTCGCCGGTCAGCTGGGACTCGTCGATCTGCAGCGACGCGGCCTCGATGATCCGCCCGTCGGCGCACACGCTGTCGCCCGCCGAGAGCAGCACGACGTCGCCGACCACGACCTGGTCGGCGACGATCTTCACCTCCGCCCCGTCGCGGCGGACCCGGGCGGACGCCTTCAACTCCGACTGCAGGGCGTTCATGGCGCTCTCCGCCTTGCCCTGCTGGCGCATGCCCCCGAGCGCGTTGAGTGCGGTGATCAACAGGACGGCGACCCCCGTAGCGAGCTCGCCGATCGCCATCGACGCGACGGCGGCCGCGACGAGGATGATCTGCATGTAGCTCTTGTACTGGCCCAGGAACCGCTGCCACTCGGGCTCCACCGCTTCGGCGGGGAGGGCGTTGGGCCCGTTCTTTCCCAGCAGCTCGGCGGCTTTCGCCGCGCTCAGGCCCTGCGCAGGGTCGACGTCGAGTCGCTTCGCCACGTCCTCCGGCGTCAGCCCGTACCACGCCGTCGCCGGAGCATCGCCCGTGCTCACGTCCGGGTTCTCGGTCATCGCTCGGTCCTTTCGTGCCCTAGAACGGCGTCGGGATGTTGGGCCGGGACGTATCCGGCTCGACGTAGCCGTCGTGGCTCGGCGGCTTGGGCATCTTCGCGTCCGGCGGCGCGAGCGGCTCGTACGGGATCTGGCTGAGCAGGTGGGTGATGATGTTCAGCCTGCCGCGCTTCTTGTCGTCGTTGTCCACGACGTGCCAGGGGCCCCACTCCGAACTGGTGGCGACGATCATCGCGTCGCGGGCCCGGAGGTAGTCGTATCGCCGGCCGTAGGACTTCAGGTCGGTGGGCGAGAGCTTCCAGACCTTGCGCGGATCGTCGATCCGGGCCTCGAGCCTCCGGGTCTGCTCCTCGCGGCTGACGTTGAGGAAGTACTTGATCAGGATGATCCCGTCGTCGACCATCGCCTTCTCGACCTGCGGCACCATCTGGAGGAACCGATTGGTCTCCTCCTGGGTGCAGTAGCCCATGACGGGCTCGACGCCCGCCCGGTTGTACCAGCTGCGGTCGAAGATCACGACCTCTCCGGCCGACGGGAAGCGCTCGATGTAGCGCTGGACGTACATCTGCGACCTGGTCCGCGCGTCCGGTGCGGGCAGGGCGATGTGCTTGAACACGCGAGGGCTCGTCCGCTCGGTGATCCGCCGGATCGTGCCGCCCTTGCCGGCGGAGTCCACGCCCTCGAACACGATGCAGACCCTGGCGCCGGTGGTCTTGACCCACTCCTGCATGGCCACGAGCTCGCCCTGGAGGATCGCCATCTGCCGCTCGTACTCCTTCCGCTTCATCTTCCCGTTCGGCTTTGCCTCCACGGAAGGACTCGCCACGGCCTCTTCGGACGCCGCCGACGGATCCTGCACGGTGTCAGCGTCACGGTGGGGCGCCTTGTCCTTCGCCTTCTTCTTCGTTCCCTTGCCCATCTGCCGTACCTCCGAATCCGGTCGCAAACCAGGTTCGATCGCCTTCACGCACCGTGCGCGGGCGGACTTCCGTCCGAGGTGGGCCGTGGAGGGATCGAACCTCCGACCTTGGGATTAAGAGTCCCCTGCTCTACCAGCTGAGCTAACGGCCCGCGGGCGTCAAGGCTAGCACCGCGCCCGCGCCGGCGGATCGCCTACCCTGGCCCCGATGAAAGTCCTCACGGTTGTCGGAAACCGGCCGCAGTTCATCAAGTCGGCGCCCCTCTCGCTCGCGCTCCGCGCGGCCGGGATCGAGGAGGTCGTGCTCCACACGGGGCAGCACTACGACCGCGAGCTCTCGCAGGTCTTCTTCGACGAGCTCGGCCTCGAGGAGCCGCACCACCGGCTCGCCACGCGCTCCGCCGACCCCGCCCTGATGCGGCCCGGGATCGCGGTCACCGTCGAGGCCGAGCGGCCCGACTGGGTGCTCGTCTTCGGCGACACGAACTCGACGCTCGCCGGCGCGCTGGCTGGCGCCGGCGCCGACACTCCCGTCGCGCACGTCGAGTCGGGCCTGCGCTCGGGCGACTGGACGATGCCCGAGGAGCGGAACCGCGTCGAGGTCGACCAGCTCGCGGCGCTGCTGCTCTGCCCCGACGAGCGCTCGCGCGCGCAGCTCGAGCGCGAGGGCGTGCCCGGCCGCGCCGCCGTCGTCGGCGACGTGATGGCCGACGCGGCGCGCCTGTTCGCCCCCCTCGCGCGCGATCGCGTCCCGCTCGACGGGCTCGAGCCCGGCCGGTACGCGGTCGCCACGGTCCACCGCCAGGCGAACGTCTCGCAGCCACGGCTCGGCCGCATCGCCGAGGGGCTGAGCCGCCTGGACGAGCCCGTCGTCTTCCCGGCCCATCCGCGCACCCGGGCCGCACTCGCCGAGGCCGGGATCGAGCTCGGACCCAACGTGCGCCTCGTCGAGCCGCTCGGCTACCTCCAGCTCGCCGCGCTCGCCTCGCAGGCCCGCGTGATCCTCACCGACTCCGGCGGGCTCCAGAAGGAGGCCTACTGGTACGGCGTGCCGTGCGTGACGATGCGCCCCTCGACCGAGTGGATGGACACGGTCGAGGCCGGGGCGAACGTGCTCGTCGACGACGATCCCGACCGGATCGCGGCGGCGGCCGCCGAGGCGCACATGCCCGCCGAGCGGCCGCTGCTCTACGGCGACGGCTACGCGTCGGAGCGGATCGCGGAGATACTGCTGGAGTCATGACGACCTTCCTCGTGATCCTCACCCAGACCGGCCCCGAGTTCGACCGGTCCAAGCCGCTCGAGGAGCAGTCCGGCTGGCTGCCGCACGCGGACTTCATGGAAGGGCTCGTCGACGACGGCCTCATCGTCCTCGGCGGGCCGCTCGACGGCGGCCCCCGCGTCGCGCTCGTCTTCGAGGCCGAATCGGAGCAGGCGATCCGCGCCGCGCTCGCCCGCGATCCCTGGAGCGGGACGCATCTCGAGGTCGCCTCCGTCGAGGTGTGGACCATCAGGCTCGACGGTCGTCCTTCCTAGTAGCCTGTCCGCGGCATGAAGCCCGAGATCGCCATCATCGGCGCCGGCTACGTCGGCGTCCCGCACGCCCAGGTCTTCGCGGAGGCGGGCCGTCGCGTCGTCCTCGTCGACATCAGCGAGGAGCGGGTCGCGAGGATCAACAACGGCGACAGCTACATCGAGGACGTGCCCTCGGAGAAGCTCCGCGAGCTGCTCGACGCGGGCCTGACGGCGACGACCGACTACGACGTCCTGCGCGAGGTCGAGACGGTGATCATCGCGCTGCCGACCCCGCTCTCGAAGCAGCGCGAGCCGGATCTCACGATCGTGCTGTCCGCCACCCGCGAGGTCGCGAAGCGGCTGCAGCACGGGCAGCTCGTCGTGCTCGAGTCGACGACCTATCCCGGCACGACCCGCGAGGTGGTGCTGCCGATCCTCGAGGCGACCGGGCTGAAGGTCGGCGAGGACTTCCACCTCGCGTTCGCGCCCGAGCGCGTCGACCCGGGCCGCACCGACTGGACGACGCGAAACGTGCCGAAGGTCGTGGGCGGGATCACCCCCGGCTGCATCGAGCGGGCGGCCGCGCTCTACGGCAGCGCCCTCGACACGGTGCACACCGTCAGCTCGCCGGAGGCGGCGGAGCTCACGAAGCTGCTCGAGAACATCTTCCGCTCGGTCAACATCGCGCTCGTCAACGAGCTCGCGCAGCTCTGCGACCGGATGGGGATCGACGTCTGGGAGGTGATCGACGCGGCGGCGACCAAGCCGTTCGGGTTCATGCGCTTCAACCCGGGCCCCGGCCTCGGCGGCCACTGCATCCCGATCGACCCGTTCTACCTCACCTGGAAGGCGCGCGAGTTCGACTTCACGACCGAGTTCATCGAGCTCGCCGGCAAGGTCAACGAGAACATGCCCTACTACTGCCGCTCGGTCGTCTCGCAGGCGCTGAACCACCGCGCCGGGAAGGCGCTCTCGACCTCGAAGCTCCTGATCCTCGGCGTCGCCTACAAGCCGGACATCGGCGACATGCGCGAGTCGCCCGCGCTGAAGGTGATCGAGCTCCTGCGCGGCGCGGGCGCGACGATCAGCTACCACGACCCGCACGTGCCCGAGCTGCCCGGGCTCGGCCTGCGCTCCGTCGAGCTCGAGCCCGCCGCCTACGACGCGGTGGTGATCGTCACCGACCACGCCGCGGTCGACTACGCGCGCGTGGTCGAGGAGGCCGCGGTCGTCGTCGACCTCCGCAACGCCACGAAGGGCATCGAGTCGGAGAAGGTCTGGAAGCTGTGACGCGGATCGCGATCGCCGGGCTCGGCTACTGGGGCCCGAACCTCGCGCGGAACTTCGACGAGCTGGCCGAGCTCACCTGGCTCTGCGACCTGGACGAGGGCCTGCTCGACCGCTACGGCTCCCGCTATCCGAAGGCGGGCCGAGCAACCGACTTCGACGAGGTGGTCGCGGACCCCGACCTCGACGCGGTCGTGATCGCAACCCCGGTGCCGACCCACTACGCGCTCGCGAAGCAGGCGCTCGAGGCGGGCAAGCACGTGCTCGTCGAGAAGCCGCCGGCGATGCACGCCGCCGAGATGGACGAGCTCGTCGCCCTCGCGGCAGAACGCGGCCTCGTGCTGATGCCCGGCCACCTCCTCCTCTACCACCCCGGCGTCCAGAAGCTGAAGGAGCTGATCGACTCCGGCGACCTCGGCGAGGTCCTCTGCCTCTACGGCAACCGCCAGAACCTCGGGATCGTCCGCACGAACGAGAACGCGCTCTGGTCGCTCGGCGTCCACGACCTCTCGGTGATCCTCTACCTGATCGGCGAGGAGCCGACCGAGGCGGTCGCGCACGGCAACGCGTTCCTCACCCCGGGCGTCGAGGACGTCGTCTTCTGCTACCTGCGCTTCCCGTCCGGGAAGATCGCGCACATGCACCTCTCCTGGCTCGACCCGCACAAGATGCGCAAGCTCACCGTCGTCGGGAAGGAGAAGATGGCCGTGTTCGACGACATGGAGCTGGAGCGCAAGGTGACGATCTACGAGAAGGCGCCCTGGCAGCCGGCCGAGAACTACGGCGAGTGGCAGACGCGGACGGGCGACATCTTCAGCCCGAAGATCGCGAACGACGAGCCGCTGCGGCTCGAGTGCCAGCACTTCCTGGCGCTCGTCGCGGGCGAGGGCGACGCGGCGCAGGTCGCGCGGGACGGCGCGGTCGTCGTGCGCGCGCTCGAGCGGCTGACGGAGTCGCTTGGCTGAGGTCCATCCGAGCGCGATCGTCTACCCCGGCACGGTGCTCGGGGAAGGCGTGAAGGTGCTCGAGAACGCCGTCGTCGGCAAGCAGCCGACGCTCTCGCCCCGCTCGACCGCGAAGCGGGAGCCGCTGCCGCCCGCGGTGCTCGGCGACGGCACCATCGTCTCGACCGGCGCGATCGTCTTCGCCGGCACGAGCGTCGGCGCGCGCGTGATCCTCGGCGACCAGTCGTGCGTCCGCGAGCGCGTCACGATCGGCGACGACGTCGTGCTCGGCCGCGGCGCCCTCGTCGAGAACGACACCACGATCGGCGCGCTCACGAAGATCCAGGCCGAGGCGTACATCACCGCCTACTCGACGCTCGAGGACAACGTCTTCATCGCGCCCTGCGTCGTCACCACGAACGACAACTTCATGGGCCGCACCGAGCGGCGCCACGCGCTGATGAAGGGCCCGACGATCCGCCGAGGCGCCCGGATCGGCGGCGGCGCGATCCTGTGCCCGGGGATCGAGATCGGCGAGGAGGCGTTCGTCGGCGCGGGTGCCGTGGTGACGAAGAACGTGCCGCCGCGCGTCGTCGTGGTCGGGAGCCCGGCGCGCGTGCTGCGCGACGTGCCCGAGGACGAGCTGCTCTAGCTCTTCGTCGATGCTGAGCGTGTACGGGCCCGAGGCGGTCCGCCGCGCCGAGACCTCGAGGTAGTACCAGCCGCTCACTTTGGAGCGGAAGGCGAGAGCCCCCGCAGGGCCTGCGACCGCGGCCCGCATCGCGAGCACGCGCTTCGACGTGCCGACGACATCCGCCGTGCCGGGACGCCAGAGGACGAGGTTGGCGCCCGGCGCGGACGGGCCGAGCAGGGACGCGTCGATCAGCTGCCCCTTCCGCATGTAGACCCGGTAGACGTCGATCCGGTCGTCCCACCAGTCCGTCGTCGCGGCGATGCTCGCCGTGTTGCCCCAGACCGTGTTGGCGAGGGCGCCCGGGCCGTCGTTCGGCTCTCGCGCGTCCGCGGTCGGCAACGGGCCCGAGAGCGCCTCGAGGGCGCCGGTGATGTCGAGCCTGCCCCAGCCGGTGAGCGGGTCGCGGCCGATCGCGCAGGCGCGGCAGCCGTCGGCCGGAGTCATGTCCACCGCGGAGCGTTCGAGCAGCGTCGCGACCTGGTCCGGTGTGAGCGTCGGATCGGTCGCGAGCAGGAGCGCCGCCGCCGCCGACACCTGGGGCGCGGCGAACGAGGTGCCCTCGCCGCCGGAGTACTCGTCGCCGGCGCAGTCGGAATAGCCCTGGTCGGTGCACTCGGGCCGCGCGGCGGTCAGCGCGCGCGGGAAGGTCGACAGGATGCCCGCCCCGGGCGCGGCGAGATCGACGTAGACCTGGTCGCGGTCGGAGAAGAGCGGCACCGAGCCGTCCTGGGCGAGGGCCGCGACCCCGATCACGTGCGGCAGCGCCGCCGGATAGCTCGCGTAGTTCCACGGCGTGGCGGGAGCCTGGTCGGAGTTCCCGACCGCGGCCACCACGACCACGCCCTTCGAGACCGCGTACGAGACGGCCGCGGCCTCGAGCGGCGAGTAGGTGTCGTTGCTCGGCTCGCCGGGGTCCCGAAGGCCGCCGAGGCTCAGGTTGATCACGCGGGCGCCGTGGTCGACCGCCCAGTGGATCGCGGCAGCCTCGTTCTCGAGGGAGATCGTCCCGTCCGTGTCCACGACCTTCGCGATCAGGAGCTGCGCCGGGAAGGCGATCCCGGAGATGCCGACGCCGTTGTTCATCGCAGCGGCGATCTCGCCGGCGACGAAGGTGCCGTGACCCTGCTCGTCGGTGAGGGCGCTGCCGCCGACGAAGCTCTTGCGCGAGCGCGATCCGGCCGGCGAACTCCGGGTGGCCGCCGTCGATCCCGGAGTCGATCACCGCCACCTTCACGGGCGCGAGCACAGGCGGATCGACCCACGAGTCGAACGCGCGGTCCTGCCCGAGATACCACTGCTGCGGCGCCAGCGGGTCGTTCGTGACGAACGCCGCCGCGGCCGCCGGCACCGCGAGCGCCGCGACGGCGAGCGCCGCGACCAGGACGCGTCTCACGGGGCGCTCATCGGATCGGTCACGCCGACCGCGAATCCCTGGCCGGGCGCGACCCGCGCGCGATAGAGCACCCCCGCCTGCAGCGGGTAGAGCGCCTGGAAGTTGCCGGACTCGTCCACGGTCGCCGTCGTCAGTGTCGTCCACGTCGTCCCGACCTGCTGCTGGAGACCGACCGTGGCGCCGATCAGCAGCGGCTCCACGGTACCGCTGACCCCGCTCGAGTCGGGCAAGGCCTCCACGGTCACGAGCGGCGCGACGCCGACGTGGAGGAGCGCGCCTGTCGCCTTCCCCGCGACGAGCCGGTAGTCCGTGCTCGCCTCCGGGTTCTCGGTGAGCTGGAACGCGCCGCTCGGATCGGGGCTGACCGCGCCGACCGGCTGCCACACGCCGCCGGTGGGCCGTTGCTGGAGCACGGGCGCAGTGACGCCTCGGGCGACGCCGGAGAGGTCGACGGTCCCGCCGTAGTCGACGGGCGTCTCGGAGGCGGCGAGCGAGAGGACGCCGGCCGTGAACCACGTCGAGCGCAGCCCGAGCAGCGTCCGGAACGTGTCGGCGGAGACGGTCACGGCGTCGCCGAGGATGTCGGTGACGACCACGGAGGCGGCGCGCCCGCCGACACCGGGCGTCACGGTCAGGTCAGCGACGGGCCCGGCCAGCTTGAGCGCCTTGCGCAGCGCGGCGCCGTCGACCAGCACCGGCCCCCAGTTGTGCCAGGGCGAGAGCGTGTCGTAGGGATCGGGGACGGAGACGAGGTAGGGCACCGGGGCCGACTTCGGCCAGGCGTCCTGGATCGCCGCGGTGCGCCCGCCCGAGGTCGAGAAGAAGTAGGTCGTCGCGACCTTCCCGTTGTAGAGCACGACCTGCCGCCGCGTCTTGTCGACCGCGGCAGTCGTCTCGAAGTGCTCGGCGGCGATTCCGCCGTAGGCCTGGCTGCGCACATCTCCGTAGACGTCGAAGTCGCCGGTTTGCTTGCGGGTGGCGAGCGCGTAGGAGCGCGCGGCGACCGCCTGCGCCTCGAGCGCGTCGGGCGCCCAGATGTACGGCATCTCCGAGGGGACGACGCCGTAGAGGTAGCTCTCCAGCGAGACCACGTTGACCGCCTCGAGGGTCTTGTTCGCCGCGAGGATCGCGCGCAGCTTGCCGCGGTACGCCTTCCCCCCGAGCGCGAGCGGCGCCGAGCCCGGCGAGAACGTGAGCGGGCCGGTCATCGCCGTGCCGCCGGACCCCTCGATCGGCGGCACCGGCTGCAGCGCGAATCCCGTGCCGAAGGCGTACGCGCCCGCCGGCGAGCGAACGGCTCGCGCCCGTGCCGTCGACGACCGTGAACGGCGCGGTCGAGGAGACAGTGAGCGTCTTCTTGCCCTCGGCGAGCAGCACCCGCAGGGTGACGCCGGGCGCGGAGCCGAGCGTCGTGCCGGGGAAGTAGTGGGCGAGGATCTGCGCGTAGGTGTAGCCGTGCTGCGCGTAGCCGAGCGCGCCGTACTGGCTCATCCCGATCCCGTGCCCGTAGCCGTGGCCCGCGAAGACGAAGCTCGTGACCGGCGCGGGAACCGCCTGCACGCGCGCGCCGGCCGAGCCCCCGACGAGCGCGAGCAGGGCAAAGCCGAGGACCGCAGTACGGCGCAGCATCAGACTCATCCCCTTCGCGCTTCGCGCCGCGATCCCTCGTCGTCAGGCGAGACGCTTCGCGTACTGGCGCTCGTAGTACGCGCGGTACTCGCCCGACTTGATCGGCTCCCACCAGGCGCGGTTCGCGCGGTACCACTCCACCGTCTCGGGCAGGCCGTCCGCGAGCGTGTGCGTTGTTCGCCAGCCGAGCGCCGCGCAGCTTCCCGGAGTCGAGCGAGTAGCGGCGATCGTGCCCCGGCCGGTCCTCGACGCTTCGCAGCAGCCCGGGATCGGCGCCGGTGAGCTCGACGATGCTCGCCGCGATCGCGCGGTTCTCGACCTCCTCGCCGCCGCCGACGTTGTAGATCTCGCCGGCCTTCCCCTCGCGCAGGACGAGCTCGATCCCGGCGCAGTGATCGTCGACGTGGAGCCAGTCGCGCACCTGCCTGCCGTCGCCGTACAGCGGCAGCGGCTCGCCGTCGAGCGCGTTCGTGGTGAAGAGCGGGATCAGCTTCTCCGGATACTGGTTCGGCCCGTAGGTGTTCGAGCCCCGCGTGATCGACGCGTCGACCCCGAAGGTGCGCGCGTAGGCCGGGACGTGGAGGTCGCCCGCGGCCTTGGCGACGCTGTAGGGGCTCGACGGGCGGATCGGGTCGTCCTCGCGGGCGGAGCCTCCGTCGGCCAGATCCCCGTAGACCTCGTCCGTCGAGACCTGGACGAAGCGCGCTCCCGTCGCGCGGACGTGCTCGAGCAGCACCTGGGTGCCGAAGAACTCGGTGCGCCCGAAGTCGGTGGCGCCGAGGATCGAGCGGTCGACATGGGTCTCCGCCGCGAAGTTCACGATCGCGGCGCAGTCCCGCCCGGCCGACGCGACGGCGGACGGGTCGACGATGTCGCCCTCGTGGAACTCGTGGTCGACGCCGTCGAGGTTCGCCCGGTTGCCCGAGTAGGTGAGCTTGTCGAGCACGACGACCTCGTCACCTGCCGCGACGAGCCGCTTGACGAAGTGGGAGCCGATGAACCCGGCCCCGCCCGTGACGAGAATTCGCATCCTCTTAAAGCGTAGATGGTTCAATCCATCGCTGATGCGATGGCTCCTGCGACACCCGACGCTCTTCACGTTCGTCGCGATCGTCGTCGTCCTCGTGGGGATCGCGGCGTTCTGGACCGCGTCGCGCCTCGGCGTCTTCGACGCGTCGATGTCGTCGAACCTGAAGACAGGTCGAGCATGCCGACGGTCCGCCCGCCTGGTGGCTCGGCCGCTCCTTCGGCGGGCTGAAGCTGACCCGCGTCGTGACGCCGCGGGCGGCGACCGGGTCGCCGACTTCGGCTACGGCAGCTGCCACAGCCACGGCAGCCGCCTCGACCCGTTCACCGCGCCGCGCTGCGGCTACCCGCTCTGGATCGCGGTCACCACCCGCAAGTACTCGCTCACGTCGGACGACGTCCCGAAGCTGCTCGACGGCACCTGCGCGCGGATGCGGATCCGCGGGATCCCGGCGGCGGTCGGCACGGACGGCGTCGTCCTCTACAGCGGCGACCAGCAGATCGTGGTGCTCGGGCCGCCCGATGTCGTGGGCCGCGCGGTCGCGGCGCTGCGCCCGGTGAGCGGGAGCGCCTCGCTCCGGTCCGCCGACTCTCGACGTCTCGACGCTCGACGACTGCAACCCGGCGAAGAACCCGTTCGAGCCGATCGCCACCCGGCTCGCGCGCATGAGCTCCCGGCTGCACCTGCCGACGGTCGACGCGGGGCAGTGGTTCGACGACGGACAGCGCATCAACGCCGAGGCTGCCGGCTCGGTGCTGGTGCTCGAGTACTCGAGCTGCGGCTCCGGGACGACGGACGGCGACTGCGGCGAGGTGCTCTCGATCTCGAGCGAGCCGTTCGACGCCAGAACGGTCGGCGCCGATCTCGCGGGCGCGAACTGCGAGCAGACGAAGGTCGCGGGCGCCCCGGCGGTGATCTGGGACGCGAACTCGCGCGGTGCGAGCGCCGCCGGCGTGATCGTGTTCACCGACCACGCCACGATCTCGCTCGCGAACCAGCTCAACCTCTATCCGATCGACAAGAAGGGGCTCCGCCGTGTCGTCCAGGCGCTGAGGCCGGTCGCTCCCGCGAAGAGCCTTCCCGCGCCGGCCTACGACGTGCAGAAGCTCCTCGCCCACTGCGCGAAGCTGACGTGAGAGCGGAGCTCGAGCGGGTCATGAACGGCTTCTCCGTTCGCCGGCTCGAGCTGATCCCCGAGGTCCGGCTCGAGCGAGTCGGCGGCGCGGTCGCGGCGCTCTGCCCCTCGCGACCGGAGCTGGACTTCGTCAACCGGATCCACGGGGTGGACGACGCCGAGGAGCTCGGGCCGCTCGAGGCGCTGTACGCGGCGGAAGGGCCTCCGGCCCTGGGTCGAGCTGCCCGAGGGCGTGGAGCCGCCGGGCTGGGAGCGCCTCGAGCCGCTCTGGGTGCTCGCCGGGCCTGCCGCGTCGCTCTCCGCCGAGAACGTGCGCGAGGTGGGGCCGGGGGAGGCCGGGCTCTTCGCGGCGACCTTCTGCGACGGGAACGGGGCGCCGCCGACCTCCCGGCCGTCCGTTTCCCGCTGGGCCGGGGAGCCGGGCTGGCGGCTGTACCTCGCCGAGCTCGACGGTGCCGCCGCCGCCGCGGCGCTGCTCGTGATCGACGACGGGATCGGCTGTCTCGCCGGAGCCTCGACGCTGCCGGCCTTCCGCGGCCGCGGCTGCCAGACGGCGCTGATCCGGAGGCGGATCTCCGACGCGGCTGCGGCGGGGTGCCGCGAGGTGTGTGCGCTCACGGCGAATCCCGCGAGCCTGCGGAACCTCGAGCGGGCCGGGCTCCAGCTCGCCTACACGAAGACCGCCTGGCGCAAGGCCTAGCCCAGGCGCTCGAGGCAGGCGCGGAGCCCTTCGCGCCAGTGCGGCAGGAGCGGCGCGCCGGGCTTCTCGCTGCGCAGCACCGAGTTGGCCGGGCGCGGCGCCGGGCGGTCCAGCTCGTCCGACGAGATCCGCCTCACCCGGCACTGCAGGCCGGCCTCCTCGAAGATCGCCTCGGCCAGGTCGGCCCAGGTCGCCTCCCCGCCGCCCGCGACGTGCCAGACCCCGAACGGCAGCGCGACGACCTCCCGCACCGCCGCGGCGAGATGGCCGACGTAGGTCGGCGCAGCCGCGCTGGTCGTCGACGACGGCCACCTCGTCGCGCTCGGCGCCCGACCCGGAGCATCGTCCGCACGAAGTTGTGCCCGGTCTCGCCGAAGAGCCACGAGGTGCGGACGATCCACGCCTGCTCGCCCGCCGCCGCCTCGCCGTGGAGCTTCGTGCGCCCGTAGACGGAGAGCGGGTTCGGCGAGTCCGACTCGACGTACGGCTCGCGTCTTGCGCCCGTCGAAGACGTAGTCGGTCGAGAACACGACGAGCGGCGCGCCGAGCTCGGCGGCGTGCTGCGTGCCGCCGACGTTGACCGCGGCCGCGCCCTGGGGGTCGTCCTCGGCGCCGTCCACGTCCGTCCAGGCCGCCGCGTGCAGGACGAGGTCGGGCACCCACGGCAGCGGCGGCGGCGGGAAGGTCACGTCCCAGCCGGCGTGGCCCAGGCCGAGCACGTCCTCGCCGGCGAACGCCTCCTGGAGCGCGTGGCCGAGCTGGCCGCCCGCGCCCGTGATCAGGACGCGGCGGCGGTGTCCCGTGGCGAGAGAATCGGCGATCGCTGGCTCCACAGGTCGACGACGCGCGGGTCGTCCCAGGCGATCCCGTGCTCGTCCGGGTCGGCGGGGTCGTACTCCTCGGTCACGTGGTAGACGAACAGCAGGTCGGTGAGCGCCTCGAAGCCGTGCGCGTGGCGGCCGGGGATGTAGAGCGCGACCGGGTTCTCGTCGCCGATGTCCTCGCAGTGGGTCTCGCCGCTCCGCGGTCGAGCACGACGACGCGCGCCGTCCCCTGGAGGCAGACGAAGAGGTCGTCCTGGCCGCGCTCGTGGTAGTGGAGGCCGCGGATCACGCCGCGGCGCGAGAAGGAGACGTTCGTCTGCACGGTCGCGCGCGGCAGCGCGCTGTCGCGGCCGCAGCTCCATGAACCAGCCGCGCTCGTCCTCGAACTTGCGCAGCGGGATCCGCTGGAGGCCCGGGATCACTTGTTCACGCCCGTCTCGTCGATCCGCCGGCCGACGTCGGCGAGGTGCTGCCAGTGCTTGCCGCGCGTCCTCCCACCAGCCCTCGACCTCGCGCACGGTCAGCTCGCCGCGCTGGGCATAGGCGCGGTTCACGTCGGTGATCTCGAGCTCGCCGCGCGACGAGGTCGCCAGCGCCGTCGATGATCTCGAACACGTCGGGCGGGTAGCAGTAGAGCCCGACCACCGCGTCGCTGCGAAGGCGGCTCCGGGTAGCGCAGGTCGACGACGCCGGCCTTCTCGACGATGTCGGTCACGCGCCCGTCCTCGCCGTACACGACCACGCCGAAGTTCTCGGGATCGGGCACCTCCTTGACGAAGATCTGCGCGCCCGTGCCCCAGCCGCGGATCGCGTCGGCGTGCGAGTACTCGAAGATGTTGTCGCCGAGGCAGACCACGAGCTGGTCGCCCGCGCGCGAAGTCCCGCGCCATCCCGACCACCTGGGCGATCCCGCCGGGCTCGGTCTGCACCTTGTAGGTGAGATCGACGCTCGAGCAGCGGCTCGCCGCTCCCGCGCGCGCTCACGCGGCCGTCGCCGAGCAGGTCGATGCATCTGGCCGGCGTGGCCCTTGCCGGTGACGATCAGCACCTCGTGCACCCCGGCGAGCTGGAGCAGCTGGAGCGGGTAGTAGATCATCGGCCAGCGGCCGACCGGCAGCAGGTGCTTGTTCGAGACGCGGGTCAGCTCGCCGAGCCGCGTCGCCTCTCCTCCTGCGCAGACGAGTCCCTTCATCGCCCGGGATGCTACTCGGGGTCGCGTAGAGTTCGCCTCGGATGGAGCTCGCGATCCACGACTCCCTCGCGCAGCTGCTCGGCCTGCGCTTCACCGCGCTCGAGGAGGGCGCCGTCTCGGTCGAGCTCGACGTCCGCGACGAGCTCCTGGCGCCGAACGGGTTCCTCCACGCGGCCGCGCTGATCGCGATGGCGGACATGGCCTGCGGCTACGGCAGCATGACCACCCTGCCGCCGGGCGCCCACGCGTTCACGACGGTCGAGCTGAAGACGAACTTCCTCGGCACCGCGCGCGAGGGCACCGTCACCTGCGAGGCGCGGCTCCAGCACGGCGGACGCACGACCCAGGTGTGGGACGCGACGGTGCGCACCGGCGAGAAGACGATCGCGCTGTTCCGCTGCACGCAGCTGATGCTGTACCCGGAGGCCTAGTCGGCGAGCTGCTCGACCGGCGGGTGGAGCGGCGAGGGCTTGACGCGGAAGACGCGCGCGACGCCGGCGGGGAGCCACCAGTTGCAGCGGCCGAGCAGCGCCATCAGCGACGGCACGAGCACGCATCCGCACGAGCGTCACGTCGAGCGAAGATCGCGACGGCGAGGCCGAGCCCGAACTCCTGCAGCCCGACGATGCTCCCGACCATGAACCCGGAGAAGGCCGCGACATGATGATCGCCGCCGCGGTCACGATCCGCCCGGTCCGCTCGAGCCCGTGCGCGACCGCCCGGCCGTTGTCGGGCACGTGATCCCACGACTCGCGCATGCGGGAGACGAGGAAGACCTCGTAGTCCATCGAGAGGCCGAACAGCATCGCGAACAGGAAGATCGGGATCCAGCCCTCGACCTGCGGGATCTGGTAGAGGCCGAAGCAGGTCGTGGCCCGACGCCCCAGCGGAACGAGAGCACGAGCACCCCGTACGCGGCGGCGACCGAGAGCAGGTTGAGGAGCACCGCCTTGAGCGGCAGCAGCCACGAGCGGAACGCGCGCAGCAGCAGCAGGTACGTGAGCACGAGCA
Organism: uncultured Actinomycetes bacterium; assembly: GCA_963746005.1. Classification (GTDB taxonomy): domain Bacteria; phylum Actinomycetota; class Thermoleophilia; order Gaiellales; family Gaiellaceae; genus CAVQZA01. Next base: position 125,002 of record CAVUZM010000003.1, on the reverse strand, counting down.
CGACGAGCACGACCACGGGAAGACGCTGTAGGCCTTGTGGAGGAAGTCGACGCCCTGCGGCGGGCCGCCGCCCGCGATCACCCTCACGCCGTCCGGGAACCCCGCGCCCGGGATGATCGTCCCGCGTAGCCGGTGCACGAACGCCTGCGCCTGCGGCGTGCCGTACTCGTGCCTGCCGGCGACGATCACCACCGCGTAGCGGCCGGTCTTGTCGACGTAGCGCGTGTTGATGTCGGGCTGGTACTGGACCGTCGCGACCTCCGGGTCGATCTCGAGCAAGGTCGTCAGGTTGATGATCGCCTGCTGGGTCTTCGGGATCGAGGACGTCGCCGCCCGGCCCGGAGTCGACCACGATCTGGGTCGGCGACGAGCGCGCCCGCGCCGACCGCGCTCTTCAGCAGGTCGAAGCCCTGCACCGACTGCGGGTAGCGCGGGATCCCCTCGGCCGAGCCCGGGGTCAGCGCGAGCCAGATCGCCGGGATCGCGAGCACGACGAGGATCATCGTCCCGAGCGCGAAGAACCACCCCGGGCTCGCCATGATCTCGCGCGCGAGCCGCGACCACCAGCCCTTGTCCACGTCCACCGTCCCCGCCATGCGCCGGAGCGGGATGTGCAGGCGGTCGCGGATGAACGCCGCCGCCGGCCAGCGCGCGGTGCCCTTGCGGCCGAACAGCGAGAGCAGCGCCGGCTGGAGGGTCACCGCCGCGAGGATCGAGACGATCGGGATCAGGAAGCCGCCGACGCCCATCGAGCGCATGAACGGCAGCGGCATGAAGAGCAGCACCGCGAGGCCGAGCGCGACCGCGAGGCCGGAGAAGACGACCGCGCGCCCGGCGGTCTCCATCGTCCGCACGATCGCGTCGTCGCGTCGACCCTCCGCGCGCCAGCTCCTCGCGGAACCGGTAGACGATCAGCAGCGAGTAGTCGATCGCGATCCCGAGCCCGATCAGCTGCACGAGGTTCGTGACGTAGGTCGCCATCGACAGGTGCTGCGCCGCGATGTAGACGAGCCCGAGGGTGCCCATGATCGTGCACGCCGCGAAGATGAACGGGATCAGGCACGGCGAACGAGATCCCGAACACCGCGAGCAGGACGATCAGCGCGATCGGGAGCGCGATCGACTCGCCCTTCTTGAGGTCCTTCGAGAAGATCGGGTCGAGGTCGTGCTGGATCGCCGCCTGGCCGGTGACGTAGACCGTCGCCCCCGGCGTCTGGCGCAGCTTCGTGACGAGCGGCCCCGTGTAGCCCTTCGCCTTCGCGATCGTGAGCTGCGAGAGGATGCTGCCGTAGAGGATGTGGCTCCCCGCCGGGGTGAGCGGGGTCGCCTTGCCGCCCGGGACGAGCGTCGCCGCGGTCGCCGAGAGCGCCCTGGAGCCGCGACCTGGCGGCGGCGTCTGCGGAGCTCGGCACCTTGAAGACGACGAGGAACTCTCCGTCGGAGCGGTCGCCGAAGTTGTGCTGGAGGATCGTGCGGGCGCGCTCCGAGTCGGTCCCCGGGACCGTGAAGGTGTTCGAGAGGAGCGCGCTCAGGTGGGACGACGAATAGCCGCCCGCGAGCAGGACGACGAGCCAGACGCCGAGCACGACCCAACGGAAGCGCACGACGAAGCGCGTCAGCCCGGTCACCGCCGCCGTTCCGCCTTCCGTCGCCTTACCGCCGGCGCGTGGCGCACGGCCGCGAACCAGATGTACAGCACGGCGGCGGTGAGCGCCGTCAGGATCGCGACGATACGCCGGACCAGCTGCATCGCCCGGAGACTCTACCCGCAGTGGCTACGCGGGCCGGAAGGAGACCAGGAGCTGCGAGCAGGCGGACTCGGCCTTTCCCGCCTTGTACCGGCAGAGCAGCTCGTACTCCCGCCGCCCGAGCAGGACGAAGGTGATCTGCTCGACGAGCCGCTCTCCGTCCTTCGTGAACGCGAGGTCGTACTGGCGGGCGGCCGATCCTCCGACCTTCACGGTGCGGGAGGCGGTGACAGTGCCGTGGAGCTCGGAGGCGAGCTTCGAGGCGACGCCGTCGAGCTCCGCCACCGCCTGCCTCCAGAGCTGCGGGCGGTAGGCCTTCGTGAGGCGGAACGTCGTCACCGAGACCGTCTTGCTGCCGTGTGCGGCGGCGACAGTCGTCCCGGTGCGCGTCACCGTCCATGCGCCCGGCGCGGCGAAGGTGAAGCCGCCTCCCTGTACCGTCGCGGGCGGCCTGGCGCTGCCGCCGCAGCCGGCCAGGGCGAAGGCCGCGAGCAGGCATCCCGCCCCCGAAGCGGCCGAACGCGATACAACTTGGACAAACGACGATCGAAAGGAAGGGCCGAACATGGCCGCTACTAAGGTCTTTGACTCAGCCGAGCAAGTCAAGCCGTACGTGCAGCGAGCGCTCCAGGACGAGGAGGTCCGTGCGCACCTGCTGACCGCGCTGGGGGCCGCGCGCGCCGCCGCAGCGAAGTTCAACTCCAAGAGCGACCGCGGATACGTCGCCGCCGCGACGAGGGTCGCGGTCGAGCCCGAGATCCTCGGCAACCTGCGCCAGGCGACGAGCGAGCTCCGCAACGCGGTCGACAAGATCCAGCGGCCGCAGGCGCCGAAAGAGGGGCACGGGTTCCGGAAGTTCCTGTTCCTCGTGGGCATCGTGCTGGCCGTCTTCTACAACCCGGTGACGGGCCCCGAGACCCGCAAGTGGGTCTCCGAGTCGGTCTTCGGCGGCGGGGACGACTTCACGTACCAGGCCGAGCGAGGCGAACGGCAGCAACTAGCGATCAGTCGTGCCCGCCGGCGGCTCCGGCCGTCGGCGGGGGCGGCGCCGACCCGGGCGCGACCGGCAGCCTCGTGCCCGCGAGCAGGGCGACCTCGCCCGCCTTCGAGAGCGGCGCGAAGGCGCGAGCGAGCGAGGACGGGTCGAGCCCGTTCCCGCTCGAGATGTCCGATGCCTCGAGCAGCACCGCGCCCGGCTCGAACGACGAGCCGACGAAGGCGGTCACGTCCGTGAGGTGCTTCCAGGACTGGAGGTAGCTCGTGGGGTCGACGGCTCCGTCGTAGCCGAGCGAGAGCAGGCCCTTCGGGTGGATCTCGAAGTGGAGGTGGAAGGGCGTGCCGCGCGCGTCACCCGTGTTGCCGACGAAGCCGAGCACGGTGCCGGCCTTCACCTCGGCGCCGTTCACCGCCACCGGCGCATAGGCGGAGAGGTGCGCGTAGTAGTACTCGTTGCCCTTGGCGTCGAGGAGCCACAGCCGCCAGCCGCCCACCTTGTTCCAGCCCACCGAGAAGACGACCCCGTCGTTGACCGCGAGCGCGGGCGCGCCGTACGGGGCGAAGATGTCGTCGCCGTGGTGCCAGGTCAGGGTGCGCTTGCGCCCCGAAGGTGTCGCTGAACCCCGAGGGGCCCCAGATCGGGAAGACGTAGCCGCCCTGGCCGAGCGGCGGGGTGATCTTCGGGATCGTCCGGTAGGCGGGCGGGATCAGCGGCAGGTCGTCGGGCGCCTTGGCGGGCGTGCCGTGGACGTGCGGCTTCGGAGGCGGCGGCGCGCGGCGACCTGGGCGCTCGCCTCGGCCCGCCCGACGAGGATCTCGCTTCCCGCCGGAAGCCCGCCGTGGTCGCGCGTGAGGTGGACGTCGAGCGCGGTGACGAAGCCGCTGTAGCGCGGCGCCGGGTTGCTGCCCTGCTCCAGCAGGAGCACGTACCCCCAGTCGGCGAGAGCGATCCGCTGGTTCTCGGCCGGCGCGGTGACCGCGGTCCCGAGCACGGTGAGGCCGTCGAAGCTGCCTCCCATGTCGCCCTGGGCCGTCGTCTGCCCGGCCGAGGCGTGGGCGCCGGCCGAGACCTTCCGGGCGACGATGTCGCCGTCGAAGAGCGAGAGATCCGAGACGTTCGCCGCGGCGGCTGCCGACGGTGCCGGGCCGGATGTGGCCGACGTGGTCGCGCTGATCGCGCCGCTCGTCACCGCCGAGCCGTCCGTGGGGTACTGGAAGCTCGGCGTCGAGAAGGCCCCCCTGGGCGGCGCCGAGACCTCCGCGACGGTGACCGCCGTCTGCCCGGGAAGGACGACCCTCACCGCGAACGCGCTCGAGGCGGCCCCGCCGGCGCTGCTGCCGGCCGAGGAGGCGCCGCCCGCGACGAACAGGAGCGCGAGGGCGGCGAGTGCGACGGCGGCGGCCTTGGGCACGGTAGGAGTATGCCGCCGCCGGGGGCTAGCCTCGCCGCGCGCGCCAGGCGAGCTGCGCGGCGACGAGGAGCAGCAGCACCGCGAAGAGCTTTCGCAGCAGGTCCTCGTTGAGGGAGGTGGCGATCCGGATCCCGACCGCGACACCGGCGACCGAGGCGATCCCGAGCACGATCGAGCTTCGCCAGCGGACGTTGCCGTACCGCTGCTGGCGCCAGATCCCGGCCGCCACGGTGGGAAGGATCGCGAGCAGCGAGGTCGCCTCGGCGTCGAGCTGCTTCAGCCCGAGGGCGAGCAGGATCGGCACGAACAGGATCCCGCCGCCGACTCCGAACAGCCCCGAGAGGACGCCCGCGGCGATGCCCAGCGCGACCGCTGCGAAGAAGAGGGTCACGTGACGAACAGCCTCACGGCGATCGCGACGAGGAGCACCGAGAAGAGATAGGACAGGGTGCGCGCGTTGAGCCGCTGCTGGAGCGAGGCCCCCGCGACCGCTCCGAAGGCGGCGGGAATCCCGACCAGCGCCGCGTACCCGACCTCGACGTGGCCGCCGATCGCGTAGCCGATCGTCCCGGCGAGGGCGGTGATCCCGATCATCCCGAGCGAGGTCGCCGTCGCCGAGCGCGGCTCCATCCTGACCGCGAGGATCAGGAGCGGCACCGCGACGATGCCGCCGCCGACCCCGAAGAGCGCACTGAGGAGGCCGGCGAGCAGGCCGATCGCGACGAGGCGCACCCTCGTATCCTACGGCGATGGACGGTCACGCCCTGCTCGAGCGGCTCGCCGCCGAGCCCCGCCTCGCCGCCCTCTTCTTCGACCTCGACGGGGTGCTCGCGCCGATCGTCGAGCGGCCGGAGGACGGGGCCGTTCCGGCCGAGACCCGGAGCGAGCTCGAGCGCCTCGCGGGCCGCTACGCGCTCGTCGCGGTGGTCACCGGCCGCGACGGCGACGACGCGCGGCCCCGCGCCGGAGTCGAGGGAATCGTCGTCGTCGGCTCGCACGGGCTCGAGCTCGAGCCGGGCGCCGAGGCCTGGGCCGAGCGCCTGCAGGCCTTCGCCGCCACGGTCGACTGGCCGCTCGAACGCAAGCGGCTCACCGTCGCCTTCCACTACCGCACCGCGGACGACGAGCAGGAGGCGCGGCGGACGCTCGAGGCGGTCGCCGAGCGCGCCCGGGCCGAGGGCTTCGTCGCCCGGTTCGGCCGGAAGGTGCTCGAGATCCTGCCGCCGCTCGAGGCGGACAAGGGCACGGCGGTGACGCACCTCCTCGCCGAGCGCGGGCTCCGGCGCGCCCTCTACGCGGGCGACGACACGACCGACCTCGACGGCTTCCGCGCGGTCGAAGGGCTCGAGCTCGGGATGCGCGTCGCGGTCGCGTCGGCCGAGGGCCCGCCCGCCCTGCGCGAGGCCGCCGACCTCGTGGTCGAGAGCCCCGCCGCGCTCCTCGAAATCCTGCGCTCGCTCTAGGCCTTGCGCACGCGCGCGGCCGTGCCGTACGCGCAGATCTCCGTCCAGTTGCCGCCCATGTCGGAGGTGTCGAAGCGCATCGCGAGGATCGCGTTGCCGCCCTTCGCCTCGGCCTCCTCGACCATGCGCTGGATCACCTGCTCGCGGCTGTCGACGAGCGCCTTCGTCATCCCCTTCAGCTCGCCGCCGAACATCGACTTGAGGCCCGGCGCCCATCTGCGAGCCGAGGTTGCGCGAGCGGACCGTGAGCCCGAACACCTCACCGAGGATCTCGTCGACCTCGTAGCCCGGCAGATCGGGCGTCGTCGTGATCAGCATCACCGCTCTCCTTCCCGTCGGATCACATCCCAGGCACGGCGGACATCATCCTCGGTGGTGCGGAGGTTGCCGATCGCGAGCCGCAGCACGTAGCGGCCGTCCAGCCGCGTGTGGGAGATGAGGAGCTCGCCGGATGCGTTGACGCGGGCGAGCAGCGCCTCGTTCTCCTCGTCGGGGGCGTCGCGGCGGAAGCAGACGAGCGAGAAGTGGCGCGGCGCGACGATCTCCCAGCCCGGCTCGGCCGTCACCCACTCCTCGAAGAGGGCGGCGAGCCGGACGTGCTCGCGGATCACGGCCTGCAGGCCCTCGCGCCCGAAGCAGCGCAGCACCGCCCAGAGCTTCAGCGAGCGGAAGCGGCGGCCGAGCGCGGGGCCGTACTCCGAGAGGCTCGGCACGACCTCGCTCGTGCGCAGGAACTCCGGTGTGAGGCTGAACGCGGCGCGGAGGTCCTCGGGACGGCTCGTCCAGAGGCAGGAGCAGTCCATCGGCGTGAGCAGCCACTTGTGCGCGTTGACGACGAGCGAGTCGGCCCGCTCGACCCCGGCCTGGGTCCAGCGGAGCTCGGGGCAGACCCAGGACGAGCCGGCGTAGGCCGCGTCGACGTGGAGCCAGGTGCCGGCGCGCTCGCACGCGTCCGCGATCGCCGGGATCGGGTCGATCGAGGCGGCCGAGGTCGTGCCGACGGTTGCCACGACGACCGCGACATCGTCCAGCTCGAGCAGCTCGGGGCGAAGGCGGAACTCGTCGTCTGCGGGCACCTTCCGGAGCTCCATCCCGAGCATGCGCGCGTCCTTGTCGGCGGCCGAGTGCGCGTGCTCGGAGCAGACGACGACGTTGCGTCCGGTCAGCTCGCGAGCCGCGATCAGCGCCGTGAGGGTCGAGGTCGAGGCGGTGTCCTCGATGTGGCCGTGCCAGCCGTCGGGTAGGCCGAGCAGCTGGGCGAGCCAGTCGAGCGTGAGCAGCTCGAGCTCGGTCGAGGCCGGCGAGGTGCGCCAGAGGAACGCGACCTGATTGAGCGTCGCCGCGAGCAGCTCGGCCAGGATCGCCGGCTCCGACCCGCTCGTCGCGAAGTACGCGAAGAACCGCGGCGACTGCCAGTGGGTGATCCCCGGCATCAGCACCTCGTCGAGGTCGCGCAGGATGTCGGCGAACGGCTCTCCGCGCTCCGGCGGCGACGCGGGCAGCGCGGCGCGGATCTCGCCCGGCTCGACCTGCGCGAGCACCGGCCGCTCGCCGACGCCCTCGAGGTAGGCGGCGGCCCAGTCGACCGCCGCGTAGCCGTCTTCCCGGAAGCTCATCGCTTCATCATCTTCTGAATCTGCGGCCAGGTGCGCGTGTTCAGCACCTGCGCCTTCGTCAGCCACGCGCGCCGGGCCTGCGAGAGGGCGAAGTCGAGGTACTCGAGCTCGTGCGGCCGGTGGGCGTCGGAGCTGACGAGCACCGGGATGCCCGCCTCGCCGGCGGCGCGCGCGTGCGTGTCGCGGATGTCGAGCCGGTCCGGCTGGCCGTTGATCTCGAGGAAGGTGCCCGTCTCGATCGCCTTCTCGAGCACGTGCTCGAGGTCGAGGTCCGCGGCCGGCCGGCGGTTGATCTTCCGGGCGGTGAGGTGGCCGATGCAGTCGACGTGCGGGCTCTCCATCGCCGCGAGCACGCGCTCGGTCGGGCTCTTGTCGAACGAGGTGTGCAGCGAGGCGACCACCCAGTCGCGCGAGGCCAGCTCCTCGTCGGACATGTCCAGCGCGCCGTCGGCGCGGATGTTGACCTCGACCCCGCGCAGGATCCGGAACGGCGCGAGCTCCTCGTTCAGGCGAGCCACCTCCTCGTCGTAGGCGGCGAGCCGGCCCTCCCGCAGCCGCTGCGAATGGTCGGTGATCGCCATGTACGCGTACCCGCGCGCGATCGCCGCGAGCGCCATCTCCTCGATCGTCGCGCGGCCGTCCGACCAGTCCGAGTGCAGGTGGAGGTCGCCCTTCACGTCGCCCTGCTCGACCAGCACGGGCAGCGTCCCGCGGCGCGCCGCCTCGAGCTCGCCGCCGTTCTCGCGCAGCTCGGGCGGGATCCACGCGTACCCGAGCCGCTCGTAGACCTCCTCCTCGGTCGCGTAGCGCAGCTCCTCGCCCGTCTCGACGACGGTGATCGAGTACTCGGAGACCGAGAGGCCGTCCTTCACGGCGCGCTCGCGCAGCGCGACGTTGTGGTCCTTCGAGCCCGTGAAGTGCTGGAGCAGGTTGCCGTACGACTCGGGCGGGACGACGCGGAGGTCGAACCGGAGCCCGTCGTTCGAGATCACCGTCGCCTTGGTGTCCCCGTGCGCGACGACCTCCAGCACGAACGGCAGCGAGACGAAGTGCGCGGTCAGCGCGGCCGGGTCGCTCGAGGTCGCGATCACGTCGAGGTCGCGGAAGGTCTCCCGGCGGCGCCGGATGCTGCCGGCCTCGGAGACCTTGTCGACGAGCGGGCTCGCGCGCAGCTCCTCGACCACCGCGAGCACGGCCGGCAGCCCCTTCCCGAGCAGCGGCCTGCGCCTCGGCGGGCGAGCGCTGCTCCGCCAGCGCCTTCAGGATCTTCTCCTCGCTCCGCGCGCCGAGCCCCGGCATCGCGCGGAGCTGCTGGTTCTCGGCCGCCGTCTTCAGCTCGGCGAGCGTCGTCAGCCCGAGCTCGTGCCAGAGGCGCGCCGCGGTCTTCGGGCCGAGCCCGGGAAGGTGCATGAACTGCACGACCTCCGGCGGCACCTCGGCCTTGCGCTTGGTCAGCGCCGCGATCTCGCCCGTGTCGACGATCTGGACGATCTTCTCCTCGATCGTCTTGCCGATCCCCGGCAGCTCCTTCGCCCGGCCGTCGAGCGCGAGCTGGGCGATCGAGCCGGCGTTCTCGCGCACCCGCTGAGCCGCCCGGCGGTACGCGATCACGCGGAACGACGCCTCGCCGGTCAGCTCGAGCATGTCGGCGAGAAGCTCGAGCTGGTCGGCCACCTCACTGTTCCGCGGCAGGGTCTGGGCCACGCAGCGATCATAGAGACGTGCGTTCGCGAGATGACCACACAGCGGTCGCTCCTCCGTGAACCGGAGGACGGCGCAGGCTGTCTAGCACCAGCTCCCGGCGGGCGGTGGGCTCTTCGGCAGGAACTTGACGGTGCGGGCGGGCAACGGCGTCGCGAAGGGTGCCCGTACGCCGGCGATCGCGAGTAGGTGTTCGCCCCAGTTGCGGAGGACGTCGGCGTGGGCCATCCGGGTCACGTAGCCCGTGACCGGTCGTCGAAGCAGCGTCGCGAGCCGCGCGAGCCATTCCGCGTCTGCGGCGCGCTGGCAGGTCGCGCCGGCGAACTCGTGCTTCTCGCTCTGCGCGATGCTCCATACGTCGATGAGCTTCATCCCGTGGCGCATCGCGTCGGCCAGCCCGTCGAGGTGGTGGCTCGGTGAGCGTGCACCGTAGGCCGTCGGGTTCTGCGCGAGCGTGCCGCCGAGCACCTGGTCGATCTCCTCGCGGGTCTGATGGGTCGGAGGGAGCGCCCGGTAGCGGGCGGGGAGGTCCAGGTAGCTGTCGATCACGACCAGCGCGTCGGGCCGCATCTCCGGGTGCGTCGCGACGAGCTCGGCGTTCGCGTACCCGGCGTAAGAGGGGCCGATCACGACCAGCGTCAAGAGCGTGAAAGCCACGATCTGCCTGCCGACCTACAACGAGGCCGAGAACCTCGAGCCGATGCTGCGCGCTCTCGGAGCGAGCGGCGCGCGCGTGCTCGTGATCGACGACAACTCGCCCGACGGCACCGGCGAGCTCGCCGACCGCCTCGCGGCCGAGCTCCCGTACGTGGACGTGCTCCACCGCGAGCGCAAGGAGGGCCTCGGGCCCGCCTACGTCGCCGGCTTCCGCCGCGCGCTCGCCGACGGGGCCGAGCTCGTGCTCGAGATGGACTGCGACTTCTCGCACGACCCGGCCGACGTGCCCCGGCTGATCGCGGCCGCCGAGGACGGCGCCGACCTCGCGCTCGGCTCCCGCTACGTCGACGGCGGCCGGATCGGCGACTGGGGCCGGACGCGGCGCTTCGTCTCGGCCGGAGGATCCTGGTACGCGCGCACCTGGCTCGGCGTGCCCGTGCGGGACCTGACCGGCGGCTTCAAGTGCTACCGGCGACGCGTGCTCGAGACGATCCCCCTCGACGAGATCGACGCGAGGGGCTACGCGTTCCAGATCGAGACGACCTACCGCACGCTCCGGGAAGGCCTCCGGGTCGTGGAGGTGCCGATCACGTTCGTCGACCGCAAGCTCGGCGGCTCGAAGATGAGCAAGGGGATCGTGCTCGAGGCGATCTGGAAGGTGCCCGCTCTCCGCCTGCGTGCGCTCACGGGCCGGCTGTAGCATCGACGCCGTGCGCGAGATCACCGACGCGACGTTCGAGCAGGACGTGCTCCAGGGCGACGGGCCGGTCGTGGTCGACTTCTGGGCGCCGTGGTGTGGGCCTTGCCGCGCGGTGGAGCCGGTCTTCGAGCAGCTCGCGGCCGAGCACGCGGGACGTCGAGTTCGTGAAGCTCGACATCGACGAGAACTACGTGACCGCGGGCCGGCTCGGCGTGCTCTCGATCCCGACCGCGATCCTGTTCGAAGGCGGCGAGGCCCGCTCCACGGTGATCGGCGCGTACCCGCGCGGCCACTACGAGCGCGCCTGGGCCGACTGGCTCGCGTAGCTCGGGGCCGGTACACCCGCACCCGCGGATCGAGCAGCGCGTACGCGAGGTCGACGACGAGGTTGAACGCGAGCACGATCACCGTCACGAAGACGGTGATCCCGACGAGCACCGGCAGGTCGAGCCGGATCGTCGCGTTGACGAGCAGCGTGCCGATCCCCGGCAGCCCGAACACCGTCTCGACGAAGACGGCGCTCGCGAGGAAGATCCCGAGGTCCATCCCGAGCATCGTCACGATCGGGAGCGCGACCTGGCGCAGGACGTGGTGGCGGATCACGTGGAACTCCGAGCCGCCCTTCGCGCGGGCGGTCATCACGTGGTCCTCGCGGAGCGCCTCGATCGTGAACGAGCGGATCATCCGCGTGTAGAGCGCGGCGAAGAGGAGCCCGTAGGCGATCCACGGCAGGATCAGGTGCGTCGCCCACTCGCGCGGGCCGAAGCAGGCGCCGGTGGTCTGGAACATGTCGCAGTAGCCGCCGCGCGGGAGCCAGCCGAGCCGGAACGAGAACACGTAGAGGAGGATCGAGCCGATCCAGATCGGGTGGCAGGAGATCCCGATCAGGACGAAGATCATCCCGCCCCGGTCGAGCAGCGAGCGCGGCCGCAGCGCGGAGAGGATCCCGATCGGGATCGCGATCGCCATCCAGAACAGCATCCCGCCGAGCACGAGCGCGGCCGTGACCTGGGCCGACTTGAAGACGAGGTCGTTGACGGGCCGGCGGTTGAAGTAGGAGTGGCCGAGCGAGCCGTGCGTCACCACCGTCTTCACGAAGCCCGCGTACTGCTCGGCGATCGAGCCCTGGAGCTTCACCTGGTCGCGCAGCCGCAGCTCGCTGCCGCGGCGGAACGACTCCACCTGGGTGTCCGCGCCGGGCACGACGAAGAACACGACGTACGTGAACGCCGTCAGCACGAGGAACAGCACGCCTGCCCAGGCCGTGCGCCGGACTACGTATCCGAGCACCCTCCGCCCACCATGCCACTCGGTACGCGGCGCGACAAGATTCGGTTTTGGAACTCGACTCGACACGGGCGACAGGAGCACGCACAATCCACCTCTGTCATGTCCCAAACCGACGTCAGGCGTCTCGTCGAACGCTACCGAGCGGGCTGGTTCGGCCACGACGTGGATGCGATCATGGCCGTTGTCAGCGACGACATCGTGTTCCATAACGTGACGACTGCCGAGCGCGTCGAGGGCGCAGCAGCGTTTCGGGCGCACGTTGCCGGAATCCACGAGCGCTGGCCCGATCTCGGCTTCGAGGAGCACGCGCTCTATGTCGCGACGGATACGGGCGTGGCGGAATGGACGGCTCGGGCGACAGCTGCAGACGGACGGCGCCTCGAGTGGGACGGGATCGACGTGATCAACTGTCGAGACGGCCTGATAACCCGCAACGCCGTGTACTCATCGGGCCATGCGCCACGCGTGCTCGATCCCTGAGAACCCGATTCGCAGTTCTTAGCGGAAGTGCTCCCAGCCGCCGAGCTCGTACGGCTCGCCGTCCAGGCGGAGCTCGACGCCGGTCCCCTCCTCGCAGCGGCCGATCACGGTGAAGTCGAGCGGATCGGGCGTCGCGGCCAGCAGCTCGTAGTCCTCGCCGAAGCCGAGGTCGGCGAGCTCGCCGGCGCGGGGGACGAGGTCGAGGTCGACTACGAGGCGGCAGCCCGACCGCGCGGCGAGGTGGCCGGCGTCGGGGGCGAGCCCGTCGGAGACGTCGATCATCGCGTGGGCGACCGCGCCGAGCCGGAGCCCCTCCTCGACCCGGAGCGGCGGGCGGAGATGCGACGTCACGTGCGGGCTCTCGACGCCGTCGGCGAGCGCGCGGAAGCCGGCGCCCGAGCCGCCGAGCGGCCCGGTCACGACGAGCAGGTCGCCGGGGACGGCGCCTGCGCGGCCGGGGACGCGCGCGGAGCGCCCGAGCGCGGTCACGCTCAGGTAGAGCCGCTCGGCCCGCGTGGTGTCGCCGCCGACGATCTCGACGCCCGCCTCGTTCAGTCCCGCGTAGAGGTCGAGCACGTCCTCGAGCAGCGTGTCCTCCCGCGCGCCGAGCGAGACGACGAGGGCGAAGGGGAGCGCGCCCGAGGCGGAGAGGTCGCTGACGTTGACCGCGGCCGCCTTGTAGCCGAGGTCGCGCCACGAGGTCCAGTCGAGCCGGAAGTGCACGTCCTCGACGAGCGCGTCCTGCGTGACCACGAGCCCGTCCGCGAGAGTCGCCGCGTCGTCGCCGATCCGGTGCGCGAGACCGCGCTGCTCGAGCTCGCCGAGGAGGCCGAACTCGCCGAGCTCAGAGAGCCGCATCGACCGCCGCCCGGAGCGCCGGGTCCGTCGCCGCCCTGATCGCCGCGACGCCGGAGGCGCCCGCGCGAATGCAGGCCGCGGCGTTGGAGGCGTCGACCCCGCCGATCGCGACCACCGGCACGGTCACCGACATGCAGATCTCCTGGAGCCCGTCGAGCCCGATCGGCGCGTCGGCGTCCGGCTTCGACGGCGTCGCCCACACGGGGCCCGCGCCGATGTAGGCGGCGCCGGCGAACTCGGCGACCGCGGCCTCGCGCCGCGACGAGGCCGAGAGCCCCAGCAGCAGGCCGGCGGCCAGCGCCTGCTCGGCGCCCTCGTCGCCGCGCCCGAGGTGGACGCCGTCGGCGCCGAGCTCGATCGCGGCCTCGACGTCGTCGTTGACGACGAAGGTCGCCCCGAGCTCGCGGAACGGCCGGCCGACCTCGACCCGCCGCTCGGTCGTCGCGTCCTTGAGGCGGAGCTGGACGACCGTCGCGCCCGCGGCGACCGCGGCCTGCGCGGTCGGGAGGTCCTCGACGATCGCGTGCACTCTCACCGGATGCCGCCCGTCGAGCGTGTCCGGGTCGAGCGCGGCGAGCGCGTCGTAGAGCGCGACGTGGAACGAGCCCGGGCCCTTCGCCACCGCGGCCGCGTCCTCGCCCGCGACGCCGAACGCGACGAGCGCCTCGGCGGCGGCCTCGAGCGGCGCCTCGGGCTTCCCGGCGAGGAAGCACCCGGTGAGCGCGCTCGACATGCAGCCCGTGCCGGTGACCGCGGCGAGCAGCGGATGCCCGTTCGCCACCGCGATCACCGTCTCGCCGTCCGAGACGTGGTCGACCGGGCCCGTGACGGACGCGACGAGCCCGAGCGAGCGCGCCCGCCTCGCGCGCGAGATCGGCCGGCTCGGCGCCCGCGCCGATCGACTCGACTCCGCGCACCTCGGCGCGAACTCCGACCAGCGTCGCGACCTCGCCGGCGTTGCCCCGGAGGACGGTGACGTCCACCTCGCTCAGGAGCCGCGCCGCGGTCTCGGTCCGGAAGCGCGTCGCGCCCGCGCCGACCGGGTCGAGCACGACCGGGATCCCGCGCGCGTTCGCCGCCTTCCCCGCGAGCAGCATCGCCTCGACCCAGTGCTCGGAGAGCGTGCCGATGTTCAGCACGAGCGCCCCGGCGAAGAAGACCATCTCCTCGACCTCCTCGGGCGCGTGCGCCATCACCGGGAGGGCGCCGAGCGCGAGCGTCGCGTTGGCGGTCTCGTTCATCACGACGTAGTTGGTGATCTGGTGGACGAGCGGGCGGCGCTCGCGGATCGTGCGCAGGGTCGCGCCGGGCGTGAGGGTCATCGGGCTCCTTTGCTCCTGAGGTCGAGGACGTCCACCGGGCCCTCGCCCGCGCCGATCTCGACGAGGCCGCGCGCGACCGCCGCGGAGGCGGCCTCCGCGGCGCCGCGGGCCGCATCGGGAAGCGAGGCGCCGCGCGCGAGCAGCGCGGCGAGGGTCGCGGAATGGGTGCAGCCGGCGCCGTGGGTGGCGGCGACGTCGTGGCGGGCGACCGGGATCTCGAGGTGGTCGCGGCCGTCGAAGAGGTGGTCGACCGCCTCGGCGCCGTGGCCGCCGGTCACGATCACGGCGGCCGCGCCGAGCGCGTGGATCCGCTCGGCGAGCTCGGCCCGCGGCGCCTCGATCCCCGGCCAGGACGACGGCCTCGTGCAGGTTCGGGGTGACGACGGTCGCGAGCGGGAAGAGTCGCCGGACGAGCGTCGCGACCGCGTCGTCCTGCAACAGCTTCGCGCCCGAGCTCGCGACCATCACCGGATCGACGACGAGCGGGACGCCGCGCCCGTCGAGGTAGTCGGCGACGGTCTCGATCAGCCCGCGCGAGAAGAGCATCCCGGTCTTCGCGGCCGCGACCGCGAAGTCGCCGAAGACGGCGTCGAGCTGCGCGACGACGAACGCGGGCGGCAGCTCGTAGACGGCGGTGACCGCGACCGTGCTCTGCGCGGTGAGCGCGACGATCGCGCTCGTGCCGTGGCAGCCGGCAGCGGCGAACGCCTTCAGGTCGGCCTGGATCCCGGCGCCGCCGCCAGAGTCGGACGTCGCGATCGTGAGACATGTCGGTACGGTCAACGCACTCCCTACGCCGGCATTACCCGGATCAGGTTCGCGGGTCTGTTCTCAGCCCTCGCGGGCACCCCGGTGGCTCACACGCTAGCAGGCTCGACGACGCGCGCCGAGGACCGCCACGGCGTCACGAGGAGCGCGATCAGCACGGCGACCGAGGCGACCGCGGCGGAGATCCAGAAGGCCGCCGTGAACGCCGACTCGGTCGGTACCGCCGTCCTGCCGATCGTCGACGCGGTGAGGATCGCGGCGCCCACCTGCCCGCCGACGACGCCGCCGATCGTGCGCATCACGGTGTTCATCCCCGTCGCGACTCCGGTCTCGCTCGGGCGGACGGCGTCGATGATCAGCTTCGCCATCGCCGCGAACGCCATCGGCGCGCCGCCGCCGAGCACGAGCATCGCGAGCACGATCTGCCACGGATGGTCGTGCCAGAGCGCGAGCGACGCGGCGCCGACCGCTGTGGTCACCATCCCGATCGCGAGCGGCCACTTCCACCCGAAGCGATAGCCGATCCGGCCCGCCATCGGCCCGGAGACGAACCCGACGAGCGAGCCCGGGCAGCAGGTAGAGCCCCGTCTTCAGCGCGCTCGCTCCGAAGCCGTACGGCACGAGGTGCGCGAGCGCGGGGCCGAGGCCGCGCGGGGTCTCGGCGAAGGTCGGGACGAGGACGTACGAGCCGAACAGCGCCCAGCCCGCGAGGAGCGCCGTGATGTTCGTGAACAGCACCGGGCGGTGGGCGAGCATCCGCATGTCCACCATCGGCTCGGCGACCCGGAGCTCGACGAAGCCCCAGCTCACCAGGAACGCCGCGGACAGGGCCAGCAGGCCGATCGTGCGCGTCGAGCCCCAGCCCCACGAGTCCCCCTCCGTCAGCGCGAGCAGCAGCGAGACGAGCCCGCCCGAGAGGAGCAGCGCGCCGGGGACGTCGACCCGCGACTCGGTCTTCACCGGCGACTCCGGGCACGAAGACGTGAACCAGCACCGCTGCGGTCCCGACCAGGATCGCGCCGACGATGAAGATCCAGCGCCATGTGAGCTGGTCGACGAGCAGGCCCGAGAGCACGAGCCCGAGGCCGCCGCCGACGCCGAACACGGCGGAGATCAGGCCGACCGCGGAGCCGACCTTGTGAGCCGGAAACTCGTCGCGGATGATCGCGAAGCTGAGCGGGAAGACCGCGCCGCCGACCCCCTGCAGCGCGCGCCACGCGATCAGCGTCCAGATGCTCCCCGCGAACGACGCCCCCACACAGCCGACGAAGAACACCGAGAGGCTGATCAGCAGCACGCGCTCCTTGCCGTACTGGTCGCCGAGCTTGCCGAGCAGCGGCGTGCAGACCGCCGAGGTGAGCAGGAACGCGGTGAAGAGCCAGGCCGCCCAGGCCGTCGTCGTGTGCAGGTCGTGCTGGAAGATCGGCAGCGCCGGGATCACCATCGTCTGCTGCACGGCGTAGGCGACGCACGCGAACGTGAGCACGGCGAGCGTGACGTTGTAGTGCGTGCGCCTGCCGGAGTCGCTCAAGCCCGGAATGCTACGGTCGCAACCATCGCCTCTGCGCTCCAGTTCGACGATCTCCTGCAGGGAGAGGAGCTCGCCCACCTCGGCTCCGAGCCGTCCCGGCCTGCGCGCTTCGTTCCGTTTCCCGGCGAGCTCGACCCCCGCGTCGCCGCAGCGCTGGCGGCCGGCGGGATCACCGAGCTGTACAGCCACCAGGCCGAGGCCTGGGCGGCGGCGGCCCGGGGAGAGCACGTGCTCATGAGCACGGGGACCGCCTCGGGGAAGACGCTCGCGTTCAACCTGCCCGTCGTGGACGCGCTCGCGCGCGAGCCGAAGCGGCGCGCGCTCTACCTCTACCCGACCAAGGCGCTCGCACAGGACCAGGCGCGGGCGCTCGCCGGCTACGGCATCCCGAAGCTCCGGCCTGCGATCTACGACGGCGACACGCCCTCGGAACGGCGCTGGCAGATCCGCAAGTGGGCCAACGTGATCCTGACCAACCCGGACATGCTCCACGTCGGCGTGCTGCCCCACCACGACCGCTGGGGCGACGTGCTCCAGAACCTGAGCTACGTCGTCGTGGACGAGGCGCACGTGTACCGCGGCGTCTTCGGCTCCCACGTCGCAAACGTCCTGCGCCGGCTCCGGCGGCTGGCCCGGGTCTACGGCGCCGAGCCGCAGTTCCTGCTCGCCTCGGCGACGATCGCCAACCCGGGCGAGCTCGCCCGCTCGCTGCTCGGGGTCGACGCGACGGTGATCGGCGACGACGGCGCGCCCCGCGCGGAGCGGACGATCGCGCTCTGGAATCCGCCGCTCGTGGACGAGGAGCTCGGCATTCGAGCGAGCGCGCTCGGCGAGGCCTCGCGGCTGCTCGCCGACCTCGTGAGCCGCGGCCAGCGGACGATCTGCTTCGCGAAGAGCCGCAAGGCGGTCGAGCTCGTCCACCGCTTCGCCTCGGAGCGGGTCGGCGCCGAGCTCGCCGGGCGGCTCGCGCCCTATCGCGCCGGCTACACGCCCGAGCAGCGCCGCGAGGTCGAGCGGCGGCTCGTCGAGGGCGAGCTGCTCGGGGTGACCGCGACCGACGCGCTCGAGCTCGGGATCGACATCGGCCTGCTCGACTGCGCGATCTCGGTCGGCTTTCCCGGGACGGTCGCCTCGCTACGGCAGCAGTGGGGCCGGGCCGGCCGCCGCGGCCACGGCCTCGCCGTCCTCGTCGCGAGCGAGGACGCGCTCGACCAGTACTTCATGCGCGAGCCCGAGATGCTGCTCGGCCGCCGCGTCGAGGCGGCGATCCTCGACCACGCGAACCCGCGCGTGCTCGACGGGCACGTCCTCGCCGCGGCCTTCGAGGCGCCGCTCGACGACGCCGACCGGGCCACGCTCGGCGACGCAGCGCTCGAGCGCGCCGCGATCCTTCCCGGGCTGAAGAAGACGCCGGCGGGCTGGGCCTACGGCGGCCGCGACTACCCCGCGGCGAACGTGGGCCTCCGCTCCGCGACCGCCGAGGCGTTCACCGTCGTCGACGTGACCAACGGCTCCGTGCTCGGGATCGTCGAGCTCGAGCGCGCCTACTCCACCGTGCACGAGGGCGCCGTCTACCTGCACCTCGGCGAGTCGTACCTCGTCACCGCGCTCGACCACACCGCCCGCACAGCGCTCGTCGAGCCGTTCCGCGGGCCGCTGGTACACGCAGGCGAAGCGCGAGACCACGACCGCGATCGTCGAGCCGCTGCGCGTCGAGCGCCGCTGCGGCCTCGAGCTCTCGTTCGGCGCCGTCTCGGTCACCGAGCAGGTCGTCGCCTTCCAGCGGAAGTCGCTCTCCGGCGGCGAGACGATCGAGACCGTACCCCTCGACCTCCCCGCGACGACGTTCGAGACCGAGGCGGTCTGGTACCTGCCCGAGCCCGAGCAGCTCGAGGGCCTGACCGAGATGCCGAGGCTGCTCGGGACGCTCCACGCCGCCGAGCACTCGATGATCGCGCTGCTGCCGCTCTGGGCGATGTGCGACCGCTGGGACATCGGCGGGCTCTCGACGAACGTCCACTTCCAGACCGGGCGGCCCGACGGTCTTCATCTACGACGGGCACGCGGGCGGCGTCGGGATCGCCGAGCACGGCTTCGAGGTGTTCGAGGGCTGGGTCGCCGACACGGCTCGCCTGCTCGGAGGCTGCCCGTGCCACGACGGCTGCCCCTCGTGCGTCCAGTCGCCGAAGTGCGGGAACCTGAACGAGATGCTCGACAAGGCCGGCGCGCTCGCCTTCCTGCGCCGCCTCGCCGCCTCCTGAAAGGGGGAGAGACACCTGACGGCCGATCCCGTATACCGAGATGCGGCATGCGGCTCCCCCTCCTGCTCGTCTCGCTGACGGCTGCCCTCGTCGCGGCCTCGTTCGCCGCGCCCGCGGGCGCCGCGCTCACGATCTGCCGCGAGCAGGCCGCGCTGCCGCTGAACGTCTCCGCCGCCGCCGGCGGGCTCGCGGTCGTCGGCGGCAAGGTCGTCCCGTTCGGCGCGAGCCGCGCGCAGGCTCTCGCCGCCGGCTTCCGGAACGGCGGCGGCGACGTCTGCTCGCTGCCGGCCACTGCGGCCGTGCAGGCTCGGCTCGCCGTGATCCAGCGTCTCGCGAGCTCCGGCCAGACCGCGGCCTCGCGCGCGCTGTTCCGCAAGCTGCTCGCCCAGATCGCGGCCCGGCCGACCCGGAACACCGCGGCACGGCACCCCGCCGCGGTGAAGGGAACCCCGTGCCCCGCCGACAAGAAGGTGAAGGTCAAGCTGAAGAACGCGGACAAGGTCGGCGACTACCTCAACGCCGCCGCCGCGGCGCAGAAGGCAGGCGACCAGGCCGGCGCAGCGGCGGCGACCGCCGCGGCGCAGTCCGCCTACGAGACGTGGGCGACCGGGGACAAGACCGGCGCGAGCACCGTCGGCGACTACATCGCGCTCGCCCAGGGCTCGATCAAGCTCAGCGGCGACGCCGGCGCGACCTCCGCCCTGCTCGACAAGGCGCGCCAGACGGCTGCGACGGATCTCACCAAGGCCTCCAAGGTCGACCGCTGCACCGCGAGCGTCAAGGACGCGGACTGCCTCGGCAGCGCGGAGGCGATGGCGGAGCTGGTCGGCGCCTCCGACTCGCTCGACATCAGCGCCGCCCAGGAGATCATGAGCGCGATCCAGGACCGGCTCGAGCGCAAGATCCCCGCGGACGGCTGCGAGGAGTGGTCGTTCACGATGAGGATCGTCGACCACGAGTCGAGCGACTGGACGATCGTCTGGGGCCCGGGGCGGTTCCGCGTGAACCGCAAGGCCGGCACGCTCGACGGCTCGCAGCTCGCGGGCTACGGGCCGGGCTGGCCCGGCATCATCGGCGCGCTGAACGGAGAGTGCATCGAGACGACTCCGGACGGGACGACCGACTACGGGCCGGTGACGATGGCAGGGACCGGCTTCCACTACGGGATCGACGGCACGGTCACCGACACCGGCTTCGAGCTCAATCTCTCGAGCTCCGACGCGAACGTTTCGATCAACGCCCCATCCGAGCCGATCTGCCAGGGCCTGGCCCAGCTCGGCCAGCAGTTCGTGGACAACATCGTCGACGGACCCTTCCCGATCGACTTCGACCTGGCCGACGGCCAGACGAGCGCGACCTACTCGGAGTCGGACGACACGATGGACATCAGCGCCACGATCACGCGGGTCGCCCCCGCCGCCTGATCGAAGCGCGGCGGGGGCGATCCCCGATCCCTAGTGCGGCGCTCTCGCGTTGAACACGCTCGAGAGGTCGTTCACCGCGGCGTCACGCGAACCCAACGCCGGCAGGTTCCACCGCTGCTCGATCGTCGCGATGATCGAGGTCGTGTCGTACTGCGTGTGGTCGACCACGAAGTCGGAGCGGAGCGCCGGGGCGACGACGAGCGTCGCGACCCGGGTGCCGGGCCCCCACTGGTCGTGCGGGCCGGGCGTCCCGCCCTGTCCGGGCGGCGAGACGTGATCCCACTGCCCGCCGAACTCGTCGTAGGTGACGACGACCATCGTGTCCTTCGCGCACGCGCCGGACTCGATGTCCTTCAGGAGCGTGACGAGATGGTCGCTGCCGTTCGGCTCGCTCGCGTAGCCCGGGTGCTCGTTCTCCTCACCGATCGGCTTCACGAAGCTGACCGACTTGAGCCTGCAGGAGCCGTCCGAGGACGTCGCCCGGTCGATGAACTCCTGCTCGTCGCGGAGGTGCTGGGACCGGTTCCAGGTCCCCGGCCGCATGTCGAAGTAGTAGTTGAACGGCTGGTGGTGGAACTGGAACAGTCCGCGTCCGGGCAGTTCGGGTACACGGCGCGTCGAGAGCACGTGTTCGGGTCGGTGCAGGTCGGCCCGTCGCCGTTCGTCCAGCCGGGGCCGCCGATCACGCCGGCGGCGTTCGACCAGCCGCCCGAGTACCAGGCCCAGCTGACGCCCTTGGCGTTGAGCTCGTCGCCGATGTTCGTGCTCGTCAGCGGCGGCAGGCGCTTCACGTCCGGGGTTCCCGGCGAGAAGGGCTGGTACCACGGCTGCGTCGTGTTGACCGCGTAGTCGCCGCAGGCAAGGCCCGCCGGGGCGCCGGAGTTGCACTTCACGGTCTCCATCGAGTCGAAGACGTGGGTGGCCGGGTGGTAGAGCGGGTAGCTCGAGTTCGGGAACCCGTTCGCGTCGACGATCGAGTGGAAGTCGTTCGGGCCGCCGCTCTGATCGGCGCCCGCCCAGACCGGCGCAGCGGCCGCGATCAGCCACTGGTGGTTGAGGAACGAGCCGCCGAACGCTCCCTGGAAGAAGTCGTCGGCGATCGCGTAGTCCGGATGGTGCCGCTCGTGCAGGTACTGGTAGATCGGCAGCGTCTTCGTGTTGTAGTGGCCCATCGTGAGCCCGCCGGCGTCGCTGCCGAGCACGTACCGGTCCTGCTTGCCGTTGTCGATCTGGAACTGCTCCTGGTAGAAGCGGTGCACGATGTCGCGCGTGCAGCCGCCCGGCAGGCCCGAGCCGTTCGGGATCCCGTTCGCCGCGAAGACACCCGGGGCCGGGCACGTCGTGGCCGTGGCCGGGATGTAGTCGTCGATCGTGAACGGAGCGTTCGCGAAGTGATCCGTCGCGTCGCAGAGCGGCGAGAGCGGCGGCGACCGTCAGGTTGACGTCCAGCTGCAGCAGACACGTGAAGGGCAGGCCCGTCTGGGCGAGCTGGATCGTGTTGGCCGGCTTCGCGTTCGAGAGCCCGTTCACGCCCTCCCAGCCGCCGTACAGGTTGTCGAAGCTGTGGTTCTCCTCGTAGATCACCACGAGATGCTTGATCTTCGAGAGCGAGTCGGCGTTCCCGCCGTTGTGGTCGTTCCCGCCGCTCCCGCCTCCGGCCGTGGCGGCCACCGCCGTCACGGCGAGGGCTGCGAGGGCGAGAAGCGTCAGCATCAACAGGCGACGCACCATGTCTCATACCTCCCCTAACTCGACTGCAGGACCGCCGCAGCCTTGCACCCGGCAAGGGGGCCGGAAACCGGCCGTCGCCACAATCTCACCGGATCGTCACAGTGTCTAGACCTTCGGGGTGTCGATTTCGGGCGAGCCTGTTCGTCGTCATGCTGTACACGCCAACCAGAGGGAGGCTCTCATGCAGTACATGCTCCTGATCCATTCGTCCGAGGACGGCTGGAACGCGCTCACCGAAGCCGAGCAAGGCGAGATGTACGCGGCGTACGGCGCGTTCACCCAGGCGATCAAGGACAAGGGCGCGTTCGTCGCCGGCGACCAGCTCGCGGGGGCGGCCGACGCCACCACCGTCCGCGTCCGCGACGGCGAGACGCTCATCACCGACGGCCCGTTCGCCGAGACGAAGGAGCAGCTCGGCGGCTACTACCTGATCGAGGCCGAGTCGCTCGACGAGGCGATCGAGTGGGCCGCCCGGATCCCGGGCGCGCGCTACGGCACGATCGAGGTGCGCCCGCTCGTGATGCAGTCGGCCGAGGTGGCCGGATAGACGAGCTCGAGCGCGTCTTCCGGGACGAGCGCGGCCGTGTGCTCGCGTCCCTGATCCGCGTCCTCGGCGACTTCGAGCTTGCCGAGGACGCGGTGCAGGACGCATTCGCCCAGGCGCTCGAGCGGTGGCCCGCCACCGGCATCCCCGGCCGGCCGGGAGCCTGGATCCAGACCGTCGCGCGCAACGCGGCGATCGACCGGATCCGCCGCGCCCGGACGCTCGACCGGAAGGCCGAGCTGCTCGCGCGGGCCGAGGCGGCCGAGGAGGAGGACGTGGACACGCTGCCGGACGAACGGCTCGCCCTGATCTTCACCTGCTGCCACCCGGCGCTCGCCGTGGACGCGCAGGTCGCGCTGACCCTCCAGGCGGTCGGCGGCCTGACCGCGGCGGAGGTCGCCCGGGCATTCCTGGTCCCCGAGGCGACGATGGCGCAGCGGCTCGTGCGCGCCAAGCGCAAGATCCGCGCCGCCGGGATCCCGTTCCGCGTTCCGCCCGACCACCTCCTCCCCGACCGGACCGCGGCGGCGCTCGCGACGCTCTACCTGATCTTCAACGCGGGCTACGGCCCACCGGTGCGCGACGAGCTCTGCGACGAGGCGATCCGGCTCGGGAAGCTGCTCGCGGTGCTGATGCCGGACGAGCCCGAGGCGCTCGGCCTGGCGGCGCTGATGCTCCTCCACGACGCCCGCCGCGAAGCCCGGCGAGGCGAGGCACTCGTACTGCTCGAGGACCAGGACCGCTCGCTCTGGGACCCCGCGCGAATCGAGGAGGGGCGCCGCCTGCTCGACCGTGCGCTCCGCCTCCGCCGGCCCGGCCCGTACCAGCTCCAGGCGGCGATCGCCTCGCTCCATCTCGAGGACGAGACCGACTGGGCGCAGATCGCCGCGCTCTACGGCGAGCTGGCGGCCCGTCGCCCGTCGCCGGTCGTCGAGCTGAACCGTGCGGTCGCGGTCGCGATGGCCGAAGGGCCCGAGACGGGCCTCGCGCTGATCGACCGCATCGACCTGCCGGGCTACCACCTGCTCCACTCGGCGCGCGCCGACCTCCTGCGACGGCTCGGGCGCGACGAGGAGGCGGCAGCCGAGTACGAGCGCGCGCTCGCCCTCGATCCCAGCGAGCAGGAGCGCGTCTTCCTCACGGAGCGCTTACGATCGCTCCCATGCTCGAGCAGCAGGCGCGCGGCGGCACCCTGATCGTCGGCGGCGGCTTCGCCGGAGCGTCGCTCGCGCGGCTGATCGGGAGCGCCGGCGCGACGCTCGTCAGCCCGGAGAACTTCATGCTCTTCACCCCGCTGCTCCCCGAGGCGGCGTCGGGGACGCTCGAGCCCCGCCACGTCGTCGTGCCCCTGCGCGAGATGTGCCCGCACGCGGAGCTGCTGCTCGGCCGCGCCGGCTCGCTCGACCGCGAGGCGAAGACGGTGACCGTGGCGACCGACGAGGGAGAGCACGCCGTCCACTACGAGCAGCTCGTCGTCGCGCTCGGCTCCGTCGTCCGCGTGCTGCCCGTGCCGGGCCTCGCGGAGCACGGCCTCGGCTTCAAGTCGCTCGCGGACGCGATCACGCTGCGAAACCACGTCCTGCGCCGCCTCGAGGCCGCCGACGCGGCGCTCGACGAGGAGACGCGCAACCGCGAGCTGGGCTTCGTCTTCGTCGGTGCGGGCTACGCGGGAGTGGAGGCGCTCGCCGAGCTCTCCGACCTCGTCCGCGACGCGCTCCGCTTCTATCCGCGGCTGCGCGACGCGAAGCAGCGGTGGGTGCTCGTCGACGCGGCACCCGCGATCCTCCACGAGATCCCGCGCCGGTTGGGCGAGTACGCCGCCCGGCAACTGGTGAAGCGCGGAATCGAGGTCCGCGTCGCGACGACCCTCACCTCACTCGATGCGGAGGCGGCGACGCTCTCCGACGGCGAGCGGATCCCGACCTCGACGCTCGTCTGGACCGCCGGCGTCAAGGCGAACCCGATGCTCGCACGACTCGGGCTCCCGCTCGACGAGCGTGGCCGCGTGCGCGTGGACGCGACGTTGCGGGTCGAAGGCACCGACGACATCTGGGCGCTCGGCGACTGCGCGCGGGTGCCGAACCTCGCCGCGACCGAGCCCGACCCTCCCACCTCGCAGCACGCGCTCCGCCAGGCGCGCAGGCTCGCGAAGAACCTCCGCGGCAATCCGCAGCCCTACCGCTACCGGATGCTCGGCCAGGTCGCGACGCTCGGGCGCTACAAGGGGATCGCCGACGTGCTCGGCCTGCGCCTGCGGGGCTTCCCCGGCTGGTTCGTGACCCGCTCCTACCACCTCTTCCAGCTCCCGCTCGTCTCGCGGAAGCTGCGCGTCGTGGCCGACTGGACGACCTCGCTCTTCTTCCGCCGCGACATCGCGGAGCTCGGCACGCTCGGCCACCCGCAGGGCCTGCGGGATGGATGAGGCGCTCGCGTTCCTCCACTGGCTCGAGGAGGCGCGCGCGGACCGGATCGAGCCGTTCGAGTACGGCCGCGGCGATCTTTCGCGACGACCGTCCGAACGTCTGGGACTTCAACTTCCTCCGTGTCGAGCGCGGCGAGCCCACCGCCGCCGAGCTGGTCGCGGCGGCCAACGAGCTGATGGCGCACCTCGACCACCGGAGGGTCGTGGTGGACGACGCGGCGCTCGCGGCCCGGCTCGAGCCGGAGTTCCCGTCACACGCGTGGACCGTCGAGCGGCATCTCGTGATGGAGTGCCGGCGCCCTCCGCAGGCGCGCGGGGCATCGGCGCGTGAGGCCTCCCGCGAGGAGCTCGAGCCGCTCTGGGCCGAGCTCGGACGGAGGCGGGGCTTCGAGGTCGACATGCGCGGCGTGACCGAGGCGGTCGTCGCCACCCGGTACTTCGCCGCGTTCGCCGACGGTGTCCCGGTCTCGTGCTGCGAGCTCTACAGCCGAGACGGAGTCGCCCAGGTCGAGGACGTCGTCACGCTCGAGGAGCACCGTGGGCGCGGGCTCGCGAGCGCGGCCGTCCTCGCCGCCCTCGACGCGTCCCTCGCCGAGCGGAACACGCTGACCTTCCTCCTCGCCGACGCGGACGACTGGCCGTACCTGCCTGTACGAGCGGCTCGGCTTCGAGACGACCGGCCGCCGCTGGCGCTTCCAGCGGCTCCCGAGCGCGTAGCCGAGCGGGTTTCCGGGCTGCGCGCACCCCCTTACGGGGGATGAGCGATCCGACCGGCCACGCCGACGTTTTCCTTGACGCTTGGAAACGACGAGGGCGCGAGGTTTTCGCATGGCGGCAAGCCCGACGACAGACACTTCCGAGAAGCGGTCCGTCCTGGTCACAGGCGGTGCCGGCTTCATCGGTGCGAACCTCTGCACCTCGCTCGCGGCGCGCCATCCCGGCTGGGAGCTGATCGCGCTCGACAACCTGAAGCGGCGCGGCTCCGAGCTCAATCTCTCGCGGCTCCGCGAAGCAGGCGTCCAGTTCGTGCACGGCGACGTTCGCAAGCCCGAGGACCTGCTCGAGCTCCAGGGCATCGACGCGCTGGTCGAGTGCTCCGCGGAGCCGTCGGTGCTCGCCGGAGTCGACTCGCCGCCGGACTACGCGCTCCAGACGAACCTGCTCGGCGCCTACCACTGCCTCGAGCTCGCCCGCCGCGAAGGAGCTCAGGTCGTCTTCCTCTCCACGAGCCGGGTCTATCCCGTCGCAGCGCTCTCGTCGCTGCACTACGGCGAGCAGGCGACGCGGTTCGAGCTCACCGACGAGCAGCAGCTTCCCGGGGTGAGCCGTGCCGGGATCTCGGAGGCCTTCCCGCTCGCCGGCGCCCGCACGCTGTACGGCGCGACGAAGTTCGCGGCCGAGCTGCTGGTCGAGGAGTACGCGGCGGCGTACGGGCTGAGCACCGTCGTCGACCGCTGCGGCGTGGTCGCCGGTCCGTGGCAGATGGGCAAGGTCGACCAGGGCGTCTTCACCTACTGGATGGCGGCCCACGCGCTTGGCCGGAGCCTGCGCTATCTCGGGTTCGGCGGCTCCGGAAAGCAGGTGCGGGACGTCCTGCACGTGGACGACCTCGCAGACCTCGTCGACGACCAGCTCTGCCGCCCGGACGCGTGGAGCGGCGCCACGGTCAACGTCGGCGGCGGCGCCGGGCACGCGCTCTCGCTGTGCGAGACGACGGCGCTCTGTCGTGAGATCTCGGGCAACTCGGTGCCCGTCGAGCACTCCGCCGAGAACCGCCCGGGCGACGTGCCGATCTACGTCAGCGACTGCGGCAGGCTCGCCGGCTTCACGAGCTGGCAGCCGCGCCGGACCTGCACCGAGATTCTGGCCGACATCCACTCGTGGCTCATGGACCACCGCAACGACCTGCGGACGGTGCTCGCTTGAAGCTCTCCGTCGTCATGCCCGCGCACAACGAGGAGGGCTCCGTCGCCCAGACGGTCTCCGGGATCCTCGCGGCGCTGGAGGACGCGCGGATCGAGCACGAGGTGCTCGTGATCGACGACGGCTCGACCGACGGGACCGCGGCCGCCGTCCAGGCGATCGAGCGGGTCAACCCGCGCGTCCACTGCCTCCCGTCGCACTACCCGCGCGGCTTCGGCTTCGCGGTGCGCTCGGGCCTCGACCTCTTCACCGGCGACGCGGTCGCGATCATGATGGCCGACGGCGCCGACGATCCCGCCGACCTCGTCCGCTACTACAACCTGCTCGACGAGGGCTACGACTGCGCCTTCGGCTCCCGGTTCATCCGCGGCTCGCACGTGGAGGGCTACCCGAGGTTCAAGCTCGTGATCAACCGCGTCGTCAACTGGGGCATCCGCGCGCTCTTCCGCACCGGCTTCAACGACACGACCAACGCCTTCAAGGCCTACAGGCGCGAGGTGATCGAGACCGTTGCGCCGCTGCTCTCGAACCACTTCAACCTCACCGTCGAGATCCCCCTCAAGGCCTCGGTTCGCGGCCACAGCTTCGGGGTGATCCCGATCTCCTGGCGGGACCGGTCGACCGGCCGCTCCAAGCTGTCGCTGAAGGAGATGGGCAGCCGCTACCTCTTCATCGTCCTCTACGTGTTCCTCGAGGCGCACCTGAGCTGCGGCGACTACCGCCGGCCCGAGGCGAGCACCGCCTGGCGGCGCCGGAACGCGACAGTTCGTCTCCTCCCACGCCGCCTTACCACCGAGGCGCCGGCCGAGCGGGAAGCGGCTAGGTGAGCGGCGCAGAGCTGGCGGCCGCCTCGGAGCAGCGAGGCTGGCGACTGCGCGCCCGTGCGCGCGAGTGGCGCGGGGCCCTGCTCGGCTGCGTCGGGCTCGTGCTCGTGGCCCTGCCGTTCGTGCCGCGGTTCGGCGCGCCCGGCTCGGAGATGGACGAGGGAGCGCTGCTCGCCTATGCCGAGCGCGTCCAGCACGGCGCGATCCCGTGGCGCGACTTCCAGACCTTCTACGGGCCCGGCAACGTCTGGCTGCTCGGCGCGGTGACGAAGGTCTTCGGCGTCAGTGTGGCGACGGAGCGGTCGGTCGGGCTCCTGTACCGCCTGGCGATCGTGGTGGCGCTCTTCCTCATCGCGCGCCGCTTCGGAGCCGTCGCGGCGGGGCTGGCCGTAGCGGTGAGCGTGCTCCTGCTCGCCGGCGAGGGGATCGAAGCGCTCGCGCTCTACGGCTCGCTCGCGTTCGGCCTCGGCGGGCTCGCGCTGCTCGTGGGCGCCGCAGCCCGCCCCGACGGGCGCCGCCGGAGCCTGCAGCTCGTGGCGGCCGGCGCGGTGCTCGCGGGCGCCCTGCTGATCCGTTTCGACTTCCTCGCCGCCGTCGTGCTTCCGGCCGCCGTGCTGCTGCCGCTCGTCTCGTGGCGCGAGCGTGGGCGCGCGCTCCTCGGCTTCGCCGTCGTCCTCGCCGCCTACATCCCGCTCCTCGCACTCGTCGGGCCCGGCAAGCTCGGGCGGATGGTCCACCAGCTGATGGCGACCGAGCCGGGGCGCCGGCTGCCGTACCCGCCGCCGGACAAGTTCCCGGGCAACATCCTCGCCGCCTCGATCGCCGCGACGGTGCTCCTGATCGTGGTCGGCGCCGTGCTCGCGCTCAGGCGCCGCCGCGACCTCGAGGCGCGGATCCTGCTCGCGGGCGGGCTGTTCTCGCTCGGCGTCCTGCCGACGACGTTGTCACGCACCGACCACTCGCACGTGATCCCCGGAAGCGTCGTCTCGCTCGCGCTGCTGGGCTCGCTCGTGACGGTGCTCGTGCGCGGGATGCGGGCGCGCAAGCCCGGAGCGCTCGTGCCGCTCTGCTGCTACGCGATCGCCCTCGCGCTCTGCGCGGGCTCCGTCGCGATGGCGTTCGGCGGCGGGCTCGTCGCGCTCAAGCCGGTGCTCGAGCTCGACCGGCTGCACTCCTACGATGTCTCGATCGATGGACGCACGTTCCCGCTCAGCAGCCCACTCGCGGCCGCGGACGTCCAGGGTGTCGTCTCCGCCGCCGACCGGCTCGCGAAGCCGGGCGACTCGCTCTTCGTCGGCCCGATCGACCTGCGGCTCACCAACTACAACGACGCCTACATCTACTACCTGCTGCCGAAGCTCAGGCCGGCGTCGTTCTACATGGAGATGAACCCGCAGACGGCCAACCGCCCGGGCTCGGGCCTGGCGAACGACCTCCGGAAGGCGGACTGGCTGATCCTCACGATCCGCTACGACCTCTGGCTCGAGCCGAACAGCTCGACGAAGCGCGGCTCGACCGAGCCCGGCTCGGTCGTGCGGAGCCACTTCTGCACCCGCTCGATCGACGGCCTCTACGTTCTCCTCCAGCGATGCAAGTAGAGCCCCTCGACGCGATCTACGGGCGGCGGTTCGACGACGCCGACGCGGCGGCCAAGCTGGAGATCTGGGAGGAGATCGCCCGCTACCTGCAGCGCTTCGTCGATCCGGGCTCCACCGTCCTCGACCTCGCCTGCGACCGCGGCCACTTCATCCGCGCGATCGAGGCGCGCGAGAAGTGGGCGACCGACGCCCGCGATGTCTCGGAGCACCTGGGCGAAGACGTCCATTTCGTCCGGGCCGACGGGCTCGAGCTCGCGTCGGAGCTGGAGCACGAGTACTTCGACGTCGTCTTCATGAGCAACTACCTCGAGCACCTGCCCTCCGGCGACGCCGTCGTCGAGCAGTTCAGGGTCGCGCGCGAGCTGCTGCGCTCCGGCGGCCGCGCGATCGTCCTGCAGCCGAACATCCGCCTGGTCGGCGGCCGCTACTGGGACTTCATCGACCACAAGGTCGCCCTCACCGAGCGCAGCCTCGCCGAGGCCGCCGAGCTGGCCGGCCTCGAGGTCGAGCGCACGATCACGCGCTTCCTGCCCTACACGACGAAGAGCCGGCTGCCGCAGAGCCGCCGCCTCGTGCGCGCCTACCTCGCCTTCCCGCCCGCCTGGCTCCTGCTCGGCAAGCAGACGCTCTTCATCGCGCGGCGCCCCTAGGACGTCGACAGCGCCTGCAGGAAGCCGGCCCGGAACGCGTCGGCGACCTGGGCCGAGTAGGCGGCCGTCACGTGGTTGTTGTCCCTGTAGACGATCGTGTGGCCGATCACGGCGGGGCACTCGCGCTCGAAGCAGACGAAGCCGCGTGTGGCGAGGAATCCGGCGCCCAACTGCTTCGCGCGGGCGGCGACGGAGTCGTACAGGCGGAGCGACGTGGACGGCCACGTCGTGGTGCAGGTCGCCATCGACGCGTGTGGCGAGAGCAGGCAGTCGGCGGGGCTCTGGCTCAGCGACTCGGGATCGCCGATCACGACCACGGTCCCGAAGGGCCGAAGCGCGCTCGCCATTGCGATCACGCCGTCCGTGGCGGCGCTGGCAACGGGCGAGGGACGCTCGGGAACGCTCCCGCCGACGAGCGTGACGGTCGGGTGCAGGCGCCTGGCCTGGCCGATCGCCCAGTGGTACCAGAGCCGACAGGCGGCGGGGCCTTCGCCCGTGACCCACCGGTTTGGCATGCAGCCCATCCGCAGGATCGGGACGACCGCCCAGCCGTCCCGCCAGGCCATCTCCAGCACCGCCGGCAGCCACTCCAGCGCGTGCGAGTCGCCGATCAGGACGATCAGCTTCCGGCTCTCCGGCCGTCCCACGCGGCAGATCTTGCTCGTGGTCTTCGAGCTCCCGTCCTGCGAGATACAGCCGCGCGGCATCGCGTACTGCGCGGGGATGCTCCCGAGGTGGTCGATCGGAGGAGTGAGACCGGACGGGATGGGATCGCCGCGCTGCGCGGCCTGGACGGCGGCGACGACGTCGGGGAGCACCCCGTCGGCCCCGACGGTCGTCCGGGCGCTGACGAGGGCCTCGGGAGCGGCGAGCGCCGCCGAGGCGGGCGGCGTCTCGAACCGCTGCTGCTCCCTGGCGATCGCGCCGAGGCAGACCACGGCGCTTCCGAGGACGGCGGCCATCGAGACCGCGAACACGGCACCGGTTGCGGCGCGACTCCGAGCCCTCCGCCGGATCGGGTTCTCGACGAGCGCGTACGAGGCGCACGACAGGAGGAACGCGCCCACGAGCAGGCCGAGCCTGGCCGGCAGCGAGAGCTCGTGGCCCGCGTACCCGGCGGCGAGGATCAGCACGGGCCAGTGCCAGAGATAGAACGCATAGGAGCGGTCGCCGACGACGCACATCGGGCGCAGCGCGAGCAGGCGCTCGGCCGCCAGCCGGGAGTGGGTGCCCCCGATTCCGGCGGCGATCGCCAGCGCGGTGCCGACCGTGGGCAGGAGCGCGGCGTAGCCGGGGAAGGGCGTCTGCGCCGAGAATGCGACGGCGGCCGCGCCGATCGCCGCCAGCCCCGCCCACCCCATCGCGAGCCTGACCGTCGAGGGCACCCGCGCGAGACTCGTCGCGCCGACGGCGAGCGCGGCGCCGAGGCCCAGCTCCCAGGCGCGCGTGAGCGGCGAGAAGTACGCGGCGGCCGGCAGCGTCGCGGTCTGGCGCATCGACCAGCAGAGCGAGATCGCCGCGAGCGAGACCACGACCAGGAGCAGCCGCCGGAGCTGCCGCGTCCCGACCGGACCGCGGCGCCGCCCGAGAGCCACGCCGAAGAGCACGAGCGAGAGCAGGGCGGGCCAGACGAAGTAGAACTGCTCCTCGACCGCGAGCGACCAGTAGTGGAGCAGCGGCGAGGGCGGCTGCCCCTGGGCGAAGTAGTCGATCCCGCGCGCCGAGAACCTGAAGTTCGCGGAGAACCCGGCCGCGTAGAGGCTGTCCTGGACGGCGTCCCTAGCCCGCAAGAAGTTCAGCAGGAAGAACGAGGCGACATCCGTCGCCAGCAGCGTCAGCGCGGCGGCCGGGAGGATCCGGCGCGCGCGACGGACGTAGAAGTCGACCAGCGACACCGAGCCCTTCGCGCGGGCCTCGGCGAGCAGCAGGCCCGTGATCAGGAAGCCCGAGAGGACGAAGAAGACGTCGACGCCGACGAACCCGCCCGGCAGGAAGCCGACGCCGGCGTGGGTGAGCGCGACCAGCAGTACGGCCACGGCTCGAAGTCCCTGGATGTCCGCCCGGTGCGAGTTCGAGGATCTCATCGCCACCGAGCGTCGTCGCGACGCCCAACGGCGAGCTAACCCGGGACCAACCGGTGACCAACAGCCGCGCTAGCCGAGCGAGCGAAGCGCAGCGGCGAGCCGCTGGCGGGTCGTCAGGACCCCGGCGAAGAGGTCGCCGCGCTCGCCCACGCGCCGCAGCACCTCGTCCATCGTGAACGCGGCCGGATCGAGCTCGGCGTTCACCTCGTCCCACGAGAGCGGAGTCGAGACGTGCGCGCCCTCCCGCGGCCGCACGGAGTACACCGTCGCGACGGTCTTGCCCTCGCCGTTCTGGTTCGCGTCGATCAGCACCCCGCGGCGCTTCGACCTGACCCACTGCGTGGTCACGAGGTCGGGGTGGGCGCGCGCGATCGCGCCCGCGACGATCGCGGAGAAGCGCCGCGTGTCGTCGTAGGTCGAGCGCCGCTCGATCGGCACCAGCACGTGCATCCCGCGGGAGCCGCTCGTCTTCGGGAAGGAGACGAGCCCGAACGCGTCGAGCGCCTGCTTCACGAGCAGCGCGACCTCGACGGCCTCCGCGAACCCGACGCCCTCCGACGGGATCGAGGTCGAACAGCACCCAGTCGGGCCGGTGCGGACTGTCGATCCGCGAGTACCACGTGTTGAGGTCGATGCAGCCCATGTTCACCATCCAGAGCAGCGACAGCTCGTCGGTCACGACGGGGTAGTCGATGAGTCGCGTCTCGCGGGTGTCGCGCGAGGTGGCGGGATAGGGGAAGCGCTCGATCCACTCCGGCATTCCCTTCGGCGCGTCCTTCTGGAAGAAGTGCTTGCCCTGCCAG
Source organism: uncultured Actinomycetes bacterium (assembly GCA_963746005.1). Classification (GTDB taxonomy): domain Bacteria; phylum Actinomycetota; class Thermoleophilia; order Gaiellales; family Gaiellaceae; genus CAVQZA01. The sequence goes on along the minus strand of CAVUZM010000003.1, from coordinate 92,196 downwards.
CCGTCGGGATAGCGCTTCATCGTGAACGGGCGCCCGCGCAGGTGCGGCACGACGACCGGCGCGACGGCGCGGTAGTAGGCGAGGAGATCGCCCTTCGTGATCCCCTCCTCCGGCCAGAACGGCTTGTCGAGGTTCGAGAGCTTGAGCACGCGGCTGCCCTTGCGGAGCTCGTCCGGCAGCGGCTCCTCGCGACGCACCTCCGCCGCCGACTTGTCCTCGCGCAGGCCGACGTAGCGCGGCGCGCGCAGGTGCCTGTCGTGCGTCCACTCGGCGAACTCGACCTCGGCCACGAGCACCGGCTCGACCCAGACGACGTCGCCGCGCTTCACCTTCGGCAGCTTCGGCACCGTCCGAAACGGCGACTCCGTCCGCTCGAGCGGGCGCAGCAGCGCGAGCAGCCGGTCGAGCTCGGCGTCGGTGAAGCCGGTGCCGACGTTCCCCACGTAGACGAGCTCGCCGCCGCGGTGGACGCCGAGCACGAGCGCGCCGAACGAGCCCTCGCGGCGCCCGTGCCCGCGCGTGTAGCCGGCGATCACGAACTCCTGGCCCTGCTTCGTCTTGACCTTCACCCAGTCCCCGCTTCGCCTCTGTGTGTACCGCGAGTCGGCCCGCTTGGCGACGATCCCCTCGAGGCCCTGCTGCTCCGCCGCCGCGAGCAGCGCCTCGCCGTCGTCGAACACCGCCGACAGCTTGACCGTCGCGCTCTCGTCGACCAGCGCCTCCAGCTTCGCCCGGCGCTCGGAGAGCGGCAACCCGACGAGCGGCTCGCCCTCGAGCTCGAGCAGGTCGAAGAGGTAGTAGACGAGCGGCCCCGACCCCTGCTGCATCGCCGAGAAGCTCGGACGGCCGCGCTCGTCGAGCGCGCACACCTCTCCGTCGAGCACGCAGTCCGTCGTCCGGAGCGCCGCCGGCAGCGTCCGCGCGACCTGCTCGAACCGGCCGGTGAGGTCGTTCCCGTTGCGGCTCCGGAGGGTCGCCTCGCCGCCGCGCACGCGGGCGAGCGCCCGGAAGCCGTCCCACTTCACCTCGTACAGCCAGCCGGGGCCCTTCGGCGGCTCGTCGGCGAGCGTGGCGAGCATCGGCTTGTACTCGCGCCGCTCGACCGGGGGCTCGGAGCCGTCGTGCTTGCGGATCAGCAGCCAGTTCTTCGGATCGCCGCCCATCTTCGCGGGCACGAGCGTCCACAGCCCCTCGAGCCGCTCGCCGTGGAGGTGGACGGTCAGCCCGCCGTCGCGCTTGCGCTCGACGAGCTCGTACGTGCCGTGATCCCAGATCTCGACCGTGCCGGCCCCGTACTGGCCGGCCGGGATCCGGCCCTCGAACGCGGCGTAGTCGAGCGGATGGTCCTCGACGTGCACGGCGAGCACGCGCTGGCCCGGCTCGAGCGGCACTCCCTTCGGCACGGCCCAGCTCAGGAGCACGCCGTCGCGCTCGAGGCGGAAGTCGTAGTGCAGCGACCGCGCCGCGTGGCGCTGGACGACGAAACGCAGCGATTTGCCCTCTCCGGCGCCGCCGAAGGGCTCGGGCGTGGCCTTCGGATCGCGCTTGCGGCGGTACTCGCTCAGCTTCGGGGTTGCAGGCCGGGGCAAATGCGGTGAATTTCTGGTTTACAAAGGTTATTCAGGCCCGGGGAAAACCCTGTGGATAGTGTGGAATTCCCTGCAAAACCGTTATGCGAACACGCCCAGCGAGCGGAACTTCCGGCGGCGGCTGCGGCGCAGCTCGTCGGCCGGTACGCCGTCCAGGTCGTCCAGCGCCTCCCGCAGCGCCTCTCCCAGCAGCCGCGCCGCCTCGTCGTGATCGGTGTGCGCCCCGCCCTCGGGCTCGACCACGACCGCGTCGATCACCCCGAGCTCGAGACAGTGCGCCGCGTCGGGCTTGAACGCGGCCGCCGCCTTGCGCGCCTCGCCCGCGTCCCGCCACAGGATCGCGGCGCAGCCCTCCGGTGAGATCACCGAGTAGATCGCGTGCTGCTGCATCAGCACCCGGTCGGCCACGGCGAGCGCGATCGCGCCGCCCGAGCCGCCCTCGCCGATGATGCAGGAGACGGTCGGCACGTTGAGCCGGATCATCTCGGCCTGCGAGCGGGCGATCGCGCCGCCCTGGCCGTGCTGCTCGGCCGCGACGCCCGGGTAGGCGCCCGGGGTGTCCACGAGCGTGACGAGCGGGAAGCCGAAGCGCTCGGCGAGCGCCATCACGCGCATCCCCTTGCGGTAGCCCTCGGGATAGGCCATCCCGAAGTTCCGCTTCGTCCGCTCGGCGATGTCGCGCCCCTTCTGGTGGCCGATCACGGCGATCGTCCGGCCGCCGAAGCGGCCGAGCCCGGTCACGATCGACGCGTCGTCGGCCCGCGACCGGTCGCCGTGCAGCTCGACCCAGTCCTCGAGCAGCCTGTCGATGTAGTCGAGCGTGTAGGGGCGCTCCTGGTGGCGCGCGAGCTCGACCGAGCGCCAGATCTCCTCGTCCGTCACCTCCGCGCCGAGGCGGTCGATCTGGCGCTCGAGCCGGCCGAGGTCGCCGGAGAGCCTGGCTCCGCCGAGGAGCTGCATGCCCTTCAGCTTGCTGAGCCGCTCCCGCAGCCTGAGCTCGGCCTCACCTGCCATCGAAGAGCCGAAGGAGGCGGGACAGGATCGGGCGCAGCTCCGCGCGCGGCACCACCGCGTCGACGTGGCCGTAGCGGAGGTTCGACTCGGCGAGGCCGAAGTCGTCGGGAAGCTTCTCGCGGGTCGTCTGCTGGACGACGCGCGGCCCGGCGAACGACATCAGCGCGCCCGGCTCGGCGAGCACGACGTCGCCGAGGCTCGCGAAGCTCGCGAGCAGGCCGCCGGTGGTGGGATGGGCGAGCACGCTGATCAGGGGCTGGCCGGACTCGTGCAGCTCCTCGACCGCGGACACGGTCTTCGGCAGCTGCATCAGCGCGAGGATCCCCTCCTGCATCCGGGCGCCGCCCGAGGCCGAGACCGAGACGAGCGGCGCGCCGCGCTCGGCGGCGGAGTCGCACGCGCGGGAGAACTTCTCCCCCACGACGCTTCCCATCGAGCCGCCCATGAACGCGAAGTCCATCACCGCGAGCTCGATCGGATGCTCGTCGAGCGTCGCCTGCCCGATCACCATCGCGTCGCCGAGGCCGGTCGCGACCTCGGCCTCCGCGAGCCGCTCGGTGTAGGGGCGGATGTCGAAGAAGGCGAGCGGATCCTCCGAGCGGAGCTCGGCGGCCTCCTCCTGGAACGAGCCTGGGTCGGCGAGGTGGGCGATGCGGGCCGGGCGCGCGCATCGGGAAGTGGTGCCCGCAGTGCGAGCAGACCCAGAGCGTGGCCTCGAGCTCCTCGTCGCGGTAGTGCGACTGGCATTTCGGGCACGTGTTCGGGTGCCGCTTCCCCTCCGGCTCTGAAGGCGGCTGCTTGTGCTCGATGGAGACGTCGATACGACTGGCCATGGACCGAGGCTTGGATCTTAGACCGGGAGCGTCACCCGCCGGTTGCAGTCGGTCTACAGGCCGAGCGCGACGGCGAAGCGCTCGAGCGCGGCCACGTTGGCCGGGTCCGCCGTGTGCCCGGTGAACCCCGCGCCGAGCACCGGCGCGTGGGCTGCGCACGTCGCCGAGCAGCCGCTCGACCTCGGCCACGGTGGGCCCGTCCGGCTCGGGCATGAACACCGACATCTCGCCCGGGAGGAGCACGTCGCAGTCGAGCGCGACGTAGACGCCCTCGACGCCTTCGAGCGCACGCTTCACGGCGCCCGGGCCGTGCTGGACACCGCTTTCGGCCAGGTACTCGACCTCCGGCGGGTCGAGGTTGCGCGCGCCGATGTGGGCGACGTCGCCCGTCTCGACGTGCCGTCCTCGAGCAGGAAGCGCAGCGGCATCCCCCAGGCGTTCCCCGACGGGGAGCGAGACGGGGGTGTTGAGGTCGCCGTGCGCGTCGATCCAGACCACGGCGAGCCGCTCGTGGCGCGCGGCGAGGCCCTCGATCGCGCCGATGTGCGAGCAGCAGCAGCCGCCGAGGACGAGCGGCAGCTCCGGCAGCGCGGCGGCGAGGGCGAACGTCTGCTCGGCGAGCGAGTCCTCCTCGATCACCGCGGTCTCGGGATACGGGAGCGGGAGCTGCGCCGCCTCGGCCATCGCCTCGCCGCCGAGGCCCCAGGCGCGCGGCACGCGCACGAGGCCCGCGCGGAACTCGCGGCCGCAGGAGTGGCACTGGTAGTCGGTGCCGAGTGCGACCGCCGTGAACGTGCGGCAGTCGGGGCACTTCGCGCGCAGCCTGCTCATCGGATCTCCTTCTCGTAGACGTCGAAGCGGTGGAAGACGCGCATGCCGGCCCGCTCGTAGAGACCGACGGCCCCCGTCGTGTTCTCGCCGTCGACGCCCAGGCCGACCGCCTTCGTGCCGCGCTCCCAGAACAGCCCGAAGGCGGCAAGGAGCAGGGCCGCGCCGAGTCCCCGCCGCCGCCACGGCCGCCGCACGCCGAGCTCGCGCACCCAGCCGAGCCCGACCTCCCCGGGCGCGCACCGGCAGATGCAGACGCCCGCGATCTCGTCGCCGTCGCGGGCGATCAGCCAGAGCGAGGGGTCGAATGCCTGCGGCCTCGACCATGTGGTGAGCCCAGTCTTCGAACCTTGCCGGGGCTCCATTCCCAGTGATCGGCGAACGCGTCCTCGACCGCGTCGAAGACGGCGCGCTCGTCGCCGGGCACCAGACGTGCTGGACGTCGATCCCGGCCGGCCACGAGGGCTCCGGCGGAGCCGCTGCGAGGTCGATCCGCATGTCGAAGAAGTGGCGGATCGGCCGGTAGCCACGCCCCGCGAGAAACTGCGGGAGCCTCGAGTCCGGGCTCGCGGGGACGCGCAGGAGCTCGCGCCCGCGCCGGCGCGCGGTCGACTCGGCCCAGTCGAGCGCCGATCCAACCGTCTCGTCGTCCTCGTGCTGCGGCGGCACCTGCAGGTCGAGCCATGTCCGGCCCGACGTCGAATCGTCGCGTCGAGAGGTCGCCGTAGGCGAGCAGCTCGTCCCGCTCGTCCGCGACGACCACGAAGTCGATCTCCTCCGGGCTCGTGAGCCAGGTCCGCACCTCCGCGTCGTCGACGGGGATCTCCGGTGTCGCCTCGTTGATGAGCGCGACGACCGCCGGCACGTCGGCGTCGGTCACCGCTCTCGCACGCGCGACTCACGGCACGAGCTCGTCGAGCGTGTCCGGGAGCTCCGCGAGATCGGGAAGGATCCGCGTGGCGCGCGGGTCCGGGCCCCTCGCCGAGGCGGTCGATCCAGACGCACGGGATCCCGAGTCGCCGCGCACGGCTCGACGTCGTGGAAGAGGCTGGCGCCGACGTGGACGTGGCGTCGCCGGGTCGGCGCCCGTCTCGGGCGGAGAACGCGTCCCAGTGGCCCGTGCGCGGGCTTGTAGGAGCCGATCTCCGAGGCGACGACCTTCAAGTCGACCGGGACGCCGACGTTCGCGAGCGACGCGTCGAGGAAGTCCGGGTCGGTGTTCGACAGCACCGCGAGGCTCCAGCCGCGGCGCGCGCAGCTCCCGAGCGCGGCGCGCACCTCGGGGAACGCGGGCCACGTCGGCAGCGAGCGCGCCGAGCGCGTCGGCCTCGCCCGCGGCGCAGCTCGACGCCCTCCTCGTCGGCGAGCTGCTCGAGTGAGCGCGTGAGCACGTCGCGATAGCTCGGCGTCGGCTCCTCGGCCTGGAGCTCGGGCTCGAGCTCGTGGTACCGGGCGAGAAGCCGCGGTGCCGCTTCCGCGCCGAAGAGGCGCTCGAGCTGGGCCGCGACGCCGCCGTCCCAGTCGACCAGCGTCCCGTAGCAGTCGAAGCTCGCCCACCGCACGGCCATGGCCGAGAGCCTAGCTGCAGGCCGATAGGCCAGGAGCTCGTGGCCGTGGCGGCGCAGCCACGCCCGCGGCACCTTGTAGTCCGGCCTCGCTTCCTCGACGAGCCGCCAGAAGGCGGGGCCGTGGTTGGCCTCGCGGAGGTGGCAGAGCTCGTGCACGACGACGTAGTCGAGCACCGCGTGCGGCGCGAGCACGAGCCGCCAGTTGAAGGTCAGCGTCCCGCGCGGCGAGCACGAGCCCCAGCGGGTGCGCTGGTCGCGGATCTGGATCGCCGCGTACGCGAGCCCGAGACGCCGTGCCTCGAGTCCGGCGATCTCCGTGATCACCCTCCGCGCCTCTCTCCGTCCCTCCGCCTCTCCGATTCCCCTCAATGTCAGCGTGTTAACACGCTGAGACAAGCGGCGCCTGATCCACTCGGCGTGGCGCTCGACGAGGCGCCGGATCTCACGCTCGCTCGTCCCGCGCGGCACGACGACGAGAGGCGGCCGTCCGGGCGGCAGCTCGATCCGCGCACGCCGCGCGCGGGCCGAGACGCGCACCTCGTAGGCGGGCTCCGCGGCTACTCGCCGTCCCAGCGGCGGACGACGATGCACGCGTTGTGGCCGCCGAAGCCGAACGAGTTCGACGCGGCGATCCGCACCTCGTGCGGCCGAGCCTCGTTCGGGATGTAGTCGAGATCGCACTCGGGGTCGGGCGTCTCCTGGTTGATCGTCGGCGGCACGATCCCGTCTCGCGCGGCCAGGATGCAGAAGATCGCCTCGACCGCGCCCGCCGCGCCGAGGCAGTGGCCGGTGGCGCCCTTCGTCGAGGAGACGGGCGTCGCGTAGGCCTGCTCCTCGCCGAGCGCGAGCTTCAGCACCCGCGTCTCGGCCGAGTCGCCGACCGGCGTCGAGGTGCCGTGCGCGTTGACGTAGTCGATCTCGGACGGGTCGACCCCCGCGTCGGCGAACGCCATCCGCATCGCCCGGGCCGGGTTCTCGCCGGTCGGATCGGGCTCGGTCACGTGCAGCGCGTCGGACGAGACCCCGTAGCCCATCAGCTCCGCGTAGATCCGCGCGCCGCGCGCCTTCGCGTGCTCGAGCTCCTCGAGCACGAGCATCGCGCCCGCCTCGCCCATCACGAAGCCGTCGCGCTGCCCGTCGAAGGGGCGGCTGCCGCGCTTCGGGTCGTCGTTGCGCCGCGAGAGCGCCCGCATCGCCGTGAAGCCCGCGATCGCGACCTGCGTCACCGGAGCCTCGGTGCCGCCGCAGAGCATCACGTCCGCACGGCCGAGCCGGATCGCGTCGGCGCCGTCGCCGATCGACATGTTCGACGCGGCGCAGGCCGTGCACTGCGACGAGAGCGGCCCCTTCGTGCCGAGCTCCATCGAGACCTGGGCCGCGCCCATGTTCGGGATGATCGCGGGGATCGAGAACGGGCTGACCCGGTCGGGGCCGCGCCCGCGCAGCGTGTCGGTGCAGTCCTGGAACGACTTCAGCCCGCCGATCCCGGTCGCGACCGACGCGCCGACGCGGTCGGGCTCGCTCGCGATCACGATCCCGCTGTCGGCCTCGGCCTGCCGCGCCGCCGCGACGGCCAGCTGCGCGAAGCGGTCGATCCGGCGCGCCGTCTTGTGCTCCATCCACAGGGTGGGATCGAAGTCGTTCACCTCGCACGCGAAGTGGACCTCGTAGTCGGTGTCGTCGAACTGCGTGATCGGGCCTGCGCCGGACTCCCCCGCGATCAGGTTGCGCCACGTCGTCTCGTAGTCGTTGCCGAGCGAGGTGAGCGCACCGAGACCGGTGATCACGACCCTGCGCCTGCCGTTTCGGCTCATACCCTCACATCCCCAGCCCGCCGTCGACGAGCAGCACCTCGCCCGTGACGAAGGCCGCCTCGTCGGAACAGAGGAAGCGTACGGCACCGGCCACGTCTGACGGCTCGCCGAGCCGCCCGAGCGGCGTGTTCGTGAGCATCGCCTCGCGCGCCTCGTCGGGGAGCACCTCGGTCAGCGCGGTCTCGATGTAGCCGGGCGCGACGACGTTGGCGCGCACGTTGCGGCTGCCGAGCTCGCGTGCGAGCGACTTCGTGAAGCCGATGATCCCGGCCTTCGACGCCGCGTAGTTCGTCTGGCCCCAGTTGCCGTGGACGCCGACGATCGAGGAGACGTTCACGATCGAGCCGGCCGCGCTTCTTCATCATCGGCCTGGTCACGGCCCGGCACGTGTAGAAGACCGAGCTCAGGTTCGTGTCGATCACCGTGCGCCAGTCGTCGTCGGACATCCGCGCGAGCAGGCCGTCGCGCGTCAGGCCCGCGTTGTTCACGAGGATGTCGACGTCGCCGGCCTCCTCGACGAGCCGCGCCGCGTCCTCGGCGCTCGAGACGTCGGCCTGGACCGCGCGCCCGCCGATCTCCGCCGCGACCGCCTCGGCCTCGTCGGCGCCCGTCCGGTACCCGACGACCACCGCCGCGCCGGCGCGCGCCAGCTCGACCGCGATCGCACGGCCGATCCCACGCGAGCCTCCCGTTACGAGCGCCGTCTTCCCCTCGAGGGAGCAGAACTCAGGCAAGCGACTCCTCGAGCTTCGCGAGCGAGGCGAGGTTGTTGACCGAGACCGTCTCGACGCTCTGGTCGATCCGCTTCACGAGCCCGGAGAGCACGTTGCCCGGGCCGACCTCGACGAAGGTGCGCACGCCGCCGCGGACGAGCTCGGTCGCGGCCTGCGTGAACTTGACGGGCGCGGTGAGCTGGTCGACGAGCAGCGTCGCGAGCCGCGGCGCCGACTCGATGCGCGCGGTCACCGTCGACATGAACGGGTGGATCGGCTCCTTGAAGTGGATCGCTTCCACCGCCGGGCGCAGCCGATCGGCCGCGCGCGCGACGAGCGGGCTGTGGAACGCGCCCGAGACCTTCAGCTTCATCGTCCGCCGCGCACCCGCCGACTCGGCCTCCGAGCAGCACTCGTCGACCGCGATGTGCTCGCCGGAGACGACGATCTGGCCCGGGCAGTTGTAGTTGGCCGGCCACACGCCGAGGATCTTCCGGCACAGCGTCTCGACGATCTCGTCGTCGAGGCCGAGGATCGCGGCCATCGCGCCCGGATGCCGCCGGGCCGCCTCGGCCATCGCGAGCCCGCGCTCGCGCACGAGCCCGATCGTCGCGTCGGTCTCGATCGCGCGCACGGCGGCCAGCGCCGCGAACTCGCCGACCGAGTGGCCGACCACGAAGTCCGGCTCGATCCCGCGCGCCCGCACCGCCGCGAGCACCGCGAGGCTCGTCGCCACCAGCGCCGGCTGCTGCACCTCGGTCTCGACGAGGTCCGCGATCGGCGAGTCGAAGCAGAGCTGCTTGAGATCCAGGCCCGAGGCCTGGCTCCCGGCGTCGTAGACCGCCATCGCCTCGGGGATCGCCTCGGCGATCTCACGGCCCATCCCGGCCTCCAGCGAGCCCTGCCCGGGGAAGCAGAACGCGATCTTTCCACTCATGACTCCATCTCCTTGAGCTCGCCAGATGTGTTCGCCCGCCTCATGCCGCCATCTCCTTCGTCCATTCGATCAGACTCGAGCCCCAAGTGAGGCCTGCACCCATCCCGGTCATCAGCACGAGCTGGCCCGGCCGTACCCTTCCGTCCGCTGCGGCGTCCTGGAGCGCGAGCGGAATCGATCCCGACGACGTGTTCCCGTAGCGGTCGACGTTCACCACCACCTTCTCGTCCGGAAAACCGAGCTTCTTCGCAGCATGGTCGATGATTCTCACGTTCGCCTGGTGAGGGACGTACACGTCGACGTCGGCGGCGGTGAGCCCGCAGCGGTCGAGCACCGCCTCGGCGGAGCTGACGAGCACCCTCGTCGCGAACTTGAAGACCTCTCGCCCGTTCATCTTGAGAAGACTCGCAGGGTCGTCGAAGTGACGCGAGCCGCTGCCGGGCAGCCACAGGTTCGCGCCGCCCGCGCCGTCGGCCCCGAGCTCGAACGCGAGGAAGCCGCCCGAGTCGACCGCCTCGAGCACGACCGCCCCGGCGCCGTCGCCGAACAGGACGCACGTCGAGCGGTCGGTCCAGTCGAGGAGCTTCGAGAGCAGGTCGCCGCCGACGATCAGCGCGCGTTGCGCGAGGCCGCCGGCGAGCATCCCGTACCCCTGCGCCAGCGCGTACATGAAGCCGGTGCAGCCGGCCGAGAGGTCGTAGGCCGCAGCGTCGGGGGCGCCGAGCCGGTCGGCGAGGATCGCGCCGGTCGAGGGGAAGGTCATGTCCGGCGTGACCGTCGCGACGATGATCAGGTCGAGATCGGCCGCGTCCACGCCGGCCTGGGCCAGCGCGGCCAGGCACGCGGGCATCGCCACGTCGGAGAGCGCCTCGTCCAGCGTGGCGACGCGGCGCTCGCGGATCCCGGTCCGCGTCGCGGATCCACTCGTCGGAGGTGTCGAGCGTGAGGGAGAGCTCGTCGTTCGTGACCACCTTGGCCGGCACGTTGCAGCCGAGCCCGGTGATCGAGACGCGGGCGCCCGCCGCGCCGATCACGGCGCGTCCCCGACGAAGAAGGTGAGCGTCCCGGAGCAGGCGAGCTCGCCGCCCACGTGCGCGGTGCCCTTGCCCTTGCCGATCGGGCCGCGCAGGGCGACGATCTCGCAGACGAGGTCGAGCGTGTCGCCGGGCTCGACGATCCGCTTGAACTTCACGTCGTCGATCCCCGCGAAGAACGCGAGCTTGCCGCGGTTCGCCTCCTCGGCGAGCACGGCGACCGCCCCGCACTGCGCGATCGCCTCGACGGTGAGCACCCCCGGCATCACGGGCTTCTCGGGGAAGTGCCCCGGCCACCACCACTCGTCGCCGGTGAGGTGCTTGCGGGCGGCGACCCTCACGCCGGGGACGAGCTCGACGACCTCGTCGATGAGCAGGAACGGATCGCGGTGGGGGATGATCGACTCGATCTCCGCCCGCCCGAACGGCACCGTGAGCGTCATGCCGCGCCGCGCTCGATCGACTCGCGCAGCCGGCGGCGCCCGCGATGGGCGTACGACTTGGCGGTGCCGACGGGAAGGTCGGTCGCCGAGGAGATCTCCTCGAACGAGAGGTCGAGGACGTCCTTGAGGACGACGACCCGGGCCTGGACGGGCGAGATCCCCGCAAGGCACGCGCCGAGCTCCGACCGAAGCTCCGCGGCGGCGGCCGCCGCGACCGGGTCGCCGTCGCGCGCGGGGCGGAGATCCTCGTCGAGCGGCACGCACGCCCGGGCCCCGCTCCGCGCCGCCGAGTCCATGCACGTGTTCACGACGAGCCGGTGGAGCCACGTCGAGAACTGCGACTCGCCGCGGAACTGGCGGATCCGCGCGCACAGCTTGGCCAGCGACTCCTGAGCGGCGTCGCGCGCGTCCTCGGGGTTTCGGAGCACCTGCCGCGCGAGCCGCTCGACCGCGGGCGCATGGCGCTCGCACAGGGCCGCGAGGGCCCTGTCGTCTCCGTCTTTTGCGCGTCGCACGAGAATGGGGTCGCTCAGCCTTTCGTATCGCAGCGGCGGGTCCGGCCGAAGCGGTTGTCCGATTGGACGGGAACGGCGAAGCGGGGGTTGCATCGCCCGTAAGTCTACGGCGCTGGTTACAGGTGCAGAACGGCTGTGCTCGTGTTGCCGACGGCGTCCGTCGCCACGGCGGTGAACCGCGTCGGCTGCGGCGACGAGATCCAGAACGCGACGAGCCCCGCCTGCTTCACCGTCTTGACGTAGCGGCGCCACGGCGTCCCGCGCACGGTCAGGGTCACCGTGCCCGGCTCCGTGACCCGGAACTCGAGCGCCTTCGCCGAGACGAGGGTCAGGGTCGGCGCGGTCGAGTCCGCGACGAACGGGAGCGCGTGCGTGACCGGGCCGGCCGGCTCGTCGAGCACGAGCGCCGCCGTGTAGCTCCCGTCGGCGACGGTGCTCCCGTCCGGCATCGCGCCGCTCCAGGTGAGCGTCTGCGGGCCTGCGTCGAGCTGGCCGGTGAAGGGCGTCGCGATCACGTTCCCGCTTTCGTCGAGGATCTCGAAGGCCCCGGTCGACGGGTACACGAGCTGGAAGGTGGCCGCCAGCAGCTTCGTCGGCCCGTTCCCGGCGGGCGAGAAGGCCGGCGTGAGCGCAAAGCTCGCGAGCGTGCGGTCGATCGTGAGCGGCTGGCTCACCGTCTGCGGCGGCCCCCTCGGCCGGCGTCGCGGTGAGCGCGATCGTGTACGGGCCGTCGGCGACTCCGGCGCCGGTGAACGTGAAGCTCTGCGGCCCGGCCGGCAGCGACCTGGGTGAAGAGCGTCGCGGTGGTCACCCCGGCCGCGTTCACGAGCGTCCCCGTCACGGAGGCGGCGCTCGTGAGCGTGTACGAGACGGTCGCCTCGTCATCCACGTTGTCGCCGTTCGGGCTGATCGACTCCGGGCTCACGGTCATCGCGGTCAGCAGGAGCGCCGGCGGCGGCGGCGGCGTGGCTCCCTTCACCGTGAAGGCGCCGGTCGCGGGCCGCACGGTGGAGCCGGCGGCCATCGTCCACGCGTAGCGGCCGGGAGCGGCCTTGCTCGAGTCGTAGGTCCAGGAGATCGCGGTGCCGGTGCCGCCGCCGCTCGCCACGCTCGCGCCCGTCTTGTCCGCGATCGTCACGCGCCACGGCAGCGACGTCGAGAGCTTGCCGGTGAACTTGAGCAGGCTCCCCACCTTGCCCTGGACGAGCGGCGCGTACAGCTTCGGGCCGCCGGTCGCGGCGACGCTCTGCGCGATCGACGGGATCTCCGGCGTAGAGCGCGGTTGCCGGGGCAGTCGGTGAAGTACACGTCGCGATGCCCCGAGATCGCCCGCAGGTTCACCGGGATCCCCTTCGGGAACTTCTGGTTGCCGCCGGAGATGCACGTTCACGAACGAGAGCGGATCGATGTGGGCGACGTCGAGGCGCCAGGCGAGCAGCTTGACGAGGGAGGCGCGGGCCGCGGCCGAGATGCCGGCCGAGTCGTAGGTGCCGATCATGGCGATCCCGACCGAGCCGTAGTTGAAGCCGAGCGCGTGTGCGCCGACGACCGCCCTGTCGATCCCGCCGTAGCGGCCCTCGAAGACCTGGCCGTACTTGTCGACGAGGAAGTTGTAGCCGATGTCGTTCCAGCCGTTGCCCTTCACGTGGTAGACGTAGTCGCCGCGCACGATCGCGGCCGACTCGGCCGGCGTGTAGTTGTTGGTGTTCACCGTGTGGTGGATCACGACGAAGCGGAGCGCGGGCGCGTAGACGGGCACCTTGTCGCGCCTGATCGACTCGTCGGCCCCCCAGGCCGAGCGCGGGATGATCGTCGGCGAGCCCGCGATCGTGAGCCGCCGCGACTGGATCGGCTCGATCGGGCTCCAGAGGAAGTAGGTGCGCAGCGCGGAGACCCTGCCCGTGTAGCCGGTACTGGATCGCGTCGGCCGGCCCCGTCCACTCGGGGTTGCTCTTCCGCCAGGGGCTGCTGTCGTGTCCCCAGTCGTCGTCGGCCGGTAGCCACCCGCTCCAGCGACCCGAGACGCTGCGCGTGCGGAAGAGCGGCGTGCCCGTCCCCTGCCAGTGCAGGCCGACCATGTCGAAGCGCGCCGGCGGGGCCGCGGCGAGCGAGCGCCCACCGTGCAGCGGCACGTCGCGTGCGACGATCGTCACGTCCGTGGCATGCGCAGCACCCGCGGATGCGAGCAGCAAGACGGCGGCTATGAAAAACGTGCGCACAAGCTGGACCCTTTTCCAGAGTAGGGACAACTCCCCTTCCCTGCTACGCTCAAACCGCAGTGGACGCAGGACTTTTGCGCCGGATCGTGGTCGCGCTCGCCGCGGCGGCGGCGCTCCTCGCCCTCGCGGCGCCTGCCGCCGCCGCCAAGCCCCGCGTGCTCGCGATCCACTTCGACACCGAGGTCAACCCGGTCACGCAGAGCTACCTCTCCGACGAGCTGAAGCGCGCTGCGAAGGACGGCTACAGCGCGGCGGTGATCCTGCTCGACACCCCGGGCGGGCTCTCCGACTCGATGCGGAAGATCGTCCAGGACGAGCTCGCGAGCCCGATCCCGGTGATCGTCTACGTCTCGCCCGAGGGCGCGCGCGCCGCCTCGGCGGGCGTCTGGATCTCCGAGGCCGCCGACCTGCTCGCGATGGCGCCGCAGACGAACATCGGCTCCTCGACGCCGATCGACTCGAGCGGCGCGAACATCGGCTCCGACCTCCGCCGCAAGGTCGTGAACGACGCGGCCGCCTCGCTCCGGGCGCTCTCGAAGAGCCACGGCCGCAACGCGCAGTGGGCGGACTCGGCGGTGCGCAAGGCGTCGAACCTGACCGCGGCGGAGGCGCTGCGGATGAACGTGATCGACATGATCGCGCCGACGCTGCCGCGGCTCCTCGACAAGTCGGAGGGCTACAAGACCGTCCCGAAGGGCTACACGCTGCACCTGGCCGGCGCCCAGATCGACGAGGTCTCGATGGGCTTCCTCGACCGGCTCCTCAACACGCTGATCGACCCGAACCTGATCTCGCTGCTCTTCCTGGCCGGGATCGCGGGGATCGGCTTCGAGATCTTCCACCCGGGCGTCGTGCTGCCCGGCGCGCTCGGCGCGGTCGCGCTGGTGATCGCGCTGTTCGGCTTCTCGGTGCTCCCGTTCAGCTGGGGCGGGATCGCGCTGATCCTGCTCGGCGTGTTCCTCTTCGTCGCCGACGCGCACGTCACGAGCCACGGCGCGCTCACGGTCGCGGGGCTGATCAGCCTCGCGGCGGGGATGCTGCTCCTGTTCCACAACGCGCCCGGCGCCGTACAAGACCTCGTTCCCGCTCGTGATCTCGATCGCGGTCGTCCTCGGCCTCTTCTGGGCGTTCCTGATCGCGAAGGCGGTGCGGGCGAAGCGGCAGCCGGTCCGCGTCGGGCCGCAGATGATGATCGGGGAGACCGGCGAGGTGCGCGACGGCCTCGTCTACGTCGACGGCGACGCTCTGGGAGGCGCACACCGCGGCCGGCGAGGAGCTCCGCGACGGCGACCGTGTCCGCATCGTCGGACGGGACGGCCTCGTGCTGACCGTGAGCCGGGAGTAGGATCCAGACATGGTCGCAGCATCAGGCACGCTCGCCGGGATCCTCGCCGCGATAATCGTCGTCTTCCTGATCGTCCTGTTCCTGTTCGCGGCGATCAAGGTCGTCCGCGAGTACGAGCGCGGCGTGATCTTCCGGCTCGGCCGCCTGCTCGGCGCAGCCGAAGGGCCCGGGCCTCTTCTTCCTGATCCCGATCGTCGACCGGATGGTGCGGATCGACCTGCGGACGATCACGCTCAACGTGCCGCCGCAGGAAGTGATCACGAAGGACAACGTGCCGGCGCGCGTGAACGCCGTCGCCTACTTCCGCATCGTCGACCCGTCGAAGGCCGTCGTCCAGGTCGAGAACTACCTCTCGGCGACCTCGCAGATCGCGCAGACGACGCTGCGCTCGGTGCTCGGCCAGCACGTGCTCGACGAGCTGCTCTCGGAGCGCGAGAAGATCAACACGATCCTGCAGGGGATCATCGACGAGCAGACCGCGCCGTGGGGGATCAAGGTCTCGGTCGTCGAGGTCAAGGACGTCGAGATCCCGAGCGGGATGCAGCGCGCGATGGCCCGCCAGGCCGAGGCCGAGCGCGAGCGGCGCGCGAAGGTGATCGCGGCCGAGGGCGAGTTCCAGGCCGCCGAGCGGCTCAAGGACGCGGCGCTCGTGATCGAGGAGCATCCGATCGCGCTCCAGCTGCGCTACCTGCAGACCCTGATCGAGGTCAGCTCGTCCGCGGGCTCCTCGACGATCGTCTTCCCGCTCCCGCTCGAGTTCTACAGCGCGTTCATGTCGAAGAGCGGCGCCGACTGAGCGGAGAGCTCCGCCGCGACCCGATCTCGGGCCGCGAGGTCGTCATCGCTCCCGCACGCGTCGGGGCGTCCAGGCGCAGGCCGCGCTGCGGTCGAGCCGCCGTCGGCGGACGAGCTCGAGCGCTGCCCGTTCTGCGAGGGGCGCGAGGACCGGACGCCGCCCGAGACGTTCGCGGCCGGCTCCGAGGGGCGCCATCCCGACACGCCGGGCTGGCTCGTGCGCGTCGTCCCGAACCTCTATCCCGCGCTCGAGCGGCAGGAGGTCGTGATCTCCGTGCCGCGGCACGCGCGCTCGCTCGCCGAGCTCGACCACGCGGAGGTCGAGCTGATCGCGGACGCCTGGCGCAACCGCGCCGCCGCCGCCGCGGCCGAGGGCTTCGGCTACGTGCAGGCGCTGCTGAACGAGGGCCGCGAGGCGGGCGCGAGCCTGCCGCACTCGCACACCCAGCTCGCCTGGATCCGCGAGGTGCCGCCGGCGGTCGCAGCCGAGCGGACGCGGGCCGGCGACTGCGGCGTCTGCGAGCTCGTCGCGCGCGGCGAGAACGTGATCGAGACGCGCGACGGGATCGTGGTGATGGCGCATCCGGCGGGCCGGCTGCCGTACGAGCTCCTGATCGCGCCGGTCGAGCACGACCCCGACGGCTTCGGCGATCGGCTCGGCGACGCGCTCGTGCTCCTCGCCGACTCGATCCGCCGCCTCCACGGCGCTCTGGGCGGCCCGGTGCCGCTCAACGCCTGGCTCCACACCGGCGGCCACTGGCACCTCGAGCTGCTGCCGCGCCTGACCGTGATGGCCGGGCTCGAGCTCGGCGCGGGCATCTACGTCAACGCCGTCTCGCCGGAGGACGCCGCCGCGGAGCTTCGCGCCGCGGTCTAGCTCCGGCGCGCTCTTCGAGCTCCTGGAACCTCCGCGCCGCGTCGATCGCGGCGCCGAGGTTCAGCCCCTTGTCCTTCGCCTGCTTGATCAGCATCACGGTCTCGAGCGCGTCGATGTCGTAGATCCGCTGCTTCTTGCCCTTCGTCGGGATCTGCGCCTTGTTCGTCCAGTAGTCGAGCTGCATCTTCGAGATGCCGGCGATCTGGCAGACCTGGCCGAGATAGAGCTCGAGCTTGTCGAGATGGTCCGCCAGGTTGATGGGTTCCAGCAGGTCCGCTTGCCGCGTGATAGCCATGGCCGCCTTCGTTTCAACGCGTGAGGTCGCGTCGGGGAGACGCAGGTATATCGCCGCACGAGGTGTTTGGGAAGGTCCGGCGCTACTCGTCGTCGTCGGGCTCGTCGTCCGCGTCGGGCTCGTCGTCCTCGTCCTCGAGCTCGTCCGGGTCGTCGAAGTCCACGTCTGCCTCGGGCGCCTCGGCGGCCGCATCCGGCGCAGCGGCTCCCTCCGCCGGCTCCGACTCCTCCGACTCCACGACCGGGGCGAGGCTCGACACGATCTCGTCGCCGCGGAGCCGCATCACGATCACGCCCTGCGTCGCGCGGCCGATGCGCCGGATCCCGTCGACCGGCATCTTGATCACGGTGCCGCCGGTCGAGATCAGCATCACCTGGTAGCCGTCGCGGACGACGCGCGCGCCGGCGAGCTGGCCGCGCGCCTCGGTCAGCTTGACGGTCTTGCACGCCCATGCCGCCGCGGCCCTTGAGGCGGGTACTCCGAGACCGGGTGCGCTTGCCGTAGCCGTTCTCGGTCACGACGAGCAGGTCGGCGTCGTCGTCGGCGACGTTCAGCGCGATCACCTCGTCGCCCTCGCGCAGCGTCATCCCCTTCACGCCCTCGGTCGCGCGGCCCATCGGCCGCAGCGTCGCTCTCGGGAAGCGGACCGCCTGGCCCTTGCGCGAGACCATCAGCACGTCGTCGTTCCCGGTCGAGTGGCGCACGCCGACGAGCTCGTCGCCCTCGCGCATCTTGATCGCGATGATCCCGTCGGCCTTGAGCGGCGTGTTGTAGTCGAGGAACTCGGTCTTCTTGACGACGCCGCGCTTCGGTGCGCGAAGAGGAGGTACTCGGCCTCCTTGTAGTCGCGGGTCTGGATGACGGCGCGGACCTGCTCGTCCTGGCGGAACGGCAGCAGGTTGACGATCGCGCGGCCCTTCGACTGGCGCGAGCCGAGCGGCAGCTCGTGCACCTTGAGCCGGTAGACCTTGCCGACGGAGGTGAAGAACAGGAGGTAGTCGTGGGTCGAGGCGACGAACAGGTGCTCGATGTAGTCGTCCTCCTTCAGGTCCATCCCCATCACGCCGACGCCGCCGCGCCGCTGCTCGCGGTAGGCGGTGACCGGCAGCCGCTTGATGTAGCCCGAGCGTGGTGATCGCGATCACCATGTCCTCCTCCGCGATCAGGTCCTCGAGCTCGAGCTCCTCCTCGGCGGCGACGATCTCGGTGCGGCGGTCGTCGTGGCGGCCGTACGTCGCCTTCAGCTCGAGCAGCTCCTCGCGGATCAGCGCGTCGATCCGCGCCTCGTCGCCGAGGATCGCGCGCAGCTCGGCGATCCGCTCCTCGAGGTCGGCGTGCTCGTCCTCGATCTCCTTGCGCTCGAGCCCGGTCAGCCGCGCGAGGCGCATGTCGAGGATCGCCTGCGCCTGGATCTCGCGTCAGGCTCGAACTGCTTCATCAGCCCGTCGCGCGCCGCGTCGGTGTCGGCGGCGCCGCGGATCAGCGCGATCACCGCGTCGAGGTTGTCGAGCGCGATCAGGTAGCCCTCGAGGATGTGCGCGCGCTCCTCGGCCTTGCGCAGCTCGTACTTGCGAGCGGCGGGTGACGACCTCGCGCTGGTAGTCGAGGTAGTGGCGGACGCAGCTCGAGGAGCGACAGCGTGCGCGGCACGCCGTCGACGAGCGCGACCGTGTTGTAGCCGAAGGTCGTCTGGAGCGCGCGTGTGCTTGAAGAGCTTGTTCAGCGCGACCTGCGGGCATCGCGTCGCGCTTCAGCTCGATCTGGATCCGCATGCCCGTCTTGTCGGAGTGGTCGGCGAGGTCGGAGATCTCGGTGAGCACCTTGTCGTTGACGAGATCGGCGATCTTCTTGATCACGCCGTCGTCGCCGCCCTTCTTCACGCCGTAGGGGAGCTCGGTGACGATGATCGCGCTGCTTGCCGCCGCGCAGCTCCTCGATGTGGGCCCGCGCGCGCATCACGATCGCGGCCGCGGCCGGTGCGGTACGCGTCGCGGATCCCGCTCGCGGCCGACGATGATCGCGCCGGTCGGGAAGTCCGGGCCCTTGACGTGCTTCATCAGCTCGTCGACGTCGGTCGTCGGGGTCGTCGATCAGCGCGACGATCGCGTCGATCGACCTCGCCGAGGTTGTGCGGCGGGATGTTCGTCGCCATCCCGACGGCGATCCCGGCGGAGCCGTTGACGAGCAGGTTCGGGAACCGCGCCGGCAGCACCGTCGGCTCGCTTGCGCGACTCGTCGTAGTTCGGCTCGAAGTCGACGGTGTCGGCGTCGATGTCGCGCAGGAGCTCGGTCGCGAGCTTCGTCGAGGCGGCACTCGGTGTAGCGCATCGCCGCCGGCGGGTCGTCGTCGAGCGAGCCGAAGTTGCCCTGGCCGTCGACGAGCGGGTAGCGCAGCGAGAACGGCTGCGCGAGCCGGACGAGCGTGTCGTAGATCGCCGAGTCGCCGTGCGGGTGGTACGTGCCCATCACGTCGCCGACGATCGCGCGCGCACTTCACGTACGGCCGGTTCGGCTGCAGTCCCGTTCTCGTGCATCGCGTAGAGGACGCGCCGGTGCACGGGCTTCAGGCCGTCGCGCACGTCGGGGAGCGCGCGCGAGACGATCACGCGACATCGCGTAGTCGAGGAAGCTCGAGCGCATCTCCTGCTCGAGCTCGCGCGGCTCGATCCGGCCGCCGCCGAGGGTTCAGTCGGCCTCGGTCATCGACCCTCAGACATCCAGGAACTTCACGTCCTTCGCGTTCTGCTCGATGAACTTGCGGCGCGGCTCGACCTGGTCGCCCATCAGCATCGAGAAGACCCGGTCGGCGGCGGAGGCGTCCTCGACGTCGACGCGGATCAGCATCCGGCGCGCCGGGTCCATCGTCGTCTCCCAGAGCTGCTCGGGGTTCATCTCGCCGAGGCCCTTGAAGCGGCTGCACGTGGATCCCGTCCTTGGTCAGCTCGAGCGCCAGCGTCGCGCAGCGCGTCGAAGGTCTCCGCGGTCTCCGTTCGCTTGCCCGATGCGCGCAGCGTGAACGGCGGCAGCCCGGTCGCGTCGACGAGCTTCGCGTACGCCCTGCGCAGGTTCGCGTAGATCGGCGAGGCGAGCAGCTCGCCGGGAAGCCGGAAGGTGTGCGCGGTCGACGGTCTCGCGCTCGACGACCTTCACGCGGAGGGTCTCGTCGCGTCGCCTCGAGCACCGTCAGTCTCGTAGCCGTTCGGGTCGTCCAGCTTCGCGAGCGCCGCCTCGACGTCCTTCGGCGAGGCGGCCTCGCGCTCGACGAGGCGGTGGCCGATCACGAAGTCGACCGCCGTCGGGCCGAAGTCGGCGCGGAGCCGGTTCGACCAGCCCTCGAACTCGTTGATCGCGCGAGCTGAGCCGCTGCCAGCGCGCCTCGGTCAGCTTCACGGCGCTCGCCGTCGCGGTCGGTCGATCTCGACCGTCCTCGATCCGCTCGCGCACGAGCAGCTCCTCGAGCTGCGAGTCCTTCTCGAAGTAGCATCTCCTGGTTGCCGATCTTCACGCTGGTAGAGCGGCGGCACGGCGATGTAGATGTGGCCGCGCTCGACGAGCTCCGGCATCTGGCGGTAGAGGAACGTGAGGATCAGCGTGCGGATGTGCGAGCCGTCGACGTCGGCGTCGGTCATCACGATCACGTGGTGGTAGCGGAGCTTCGCGATGTCGAACTCGTCGCCGATGCCGGTGCCGATCGCGGTGATCATCGCCTGGATCTCGTTGTTCGAGAGCACCTTGTTGATGCGGTTCTTCTCGGTGTTGATGATCTTCCCGCGCAGCGGCAGGATCGCCTGGTAGCTGCGGTCGCGCGCCTGCTTGGCGGAGCCGCCGGCGGAGTCGCCCTCGACGATGTAGAGCTCGGCCGAGCTCGGGGTCGCGGATCGAGCAGTCGGCGAGCTTGCCGGGCAGCGACGAGCTCTCGAGCGCGCTCTTGCGCCGCGTCAGCTCGCGCGCCTTGCGGGCGGCCTGGCGCGCGCGCGACGGCGGCGATCGCCTTGCTGGATGATCTGGCGCGCGTCGGTCGGGTTCTCCTCGAGGAACTCGGCGAGCTTCGCGTTGACGGCCTGCTCGACGAGGCCGCGGACGCCACGGGTTGCCGAGCTTCGTCTTCGTCTGGCCCTCGAACTGCGGCTCGCGCAGCTTCACCGAGATGACCGCGGCGAGCCCCTCGCGCACGTCCTCGCCCTCGAGGTTGTCCTCCTTCTCCTTCAGCAGGCCCTTGTCGCGCGCGTACTTGTTGAGCGTGCCGCGTGAGCGCCGGCCTTGAAGCCGGAGAGGTGCGAGCCGCCCTCGTGTCGTGTTGATGTTGTTCGCGAACGAGAAGACCGACTCGACGTACGAGTTGTTCCACTGCATCGCGACCTCGACCGCGCCCTGCGTCGGTCTCGGTCTCGAAGTAGACGACGTGCGGGTGGACCGGCGTCCTTCGCCTCGTTGACGTAGGCGACGAAGTCCCTGATGCCGCCCTCGTAGTGGAACTCGGTGCGCTCGCTCGCCGGTGCGCTCGTCGACGAGCGCGATGCGGAGGCCCTTCGTGAGGAACGCCGTCTCGCGGAGCCGCTGCAGCGAGCGTCTGGGTCGACCACTCGAGCTCGTCGAAGATCTCGAGGTCGGGCAGGAAGCGGATCGTCGTGCCGGTCTCGTCGGGCTCGACCTCGCCGACGACCTCCATCTCGGCGCGTCGGGACGCCGCGGGCGAACTCCTGCCGGTAGACCTTGCCGTCGCGGCGCACCTCGGCGATGAGCCACTCCGAGAGCGCGTTCACGACCGAGACGCCGACGCCGTGCAGGCCGCCGGAGACCTTGTAGCCTCGCCGCCGAACTTGCCGCCGGCGTGGAGCTTCGTCAGGACGACGGTGAGCGCGGGCAGGCCCTGCTCGGGCATCACGTCGACCGGGATGCCGCGGCCGCGTCGCGAACGGTCACCGAGTTGTCCGGGTGGAGGGTGACCTCGATCGGGTCGTTGCGGCCCGCGAGGGCCTCGTCGACCGAGTTGTCGACGACCTCGTAGACGAGGTGGTGGAGCCCGCGAGAGCCCGTCGAGCCGATGTACATGCCCGGGCCGGAGCCGGACCGGCTCGAGGCCCTCGAGAACGGTGATGTCTTTTGCGGAGTAGGCTGGTTTCAGCCATGAAAAAAGCCCTGCAAAGTGACCCTTTGCGGGCCCGACGTAGTGTATCAGATCGGGCGGTCGTCGCGGGTGGTTGCGAGACTCGCAGCGGCGGCCCGTCGCACCAGCTCGCGCAGCTCGGGATCCTCGATCGCCGCGGCGGCCTCGGCGGCCTTCGCGAGCTCCTCCGGCGGTCGGCTCCGGGACGCGCCGCCGGGGCGTGCGCGGCCTCCTCCGGATCGGGCTCCGGGAGCCGGCCCGGCGTGAACCGGAGCGCGGCCGGGGCGTCCTCGCCGAGCGCCTCGCGGAGCCGGCCGAGGATCTCCGCCGCGTGCGCGCCGAGCTCGAACGCCCACGCCGACGAGCGTGACGTGCGACGTGCAGCGTCCCGTCGCGGCCGATCCGCGCCGGCCAGGCGTTGCGCGCGATCCCCTCGCCGACCGCGGCGGGCCAGCGCGGCGAGCACCTCGGCCATCCCGGCCGCCGGCCCGAAGCGCGAGAGCTCCCGCCGCACGTCGTCCCCGATCAGGTCGCTCACGCGGCGTGCACCTCCCCGGGGTGACCTCGAGGAGCTGGGCCGGCTCGACCGGGAGCGCAGGCGGCGTCGGTCGCGGTCACGAGCGTCTGCCCGCGTCGCGGCGAGCCGCTCGCCGAGGATGCGCCGCCGGCGCCGGGTCGAGCTCGGAGAGCACGTCGTCGAGCAGGAGGAGCGGCGGCTCGCCGCAGCCGCTCGGCGATCAGCCTCCGCCTCGGCGAGCAGGAGCGCGAGCACGGCGAGCCGCTGCTCGCCCTGCGAGCCGAAGCTGCGCAGGTCGCGCGCCGCCGGCGACGATCGCGACGTCGTCGAGGTGCGGCCCGAGCCCGGTCGTGCCGCGCTCGACGTCCCGGTCGAGCCGCGCCTCGAGCGCCGCGGCGGTCGGCGGCTCGCCCGCGTAGACGAGCCGCGCCGTCCGGGCAGGCCCGAGCTCGCCGGCGCGCTCCGCGAAGGCCGGGCGCGAGCAGCGCGAGCGCCTCGCGTGCGGGCCTCCACGAGCGCGGCGCCGAGCTCGGCGACCTGCTCGGTCCACGGCGCCAGCGCCTCGCGGCGTCGAGAACCCGAGCGGCGACGCGTCGCAGGCGCCGCGTTGCGCTGCGCGACGCGCGGCGCCGTACTCGAGCGGCAGCGCGGCCGCGCGCCGGCAGCGAGGCGCCCGAGCGTCCGGTCGAAGTACGCGCGCCGCACCGCCGGGCCGCCCTTGACGACCGCGAGGCGGTCGGGCGTGAAGACGAGCGTCGGGACCTCGCGCGCGGAGCGACTCGGCCGCGCGCAGCCGGCGCGCCGTTCACCGCGGCGCGCTTCCCCTCCGCCCGCGACAGCGCCGACCTCGAGCTCGGAGCTGCGACGCCGCCGCGGCGGCCGCTCAGCGACGACGCGCGCCGCGGGCGCGCCGAACCGGATCAGCTGCGACGTCGGCGCGCGTGCGCGGCGAGAACCCCTGCGTGCCGACGTGCAGCGACTCGAGCAGGTTCGTCTTGCCGGCGCCGTTCGAGCCCGTCACGAGCACGAGGCCCGGTTCGAGGGCGAGGTCGAGCGGCGCGTAGGAGCGAAAGTCGCGGAGCGAGACCCGGGCGACGATCAGCCTGCGAGGCGGATCGGCATGATCAGGTACCTGAAGTCGTCGCCGGCGGCCTGGAGCAGGCCGGGCCGGAGCGGGCTGATCAGCTTCAGCGTGATCTCGTCCTCGACTCACCGACTCGAGCCCGTCGCGGAGGAACTCCGCGTTGAAGCCGATCTCGAGCGGCTCGCCGGTGTACGGCGACCGGCAGCACTCGCTCGCCTCGCCGACGTCCTGCGTCCGCGTCGACACGGTCAGCTCGCCCTCGGCGAAGCGGAGCCGGAGCGGCGAGTTCCGCTGCGCGATCACGGCCGACGCGGCGGACGACGTCGAGCAGCTCGTCCGCGCGGCAGCGTCAGCTCGTGCTCGAACGGCTCCGGGAGCAGCTGGTGGTAGTTCGGGAACTGGCCGTCGATGCGGCGGCTCGTCAGCCACGACGTCGTCGGCGCCGAAGACGACCTGGTTCTCGTGGAGGCCGAGCTCGAGCTCGTCGCCGGGCTCGCCGATGCGCTGCAGCTCGCCGAGCGCGCGCGCCGGGATGATCGCCTCGAGCTCGGGCCCGGAGACCTCGAGCGCGGTCTCCTTGACCGCGAGGCGGTAGGAGTCGGTCGCGGCCATCACGAGCTTCCCCGGCTCGAAGCGGGCGAGGATCCCGGTCAGCACCGGCCGCGACTCGTCGCGAGAGGCGGAGCGCTGCACCCGCGACACGGTCTCGAGCAGCGCGTCCCGGTCGACCGCGAAGCAGCTGCGCCGCGTCGACCTCGGGAAGGCGCGGGAAGTCGTCGACGCTGTAGGTGTGGAGGCGGTAGCTCGCCGAGCCGCACGTCGACCCGCACGATCGCCCTCCTCGGCGCGGTGCTCGATGTGCGACCTCGGCGGCCGGGCAGCAGCCGCGACGATGTCGACGCAGGAGGCGGCCCGGCACGACCGTCGAGCCCGCTGCGTCGACCTCGGCGGCGAGCGACGAGCGCAGCGAGAGCTCCATGTCGGTCGCGGCGAGCAGGAGCTGCCCGTCGGCGGCGGAGATGTGCACGCCGGCGAGCACCTGGACCGCGGTTCGCGTCGAGACAGCCCGCGCGACCACGCCGAGCTTCGCGACGAGATCGTCCTTCGAGCAGGTGGCCTTCAGGCCGGCTCCGACGCTGATGTCTGTGTCGATCATCTCTTTAGAAAAAGATCGTTGTAGTAGTAAGGAGTGTGGACGACGGGGAAGACGGCGGGATCCGATTCTGGCACTGGCTTGCGCCGCTGTATGAGATCCGTGGAGAACGGACGGTCGTCAACAGGGCCCCGGCAAGCGTATCGCGTTCCCCACAGTTCAACGGTCCTGCTTGACCCGTGCTGTGAGCTCCTGCACAAGGTTGTACACAGAGCGATCCTCCCTGATCAGGCGCGCGATCTTCGAGGTCGCGTGGATCACGGTGGTGTGGTCGCGGCCGCCGAACTCCTTGCCGATCTTCGGCAGCGACGAGTCGGTCAGCTCGCGGGAGAGGTACATCGCGACCTGGCGCGGATAGACGATGTTCTGCGAGCGCCGGTCGCCGCAGAGCTCCTCGAGCGAGAGCTGGAAGCGGTCGCAGACGAGCTCCTGGATCCGGCTCGATCGAGATGATCGCCGCCTCGCCCTGCGGGAAGACGTCCTTGAGCACGTCCTGCGCGAGCTCGACCGTCATCGGCCGGCCGGTGAGCGAGGAGAAGGCGACGACGCGCGTGAGCGCGCCCTCGAGCTCGCGGATGTTCGTCGAGATCCGGCCGGCGATGAAGCGTGAGCACCTCCGGGTCGCTCGACCTCGATCCCGTCGGTCATCGACCTTCTTGCGCAGGATCGCGATGCGCGTCTCGAGGTCGGGCGGCTGGATGTCGGTGATCAGGCCCCACTCGAACCGCGAGCGCAGCCGCTCCTCGAGCGTCGGAGATGTCCCGCGGCGGCCGGTCGGACGAGATCACGATCTGCCTGCCGGCCTCGTAGAGGCTGTTGAACGTGTGGAAGAACTCCTCCTGGATCCGCTCCTTGTGCTCGAAGAACTGGACGTCGTCGATCAGGAGCACGTCGTAGGTGCGGTAGCGCTGCTTGAACCCCTCGATCCGCTTGTCGCGCAGCGAGTTGATGAAGTCGTTCATGAAGGTCTCGCTCGTCATGTAGCGCACCGTGAGATGGCCGCGTGCTCGCCGACGTACTGCGCGATCGCCTGCAGCAGGTGCGTCTTGCCGAGACCCGTGCGAGCCGTAGATGAAGAGCGGGTTGTACGCCTGCGCGGGCGCCTCGGCGACGGCGAGCGCGGCCGCGTGGGCGAAGCGGTTCGACGAGCCGATCACGAACAGGTCGAAGGTGTACTTGGGGTTGAGGCCGGTCTTCGGCGGCTCGGAGACCTCGCTGCGGCGGACCGGGACGACGGAGCCGTCCGCGGGCTCGACCGGCAGGAGGGTCGGGAGGTCCTCCACCTCGGCGACGGCGAGCGCGACGCGGAGCTCCCGGCCGGTCGCGTCGCGGACGCCGGCCTTCATCAGGCCGAGGAAATGACCCTCGATCCACTCGCGCGTGAAGTCGTTCGGTACGGAGACGGTGAAGGTGTCGTCGCGAGACCTCGAGGCCCCTGACGTCTGCGAACCAGGTCTGGTACGTCGTCTCGTTGAGAGCCTCACCGAGCCGACGTGCCACCTCGCTCCACAGGCCTTCCGCAGTCAGCTCGCTTGTTCCCTCCAAGACGCCGGGCCCCACCTCTCCTCTCGTGACCGAACGTCGAGCATATCAGCGTCCAGCCACCCGGACAATGACCATTTCGGTTGATAAAAGTAGCTGCGTTTGCAGGGGTTTTCGAGCGTCCACATTACTCTCCACACCTGTGGAAAGAGTGGTCGCCGGAGGGGGTCGCCGAAGGGGGGATTTGCGCCCCGGCGCAGCAACTTTGTCACCGCCCGCGTTCTCCACAGAGCCTGTGGAGAACCTCAGGGTGTGGGCCTCGTCTATACTCGTCGGCCGTCCCATGAAGCGCACCTACCAGCCCAACGTCCGCCGCCGGAAGCGCAAGCACGGCTTCCGCGCGCGCATGTCGACCCGTGCCGGCCAGGCGATCCTCAAGCGCCGCCGCGCGAAGGGTCGCAAGCGCCTGTCGGCCTGACCGGACGGCTCTGGGCGTGCAGCGCCGGAACCGTCTCTCACGCTCGCGCGACTTCGACGCCGTGTACCGCCAGGGGCGGTCGGTCTCGACGCGCTACCTCGTCCTCTACTCCTTCACGCGCGAGGACGCGGCGGCCGACGGCGAGCCGCGGCTCGGGCTCGCGGTCCCGAAGGCGGCGGGCAACGCGGTGACGCGGAACCGGATCAAGCGGCAGCTGCGGGAGCTCTGGCGCGACCGGCTCGGGCGGATCGCCCCCGGCCGCGACTACGTGCTGATCGTCCGGCCCGGCCTCCCCGAGGCCACCGAGGCGCAGGGCTCGGAGTGGCTCGCGGAGCGTGTCGACGAGGTGCTCGCGAAGGCGGCCGCGTGAGGTACCTCGGGATCGCGCTCGTCTACGGCTACCGCTACACCCTCGGCGTGCTGGTTCCGCGCGGCACCTGCAAGTACCACCCGTCGTGCTCGCAGTACGCGATCGACGCGCTGAAGCAGTTCGGCCTCTTCAAGGGCTCGGTGCTCGCGGGCTGGCGCCTGCTGCGCTGCAACCCGTGGAGCCGCGGCGGGGTCGACCACGCGCACGACCAGACGCTCTTCCGCCGCCGCGACAGGACGGAGCCGGCGTGATCCTCTTCCACGCGCTGATCGTCGCGGGCATCACGACGCCGCTCCAGAACATCCTCAAGAGCATCCTCGACTGGCTGCACACCTCGGCCGGCCTGCCGTGGGCGTGGTGCATCGTCGTGCTCACGATCATGGTGCGGATCGCCCTCGTGCCGCTGACGGTGCGCCAGATCCACTCGATGCAGAACATGCAGCGCCACGCGCCGGAGATGAAGGCGATCCAGCAGAAGTACAAGGGCGACCGCCAGAAGCAGAACGAAGAGTTGATGAAGTTCTACAAGGAGAACAACATCAACCCGGCCGCGTCCTGCCTGCCGATGGTGGCGCAGTTCCCGATCTTCATCGCGCTCTACTTCGTGCTGCGGAACTTCGCGCACCACCCGCCGGCCGGCGACCTCTCGTGGCTCGGCGTCGTCCCGACGATCGCCGCGCCGACGACCTCGCACTGGTTCGGCTACATCCTGCTCCTGGTCTACGCGGGCAGCCAGGTCGCCTCGACGCTCCTGATGTCGACCACGATGGACAAGATGCAGCGGAACCTGCTGCTCGTCCTCCCGCTCGCCTTCATCTTCATCGTCGCCCGCTTCCCGACCGGGCTCGTGATCTACTGGATGACCACGAACCTGTGGACGGTCGGGCAGGGCCTGATCACGCGCCGCCTCGTGCCGCGCACCGCCGTCGCCGCTCCCGCGAAGCGCTCGTCGCGCACCCCGGCGAAGGCCGCCCCGGCCCCCGCGATCGTCGCGGACGAGCCCGTGGAGGCGCCTCCCGCGGTGGACGGCGACCAGGCCTCCAAGCCGCAGGCGGCGCCGCGCAAGGTGCGTCGCAAGAAGCGCTCCGGCCGGCGATGAGCGAGGAGCTGCGGATCGAGGCCGAGGGCGAGACCGTCGGCGAGGCGAAGTGGGCTGCGCTGCGCGAGCTCGAGCTCCGGGTGCCCGGTCTCGACCGCGACACCGTCCGGTTCGAGGTCCTGTCCGAGGGCGAGCGTGGCCTGCTCGGCGTCGGCTACACGCCGGCCCGCGTCGCCGCGACCGTCGACGCCGAGGGAGCGAAGGCCGCCGCTTCGCCGCGCGAGGACGAGACGCCTCTCGGCGAGCTCGTCCGGGAGCTGGTCGAGCGCGTGGCGGCCGCGGCCGGCGTGCCGTGCCGGGTCGACGTCCACGAGGACGACGAGCGGATCACGGCGGTCTGCACCGGGCCCGACCTCGGTCTCCTGATCGGCCGCCACGGCCAGACGATCGACGCGCTGCAGTACCTCGCCAACGCGATCACCGCCCGGAGGGGCGACGGGCCCCGGAAGCAGGTCGTCGTCGACGCCGCCGGCTACCGCGAGCGGCGCCGCGAGGTCCTGGAGGCGCTCGCGGTCCGCAGCGCGGAGCACGCGGTCGCGGCGAGCGAGCGCGTCGAGCTCGAGCCGATGACCGCGATCGAGCGGAAGGTCGTCCACCTGCGGCTCGAGGACTACCCCGGTGTCGAGACGACGAGCGAGGGCGCCGAGCCGAATCGGTTCGTCGTCGTCCTGCCGTCGCCGTAGTGCTCGACGCCTGGCTCGCGGCGGTCCTCGCCACACCCGGCCTGACCTCGCTCTCCGATCCTGTCGAGGCGCGGCGCGTCCTGCTCGAGGACTCGCTGCGGGCGGTGCCTCTCGTCGAGCGCTACGACGGCCCGGTGATCGACGTCGGATCGGGCGGCGGCGCGCCGGGGATCCCGGTCGCGGACGCGCTCCCGGAGCGGGAGGTGACGCTGCTCGAGGCGAACGGCCGCAAGTGCGAGTTCCTCAGGAGCTTCGCGCCGCCGAACGTCTCGGTGGTCTGGGGCCGCGCCGAGGAGCAGGAGCACGACCGCTTCGGCGTCGCGCTCGCGAAGGCGCTCGCGCCGCCGCCGGTCGCGGCGGAGTGGTGCCTGCCGCTCGTCGCCCCCGGGGGCGCCGCGATCCTGTTCGTCGGCCCGAGCGCCGACGCGGACCGGGTCGCGAGAGCCGCCGCGCTGCTCGCCGCGGAGCTCGTCGAGAGCCCGCCCGGGTTCCTCGTGCTCGAGAAGCGCGGCCCGACTCCGCCGGGCTTTCCGCGGCGCCCGGGGCTGGCGCGGAAGCGTCCGCTCGGCTGAGTAGCCTGCATCCGTGCCCGGGATCGTCTATGCCCTCGCGAACCAGAAGGGCGGCGTCGGCAAGACGACGACCGCGATCAACCTCGCCGCGTGCCTCGCGGAGGCGGGCCAGCGCTCGCTCGTCGTCGATCTCGACCCGCAGGCGAACGCGACCTCGGGGCTCGGCGAGCGCGCGAACGGGCACTCGACCTACGACCTCCTCGACGGCGCGCCGCTCGGCGAGCTCGTCCGCCACACCCGCTTCGCCAATCTCGACCTCGTCCCGTCGAAGCCCGACCTCGCCGGGGCCGTGGTCGAGCTCGCGCGCCTCGAGGACGGCGAGCGCTACCTCGCCGGGCCGCTCCAGGGAGCCCGCGACGACTACAAGTTCGTCTTCCTCGACTGCCCGCCCTCGCTCGGCCCGCTGACCGTCAACGCGCTCGCCGCCGCCGACAAGGTGATCGTGCCGGTGCAGGCGGAGTACTACGCGCTCGAAGGGCTGACGCAGCTGATCGACTCGATCCGCCTGATCAAGGCCCGCCTCAACCCGCGCCTCGAGCTCGGCGGGGTGCTGCTGACGATGGTGGACGGCCGCACCCGGCTCTCCGCAGACGTGACCGCCGAGGTGAGGCGCCACTTCGGCGACCTCGTGTTCCGGACCGCCGTGCCCCGCTCCGTGCGCCTGGCCGAGGCGCCGAGCCACGGGCTGCCGGCGATCGCCTACGACCGTCGCTCCGCCGGAGCAGACGCCTACTGGAAGGTGGCGATGGAGCTTGCAGACAGGTCCTGATCCGCAGCCCGGCCGCCGCGGCCTCGGCCGCGGGCTCGAGGTGCTGATGGGCGGCCTCGGCGAAGGCTCGCCCGAGCTCGCGTACCTCCCGGTCGACGAGATCCACGCGAACCCGCGCCAGCCGCGCCGCCGCTTCGAGCCGGAGGCGCACGCCGGCCTCGCGGAGTCGATCCGGAGCCAGGGCGTCGTCCAGCCGCTCCTCGTGCGCCCGCGCCCGACCGGAGGCTTCGAGCTGATCGCGGGCGAGCGCCGCTGGCGCGCCGCGCGCGAGGCGGGGCTCGAGACGGTGCCCGCGGTGGTGCGGCCTGCCGACGACCGCGACACCCTGCTGCTCGGCCTCGTCGAGAACGTCGCCCGCGAGAACCTGACCCCGATCGAAGAGGCGCGCGCCTACGCGGTGCTGTCCGACGAGTTCAGCCTCTCGCTCGGCGAGATCGGCGAGAAGGTCGGCCGCTCGAAGCCGTCGGTCTCGAACCGCCTGCGCCTGCTCGAGCTCCCCGACGAGGTGATCGGGATGCTCGAGCGCCAGCTCCTGACCGAGGGCCATGCCCGCGCGGTGCTCGCGGTGCCGGACCACGACGCCCGCAAGAAGCTCGCCCGCCGCATCGTCCGCGAGGGCATGTCCGTGCGCGCCGCCGAGCGCGCCGCCCGCTGGGGCGGCGCGCGCACGAAGGAGCGCAAGAAGACCGTCCCCGTCGACCCGTCTCTCGCCGCCCGCGCAGCGGTCGCCGCGGTGAAGCTGACCGGCCGCCCGGCGCGCGTCGGCCCCGGCCGGCTCGAGCTGCCGTTCGCCGACGAGACCGAGCTCGAGGAGCTCGTCGAGGCGCTGGAGCGAGCTGCCGGTCAGTCGTAGCGGCCTCGCCTAACTCGACGAGGTCTGTCCCAGGATCCAGCCTTCGAGGGCTCGTCGGGTCGAGTCCGGAGGCCAACCAGCTGCGCGTCGTCCGAGTACGACGTTCAGCATGCCGAGCACCCCGACAAATGCGTCAAACCGGTCCTCGCCCTGCTTGTCCGTCCCGAAGCCGCCGCGGATGCTTTCCTCTGCCGCATCGGAGTACACGACGCGCCCACGTATTTCCGGCTCCCTCAACCAGGCGTGGAATGCGCGTGCCTCCCGCGCCCGTACCGCGCTCTCCCGCTTGCTCCCCTTCAAGACGATCCCGAGGTGGCCGTAGAACTCGGCCGGGTACGTCTCGGCGATGATGACTTCGCAGGTCTCGAGAAGGCCATCGAGCTCCCCATCGAAAGGCCAAAGGCCAATCCGTAGATCGGGATCTCGAAGTGCGGGACGAGGACTTCCCGCCAACCGGCGAGCGCCGCTTTGCCGACCTGATTCCCACCCAACGTCCAGAAGAGACAACAGGCAGCCCTTCGGGTTGCCGTCCTTCGGTCGGAGAAGCGGAGTAGCTCATCGGCTTCTGATACTTCGAGCGCGGACACGAGATGCCGCTTCCTAGTTCCGCCAGGCCGCTGCGGATAGAACGGGCGACGCAGCGAGATCTCGTCGGGTCGCTCGGCAACCCGATAGAAGTCCGCCCACATTCCCGAGCCAAGCGCGGAAACGAGACCGCGGAAGCTCTCGACACCCGCGTTCTTCGCATACGCAAAGGGCACGCCGATCGGGAAATCGAATCCGATGAGTACCTGACCGCTGCTGTTCGCCCGGCCGGTCAGACTCTGGAGTAACGTTGAGGTGTCGCCGACCGGTTCGGGCGCCGAGACCCGGTACGCGCAGTCCTCCTCATTCAGCCGCTCGCACGCCATCCAGCGTTTCCCCGGCCGAACACTCCAATCGGCATGGGCGACAACACCGGGGAGGCTCATCCTCCGAACCTAACAAGCCTTGAGGGGCCGGTCGCCGCGCCCGACATGCGCGGGCGCGGCTCGTAGATGCCGGGGCTCCGAGAAGGGCGACGCCGGGAAGTCGTCATGCTCGCGCGCCAGCGCGGGCGGACTTCCCGGCGAGATGGGCGATCCTGGATTCGAACCAGGGACCTCCGCCTTATCAGAGCGGCGCTCTAACCAACTGAGCTAATCGCCCGCGGCGCGGGATTCTACCGGCTCCGGGCAGGCGGCATTCGGGGGAGTCAGTCCGAGGGATCGTGGATACTCGGGCGCGGGACGATGGTCTTACCATGGCGCTCCGCGCCGTTGCGGCAATGAGAATCGGCGACTCCGTCCTCTACGACGGCAAGCTCTACGTGCTCCGAGGCGTCGAGCCGATGAGCGTGGACGAGCGCAAGGCCGAGATCGAGGACCCCGACACCGGCAAGCGCCTCAAGGTGCTGTGGGACGAGATCGAGGAGCCGCGGGGCCTGAGCTAGAATCGGGTCAGGCCGATGCAGGAGATGGTCATCTACGGCGTGAGCTTCGACATGGTCGGCAAGTCGCCGATCGTGCTCCTGAAGACGGCCGACGGCAACAAGTTCCTGCCGATCTGGATCGGCCACTCCGAGGCGGCGGCGATCCTGATGAAGCTCCAGAGCCAGGCCGCGCCGCGGCCGATGACCCACGACCTGCTCACCGACATGCTGGCCCAGCTCGACGCGCACATCGCGCGGGTCACGGTGACCGAGCTGCGCGAGAGCACCTTCTACGCGCTGGTGACCGTGCAGGCCGACGGCCAGGAGATCGAGATCGACTCGCGCCCCTCCGACGCGATCGCGCTCGCCCTGCGGGCCGAGGCGCCGATCTTCGTCGCCGAGCGGGTGCTCGAGGAGTCGGCGATCGAGTTCGAGGAGGGCGAAGAGGTGAACGAGGAGGAGATCGTCACCGAGTTCAAGCGCTTCCTCGACCAGGTCTCCGCCGACGAGTTCGCCGTCGAGGAAGAAGAGGGCGAAGAGCTCTAGGGAGGCGGCCGAGCCAGACGAAGTGCACGTGCTTCGGGCTCTGGGGGATCGTGGCGAGCAGGTACGGGTAGGTCACCCGCGCCGTGACGTGGTCCCCGAGCGACGGTGTCACCTCGCGCACGCGGACGACGATGCGGGAGCGCTCGTCCGACACCGACTCGATCCGCACCGAGTAGCCGGTGCTCGAGCGCGCGCCGACCGCGGCGAGCAGCGCCTCGTCGCGGGCGAAGTCGATCGCCGGCAGCTTGGGAGGATCGGCCGGGAAGGGCCTTCGCCGAGAGGTAGGTCTCGAGGTAGCGGCGCTTGCGGAAGTGGAGGAAGACGGGCGTCGGGAGCTCCGCGGGGCCGAGAGCCGTCGGGTATGACCGCGCCAGGCGACGGGCTTGCCGCCGCCGTGGTTCCAGAGCTCGGTGTACGCGATCCAGGCCCCGCCGGCGAGGAGGACGATCGCGAGGGCGGCCGCCGCCCGCCGCATCAGCCGCCCCCGATGGTCACGGCCGCGATCAGCGCGATCGCGTTGAAGGTGCCGTGGACGACCATCCCCGGGTAGGTGCTGTCGGTGCGGGAGCGCAGCCACGCGAGCATGCAGCCGAAGAGGACGAGCAGCGGCAGCCCGTCGACGAGCCCGTGCGCGAGCCCGAATGCGAGCCCGGTCAGCAGGATCGCCGGCCAGGTGCCGAAGCGGACGAGCAGCGTGTAGCCGATCCCGCGGAAGGTCATCTCCTCCACGATCGGGGCGACGACCGCGACGACGATGAAGTTGGCGGCGTAGGCGCCGGCGTGCGCGGGCTGCCAGCCGGTCGGCGTCAGCCCCTGCTCCTTCCCCGGGTGCAGGAGCGGGTTGAGCGCCGCCGAGACGACGTAGATCGCGACGAGGATCGCGACGCCGAGGCCGAGCGCCACGGGCCACGACGGCGGCCGCCGAAGGGCGAACGCCCACCGCTTCGAGAGGCCGCGCGCGATCAGGAGCATGATCCCGAGGATCAGCGCGTACTGGATCACGCCCGAGGCGGCGGTGCCGTAGCGGTAGAGGATGTTCCGGTCGGGCGTGCCCCCGCTCGCGCGCGACGCGTAGTTCAGCGCGGAGAAGAGCACCACGAAGGTCGTCCAGCCGGCGAGCCGCGCGTTCACAGCGGCGCCCACCGGAAGCGCATCCCCGCGGCGCGAGCGCCGTCCTCGTCGCTCTGCTCGTCGCCGATGTGGAGCGCGCGGGAAGGCTCGACGCCGAGCCGGGCGAGCGCGGCGAGGAAGACCGCGGGATCCGGCTTCGACGCGCCCACCTCGGCCGAGGTGACGACGCAGCCGAACCGCGAGGCGAGCGGGCCGAGCTTCTCGTGGAGGCCGACGTCCCAGTTCGAGACCACCGCGAGCGCGAGTCCGTGCGCGGCGAAGCGCTCGACCGCGGCGAGCGCGCCCGCGACCGGGCGGAAGACGAGCGAGTCGACGAAGGCCCGGGTGAACTCGGCGGGGTCGAGCTCGGCGCCCGCCTCGCGGAGGAAGACGCCGCGCAGTCCCGCCGCAGCGCCGCGAGGCTCTCCGCGTCGCGCCCCTCGACGCTGCGCGGCCGGTAGTACGCGACCTCGGCCCGGAACGCCGCGCGCACGTGCTCCGCTTCGCGCTCGACCCCGCGCTCGGCGAGCGCGGCCTGCAGCGCCGGCACCGGGTCGACGAGCTCGACGAGCGTGCCGTACGCGTCGATCGTGACCGCGTCGAGATCCGTCAGCTCACCCATTGCCAGAGCGCCCACTGGGTGACGGCGACGCCGAGGAGGAGCGCGCTCACGGCGACGATCACGGTGTGCGCCCGCGGCCGCGCGCCGAGCACCGCGAGCGCCATGAAGAGCGGGAAGATCACGAGGCCGAAGCGCGGCAGCGAGAGCAGCGGCCAGCGCGAGCTCGGCAGGCTCAGCGGGATCGCGAGGCTGAGCGCGGCGAAGAGCCCGTACGGAGCGCCGACCTTCCGCCACGCGACGACGGTGAGGACGACGCAGACCACGAGTGCGACCGCGCCCTCGATGTTCACCGCGGAGGCGTGCATCGGCGCGGCCCCCGACGGCGTCGGGCCCCAGAGGGCGTGGATGCCGTCCCAGATCCCGCCGAGCGGCCCGGCCCACGAGAGGTGGCGGTGCCAGAGGTCCTGGGCGCCCCAGAACGCCCACGGGTCGCCGACCTGGCGCCAGAGGACGAACGGATAGACAGCCGCGATGGGAATGGCGACTGCGAGCTCCAACAGCGCCCGCCGCCGCGGCCAGGCCATCACCGCCAGCGCCGGCAGCAGCGCGACCCCGGTCGCCCGCGTGAGGATCGCGAGCCCCACGACGACGCCGGCCTCGAGGAAGCGACCGCGCTCGGCGAGCGCGAACGCCGCGACCGCGAGCAGCAGGTAGAGCGACTCGCTGTAGACCGCGCCGAGGAACAGCGCCATCGGGCAGATCGCGAGGTAGACCACCGTGCGCCGGGCCGCGTCCGCGCCGAGCCTCGCCTCCGAGAGCCGGTAGAGCAGGACGAACGCGCCGAGGCAGGCCGCGAGCGAGACGAGCACTCCGGCCAGCACGTACTGGCCCGCGAGCACCCATCCCACCGCGGCGACCGCGCCCGGGGTAGAGCGGGTAGAAGGCCGCGGAGGTGCCGTCGTAGCCGTGCTCGGCGATCCGCAGGAAGAACACGCTGTCCCAGCGCGCCCAGACGTCGATCCCGTAGCCGAGCTGGTGCAGGAGCGGGCTGTCCCAGCGGCTCGCCTCCGGGTGGCGGTTCGGCTCGAACCACAGAAACGCGAACACGGCGGCGAGCCAGATCAGCACCCGGCTCCAGAGGAAGATCCAGGGCGCCGGATTCCGGGTCGGTTGCGCCGCCACCGCGCGTGATCATAGTCAGGAGCGCCGCCGGTTCCCGCTAAGGAGCCGGCGGTAACTTGTCGAACTACAACCGGATGTCCGATCAGGTGAAGAGCATCGTGTTCGCGCTCGCGGCGATCGTCGCGACGCTGGTGCTCGCCAAGCTGCTCGACCTCTGGCTCTCGCGCCGCAAGCTGCCGCCCGAGGCGGCGACCCGCTGGGCGACCCTGCGCCGGGTGCTGCTCGCGACGGTGATCGCGATCGGCGTGCTCGCCGCGCTGCTGACGATCCCGGAGATCCGCGCCTTCTCGGCCGCGCTCCTCGCCTCGGGCGCCGTGCTCGGGATCATCGTCGGGATGGCGGCCCAGCCGACCCTCGGCAACGCGATCTCGGGGCTCCTGATCGCCTTCGCCCAGCCGCTGCGGCTGCGCGACCACGTCGCGTTCGCGGGAGTCGAGGGCGTGGTCGAGGAGATCGGCCTCACCTACACGTTCATCCGGGCCGCCGACGGGGCGCGGATCGTCGTCCCGAACCAGAAGCTCGCCTCCGATACCATCGTCAACTCCACGATCCGCGGCAGTGAGGGAACGGTCGTCGAGGTGACCATGCAGCTTCCGCTCGGAGAGGACGTCGAGCGTGCGATCGGGATCCTGCGCGAGGAGGTCTCCGGGATGCCCGACGCCGGTGTGTACCTGACGAGGCTCGCCGCGGTCGCCACGCTCGCGATCCGCGTCCGAGTCGTCGACCAGTCGAGCGCCGACGAGCTCGCGCACGACCTCCGCCTGCGGGCCCACACCCGCCTGCGGGCCGCCGGGATCTTCGCATGAGCCCTCCCGATCCGGGCCTCGACGACATCCTCCGCCGCCGCAAGCGCGTCTCGCGCAAGAAGCGGCGCAAGCGCGCGGGGGTCTCGGGCTTCCTCGTCGTCCTCGCGGTGCTCGCCGTGCTCGTCTGCGTCGGGCTCGGGAGCGCCTACTCGTTCAGCTCGAGCTGCAACCTCTCGTCGCTGCAGCCCGTCGCGATCGGCCAGAACTCGTTCGTCTACGCGGCCGACAACTCGCTGCTCGGCTCGATCCCGGCCGAGCGGAACCGCGAGCCGGTCGCGCTGAGCCAGGTCAGCCCGTGGGTGGCGAAGGCGACCGTCGCGATCGAGGACAGGCGCTTCTGGAGCCACGGCGGCGTCGACCCGCAGGGGATCGCCCGCGCCGTCTGGGCAGACGTGCAGTCGGGCAAGGTCGTCCAGGGCGGCTCGACGATCACGCAGCAGCTCGTCCGGAACCTCTACATCTCCCAGGAGCGGACCTTCAGCCGCAAGCTCAAGGAGGTCTGCCTCGCGATCAAGCTCAGCCACGCCTGGTCGAAGCAGCGCATCCTCGCCGCCTACATGAACCAGGTCTACTACGGGAACCACGCCTACGGGATCGAGGCGGCGGCGCAGACGTACTACTCGAGGGACGCGAAGGACCTCACGCTCGGCCAGGCCGCGCTCCTCGCCGGGCTGCCGCAGGCGCCGTCGGCGTTCGACCCGTTCATCGCGCCGCAGAAGGCGCTCGCCCGCCGCGACGAGGTGCTGCAGGCGCTGCTCGACGAACGGCGACATCAGCCAGGCGCAGTACGCGGAGACGGTCGCCGACCGCGATCTCGGTCTCAAGCCCGGCCGGCTCTACACCCGCATCCGCGAGCCGTACTTCTTCAGCTACGTGCGCGACCAGCTGATCGCGCAGTACGGGGCCAACACGGTGCGCTCGGGCGGCCTGCGCGTCTACACGACGATCGACCCCCGCTTCCAGAACGCGGCGCGCAACGCGATCACGCAGACGCTGAACCTGCCGAACGACCCGGCCGCGGCGCTGGTCTCGATCAACCCGGGGAACGGCGCGATCCGCGCGATGGCGGCGGTCACGCCGGGCGCGACCGGGAACCAGTTCAACCTCGTCGCGCAGGCGCGCCGGCAGGCCGGCTCGACCTTCAAGACCTTCGTCCTCACGGCTGCCGTCGCCGAGGGGATGAACCCGAGCACGACCTACTACACCTCGGCGCCGTTCCACTACCAGCCCGATCCGTACACGCCTGCCTGGAACGTGTCGACCTACGACCACACCTACGTCGGGCCGATCTCGGTCACGAACGCGACGCTGCGCTCCGACAACACGGTCTACGCCCAGCTGACGCTCGACGTCGGGCCGGAGAACGTCGCCGAGATGGCGGCCAAGCTCGGCGTGCAGACCCCGCTGCTGCCGGTGCCGTCGATCGGGCTCGGGTCGATCTCGGTCTCCCCGCTCGACATGGCATCCGCGTACGCGACCCTCGCCGCCGGCGGGATCTACTCCAAGCCGATGGCGATCCGCAAGGTGATCCTCGCCAACGGCAGCGTCGACACCGACGCCGGTTGGGGCGTCCCCCAGCGCGAGCGCGTGATCTCCGACGGCGTCGCCTGGACCGTCACGCAGGTGCTCGAGCAGAACGTGCGCTACGGAACGGGCACCGCCGCGTACTTCGGCCGGCCGGCCGCGGGCAAGACCGGGACGACCGACGAGCACGCGGACGCGTGGTTCTGCGGCTACCTGCCGAACCTCGAGGCGACGGTCTGGGTCGGCTACCCGAAGGGCGAGATCCCGATGAACGACGTGCACGGGATCGCGGTCGTCGGCGGCTCGTTCCCGGCGCAGATCTGGCACCTCTTCATGCAGTCCGCCGTCGGAGGACAGAAGCCGCGCGACTTCCCGCCGCCGCTCGAGTACCCGACCTTCACCTACTGGCACCGCGGCCAGTACGCGCTCGGCTACTACGGCTCGTCGACCACCACCGCGACCACGACCACGACGAAGGCGACGGCGACGACCGTCTCGCCGCCGACGGTCGTCCGGGAGCCGGCGCCGCTGCCCACCTCCACCCAGGCGCCGCCGACCCCGACCCCGCTCGAGCCGCCGGCGCCGGCCACGACGACGACGGACACGACGCCGACGCCTCCGCCGACGCCGGGCCCGCAGCAGCCGTAACGTCCCGCCGGTGAACCGGCGGCTCACGCTCGTGCTCGGCTTCGGGGTGCTCGCGCTCGTCGCGGGGTGCGCCGCCGTCGCCTGGCCGTCGGACTCGCCGGTTGCCGCCGTTCCCGGCGGCCACCCGGTCGGCGACACGACGTGGTCCTGGCTCTATCTCGGCTTCGCCGCGCTCGCCTTCGTGCTCTACGTCGCTCGCGGCGCTGCTCGTCTCGCGACGAGGCGCACGGCTGGCCGCGCTCGTCGCGCTCGCGGCGGCGATCCAGCTCGCCCCGCTGCTCGGCCCGCTCCTCCTCTCCACCGACGCCTGGACCTACTGGAGCTACGGCCGCATCGCGGCGGTGCACCACGAGAGCCCGTACACGACGCCGCCGAGCGCGTTCCCCCACGATCCGTCGTACCCGTACGTGGGCGACGCCTGGCGCCACACCACCTCGGTCTACGGCCCGGCGTTCACGCTCGCCTCGGAGCCGCTGGCGCTCGCCCAGGGCTCGTCGGCGGACGCGGCGGCGTGGACGTACAAGGCGCTCGCGGCGGCGGCGATGCTGGCGGCGGCACTCCTGGCCGCGCGGCTCTCGCGCAGGCCCGCGCTCGCGCTCGTGCTCGTCGGCTGGAACCCCGCGATGGCGCTCGACTTCGCCGGAGGCGGCCACAACGACGCGTGGATGGCGGCGCTCGTCGTCGCGGCGCTCGCGCTCGCGGCCTCGGGCCGCAGGCAGCTCGCCGGGGTCGCGTGGGCGACGGCGAGCCTGATCAAGTGGGTGCCGCTCATCCTGCTGCCGCTGCGGGCGCTCGAGGCTCGCTCGACCGGGCGGCCGGTGCGCCATCTCGGCTTCGCGACTGACCGCCGCGGGCCTGCTCGTCGTCGCGACGGCTCGCCTACGGGTTCAGCTGGCTGCGCGCGGTCGTCCCGCTCCTCAAGCACGCGCAGGTCGGCTCGAAGTTCTCGCTGCCGCACCGGCTCGCGCACCTCGGCGTCCCGCACGGCGTCGCGCTTCTGGCTCTGCATCGCCGCGTCTCGTGGTCGGCTACGCGTGGCTGCTGCTCGAGGCGCATCGCGGCCGGGCCCGGCTCGGGCTCGCCGCGGGCTTCGTCCTCGTCGCCACCCCGTACCTCGTCGCCTGGTACGTCGTCTGGGCGCTCCCGCTCGCGGCCGCCGAGGACGACCCGCCCGCCGCGTGGATCGCGGTCGGCCTGTCGGCCTATCTGCTCCGCCAGGGCGTGCTGCTCTACGTGCGACGCGATGGAACACGAGCACGCCGTCCTGCTCGAAGACGAGCTTCCAGGCGGGATCGCGGCGCAGGCGGGCGAGGCGCGTCGCGGTGGGGACGAACTTCTGCCCCTGGTCGAGGTAGCCGGGCTGGGTCTCGTCGGCGGCGATCCAGGTCGCGTCCTGGATCGTCGGGAAGCTGAGCACGCGGCGCCGGGCCGAGAGCTTCCCGCCGAGCGAGTTGGTCGTGCTCACCACCGCGCCCGACGGGATCAGGCGCACGGCCCGCTCCGCGATCCGATCGTGCGGGGTGACGCGCGTCATGAAGGCGCCGTAGGTCTCCCCGCCCGGGAAGAAGCGCCACAGCGGAATCGCGCCGAGGACGAAGTTGCTGACCAGCGCGACGCCGACCGCGACCATCGCCACGGTCACCGGCCGCCGCAGCCTCGCCGCGCCGAGCACGCTCGCGACGACGAGCGGAGCGATCAGCCCTGCGGTGTAGTGGAAGTGGATCGACTGCTGGGTCGACGTCCCCGAGAGCAGGTTGAGCGCGAGGTCGGGCACCGCGGCGACGAGGACGAGCGGCGAGAGGAGGAAGAGCCCGGCGAGCGGGAGCCCGAGGTGCAGCAGGTACTGCCAGTGCGTCGCCGGCGGTGGTGGCGAGCTCCCACGGGTGCGTCACGGCCTTGCGCAGGACTCCGCCGGGCGAGCCGCCGACCTCGCTGTAGCGCGAGTAGAAGCTCGAGGCGGCGCCGTGGTTGAAGTGCGGCAGCACGACCTCGACCGCGAACGCCGACCACGCGAGCCCCGCCGCCGCGATCGCGAGCCCGGCCCGGCGCCGGTGCCGCGCGAACGCGTACCAGAGCCCGTACCCCGCGACGACGAGTGCGATCTCCTCCTTGCAGAGCGAGGCCGCGACGGCGGTGAGCGCGAAGGGGACGAGGCGGTCCTCGTCGAGGTACCAGAAGGCGTAGAGGAGCAGCGGCGTCGCCAGCGCGACGGGGTGGAACTCGTTCAGGGTCAGCCACTCGACAGCCGGGCAGGAGCAGGTAGACGAGCGCGAACCCGAGCGCGGCGCGCTCCGAGCCGAGGTGCTTGCGGCCGAGCCAGAACACCGGCAGCGCCCCGAGCGCGACGGCGACCGCCTGTCCCGTGAGCAGCAGGTCGGGGCTCGGCCACAGCCACCAGAGCGGCGCGAACACGACGAGGATCGGGTCGACGTGGGCGCCGAGCCGCGAGATCTGCTCGCCCTGCAGGCTCGTGATCTCGAGCAGGTGGCCGTGCGCGGTCGTCCACACCGCCTGCACCATGTTGCCGAGGTCGAAGCGGGCGGTCTCGAAGGCGCGGTCGCGCAGGATCGAGAGCGCGGTGAAGCCGGCCGCGTAGGCGGCGATCGCGGCCCAGAGCAGGCGGCGGGCCGTCACAGGACGCTCTCCAGGATCGTGCGCCAGCGGGCGCCGAGAACGGCCTCGCTCG
This sequence comes from uncultured Actinomycetes bacterium, assembly GCA_963746005.1. Lineage (GTDB taxonomy): Bacteria > Actinomycetota > Thermoleophilia > Gaiellales > Gaiellaceae > CAVQZA01. The sequence continues at coordinate 50,696 of CAVUZM010000003.1, read as the reverse complement.
CGCGCTCGCGGTAGGCGGCGAGCCCGCCGGCCGAGAGTCTCGGGCCGAGCTCCGGCTCGGCCGCGAGGCGCCGGAGCGCCGCGGCGAGCGCGGCCGGGTCGCCGGCCGGCACGAGGAGCGCGCTCTCGCCGTCGACCAGCAGCTCGCGCGCGGCCGGCGTGTCTGCCGTGACGAGCGGCGTCCCGCACGCGAGCGCCTGGAACGCCTTGTTCGGGATCACCCGGGCCGCCTTCGCGGAGGTGCCGAAGATCCCGAGCGCCGCCGCGGCCGCGTGCAGCTCGGCGGGCAGTCGGCTCGTAGTCGACCCACGGGACCCACTCCACGTTCGCGGGGCGATCCGCGAGCAGCGGCTCGAGCTGGCCGCTGCCGACGACGCGGATCGGGAGCTCGGGCGCGAGCCGCGCCGCCGCGAGGATCGTCTCGAGCCCGTGGAGCGGGATCAGCTTCCCGACGAACAGGAACGGGCCTCCGCCGGTCCACCCGGGACGGAAGATGCGCTCCTCCGCGCCGACGAGACAGACCTCGACCCGGCGGGCGCCGAGCGTGCGGAAGAGCTCGGCGTGGGCCTCGGTGTCGGCCACGACGAGGTCGGCCGAGCGAAACGCGGAGCGGTCGATCCGGGCCAGCGCACGGGCGGGCAGCGAGCCGCGGCGGAAGCGGCCGCGGTCGTCGACGAGCGTGTCGGAGAGCGACACCAGCGGATTGAGCACGACGGGCCTCCCGCGCGCGGCGCGGCGGGCGGCGGGCACGTCGAGGTGGCCCGGGTAGCCGACGATCACCGCGTCGAACGACCCGGCGGGCCGGCGCGCGGCGAGCTGCACCTCCGCGAGTCGCGAGCCGTACCGCCGAGCCGAGCCCGGCCGCGAACTTGTGCTCGCGTCCCTCCCACACCGGGACGTGCCGCTCGGCCACCTCGACCCCGGCTCCGCGCAGGCACGCGATCACCTGCGCGTTTCGCGGGTAGTCCCGCTCGTAGGTGCCGAAGTAGAGCACCCGCACGGCGCGCGAGCTCAGGAGAGGATCTCGTCGACGAGCCGCTCGGCGCGCTCCCGCTCGGCTCCGCGCTCCTCGTGCTGGCTCGTGATCATCTCGCTGATCAGCCCGAGCGAGAAGAACTGGAGCCCGACCACGACGAGCAGCACCCCGAGCAGGAGCAGCGGCCGCCCGCCGATCGAGTGGCCGAGGATCTTCAGCACGGTGAGGTAGCCCAGGATCACCGTTCCGGCGAGGCCGAGCAGGAGGCCGAGGCCGCCGAAGAGATGGAGCGGGCGGGAGCGGTAGCGGCCGATGAACGAGACCGTGAGCAGGTCGAGGAAGCCGCGGAGGTAGCGCTCGGGCCCGTAGCGCGAGCGCCCGTGCTCGCGCGGTCGGTGGTTCACGGGGATCTCCGCGATCCGGTAGCCGCGGTGGTAGGCGAGCACCGGGATGTACCGGTGCAGCTCTCCGTAGAGGCGCAGCCCGTGCACCACCTCGGCGCGGTAGGCCTTGAAGCCGCAGTTCATGTCGTGCAGGCGGATCCCGGAGACCCAGCCCGTGACGGTGTTGGCGACCCGCGACATCAGCCGCCGTGTCCACGGGTCCCGGCGGTGCGACTTCCAGCCGGAGACGAGGTCGAAGCCCTCGTCGAGCTTCGCGAGCAGTCGCGGGATCTCGGCCGGGTCGTCCTGGAGGTCGCCGTCGATCGTGACCACCGTCTCGCCCTTCGCGCGGTCGAAGCCGGCGGCCAGCGCCGCCGCCTTGCCGAAGTTGCGGCGGAGCCTGATCACCACCACGTTCTCCTGCGCGGCGTAGAGACGCGTCAGCGCTGCGAAGGTGCCGTCGTCGGAGCCGTCGTCGACGAAGATCGCCTCCCAGGGCTGCCCGAGCTGCTGGAGCGCCGAGTGCAGCTCGTCGTAGAGCAGCGCGACGCTGCGCTCCTCGTTGTAGACGGGGACGACGACGGAGATCACCCGGGTAGCGTATGCAACCGTCGTGGCGAAACTCCATTCGATCGAGGAGGCGCAGGCGCTCGTGCTCGGCCGCGTGAGCCCGCTCGAGGCCGAGGCGGTGCCGCTGGCGGAGGCGGCGGGCCGGGTGCTCGCGGCGGACGCGCGCGCGGTGGTGGACCTGCCGCCGTTCCCGAGCTCGGCGATGGACGGCTTCGCGGTGCGCGCCGCCGACACGCCCGGGACGCTCCCGGTCGTCGCGCGCTCGGCGGCGGGCCTGCCTGCGGGCCGGTCGCTCGGCGCCGGGGAGGCGATCGGGATCTCGACGGGCGGTGTCGTGCCGGACGGCGCCGATGCCGTCATCCCTGTCGAGTATGTTGTCGAGCATGACAACACGGTCGAGATCGAGGCGGCTGCCGAGCCGGGGTCGAACGTTCGTCCTCGCGGCGGCGACATTCGTTCGGGCGCGGTGGTCTGCCCGGCGGGGACGCGCCTCGGCGCCGGACAGCTCGGGGCTCTCGCGGCGGCAGGGCTCGCCGAGCTGTCGTGCGCGCGTCGCCCGCGCGTGGCCGTTCTCACGACCGGAACGGAGCTGCGCCCTCCGGGCGAGCCGCTCGGTCCCGGCGAGGTCTACGAGGCGAACGGTCTCATGCTGGCGGCCGCGCTCGCCTCCGCGGGGGCCTCCGTCGAGCGGCTCCCCGCGGTCGAGGACGATCTCGATGCCCACCGGGCGGCGATCGCGCGCGGGCTCGAAGCCGACGTGCTCGTCACCTCGGGCGGCGTCTCGGTCGGCCGGCACGACCTCGTGCGGCCGGTGCTCGCCGAGCTCGGCGCCGAGGAGGTGTTCTGGCGCGTGGCGGTCAAGCCCGGCAAGCCGATCTCGTTCTCGGTGCGCGGCAGGACGCTCGTGTTCGGGCTGCCGGGCAACCCGGTCTCCGCCCTCGTCGGCTTCGAGCTGTTCGTCCGCCCCGCGATGCTCGCGCTCCAGGGCGTGGCCGAGCCGCTGCCGCGGTTCGAGCCCGGCCGCCTCGCCCGGGCGGTGCGGCGGAGCCCGGACCGGGACGAGCTCGTGCGAGCGCGCAGCGCGGCCGGAGACGGGGAGGTCGTGCTCGAGCCGCTCGACGGCCAGGAGTCGCACATGATCGCGAGCGCCGCGACGGCGGACGTGCTCGTGCTCGTCCCGCAGGGCGACGGCGAGCTCGCCGTCGGATCCGCCGTGCGCTACCTCCGCCTCGGCGCCAGCTAGCCGGCGACGACGCGGAGCCGCGCCCCGCGGCGACGCCGGGTCGAGAGGACGATGCGGCGGATCGTCTCGCGGATCGGCCCGCGCGGCGGGCGCTCGGAGACGCTCGGGTACGGCGCGTAGCGGCCGGTGGCGAGGGCGCTCAGCTGCCACGCGACCGCGAGCCACCCGAGCGCGATCAACGCGGTCGCGGGCGAGACGAAGCCGACGACCAGGAGCTCCGTCAGGTACCAGGGCGCATCCATGCCGAGTCCGTAGTGGAGGCCGAACCAGCCGAGCAGGAGTGCGGGCCCGATCAGGCCGATCGCGAGCACGCCGAGCCGGACAGCGAGCTTCGACGAGCGCGCCTGCGGGATCCAGAGCCAGGCGTGGAGCGACGGCAGCAGGAAGATGAGCGTGAACGGGTTGGTCGCGACCGCGAGCAGCGCGACGACTCCGAGGCCGAGCAGCGCGCCCGTGTGACCGGCGAGCTCCTCCTCGGGACGGGCGCGGCGCCGCGGCGCGAGTCGCACCCGCACGACCAACCACGCGACGAACGCCAGCACGCCGAGCACCGCGAGCGGAAGGATCGGCCAGTGGCGGGCAGCCGAGGTCTCGAGCGCGACCGGGAGCGACACCCCTCGGGGGAACGCGCCGACCAGGACGAGGAACGCGAACACCGCCCCGACGAAGAGCCAGAAGCCGATCCGGCTCCGAAGGCTGCGAAGCGCCGGCGCCAGCGGAATGCGCCGCCGCCGGCAGTGTGCGAAGAGATCCACGGTGGCGACGAGGAACGGCAGCAGCATCGCCACGAGGACGAGCTCGATCGCCCACCCGCGCACGATCCGCTGGCCGAGATAGACGTAGCTCGTCGTCCCCTGGGCGAGGTCGAGCCCCTGGTCGAGCGAGCCGAGCAGCTGCTGCGTCGAGCGGCCGATCACCGTGAGGCGCGTCCCGTTCAGGCGGTGCGGCGTGTCGCCGAGCGTTGCGGGCGGCACGTCGCCGGCGGTCGTGAGCGTCACGGCCGGGATCCCGCGCGCGAGCACCGGGCCCTGCTCGTAGAGCGAGTACGGAAACGCCAGAGTGAGGAGCTGCTGCCAGGCGGGCGGGCGCACGGGCGGGAGTCCCGCCTGCTCGGCGATGCGTGCGGACGCGGTCTGCACGAGCGAGTCGGCGGGGGAGCGGGCCGTGTTGGCCGCGATCTGGAGGCGCGGAGGCCCGTGGCCCGCGATCGCGTCGAGGTCGATCAGCGCGAAGGCGCCGTGCCGGTACGGGGACGCAGCCGCGAACTCGTCCGCGCCGATCCCGCCGAAGGCGCCGCCGTCGGTCGAGAGGAAGACGAGGGTGTGCGTCGGCCGGACCGGCGCGGGCGCCGACGGGCTGGGCAGCGGCGCCTGCGCGTACGACCGGGCGAGCTCGATCAGAGCGCCCGTCCCCGACGCGTTGTCGTTCGCGCCGGCACCGACCCCGAGGTTGTCCCGGTGCGCCGCGACGACGATCTCCTCCTGCGACTGGCCCGGCACGATCGTGATCAGGTTCTGGAACTCGCGCGTCCCCAGCCCGGGGATCGTGGCGCGGAAGCGCTCGACCTCGGTGGTGAGCCCGTACGGCGAGAGCTGAGCCTTGTACCAGTCCGCCGCCTGGGTCGCGCCCTGGGATCCGGGCGATCGGTCGGGGTAGTCGGTGGACAGCTCCTGGGCGAGCTCGAGCGCGGCGCGGCCGTTGAACGCGGGCGGCAGCGACGGCGGCGGCAGCGCGACCGGCCGGGCGACCGTGAAGGCCGCCAGCAGCAGCGGAAGGCTCACGAGCAGCCAGGTCCCGCGGTAGAGCCGTCCGTTGACCGGGCGCTCGAGCGAGCCTCGGCGCGGCCGACGCCGCCGCGGCCGGGGTGGGACGACAGTCATGGCTGGCTATAGTAGGGCTGTCCGGCCACGCCTCGCCCGACGCCCGGTCCTCATGCCCGACGCCTCGACCATCCTGCTCGTCGACGACGAGGACTCGATCCAGAAGCTCCTCGCGTACCCCCTCGAACACGAGGGGTACAAGGTCGTGCAGGCGTGGGACGGCGAGGAGGCGCTGGCCCGCTTCGCCGCCGAGCCGATCGACCTCGTCGTGCTCGACATCATGCTGCCGAAGCTCGACGGGCTCGAGGTCTGCAAGCGGATCCGCTCGACGAGCTCGGTGCCGATCATCATGCTCACGGCCCGGGACGACGAGTTCGACAAGGTGCTCGGCCTCGAGCTCGGCGCCGACGACTACATCACGAAGCCCTTCTCGATCCGCGAGTTCCGCAGCCGGGTGCGCGCGCTCCTGCGGCGGGCGGGGCCGCAGCGCCGTGAAGGCGAGCCCGGGGAGCTGATCGTCGCCGACGCGCTCTCGATCGACCTCGGCCGGCGTGCGGTGGAGATCGAGGGCCGCTCGGTGCAGCTCACCTACGTCGAGTTCGAGCTCCTGCGCACGATGGCGGCGCATCCGGGGCGCGTCTACAGTCGCCAGATGCTGCTCGAGTCGCTCTGGGGGAGCTCCGACTACCGCGATCCGCGCACGATCGACGTGCACGTCCGCCACCTGCGCGAGAAGCTCGAGCGCGATCCGAAGGAGCCCGAGCTGATCTTCACGGTGCGCGGGGTCGGCTACCGCTTCCGCGAGCGATGAACCCGTTCCGCAGCGTCGGCGCGAGGCTGACCCTCGCCCTCGCGCTCCTCGTCGCCGGGGCGCTCGGGGTCGTGTACGCGATCGTCGTCCCGTCGCTCGAGCACAACCTCGTCGGCGCGAAGGTCAAGCAGCTCCGCACCGCCGCGCCGGCCGTCGGCCACCAGCTGCCGAGCTCGACGGCGTCGCCGGACTGGCCGTACACGCTGGCCACGCTCGCGACCAGCGCGAACGCCCGGATCGTCGTCTACCAGGTGCTGAGCGCGAACCCGCTGTCGCTGACCGTGTTCCAGGACTCGAACCCGGTCTCGTCCTCCGACGTCCAGAACGACCCGATCGCCGTGAAAGCGTTCCTGAACGGGAAGGCGGCCACCGGCACCGTCACCCGGAACGAGGCGCGCTACGCCGAGGCGGCGATCCCGCTCGACCGGAGCGGGAACTACGTGATGCTGCTCACCGCGCCGCTCCACGACTCGCTCGGGAACGTCGAACCTCGTCCAGCGGCGTGTGCTCGCAGCCGGGCCTTCTGGCCCTCATCGCCGCGCTGCTGCTCGGCTACGGAGCTGCGACGGTGTTCGCGCGGCGGATCCGGCGGCTCGAGCGGGCGGCCGAGCGGATCGCAGGAGGCGACTTCGACGAGCCGGTCGACGTGAGCGGCAGCGACGAGCTCGCCGAGCTGGCGGTGGCGTTCGAGCGGATGCGCGTCCAGCTCGCCCAGCTCGACAGCGCCCGCCGCGCGTTCATCGCGAATGCCTCGCACGAGCTCCGCACGCCGATCTTCTCGCTCGCGGGGTTCCTCGAGCTGCTCGCCGACGAGGAGCTGGACGAGCCGACCCGCCGCGAGTTCCTCGAGACGATGCGCAGCCAGGTCGACCGGCTCTCGAAGCTGACCGTCGACCTGCTCGACCTCTCCCGGCTCGACGCGGGCCGCCTGCGCGTGGAACGGGAGCCCGTGGACATGGCCCGGATCGCCCAGGACCTCGCCGGCGAGTTCGCGGCGGTCGCGCACACGAGCGGCCATCCGCTCGAGGCCGTGCCCGAGGGCGAGGCGCTCGCGCTCGCCGACCAGCAGCGGGCGCTCCAGATCGGCCGCATCCTGATCGACAACGCGATCGTGCACACGCCCGCGGGAACGCGCGTCGTCATCCGGGCGGCGACGCGCCCGGGCGGCGTGGTGCTCTCGATCGAGGACGAAGGCCCGGGGATCCCGGCCGAGGCGGCCGACCGCGTCTTCGAGCGGTTCTATCGCGCCGAGGGGCCGCGCGCGACGGGCAGCGGGCTCGGGCTCGCGATCGCGCGCGAGCTGGCGACGCTGATGGGCGGGAGGATCGAGCTCGAGTCGCACCCCGGCCTGACCGCGTTCCGGCTCGTGCTCGACCCGGCTCCGGGTGCGGCACCGTTTCCACGTGAAAACGAGCCGGCCGCCGTCGCCTGACGGCCTGGCTTCTCGCCGAGCCGTCGCTACAGTGAGGCGACGATGCGACGTGCCCCACTCTTTCCCGTCGTGCTGGTCGCCGCGCTCGTGGGAGCCGCCGCGGCCCTCGCGGTCGGCTACGGCTTCAAGGGCAGGACCGAGACCGTGGTGCTGCCGGCGGCGACCACGGCGGGCGTCCCCGTGCCGGCCTCGGCGCCGCTCGGCGCCCGCGTCGGCGCATTCGACGCCGCGACCGTCTACGCGCGCCGCTCGCCGGGCGTCGTCACGATCTTCGCCTACTTCGGGCAGGCCGGGGCTGCCGGGAGCCAGGCCTCGCAGGGCTCGGGCTTCGTCGTCGACGGCAGCGGCACCATCCTCACCAACTCGCACGTGATCACGAACGCCGGCGAGGGGGCTCCGGTCGTCGCGGCCGACCGCCTCTACGTCGAGTTCAGCGACCACGACCGGATCCCGGCGAAGGTGGTCGGCTGGGACGTCTACGACGACGTCGGCGTGCTCAGGGTCGACCCGGCGGCGCACGCGCTCTCGCCGGTGCCGCTCGGCAACTCGTCGCGCGTCGTCGTCGGCGAGCCGGTCGCGGCGATCGGCAGCCCGTTCGGAAACGAGAACTCGCTCGCGGTCGGCGTGGTCTCGGCCGTGCGCCGCTCGATCTCGTCGCTCACCTCCGACTACCAGCTGATCGACGCGATCCAGACCGACGCGCCGATCAACCACGGCAACTCGGGCGGGCCGCTGTTCGACGCGCGCGGCGACGTGATCGGGATCAACGCGCAGATCCGCACCGAGGCGAACGGGAACGCCGACGGCGTCGGCTTCGCCGTTCCGATCGACTCGGCGCGCCGCTCGATGCAGCAGCTGCTCGCACACGGGCGCGTCGCGTACGCGTACGTGGGGATCACGTCGGAGGACCTCACGCCGACCCTCGCGCGCCACTTCGGATACGCCGTCTCGCGGGGCGCGGTGGTCGATTCGGTGCGGCTCGGAAGCCCGGGTGCGAAGGCCGGGATCCGGGGAGGGAGTCGCGACGTCCAGGTCTACGACACGCCGTTCACGCGCGGCGGCGACGTGGTCGTCGCGATCGACGGCTACCCCGTCTCGGGCGCGGACGACGTGGTGCGGATCGTGAGCGAGCACCTGCTTCCCGGCCAGACGGTCACGTTCACCGTCGTCCGGGACGGCAAGACGCTGAAGCTGCCGGTGACGCTGACCGAGCGCCCGTCCTCGTGAAGGCGGCGGAGCTCGAGACTCTCTGCGTCGAGCTGGCCCGCCGCCTGCGCGAGGCGGTGCTGCCGGCGCTCGGCTCGCACGTCGCGCGCGCGCACTCCGGTGCGTCGGCGCACGGAGACATCACCTTCGGCATCGACGAGCTGGCCGAGGTCGAACTCGAGAACTTCGCCGCCGAGACCCGGACTCCTCTCGCCGTGCTCTCGGAGGACAGGGGCGTGGTCGGCCCGCCGGAGGCGGAGTGGCTCCTCGTCGTCGACCCGGTCGACGGCACGCGGCCCGCGCTCGCCGGCTTCGAAGGCGCCTGCGTCTCCATCGCTGCGGCACCGAACACCCCGGGCGCGACGCTCGGCGACGTCGAGGTGGGAGTCGTGCTCGAGCTGAAGACCGGCCTGAGCTTCGTGGCGCGGCGCGGCGGCGGCGTCACCGCGGACGACGCACTCGCGCCGTCTGCCAACGCGGATCTCTCGCGCCTGTTCTGGGCGGCCGGCTACCGGGGGAGGCCCGCGGCCGACCTCACCGCGGTGATCGGCCCGCTGGTCGACCGCTCGTCGGTCGGCGGGGGCTACTTCGATCCGGGCAGCGCCGCGTTCATCCTGACGCGCGTCGCGACCGGCCAGCTCGACGCGTACGTGGACGTGGGGCCGCGGGTGGTCGCGGAGCTGCCGGGCGCGGAGGAGCGCTTCCGCGCGATCGGCAACGGCGAGATCCTCTGCAACCGCCCGTACGACCTCGCCGCCTCGCTGCTCGTCCTGCGCGAGCTCGGCCTTCCCGTCACCGACGCCTGGGGCCGGCCGCTCGAGGATGCGCCGTTGCGCGGCGGGATCGTCTCGTGCCTGGCGGCGGCGAACGAGCCCCTCCACGCGGAGCTGCTGGCGGCTCTCGAAGAGCGCTTCGCCGAGCTCGCCGCTACGCCGTCCGGCGCATCGGAGAGTCTGCCCTTCTGATGCTGCAGCTCGTAAACGTCGGTCGGAAGTCGCTCGCGGACTACGGGTCGATCGCCCCGCGCGGGCTGATGGACGAGATCAAGCTGCTCGCGGAGCCGCTCCAGGGCAAGCGCGTCGTCCATCTCTCGGCGACGGCGTTCGGCGGCGGCGTGGCGGAGATCAACTACACGCTCGTGCCGCTGATGGCGGACGCCGGGCTCGAACGTCGAGTGGCGGATCATCGCGGGCGAGAACGAGTTCTTCGACGTCACGAAGACGATCCACAACGCGCTCCAGGGCAATCCGCAGGGCCTGACGCCCGAGCAGCAGGAGATCTTCACCCGCTACAACGCGCAGAACGCGGCCAACTTCACCGACGACTACGACGTCGTCGTCGTCCACGACCCGCAGCCGGTGGCGATGATCGACCACTTCCCGGACACGGCGGCGCGCTGGATCTGGCGCGGCCACATCGACTTCTCGACCCCGAACGAGTCGGTGATGGACTTCCTGCTGCCGTCGATCGGCCGCTACGACGCCGCCATCTTCCACCTGCGCGAGTACGTGCCGCGCGGGCCGGGCCTGCCGGAGTGCTACATCTGGCCGCCCGCGATCGACCCGCTCGCGCCCAAGAACATGGCGCTCTCGCCGGAGGACGCGTCCTACATCGTCGACCAGTTCGGGATCGACGTCTCGCGGCCGCTCCTCACCCAGGTCTCGCGGTTCGACCCCTGGAAGGACCCGCTCGGCGTGATCGACGCCTACCGGCTCGTGAAGCACGAGGTGCCCGACGTCCAGCTCGCGCTCGTCGGCTCGATGGCGCACGACGACCCGGAGGGCTGGGACTTCTACAACCAGACGGTCACCTACGCCGCCGACGACCCCGACATCCACATCCTCTCGAACCTCAACAACGTGGGCTCGGTCGAGGTGAACGCGTTCCAGGTGCACTCGGAGGTCGTGATCCAGAAGTCGATCAAGGAGGGCTTCGGGCTGACGGTGAGCGAGGCGCTCTGGAAGGGCTGCCCGACGGTGGCCGGCAACGTGGGTGGGATCCGCACCCAGATCGTGGACGGCAAGACGGGCTGGCTCGTCGACTCCGCGGAGGCGTGCGCCGAGGCGTGCCTCGAGATCCTCGACGATCCGGACGAGGGCAGGCGCCGCGCGCTCGCCGGCAAGGAGTACGTGCGCGGCCACTTCCTCACGCCGCGGCTCCTGCGCGACTGGCTCGTGCTCTTCAACCGCCTGCTCGGCAACGACGTCGGCGAGCACGAGCTCGTCTCCGTCCCGCCGTCGTAGCGACGGTTAGGCTTGGTCGGGCGTGAGCGCCGACCGCCGCAAGCTGATCGTCGTCTCGAACCGGGGCCCCGCCTCGTTCGGCCGGGGCGAGGACGGGACGCGCACGGCCAGGCGCGGCGGCGGCGGGCTCGTCACCGCGCTGCGGAGCCTCGTCTCGCACCACGACGTGACCTGGGTCGCGAGCGCGATCACCCCCGAGGACCACGTCGTCGCCGGGGAGGGCCCGCTCGAGGAGACGGCGCTCGACGGCTCGCCGTACCGGCTCCGGCTCGTCTCGCACGACGCGAACGCCTACGACTGGTACTACAACGTCGTCTCCAACCCGACGCTCTGGTTCCTCCAGCACTACCTGTGGGACCTGAAGGTCTCGCCGGGCTGGGACCACGGGCTCCACCGCGCCTGGAACGACGGCTACGTCCCGGTGAACCGCGGCTTCGCCGACGTGGTGCTCGAGGAGCTGGAGCGCGAGCCCGGCGCGACCGTCTTCTTCCACGACTACCACCTGTACCTGGCGCCGCGCTTCGTGCGCGACTCGCTCGACGACGCGCTGCTCGCGCACTTCGTCCACATCCCGTGGGCGCAGCCGGACTACTGGCGGGTGCTGCCCGAGCCGATCCGCCACGCGATCCACGACGGCCTGCTCGCGAACGACGTGGTCGGCTTCCACACGACCCGCTGGCAGCGCAGCTTCCTCCGCTCGAGCCAGGACATCGTCGGCGCGAAGACCGACAACGAGCGCGGCGTCGGCGCGCTACCGCGACCGCAAGGTGCGTCGTCACGGCGCACCCGATCGCGCCGGACCCGGCGGAGTTCGACGAGCTCGCGACCGATCCGCGGGTGCTCGAGGCCGAGCGGGAGATCGTCGAGAGCCGGCCCGAGAAGCTCGTCCTCCGCGTCGACCGGAGCGATCCGTCGAAGAACATCGTGCGCGGCTTCCGCGCCTTCGAGCTCTACCTCGACGCCCATCCCGAGATGCACGGGCGGGTGGCGCATGCTGGCCCTGCTCGACCCGTCCCGCCAGGACATCCCCGAGTACGCCGAGTACCTCGGCGCGATCCAGCGCGAGGCCCGCCGCGTCAACGACCGCTTCGTGGCCGAGGGCTGGACCGCGATCGACCTCCGGATCGCCGACAACTTCCACCAGTCGGTCGCCGCGTACAAGCAGTACGACGTCCTGCTCGTGAACGCGATCTTCGACGGGCTCAACCTCGTCGCGAAGGAGGCGCCGCTCGTGAACGCGCGCAACGGGGTGCTCGTCCTCTCCGAGAACACCGGCGCGCACGAGGAGCTCGCCGAGTGGGCGATCACGGTGAACCCGTTCGACGTCGCCGGCCAGGCCGAGGCGATCCACGAGGCGCTCGAGCTGCCCGAGGACGAGCGCGCGCGCCGGCTCGAGGCGATCCGCGCCCATGTGCGCGAGCACGACCTCGCCGCCTGGATCGCCGCGCAGCTGGCCGGGCTCGAGCACGGCGTCGCGCCGGCAAAGAACTAAGATCCCCCGCGTGGACGCGACGCTCGTCGGCGGTGAGCTGCGCTCGGTCAACCCCGCGACGCTCGAGGTCGTCGGCGCGGTTGCCGTGACGCCGCTCGAGGCCGTCACCGAGGCGGTCACCGAGGCGCGCCTGGCCCAGCAGCAGTGGGCGCGCACGTCGTTCCAGGAGCGGCGGGCGCTGCTCGCGTCGGTCGCCAGGCTCCTGCTCGAGCGGATGGACGAGATCGCGGCGACGGTCACCGCCGAGACCGCGAAGCCGCTCGTCGAGGCCTTCCTCTCCGACGTGATGGTCGCGGTCGACAACACCGTCTGGATCGCCGAGAACGCTCGAGCCGACCCTTCGCTCGGAGCGCCTGCGCTACCCGCAGCTCTACCTCAAGCACAAGCGTGGCCGGATCGAGCACGTGCCGCTCGGCGCGGTCGCGGTGATCTCGCCGTGGAACTTCCCCTTCGCGATTCCCTTACACCGAGACGGCGATGGCCGTGGCGGCGGGCAACGCGGTGCTCGTGAAGCCGTCCGAGCTGACGCCGCTCTCCGGCGCCTGGGTCGAGCGCGTGTTCGAGGAGGCCGGGGCCCCGAAGGGCCTCGTCCGCGTCGTCCAGGGCGACGGAGAGCTCGGCGCCGCGCTGGTTCGGGCCCGGGGGGTCGCCAAGGTCTTCTTCACGGGCTCGACCGAGGTCGGCCGCAAGATCGCCGCCGCGGCCGGCGAGCGGCTCTGTCCCGTCACGCTCGAGCTCGGCGGCAAGGATCCGATGCTCGTGTTCGCCGACGCGGACGTCGAGCGCGCCCTCGACGGCGCCGCGTGGGGCTCCTTCTTCAACTGCGGCCAGGTCTGCTCGGGGGTCGAGCGGATCTTCGTCGAGGAGCCGCTGCACGACCGCTTCGTGGCCGGGCTCGCCGAGCGCGCGAAGGCGCTGCGGATCGGGCGCGGCGACGCCTTCGACAGCGATCTCGGCCCGCTCATCTCCGAGGAGCAGCGCGCGAAGGTCGAGGCGCTCGTCGAGACCGCGCGCGACGCGGTCGTCACCGGCGGCGGCCGGCCGGAGACCGGGCTTCCCGGCTGGTTCTACGAGCCGACCGTGATCGCCGGCTCGAGCGAGGAGCTGCGACGCGAGGAGATCTTCGGTCCCGTCGTCACCGTCGAGCCGTTCGCGAGCGAGGAGGAGGCCGTGCGGCTCGCGAACGACACGCGCTACGGCCTCGGCGCGAGCGTCTGGACGCGCGACGCCGAGCGGGCGCGCCGGGTCGCGGGGCGGCTCGAGGCCGGCTCGGTCTGGACGAACGACGTCGCCTACTCGTACGCCGCCGGCCAGACGCCGTGGGGCGGCTTCAAGGAGTCCGGGCTCGGCCGCACGCACTCCCGCCACGGCTTCTACGCCTGCACGCAGGTCAGGTTCGTCGAGGAGGACTCGGGCCGGCTCGCGGTGCCCTGGTGGTTCCCGTACGACGAGCTGGCGGTCGACGGGTTCAAGGGCGTGCTCGGCGCGCTGTACGGCGAGGGCCTCCCGGCACGGGCCGGCGCCGCGTGGCGCCACCGGCGCGGGCTCGTCCACCTCGGGAAGCGCTACCTGCGATGACCGACTTCTCGCACGTCGGCGAGGCCGGCGACGTGAAGATGGTCGACGTCGGCGGGAAGCCGCTCTCGCGCCGCCGCGCCGTCGCCGCCGCGACCCTGCGGATGGCCCCGGAGACGGCCCGCCGCCTCCGCGAGCTGCCGAAGGGCGACGCGCTCGCGACCGCGCAGCTCGCCGGGATCATGGCCGCGAAGAGGACCTCCGAGCTGATCCCGCTCTGCCATCCGCTGCCGCTCTCGCACATCGAGGTCTCGCTCGAGGTCGGCGAGGACTCGGTCGAGATCGTCGCCGTCGCCGAGACGACCGCGCAGACCGGGCGTCGAGATGGAGGCGCTCACCGCCGCCTCGGTCGCCGCGCTCACCGTCTACGACATGGCGAAGGCGGTCGACAAGGAGATGGTGATCGCCGAGGTGCGGCTGCTCGAGAAGACGAAGGAGCCGGTGTGAAGGCGGCGGTGCTGACGGTCTCCGACGGCGTCGCCGCGGGGGTGCGCGAGGACCGCAGCGGCGACATCCTCGCGAGCCTGCTGGCCGAGGAGGGCTACGAGGTCGAGCGGCTCGTCGTCGCCGACGAGCTCGACGAGATCGAGGAGGCGATCGTCCTCGTTGTCGAGTCGGACAACGCTCGTGCTCACGACCGGCGGCACGGGGCTCGCGCCGCGTGACGTGACCCCCGACGCGACCGAGTCGGTGATCGACCGCCAGGCGCCGGGGATCGCCCAGGCGATCCGCGCCGACGCGATCGCGAAGACCCCGCACGGGCTGCTCACGCGCGGGATCGCCGGGATCCGCGGCCGCACGCTCGATCGTCAACCTTCCCGGCTCGCCCGGCGGCTGCAGCGACGGCTTCGCGGTGCTGCGCCCGGCGCTTCGCACACGCGCTGGAGCTGATCGCCGACGAGCCGACGGAGCACAGCCAGACGTGACCGCCGCTCGCCCTCCCGGTCCGCTTCGCGCGGCTCGTCAAGATCGAGCACACGCTCTTCGCGCTCCCGTTCGCCTACGTCGGCGCGCTGCTCTGCCAGCAGAAGGTGCCCTCGGCGAGCGACCTGTTCTGGATCACGATCGCGATGGTCGGCGCCCGCTCGCTCGCGATGGCGCTGAACCGGCGTGATCGACGCGCGAGATCGACGCCGCGCAACCCGCGCACCGCGTCGCGCGAGATCCCGAGCGGCCAGCTCACGAAGGCGCAGGTCTGGCTGTTCTGCCTGCTCTCGCTCGCGGTCTTCCTCGTCGCCGTCTGGCAGCTCGATCCGATCGTGCGCGTGCTCTGGCCGATCCCGGTCGCCGGCGTTCGTGATCTACCCGTACCTGAAGCGCGTCACCTGGCTCTCGCACCTCTGGCTCGGCGCCGTCGACGGGCTCGCGCCGATGGGCGGCTGGGTCGCGATCACCGGGAAGCTGCCGTGGGAGTCGTGGGCGCTCGGCGGCGCGGTCGCCTGCTGGGTGGCCGGCTTCGACCTCTTCTACGCGCTCTTCGACGTCGACTTCGACCGGGCCCAGGGGCTGCACTCGATCCCGGCGCGGTTCGGCACCGCGCGGCGCCTTCCACGGCGCCCGCTTCCTCCACGCGGCGACCGTGATCCTGCTCGATCGCGGTCGGGCATCGGGCTCCACCTGGCGCCTCGCGTACTGGCTCGGCGTCGCCGCGGTCGCCGGCGCTCCTCCTCGTCGAGCACCTCGCTCGATCCGGCCGGACGACCTGCGGCGGCTCAACGCGGCCTTCTTCACGATGAACGGCGTGATCAGCGCGGTCTTCCTCGTCGTTCGTGCTCGCCGAGGTCGCGACGTGATCCACGCCCGCGGGCTCTCGCGGCGCTTCGGTCGCAAGCGGGTGCTCGACGGCGTCGACCTCGACCTGCCGGACTCGGGCTTCCTGCTCGTGACCGGGCCGAACGGGTCCGGGAAGACGACGCTCCTGCGGCTCTGTGCCGGTTTGCTCGTCCCGACCGGCGGCTCGCTCGAGATCGCCGCCGACCGCGGCGAGATCGGCTTCCTCGGCCACGACCCGCTCGTCTACCGCGGCCTCACCGCGCTCGAGAACCTCGAGCTCTACGGCCGGCTCTACCGCGTGCCCGAGCGGCGCGAGCGGAGCGGGATGCTGCTCGAGCGCTTCGGCCTCTGGGAGGTGCGGAACGAGCGGGTCGGCTCGTACTCGCGCGGGATGCTGCAGCGGCTCTCGCTCTGCCGCGCGCTCCTGCACGAGCCGCGCCTGCTCCTGCTCGACGAGCCGTTCAACGCGCTCGACACGGCCGGCGCCGAGCTCCTGCAGCGCGAGCTCGCCGAGCGCGCGCGGAGCGACGGTCGTCGCCACCCACGACCCCGATCGCGTCTCGCGCCTGGCGACGACGCGGCTGGCCTTCGCGTGAACTACGCCGGAGACGTCGCGGCGCTGCTGCGCAAGGACCTGCTGCTCGAGCTCCGGGCGAAGGAGACGATCCCCGCGATGGCGATCTTCGTGCTCGCCGCGCTCACGATCTTCCACTTCGCGCTCCCGTCCGGCTCGTCCGACCTCGCCGCCGACGGCCTGCTCTGGATCGCGATCCTCTTCACCGCGCTGCTCGGGCTGTCGCGCGCCTTCGTCGCCGAGCGCGAGCAGGGAGTCCTCGACGGGCTCGTGATGTCGCCCTGCGACCGCAGCGCGATCTGGCTCGCGAAGTCGCTCTCGGCCCTCACGTTCCTCGTGCTCGTCGAGGCGATCGCCCTGCCCGCGTTCAGCGTCTTCTTCGCGCCGGTGAGCCTGACGACGGTCGCCGCGGTCGCGCTCGCCGACGTCGGCCTGTGCACCGTCGGGACGCTGCTCGCGGCGATGGCGGTCGCGAGCCGGACGCGCGAGCTGCTGCTCCCGCTCCTCTTCCTGCCGCTCGCGCTCCCGATCGTCGTCGGCGGCGTGGGCGCGAGCGTGACCGCGAACGGCGGCCGTTACCTCGGCTTTCTCCTCGTCTACGACCTCGTTTTTGCGATCATCTGCTGGGCTTCCTTTGAGTATGTCGTCGCGGAATAGCTGGCTCGCTCTCGGGCTGATGGCCGCCGCCATCGCGCTGGTCGCCTTCTACGCGCCCGAGGACGCGAACCAGGGGCTCTCGCAGAAGATCTTCTACTTCCACGTGCCGATCGCGCTCACCGCGTACGCCTGCTTCGGCTGGGGCGCCTGGAAGGCGCTGCGCTACCTCTGGCGCCGCGAGGAGCACTACGACCTCGAGTCGTACGTCGCGATCCACCTCGGCGTGATCTTCGGCGCGATGACGCTGCTCACCGGCTCGATCTGGGCCAAGATCTCGTGGGGCGTCTGGTGGACGTGGAGCTCGAACCAGCTCGTGCTCTTCCTCGTCCTGTTCCTCTTCTACTCGACCTACTTCATGCTCCGCTTCTCGGTCGAGGACGGGCCGATGCGGGCGAACCTCTCCGCGGTCTACGCGCTCTTCGGCGTGGTGCTGATCCCGATCAGCTTCCTCGCGATCCGCCTCGCGAACGACTTCATCCACCCGACCGTGTTCACGAGCGCGGGGCCGCAGATGTCCGGCTCGATGTTCGCGACCTTCTGCGTCTGCCTCGCGGCGATGCTGGCGCTCGCGACGTCGTTCTACGGGATCGAGCTGGCGGGCAAGCGGCTCGACGCGCGGCTGCGCGAGCTGCGGGAGCTGCTCTCGTCATGAGCCCTTCGGAGAAGTACGTCGCCGCCGCCTACCTCGTCGTGTTCGTGACCGTGCTCGCGTACGTGCTGATCATCGGGGCGAAGCTCGGGCGCCTCGAGCGCGAGGTCGCCGAGCTGACCGAGCTGGCGAAGCGGAAGCTCGATGGCTGAGCTGCTCTTCTGGCCCGCGCTGCTGGCCTACGGCGAGGCGGCCGCCGCCTACTACGGCGAGGCGCGGCACCCGGGGCGGCTCGGTCGCGCCGCGACCTGGGGCGTGCGGATCGGCTGGCTCGCTCCAGACCGCGCTGCTGATCGTGCAGGCGGTGAGCGCCGACGGGTTCCCGTGGGGGAGCTGGGCCGGCTCGCTCAACCTCTTCGTCTGGCTCGTGGTCGGGATCTACCTCGTCTGGGGCTGCAACACCCGCTTCCGCCTGCTCGGGCTCGCGGTGCTGCCGCTCGCGGCGGTGCTGTTCGCGCTCGCCTACGCCGCGGGCGGGACCTCGACCGACGCGACGAGCAGCCTGCCGAACCTCTTCCTCGTCCTCCACGTCGGGCTCGTGCTCGCCGCGTTCGCCGGCTTCACCCTCGCGGCGGCGCTCTCGGCGCTCTACCTCTGGCAGGAGCGGCGGCTGAAGCGGCGCGAGCCCGGGATCCTCCGGGTGACGATCCCGTCGCTCTCGATGCTCGACGAGCTGGCGGCGCGGACGATCCTCGTCGCGCTGCCCGCGCTCTCGCTCGGGATCGCGGTCGGGCTCCTGCGCCTGCGCTCCCACGGCGGCAGCGTCGACGCGCTGATGGTCGCGACCCTGCTCACCTGGGCGGTGTACGCGGCCTTCGTCGTGCTCCGCTGCGGCCTCGAGTGGCGCGGCCGCCGCGCCGCCTACCTCGCGCTCGCAGGGTTCGCGCTCGTGGTCTGCCTCCAGCTCGGCCTCGCGGAGGTGCACTTCTAGATGAAGCTCGTCCTCGTCGGCATCTCGCACCACCGCACGCCGATCGAGCTCCGCGAGCAGGTCGCGCTCTCGAGCGGCCAGGCCGCCGCGCTCTCCGGGGAGCTGTCCGGGGACGGCGGCGAGGCCGTCTGCCTCTCGACCTGCAACCGCACCGAGCTGTACGTCGTCGGCGACGACGCCGAGTCGCGCGCGCTCGCCGCCCTCGCGGACGAGACGCACGCGCACGCCTACCGGCTCCACGACGAGGCGGCGGCACTCCATCTGTTCCGGGTCGCCGCGGGCCTCGACTCCCTGGTTCCGGGAGAGGGCGAGATCCTCGGCCAGGTGCGCGGCGCGTACGAGGCGGGCGCGCCGGGGCCGCTGCTCGACCGGCTCTTCCGCCAGGCGCTGCACGCGGGCAAGAAGGTGCGGGCGCAGACCGCGATCGCGGAGAGCCCGGCCTCGGTCTCCGCGGCGGCGGCGGCGCTCGCGCAGCAGGTCTTCGGCGACCTCGCCGGCCGCCGGATCCTCATCGTCGGCGCGGGCAAGGTGAGCGAGCAGGCGGCGCGGAACCTGATCTCGCGCGGCGCCTCGATCGGCTTCGTCGCCAATCGCTCGGTCGACCACGGCGCCGAGCTCGCGGGCCGGATCGGCGCCGAGGCGCTGCCGCTCGAGCGGATCGGCGAGGAGCTCGTCCTGGCCGACGTCGTCGTCTCCTCGACGAGCGCGCCCGGGTTCGTGATCTCCGCGGAGGACGTCGCCGCCGCGCTCCCCTCGCGCAAGGGCCGGCCGCTGCTCCTGATCGACCTCGCGCTCCCGCGCGACCTCGAGCCGGCGATCCACTCACTCGACGACTGCTACCTCTACGACATCGACGACCTCGAGTCGGTCGTCGCCGAGACGATGGCCGCCCGCCGCGGCGAGGCCGAGCACGCCGAGGCGATCGTGCTCGAGGAGGCCGAGGAGTTCCGGGCCTGGCAGGCGTCGCTCGACGTCGTGCCGGCGATCGCGTCGCTGCGCGCCCGCGCCGAGGAGATCCGGGCGCGCGAGCTCAACAAGGCGCGCACCCGCCTCTCGGCGAGCGAGCTGGAGGCGGTCGACTCGATCACCGCGCAGATCCTCAACAAGCTGCTCCACCTGCCGACGGTGCGGATGAAGGAGGCCGCCGCGGCATCCGACGGGCTGGTCTATGCTGATGCCGTGCGCCACCTGTTCGGACTCGGGGAGGAGCAGGAGTGAGCCTTGCGATCCGGTCGTTGACCGGGCGGCCGCTCCCGGTTCAGGCGCCGACGGCGTTCGTCCGGATCGGCCCGCGCTCGAAGGTGCGCTGCGGCATGTCCAAGCCCGGACGGTATCGCTGTGCTGGTCCGCGTCGGCTCGCGCGGTAGCCGTCTCGCGCTGACCCAGGCCGAGCTCGCGGCCGAGCGGATCCGGGGGGACGGTGTCGAGATCGCGCTCGTGCCGATCACGACCGTCGGCGACCGCGACCGCACGAAGCCCTTCGGCGAGCTCGGCGCGCGCGGCGTGTTCGTGAAGGAGCTCGAGGAGGCGCTGCTCGGCGGGCGGATCGACGTCGCCGTGCACTCGGCGAAGGACATGACCTCTTCGGACACCGCCGGGCTCGCCGTCGGCGCCTACCTGCCGCGCGAGGATCCGCGCGACGCGCTGTGCGGCGCGGACTCGCTGCGGCCCGGGATGCGGATCGGCACCGCGTCGGTTCGCCGCCGTGCGCTGCTGCTCGCGCTCGAGCCGACGCTCTCGATCGAGGGGCTGCGGGGCAACATCGACACGCGGCTGCGCAAGCGGGGCGAGCGCGGGCTCGACGCGATCGTGCTCGCCGCCTGCGGGCTCGACCGGCTGGGGCTCGGCCGTGAGATCGGCCGGCGGTTCGACCCGGACGAGCTGCTCCCGGAGGCCGCGCAGGGCGCGCTCGCGCTCCAGGTGCGCGCGGGAGAGGAGGCGCTCGTGGCGCGCGCCGACGATCCGGAGACGAGGCGGCGCGTCGAGGCCGAGCGCCGCTGCGTCGCCGCGGTCGGCGGCGGCTGCCTCGCGCCGGTCGCGGCATTCCACGACGGCGCGGTGCTGACCGCGCTGATCGCCGATCCGGACGGCGCCTGGGTCGAGCGACGCACCGGCGACGACCCGGAGGCGCTCGGCGCCGAGCTGCTCGCGCTGGTGCCCTGATGCGCGTGATCGTGACCCGGCCGCGCGCGCAGGCGGAGCCGCTCGTCGAGAGGCTGCGCGAGCTCGGCCTCGAGGTCGTGGTCTGCCCGCTGATCGAGATCGAGCCGCTCGGCGACGGGCCGATCGAGGTGGAGGGCTACGACTGGGTCGTCGTCACGAGCGCGAACGGAGCGGCGGAGCTCGCGCGTCGCCGCGAGGGGGCGATGCCGCGGCTGGCCGCGGTGGGGCCGGGGACCGCCGAGGCGCTGCGCGGCCACGGGCTCGAGCCGGAGCTCGTCCCGGCGGTCTCGACGCAGGAGGGCCTGCTCGAGGAGCTGCCGCGGCCGGCCGGGCGCGTGCTCGTCGCGGCGGCGGAGGGCTCGCGCACGCTGCTCGCCGACGAGCTCGGCGCCGACTTCGTCGCCCTGTACCGGACGCGCCTGCTCCGGCCGGCCGAGCTTCCGGAGGGGGAGCTCGTCGTGCTCGCCTCCGGCTCCGCGGCCCGCGCCTTCGCCGCGCTCGAGCTCCACATCCCCGCCGTCTCGATCGGGCCGCAGACGACGATCGCCGCCGAGGCGGCCGGGCTCGAGGTCGTGGCCGAGGCGGTGACGCACGACCTCGACGGTCTCGTCGCCGCGGTACTCTCAGCCCGGTGTTCATCACCTTCCTGACCGATTTCGGGCTCGCCGACGACTTCGTCGGCACCTGCCACGGCGTGATCAAGACGATCGCGCCCGAGGCGCAGATCATCGACATCACCCACGGGATCTCGCCGCGGCAGGTGCTCCAGGGCGCGCTCGTGCTCTCGAACACGATCACCTACATGCCCGTGGGCGTTCACCTCGCGGTCGTCGATCCCGGTGTCGGCACGCCGCGCCGGCCGCTCGCGCTGCGCGACGGGGAGGGGCGGCTCTACGTCGGACCGGACAACGGGCTGCTCGTCCCGGCGGCGGAGCGCTGCGGCGGGATCGTGGAGGCGCACGAGCTCGCGAGCCCCGCCTACGCCCTCGCCTCGGTCTCGCGCACCTTCCACGGCCGCGACCTCTTCGCTCCCGCCGCCGCGCATCTCGCCCTCGGCGTGCCGCTCGAGCAGCTCGGGCCGCCGGTCGACCCGGACTCCCTGATCCGCCTCGACGTCCCCGAGCCGGAGGTCGAGGGCGACCGGATCGAGGCCACCGTGCTCGACGTCGACCGCTTCGGCAACGTCGGGCTCAACCTCACGCGCGAGCATCTCGAGCGCGCGGGAGTCGTGCCCGGCGCGCGTGTCGAGCTCGAGTCCGACGGCGAGCGGTTCTACGCGCTGGCCGCGCGCACCTTCGGCGACGCGAGGCGCGGCGACATCGTCCTCTACGAGAACTCGTACCGCGCGATCGCCGTCGCGATCAACCGCGGGAACGCGGCCGACACGCTCGACGTGCGCGCCGGCTCGCCGGTCACGATCCACCTCGACCTGCCGTGACCTTGCCTCGGCGAGACTCTCGTCGTACAGTCCGGGGCACAAGGACGTTCGCGGCGCGGTTGCACCGGCCCGGACGTCCTTCCTTCGTCGGCTAGACTTCCGCCGCCTCGGCGAGGTAGCTCAGTTGGTAGAGCACACGGCTGAAAACCGTGGTGTCGCCGGTTCAAGTCCGGCCCTCGCCACTCATCGCCGGAAGTCCGCTCGCGCTCCGCGCGAGCATGACGACTTCCGGCCGTTCGTCTTCTCTGAGGTCCTGCGCGCTCGAGCCGCGCCCGCGCATGTCGGGCGCGGCGCCGGACGCCGGAGCCTTCCTGCCCCGAGGCTGGCTAGTCTGGCTGGAGATGCGCATCTTCATGATCCGGGCGCGGCCATGATCGAGGTCGTCTGCGAGGCCTGCGGTTGGCTGGCGATCACGGATCAGCCGGCGCATCTGGTCTGGGCCGAGCACGAGGAAGCGTGCCCGGCCGTGGGCGGCGCGGTGCGGTACATGCCCGAGCTGCCGCCGCTGCCCCAGCTCCTGCCGGAGATCCGCGTGTGCGCGCACCGGCTCGTCCGGCGCCAGATCGCCGTCACCGCGGCCGGCACCAAGCGGTACGCGGTGGTGTGCGAGCGCTGCGGCCGGCGCCTGGGCGGCGCGTGCGTCGATGACGCCGCGCATCGCCACGTTCTCCGTCTTCGTCGTCAACGGCGCGATGATGGGAACCTGGGTCGCGCACATCCCGTGGCTGCAGGACCACCTCGGCATCTCGAAGGCCACGCTCGGGCTCTGCCTGCTGTGCATGGCCGCCGGCGCGCTCATCTCGATGCCGCTCACCGGGCACATCCTCGACAGCCGCTCGAGCGCCTCGGTGACGCGCGTCGCGACGCTGATCTTCTGCCTGATGCTGCCGCTGCCGCTCCTGGCGACGAGCCCGTACATGCTCGCCGCGACGCTGTTCGTGTTCGGGGCGAGCGGCGGCGCGATGGACGTCGCGATGAACGCGCACGGCGTCGCCGTCGAGCGCGAGCTGGGCAGGCCGATCATGTCGTCGCTGCACGGCGGCTGGAGCGTGGGCGGCTTCGTCTCCGCCGGCCTGGTCGCGATCGCCGCTGCCGCCGGAGTCGACCCGCGGCTGGAGAGCCTGGTCGTCGGGGTCGCGCTCTGGGTCGCGGCGCTCTGGATCACCCGGCGGCTGGGGAGCGCGTCGGCCCAGTCGAAGGCGGGCGGCGGGCTCGCGCTGCCGTCGCGCGCGGTGATGCTGATCGGCGGCCTCTGCTTCCTGGTGATGATGACCGAGGGCGGGATCGCCGACTGGAGCGGCATCTACCTCCGCCACGACGCCGGCGCGAGCGCCGCGGCGGCGGCGATGGCGTTCACCGGCTTCTCGCTCGGGATGGCGGTCGCACGCCTCGGCGGCGACGTGCTCAACGAACGCCTCGGCGCGGGGAGGCTGCTGCGCGGCGGGATGGCGCTGGTGGCGGCCGCGCTCGGCGGCGCGCTGCTGATCGGGCAAGAGGTGCCGGCCGTGATCGGGTTCGCGCTCTGCGGGCTCGGGATCGCCAACGCCGTGCCGCTGCTGTTCAGCGCCGCGGGGCGTGCTGGAGCCGCCGGGCCCTTCGCTGGCGGCGGCGTTCACCGTCGGCTACACGGGCTTCATCGTCGGGCCGCCGGTGGTCGGCGTCCTCGCCGATCGGTTCGGGCTGCCCGAGACGCTCTCGCTGTTCGTGATCGCCGCGCTCGCCGTGGTCGCGCTCGGCGGCCGAGCGACCGCCCGCAGCCAGGCCCCGCTGGCGGTCGGTGCGGCCGTCGGCCCGAGTAGCCTTGCGCCGTGAGCGCTGAGCCCGACAAGCGCACGGTCGCGATCATCGGTGCGCCGCTCGATCTCGGCCAGGGGCGCCGCGGCGTCGACATGGGGCCTTCGGCGATCCGCTACGCGGGGCTCGAGGCGCGGCTCAACGAGATCGGCGTGCCCACGGTGGACAAGGGCAACGTCGGGACTCCCGTCGCCGAGGCCGTCACCCACGGCGACGAGCAGGCGCGGTTCCTGCCGCAGATCAAGAAGACGTGCGAGCAGATCGCCGAGCTCGTCGTCGGTGCGCTCGAGGACGGCTACCGGCCGCTCGTGCTCGGCGGCGACCACTCGGTGGCGCTCGGCTCGCTCGGCGGGCTCGCGCGATTCCACGGCCCGGGCGGCGTGCTCTGGATCGACGCACACGGCGACCTCAACCGCCCGGACACCTCGCCGAGCGGGAACGTGCACGGGATGGTGCTCGCCGCGGTGCTCGGCCTCGCCGGCCCCGGCTTCGAGAGCGACGCGTGGCCGCTCCCGGCGGTCGATCCCTCTCGCGTCGCGCTGGTCGGCGTGCGGCAGCTCGACCAGGGCGAGAAGGACCTGCTGCGCGAGCTCGGCGCCACCGTGTTCCCGATGAGCGAGCTCGACCGGATCGGCGTCGAGCGCGCCGTGCGAGAGTCGCTGGCGCGGATCGCCGGGCCTGGCTTCGTCCACGTCAGCCTCGACCTCGACGTGCTCGACCCCGAGGTCGCGCCGGGCGTCGGGACTCCGGTGCGCGGTGGGCTCTCCTACCGCGAGGCGCACCTCGCGCTCGAGCTGGTCGCCGAGTCGGGCCTCGTGGGCTCGTTCGACCTCGTCGAGGTGAACCCGATCCTCGACCGGGAGAACGAGACGGCGCAGCTGGCGGTCGAGCTGGCGGCGAGCGCCTTCGGCGCGACGATCCTGTAACTATCCCGTCCCGGGAAGCCACGTCTTTCGGCCGTGCGCGAGTACGCCGGATCCCAGTGCAGGACTCACGCTCTGTCCCGTCGAGCCAGGTCCCGGTGCCTGACCCCGGGAGGTGTCCGTTCTAGCCGAGGAAGGCGTCGATTGCGGCGGCGGTCTCGTCGAACGCGTCCCACAGGACGTTGTGGAACCCGGGGACGTCGACCAGCTCCAGGCTCGGCGCGGACTCGCGGCAGAGGTCGACCAGCGCGGTCGGCGTCACGATCGAGCGCTCGCCCCGGACGACGAGCAGCGGCACCGCGGGAAACGACGGCGGCGACGCCATCTCGCTGAACGAGGTCACGGCCGCGGCGAGCGAGTAGTTCGGACGCAGCAGCCCGTCCTCGCCGGCCACGAGCCGCTCGGCCATGTCGGCCGCCATCACCTCGCGGGCGCCGGGCAGGAGCGTGCCCTCGTCGAAGCGCTCTTCCACGGCCTCCTCGACCGTTCGCCACACGCGGTCGCGGCGCTCACGCTCGGCGTACTCGCCGGCGGCCGGCGGCGGGATCCAGATCGCGGGGTCGAGGAGCACTGCGCGCTCGACCCGCTCCGGATGCGCGGCGGCGAGCTCCATCAGGATCCTGCCGCCGTAGCTGTGGCCGATCCAGCACGCCCGCCGGGCTCCGAGCGCGTCCGTCGTCTCGACGAGGTCGGCGACGTGCGCCGCGATGCTCCACGGCGGGTCCCAGCTCGACTGCCCATGGCCCGCGGAGGTCGACCGAGATGACCCGGAAACGGGCGGCCAGGCGCCGCTCGGCGAGCGGCCGGTAGCGCCCCGCGTGGCCGGTCACGCCGTGCAGGCAGACGACCGGCGGGGCGTCCGCGTCACCCCACTCGTACGCGTGCAGGATCATCACGTCAGACTACTGGCGTGCTCGCAGTGCTGTACGACGTCCACGGGAACCTGCCGGCCCTCGAGGCCGTGCTCGACGACGCCCTCGCGGCGGGCGCCGACCGCTTCGTCCTCGGCGGCGACTACTGCGTCTGGGGGCCGTGGCCGAAGGAGACACTCGAGCGCCTCCAGTCGCTTCCCGCGGCCTCCTGGATCCGCGGCAACTCGGACCGGGCGCTGCTCGGCGAGGACGACCTCTTCGGCCCCGACGGCGCGTACACCTACACCCGGGGCAAGCTCCTGCGCGAGCAGATGGAGTGGCTGCACAGGCTGCCCGAGCGGGTCTCGTTCGGCGGCGAGCTCTTCTGCCACGCCTCACCGCTCTCGGACGAGGAGACCTTCGGCCCGAAGCCCGGGCTCGGCGACGAGCGGCTCCTCGCCGGCGAGCACCGGCGGTTGATCGTGTTCGGCCACAGCCACCTCCAGTTCCGGCGCCCCGGCCCGGCCGAGACGGTGCTCGTCAACCCGGGCAGCGTCGGGATCCCGCTCGACGGCGACCGCCGTGCCGCCTGGGCGCTGCGCAGCCCCGACGGCGAGATCGAGCTACGCCGCACCGAGTACGACGGCGCGCCGGTGATCGCGCGAGCTCCGCGAGATCGGAGCCGAGTGGGCGGAGTTCGCCGCGCGCCAGCTCGAGTCAGCCGACCGCGGCTAGCGACTCCTCGACGAGCGAGACGCGCTGCTCGCCGGGCGCGTGGACGAGTGCCCACTTCACGACCCCGTCCTTGCCGATCATGAACGTGCCGCGCACCGAGATCCCCCTCTCCTCGACGAAGACGCCGTAGGCCTGCGCCGCCGCGCCGTGGGGCCAGAAGTCCGAGGCGAACGTGTAGTCGTGGCCGAGCTCCTTCTTCCACGCCTGCCGCGCGGGCCAGGCGTCGCAGGAGACGAACACGACCTCGGTCTCCGCGTCGCGGTAGCGCTCGAGGTTGTCCTGGATGTCGCAGGCCTCGGCCTCGCAGATGCCCGTGAAGGCGTAGGGATGGAAGACGAGGAGCACGTTCTTCTCCCCGCGGAAGTCCTCGAGGCGCACCCGCGTGTCGCCCGTCACCTGCAGATCGAAGTCGGGTGCCTGCTGTCCAGCCTCAACCGCCATCGTGCTCCTCCTTCTCTTCGCCTGAACCGGTGGGTCGATAGTACTTGCGGCCCTTCAGCTCGTCGGGCAGGTAGTCGACCTCGAAGCCGGCCGGGTCGCTGTGGGGGTAGACGTACCCCTCGCCGTTGCCGAGCTGCCGCCCGGCCCAGCTGCCGTCGCGCAGCGACCGCGGCGGCCGCGCGTTGCCGCCCTCGCGCACGTCCTTCGAGGCCTCGTTGATCGCGACGTACGACGCGTTCGACTTCGGGGCGCGGGCGAGGTAGATCGCCGCCTGCGCGAGGTTCAGCCGCGCCTCCGGGAGGCCGACGTGCTCGAGCGCCTGCGCCGCCGCGACCGCGACCATCAGCGCGCGCGGGTCGGCGTTGCCGATGTCCTCGGAGGCGAGGATCACCATCCGCCGCGCGACGAAGCGCGCGTCCTCGCCCGACTCCAGCATCGCGGCGAGGTAGTAGACCGCCGCGTCGGGATCGGAGCCGCGCATCGACTTGATGAAGGCCGAGGTGAAGTCGTAGTGGGCGTCGCCGCCCTTGTCGTAGATCAGCGGCCGCTTCCGCGAAGCGTCCTCGACGTGGCGCAGCTCGGGCGCGACTCCCTCGGCGGCCGCGGCGTCGCAGGCGAGCTCGAGGATCGAGAGCGCCGAGCGCGCGTCGCCGCCGGCCCGCTCGGCGATCGCCGCCACGAGCTCGTCGGAGACCTCCACCTTCAGCTCGTCGGCGCCGCGGCGGATCACGAGTGCGAGCTCGTCGGGCGAGAGCGGCTCCAGCTCGTACACCTGGGAGCGCGAGAGGAGCGCCGAGTTCACCTCGAAGTACGGGTTCTCGGTGGTGGCGCCGATCAGCGTGATCGTGCCGTCCTCGACCGCCGGCAGCAGCGCGTCCTGCTGCGCCTTGTTGAAGCGGTGGATCTCGTCGAGGAAGAGGATCGTGCGCTGCCCGTGCGCGCCCAGCCGCTCGCGTGCCCGCGCGATCGCCTCGCGCACCTGCGCGACCGTGGCCGAGACGGCCGACAGCTCCTCGAAGGCCGAGCCGGTCGCGCCGGCGACGATCCGCGCGAGCGTCGTCTTGCCGCTCCCCGGCGGCCCGTAGAAGATCGCCGAGCGCATCCGGTCGTCGGCGATCGCCCGCCGGAGCAGCGAGCCCTCGGCGAGGACGTGCGTCTGCCCCACGAACTCGTCGAGCGTCCGCGGGCGCAGCCGCGTCGCGAGCGGCGCGTTGAGGTCGGCCCGCTCGCGCGCCGCGTCCGAGAACAGATCGCTCATCCCTGGAAGTATGCTGCGCCCGTGACGGTGGAGGACTTCTCCCAGCCGATCCTTCCCGGCCAGGGTGCGAGCGACTACGAGCGCTACATCCGCACGGACGAGCTGCTCGCGCTCCAGAAGACGCCCGAGGAGTGGGTCCACCGCGACGAGCTGCTCTTCCAGACCGTGCACCAGTCGTCGGAGCTCTGGATCAAGCTCGCGTGCGCCGAGGTGAGCGAGGCGACCGAGCAGGTCGGGAACGGCGAGCTCGCGACGGCGGCGCGGCTGCTGCGGCGCGCGGCGATGTCGATCTCGTTCATCACGCGCCAGCTCGACATGCTCGAGCAGCTGTCGCCGTGGGAGTACCAGACGATCCGCCGCGTGCTCGGGCACGGCTCGGGCTTCGACTCGCCCGGCTTCCGCCAGATCCGCCGCGTCTCGCCGCCGCTGTGGGACGCGTTCGTCGCGGCCGGGCTCGACCCGGTCGAGGTCTACCGCTCGGGCGACGAGGCTGCCATCCAGCTCGCCGAGGGGCTCGTCGAGTGGGACGAGGCGATCGCGGTCTGGCGCGTCAAGCACTACCAGACGGTCGCGCGCATCATCGGCGAGCACGTCGTCGGCACCCAGGGAACGCCGGTCGAGGTGCTCGGGCGGCTGATCACCAAGCGCATGTACCCCGAGCTCTGGGCGGCGCGCGACCGGCTCACGGCCCTCGCGAAGGAGGAGGACGGCTGACCCTCCGCGACGAGGTCGTCGAGCTCCTCCAGCGCCTGATCCGGCTCGACACGGTCAATCCGCCCGGCAACGAGACGCAGGCGGCGGAGCTCCTGCGGGACTACCTCGCCGAGAACGGCGTGGAGTCCGAGCTGTACGCGAAGGTGCCGCACCGCGCGAACCTCGTCGCGCGGATCCCCGGGAGCGGCGGCGGCCCGCGCCTCTGCCTGCTCTCGCACACCGACACGGTGCTCGCGGACCCGGCCGAGTGGCGGCGCGACCCGTGGTCCGGCGATCTCGTCGACGGCGAGGTCTGGGGGCGCGGCGCGCTCGACATGAAGGGCGCAGGTCGCCGCGGCCGCGGTCACCCTCGCCTCGCTGGCCCGCGACGGCTTCCGGCCCTCCGGCGACCTGATCTTCGTCGCGGCCGCCGACGAGGAGGTCGGCGACGACTTCGGCCTCCAGTGGCTCGTGCGCGAGCACCCGGAGGCGGTGCGGTGCGAGTACGCGCTCAACGAGGGCGCCGGCGACCGCGTCGTGCTCGGCGGGAAGGTCGCTCTACCTCTGCGCGGCCGCCGAGAAGATGACCGCGCCGTTCGTGATCCGAACCCGGGGCCGCTCGGGACACGGCTCGATGCCGGGGCTCGCCGACAACGCGCTGCTGAAGGCGGCGCCGCTCATCGCGCGGCATCAGCGCGTACCGGCCGGAGCGCAGCCACGGCCCCGAGACGGAGGGCTTCTTCCGGCGTCGCTCACCGGCGAGGTGCCGCCCGCGGACGAGGCCGTCGAGGCCGCGCGCGCGATCCATCCGCTCGCCGGCGACCTGATCGAGCCGCTGCTCCAGATGACCTTCGCGCCGACGATGATCTCCGCCTCGCAGAAGCGGAACGTGATCCCGGCGGTCTGCGAGGTCGTCGTCGACTGCCGCCTGCGGCCCGGGCAGACGCCCGCCGACGCCGAGGCCGCGATGCGCGAGGCGCTCGGCGACGGCGACTGGGAGCTACGAGGCGATCTCGGCGCAGGGCGGGACCCGCTCGCCGCTCGACACGCCGCTCTGGAGCGCGATCGAGGCGTTCGTCGGGGAGTCCGAGCCGGGCGCGCTCGTCGCGCCGGTCTGCTGCGCCGGCTTCACCGACAGCCACTGGCTGCGCACCGCGTTCGGGACGGTCGCCTACGGCTTCTTCCCGGCGCGGATGGACCCGGAGCTGATGTCGCGCCTGATCCACTCCGCCGACGAGCGCGTGCTCGTGGACGACCTCGAGCTCGGCGTCGAGTTCTTCCGGCACGCCGCCCGTACAGTTCTCGGATAGTGCTCGAGCTCAACTCGCTGGCTCAGGTCGAGGAGGCCCTGCAGGCCGAAGGCTTCTTCGGCGCGGAGGGGGTCGTCGCCGACGTCTACCTCGGCTACGGGCTGTCGGCGGCGCTCCGCCGCGAGACGACGCCCGCCCCGCCGGAGCCGTGCCCGCGCCTGCCCGCCGCGGCCGTCGCGATCCGGCCGGACACCGAACGCCAAATGCTCATGAGCACAAGCTTCGAGGTGGGCGCCTGGACCAGGAGCTGGACCGACGAGCGCTACGCCGCGGCGGTCGAGGCGGTGCGCGACGTCGATCGCGCTCGGCGACGTCTACCAGGTCAACCTCGTCCAGCACCTCTCGGCGCCGTTCCGCGGCGACCCGGCGGGGCTCGCCGCCGCGCTCGCGCCGCTCTCGCCGCTCCATCCCGAGCCGCTCGTCGGCGACGGCTGGGCGATCGTGTCCGGCTCGCCCGAGCTCTTCCTCGCCCGCGAGGGCCGCCGCGTCTGGACCCGCCGATCAAGGGGACGCGCGCCGGCAGGCGAGCCGATCGAGTCGGCGAAGGACCTCGCCGAGCACGTGATGATCGTCGACCTCGAGCGCAACGACCTCTCGCGCGTCTGCGAGCCCGGCAGCATCCGCTGGCCCGAGCTCGCCGCGCCGCACGGCCTCGCCGGGGTGAGTCACCTCGTCTCGACGGTCGAGGGCACGCTCCGCGAGGACGTGTGCCTGACCGAGCTGCTCGAGGCGACCTTCCCCGGCGGCTCGATCACCGGCGCGCCGAAGATCGCCGCGATCGACCGCATCGCGGCGCTCGAGCCGGTCGGCCGCGGCGCGTCGATGGGCGCGCTCGGGCGGATCTGGCCGAACGGCGACCTCGAGCTCGCGCTCACGATCCGCACCTTCGCGATCGCGGAGGGCAGGATCCACCTCTGGGTCGGCGGCGGGATCGTCTGGGACTCGGACCCCGGGGACGAGATCGAGGAGTCGTGGGTGAAGGCGCGGCCGCTCCTGCAGGCCGTGGGGAGCGAGGTGCTCCAGCCGGCATGACGCTCCTCGGGCTCGCGGTCTCCGGGCGCGGCGTCGTCCCGCCCGACACGCCGGTGCTGCGCGCCGACGACGACGCGCTCCTGCGCGGCCGCGCCGCCTTCGAGACGCTGCGCGTCTACGGCGGTCGCCCGTTCAGGCTGGAGGCGCACCTCGACCGGCTGACCGGCTCCGCCGAGCGGCTCGGGCTCGAGCCGGTGCCCGCCGCGGAGCTGGAGGAGCTCAGCGCGCTCGCGCTGGCCGAGGCCGCCCGCGACGAGGCCGTCCTCCGCCTGTACTGGACCGCCGGCTCCGTCGGCCTCGCTCTCGTGAGCGACCTGCCCGGACGGGCTGGAGGAGCTCCGCGGGCGCGGCCTTCGGCTCGCGGCGCTGCTCGGCCCGGTCGCGGAGGCTCCGTGGCTGCTCGGCGGCGTCAAGTCCACGAGCTACGCCGTGAACATGGCCGCGATCGACGAGTCCCGCCGGCGCGGCGCCGACGACGCGGTCTTCGTGAGCCCGGACGGGACCGTGCTCGAGGGGCCGACGACGAACGTGTGGTGGCGCCGCGGCGAGACGCTCTACACGCCGTCGCTCGAGCTCGGGATCCTCGCCGGGGTGACGCGCGCCGTGTTGATCGAGCTCGCCGGGCTGCCGGTGGTCGAAGGCGCCTTCCCGGTCGCCGAGCTGGCCGCCGCCGACGAGGCGTTCACCTCGTCGTCCGTGCGCGAGGTCGTGCCCGTGGTCGAGCTCGACGGCCGCCCGATCCCGCGCGGCCCTGCGGCGGAGGCGCTCCAGGCGGCGCTCAGAGCGGCCGCCCGGGGGTAAGGTCTCGGGATGGACGAGACGGTTCGGCTCGGCGGGATGGCGCTCGGGAACGGCGTGCTCGTGCACGGCCCGACCTCGTGGGCGTGCGCCGTGCGCGGGCCCGACGGGACGATCAAGGTCGCGTCTGCGCGCAAGGGCTTCCGCGGCCTCGGGAGTGGGAAGCCCGCTCCTGCGCGGGCCGGCGCGCCTGCTCGAGGCGATGCTCGTCCTCCCCGCGATGCGCCGCGAGCTGCCCGAGGCCAAGCTTCCGTTCGAGCGGAAGGGCGTGATCGGCGCGATGCTCGCGACCGCCGCCGTGACGCGCGGCGTGCGCGCGTCCCGCCTGCGCCCGCTCGTGAAGGAGCTCGCGGCCGGCGTGATCGCCCTCGCGCCCGCGGCGCTCTCGCTGCGCGGCGGCGAGCTCGCCGCCTACCACGGCGCCGAGCACGTCGCGATCGGGAGCTACGAGCACGGCGGCCGCGCCACGAAGGAGCACGAGCGCTGCGGCTCGCACCTCGTCGGCCCGATCATCCTCACCACCGCGATCGGCAACTCGCTCGCCGCCCGCGCGCCCGAGCGCCTGCGCGGCCCCGCCCGCGCCGCCTCGGCCGTCGCCGCGCTCGCGGCCGCGACCGAGATGTTCGGCTGGATGGTGCGCCACCCGGACCACCCCGCCTCCCGCGCGCTCGCCTGGCCCGGCCACGAGCTCCAGCACCGGCTCTCCACCGAGGAGCCGAGCCCGGAGCAGCTCGAGGTCGCGGAGCTCGCGCTCGCCACCTGCCTGGAGCTGGAACATGGTCACGCGAACGCGCGCTGAGCGGCTGCCGCCGGAGATCTTCGACCTCCCCGTCGAGAAGATGCGGGAGGGCTACTACACCGACGCGTACTTCAACCACACGCGCACCGCGCTCCTCGCCGACGGCCGCCACCCGCGCGTGGTGATGCAGGTCTTCCAGAAGCACGAGTCCGTGCTCGGCGGGATGGACGAGGCGATCGCGATCCTCAAGCTCTGCGCCGAGGACTGGGACGCGCTCACCGTCCACGCCCTCTACGACGGCGACCGGCTCGAGCCGTGGGAGACCGTGATGACGATCGAGGGCGACTACACGACCTTCGGCCACCTCGAGACCGTCTACCTCGGCGTGCTCGCGCGGCGCACCCTGATCGCGACGAACGTGACGCGCGTGCTCGAGGCCGCGAACGGGAAGCCGATCATCTTCATGCCGGCGCGCCACGACCACCATCGCGTGCAGACCGGCGACGGCTACGCGGCCTACGTCGCCGGCGCGCTCGTCGGCGCTGCGGTCGGCGTCACCTCCGACGCGCAGGCGTCGTGGTGGGGCGGCCGCGGGATCGGCACCGTGCCGCACTCGCTGATCGCCTCGTACGGCGGCAACACGGTGCTCGCGGCGACGAAGTTCGCCGAGTGGGCGCCGCCGGACTTCAACATCGTCGTGCTCGTCGACTTCGAGAACGACTCCGTGCGCACCGCGCTCGAGGTCGCTCGCGCGCTCGGGCCCAAGCTCTGGGGCGTCCGGCTCGACACCTCGGGCCAGCTCGTCGACCGCTCGCTCTGGGAGGAGATGGGCGACTTCGACCCACGCGGGGTCAACGAGAAGCTCGTGCGGAACGTGCGAGACGCGCTCGACGCCGACGGCTTCGAGCGGGTCAAGATCGTGGCCTCCGGCGGCTTCACCGTCGCGAAGATCCAGGAGTTCGAGCGCAAGGGCGTCCCCGTCGACTCCTACGGCGTCGGCTCGTCGCTGATCCGCGGCGAGAACGACTTCACCGCCGACATCGTGATGACGGACGGGCGCGACACCGCGAAGGTCGGCCGCCGG
Source organism: uncultured Actinomycetes bacterium (assembly GCA_963746005.1). GTDB lineage: Bacteria > Actinomycetota > Thermoleophilia > Gaiellales > Gaiellaceae > CAVQZA01. Next base: position 17,103 of record CAVUZM010000003.1, on the reverse strand, counting down.
TTCCGGCCGAACCCGCGGCTCGAGCTCGTGACGTGATCCTCTGGGACGTCGACACCCAGGTCGACTTCATGCTCCCGGAGGGGAAGCTCTACGTGCCCGGGGCGGAGGAGACGGCGCCGGCGATGGCGCGGCTCGTCACGGCGGCCCGTGAGGCCGGGATCGTCCACGTCGCCTCCGCCGACGACCACGAGCTGACCGACGCGGAGCTCTCCGAGTCGCCCGACTTCGAGACGACCTATCCCCCGCACTGCCTCCGGGGCACGCGCGGCGCGCGCAAGGTCCCGGAGACCGAGCAGGCCGACCCGGTCCCGCTCGGGCTGACCGAGGTGCCCGCGCAAGTGGCTGCGCGGCCGGGAGTTCCTGCTCCTCAAGAAGCACTTCGACGTCTTCACGAACCCGAACACCGAGCCGCTGCTCGAGGCGCTCGCGCCGGACGAGGTGGTCGTGTTCGGCGTCGCCACCGACGTCTGCGACGACGCGGCGATCCGCGGCCTGCTCGCGCGGGGCTACCGCGTGAGCTTCGTCGAGGAGGCCGCGCGGGGCCTCGACGCCGGCCGCACCGCCGCGTGCATGGCGGACTGGCGGGCGCAGGGCGTCGCGCTCACGAGCGTCGCCGAGGTGCTCGCCCGGCTCTGACGGCCGGACGAGCACCCCGAGCAAGTTCTACGACGCGAGCGCCTTCTTCTTCAGGTCGTCGAACTCGGCCTGCGTGATCGCGCCGCTGTCCAGCAGCTGCTTGCCCTTCGCGATCTGTCTCGGCCGGGTCGGTCGAGCCGGCCACGGACTTGATGTACTCGTCCGCCTGCGCCTGCTGCGCCTGTAGCTGCTTCACGTTTCGATCGGCCATCCCCTGGTGCTCGGCGATGAGGTAGATCAGGACGCCGAGGTACGGGAAGATGATGATGAAGATCACCCAGAGCGCCTTCGCCCATCCCGACGTGTCGTGCCGGCGGAAGATGTCCGCGAACACCGTGATCAGAAGCCAGATCCAGATCACGAACGCGAAGAAGATGAGCATGTACCAGAACGCGGTCAATACCGGCGTACTGCTTGCGAGAAGACTTCCCAGCACTGTTCCTCCCTATCTCGTTTCGTATCTCTTTCGGGCAACGCTACCACGGTCCTGTCCAGGTTTCTAAGGGTTTGGCGGCCCGGTGCCGATGTCGGCATCAATGGTTGCCGACCTCGGCCAGACGATCCACCAGATCGGCAAGGACGCCCTCACCTGGCTGCCGATCATCTTCTTCGGGCTGATCGTGCTCCTGCTCTGGCGCACGGTGGCGCTGATGCCGCGGATCAAGCCGAAGCACATCGAGATGGACTCGAGCTCCTCGGTGACCTGGGCGGACGTCGCCGGCGCCCACGAGGCCAAGGCGGAGCTCGCCGAGGTCGTCGACTTCCTGCGCCATCCGGAGCGCTTCCAGCGGCTCGGTGCGCGCGTCCCGAAGGGGATCCTCCTCTACGGCCCGCCCGGAACGGGCAAGACGCTGCTCGCGAAGGCGGTCGCGAACGAGTCCGGCGCCGCGTTCTACTCGCAGTCGGCGTCGGCGTTCGTGGAGATGTTCGCCGGTCTCGGCGCCTCCCGGATCCGGAAGCTCTTCGACGAGGCCCGCAAGCACGCGCCGTCGATCGTCTTCATCGACGAGCTGGACGCAGTCGGCGCGGCCCGCACCGGCCACGGCTTCAACCGCGAGCAGGACCAGACCCTCAACCAGCTCCTCGTCGAGCTCGACGGCTTCACCGCGACCGACCAGGTCGTCGTGATGGGCGCGTCGAACCGCCTCCAGGACCTCGACCCCGCGCTCCTGCGCCCCGGCCGGTTCGACCGGCAGATGCTCGTCGCGCCGCCCGATCTCGCGGGCCGCGAGGAGATCCTCAAGGTGCACACCCGGGGCAAGCCGCTCGCGGCCGACGTCGACCTCGCGGTGATCGCGCGCCAGACCTCGGGCCTCACCGGCGCAGACCTCGCCAACCTCGCCAACGAGGCGGCGATCTTCGCCGGCCGGAAGGAGCTCCAGTACATCCGTCAGGCCGACTTCGACGCCGCGATGGAACGCGTCGTCGCCGGCTTGCAGCAGCGCCGCGTCGTGACCGAGAAGGAGAAGCGGATCCTCGCCTACCACGAGGGCGGCCACGCGCTGATGGCCCACCTGATGGGCGACGCGCTGCCCGTGCAGAAGGTGACGATCGTCTCGCGGGGCACCGCGCTCGGCTACACGCTCAACCTTCCGTCGGAGGACCGCTATCTGCACACGAAGGAAGAGCTGATGGACATGATGAAGATCTTCCTCGCGGGCCGGGCGGCCGAGCAGGTCGTGTTCGGCCGCGTCACGAACGGCGCCTCGAACGACCTGGAGAAGGCGACCGAGCTGTCCCGCCAGATGGTGTTCGACTTCGGCATGTCCGACGTCGCGGGCTCGCGGACGATGCGGGCCGACAACTACGCGCTCTCGGAGGAGACGAAGCGGCTCCGGGACAGCGAGCAGGCCCGGCTCACCGACACCGCCTATGCCGAGGCGGTGCGCCTGATCGAGAAGCACCGCGCCGGGCTCGACCGGCTCGCCGTGGCTCTGCTCGAGAAGGAGACGCTCGTCCGCGACGAGGTGCTCACCCTGCTCGCGGACGTCGACCACGAGTCGCGCTCGGCGGAGACCGTCGGCACGATCCGCGCCGTCCCGGTCGACTAGCTCCTGCGGACGACGTTCTCGCGGAGTGCGGCGAGCCGCTCGTCCCACTGCGCGCCGACTCGCTCGATCCAGGCGGTCGCCTCGGCGAGCCGCTCGGGCGTGAGGCGGTAGCGGGTCTCGCGGCCGACGCGCGACGGCTCGACTAGCCCGGCCGCGGTGAGCGCGGCGAGGTGCTTCGCGACCGCCTGGCGCGTGACGGGAAGCTCGGCCGCGAGCTCGGTGGCCGTCGCCGAGCCGCGCTGGGCGAGCGTCTCGAGCACGAACCGCCTGCTCGGGTCGGCCAGCGCGGCGAAGACGTCAGGCGAGCGCAAGGGCCAGCGCGTGCAGCTCGAGCGCGGGGCCGAACTCGGGGCTCGACTCGCGCACGACGACGCGCGTGCCTGCGTCGACCTCCTCCAGGGTCAGCTCGACCTCGCCGCCGTCCTCCCAGCGCAGCGCCAGCCGCCGCTCCTCGTCGACCTCCTCGACCGTCGCGTGCAGCTCCTCGCCGTTCTCCCAGCGGAACACGCCCTCGCCGCCCGGCCGCGGGTCGAGCTCGACGTCGTTCGCGAACCACTCCTCGAGCCGCTCGGCCTCGGTCAGCGCCGCCCAGACCTCCTCGGCCGGAGCGGGCACCACGATCTCGCGCGTGACCTCCATTAGCAACCTCCTGGTTGCGTATATGATGTGCAACCCAACGGTGGCACATTACCAGGAGGCGAAGCCATGGCTCTGGTCCCGATGGTCGTCCAGTCGGACGGCGGCCTCGAGCGGTCGTTCGACATCTACTCGCGCCTGCTGCGGGAGCGCATCGTCTTCCTCGGGCGCGAGGTGGACGACGAGCTGGCGAACGTGATCGCGGCGCAGCTGCTCGTGCTCGAGGCCGAGGACCCGGAGAAGGACATCAGCCTCTACATCAACTCGCCGGGCGGGTCGGCGTACGCGGGGATGGCGATCTACGACGCGATGCAGTACGTCAAGCCCGACGTGCAGACGGTGTGCATCGGGATGGGGATGTCCGCGGCGGCCATGGTTCTCGCCGCCGGCGCGCCGGGGAAGCGCTTCGTCCTCCCGAACGCGAAGGTGATGATCCACCAGGGCTCGGGCGGGTTCCGCGGCACCCCTGCGGACATCCAGATCGCCGCCCGGGAGATCCAGGAGATGACGCGCCGCATGGCCGAGATCATCGCCCGGCACTCCGGCCAGGACGTCGACCAGGTGATGCTCGACATCGACCGCGACCGCTTCATGACCCCGGACGAGGCCGTCGCCTACGGGCTCGTCGACGAGGTGCTCGAAAGGCGCGGTAGCTAGCATCGCCCTGATGGAGACGCTCGGCATCCACCACCTCGGCGTCGCGGTCGACGACCTCGACGAGGCGATCGAGACCTACCGGCGCCTGTTGGGCGCGGAGCTCGAGCACCGCGCCGTCGTTGCCGACCAGGGCGTCGAGGCTGCCTCGCTGCGGACCGGCGGGAGCCGGGTCGAGCTGCTGGCGGCGACGGAGGCAGACTCGCCGGTCGGCAAGTTCCTCGCGAAGCGCGGCCCCGGCATGCACCACGTCGCGTACGAGGTGAGCGATATCGCCGCCGCCCTCGCCGAGCTCGCCGCAGCCGGTGCAGAGCTGACGGACGCCGAGCCGCGCCGGGGCCTGTTCGGGCTCCAGGTCGCGTTCGTCCATCCAGATTCCGTCCACGGTGTCCTCACGGAGGTGGTGTCTCGTGTCTGAGCAGGAGCGCGTGCGGTTCGAGATTGCGTTCGACGGCGGCCAGATCCTCGGCGGCTTCGCGACGGCCGCGTCGGTCGATCAGCTCGAGCGGACGCTCGCGGCAGGCGGCGAGGGCGTCGTGACGCTCTCGGCCGACGACGGCGACGTGACCGTCCCGCCCCAGCGCGTCGTCTACTTCAAGCGCTTCGCCCGCGAGAGCCGCGTCGGCTTCGGCCAGAGCTAGTGCCCCTCGAGATCGGGATCGTCGGCCTGCCGAACGCGGGCAAGACCACGCTGTTCAACGCGCTCACGAAGGCCGGCGCCGAGGTGACCGCGTACGCATCGGTCGCGGACAAGTCGAATGTCGGCATGGCGCTCATGGCCGACGAGCGGCTCGACGCGCTCGCGGAGGTCGTGCACGCGAAGAAGGTGACGCCCGCCGCGATCCGCGTGGTCGACGTCCCCGGCACCGGCGCACAGCTCCTCGGCGGGCTGCGCCAGGTGGATGCGCTGCTCGCGGTCGTGGACGGATTCTCGCCGGAGGCCAATCCTGCCGGCGACCTCGAGACGCTCGAGCTCGAGCTGCTCGTCGCCGATCGCGACCACGTCGAGCGGCGCCTCGAGCGCGTCGCCAAGCAGGCCAAGTCGGGCGACCAGAAGGTGAAGGCCGAGGCGGCCGAGCTCGAGAAGCTGCTCGCCCACCTCGAGGGCGGCGCCACGCTCGCCGACTATCCCGGCGAGCTTCCGCCGGAGCTCGAGCCGCTCACGACCAAGCCGCTGCTCGCGGTCGAGAACGGGCCCGGCGGAATCGACTGCAAGCTCGAGGCGGAGCTCGCGGAGCTGTCCGACGAGGACGCGGCCGCGTTTCGCGAGGGGCGGCCATCGGCGCTGCACGAGGTCGTGCGGAGGCTCTCCGAGGCGCTCGACCTGATCACGTTCTTCACCGCGGGCGAGAAGGAGACGCGCGCGTGGACGCTGCGCCGAGGGGAAACGGCCCTGGATGCGGCCGCCACGATCCACTCGGACATCGCGCGCGGCTTTATTCGCTGCGAGGTGATCCAGTGGCGAGACCTGGTCGAGCTCGGCTCGCACGCCGAAGTGGCCCGCCACGGCAAGCAGGGCCTCGAGGGGAAGACCTACGTCGTCCAGGACGGCGATGTCCTGAACATCCGCTTCAACGTCTGAGACTGCACCCGGGGACGCCCCGTGCCCCCGCCCGTCGCTTTCGAGCCTATCGTCGAATTCCGCACCCGTGGGTCACGGAAACGTGACGACTTTCCGCGCCCGGCCTAGCCCGCGGCCAGCGCGGCGGCTCCGGCGATCGCCGCGGTGACGCCGACGGCCTGGAGCCGGCTCATCCGCTCGTGGAGCAGAATCGTCGCCAGCGCGACTGTGACGACAGGGAACAGCGAGCTGAGCACGGAGATGACGCTGATGAGGCCGCGCGTCGACGCGAGCGAGAACGCGAGCACGCCGATGCTGTCGAGGACTCCGATCGGTGAGAGCCGCACGAGCTCTCCGCCGTGCCCGCGCACGCGCGTCCGCGCGGCGAGGACGAACGCGACGGCCACGGCGATCCCGGCGATGCGGAGCATCATCGTCCCCCACAGCGCGTCCCCGCCGCTCGCGGCCGCCGCGTGTAGGCCGACGAGCGACGATCCGAAGCAGAGCGCCGAGAAGAGCGCCAGCCCGACCCCGGCCGCGATCCGCGTGTCCGTTCGCGCCTCGTGCACCTCTTCCCGCGAGGCGAGCACGATTCCGACGAACGCGAGCACGAAGCCGGCGTCCTGGACCGCGCTCGGACTGTCGCCGTGGGCGAACCCGACGGCGACCGGGACGACCGCCGACGTCGCCGCGATCGGCGTGACGATGCTGATCGCTCCGACCGCCATCGCACGGTAGAGCGCGCCGAGCCCAACGGCGCCCGCCGCGCCCGCGAGGAAGCCGTAGAGGAGGTGGATCGTGCCCGGAGGGCCCTGCCAGCGAGCGACGACGATCGCGGACACGAACACGAGGCCCGCGAGCTGGAACGCGAGGAGCACGAGCGGGATCGGCAGCCGGCGCGAGGCGACACCGCCGAGGAAGTCGGAGGTGCCCCAGGCCAGGCTCGCGCCCAGTGCGAGCGCGACGCCGTTCAGGGCTCGGTCACGGGACGCGTCGCGGCGACCGCGTCGAGCTGGTTCGCGTGGTAGAGCACGGCCGCCTCGGCGGTGCGCGCCGCGCGTGCGTCGTGGTGGCAGGCGACGGCGTGCAGCAGCTCGGCTCGGGCCGCCGGATCGAGCCCGTCGGAGCGCTCCTCGATCATCCGCAGCCCGAGGTGGACGTGTCCGAGCAGTCGCCCTTCCTCGGTCAGCCGGTATGCCGGCGCTGGCCCGAGCTCGAGCGTGCGGCCCATGTCGTGCAGGAGCGCGGCGGAGAGGAGCAGGTCCGGGCGGACGCGCGGATGGAGCTGCGCCGTCTCGCGGCAGAGCGTGGCGACCCCGACGCTGTGCTCGAGCAGGCCGCCCGCGTAGCCGTGGTGCCCGTCCGGGGTCGCGGGAAGCTCGCGGAGCCTGCGGCGGATCGCGTCGTCGGTCAGGAAGCGGTCGACCGTCGCGCGCAGGCCGGGATGTGCGATCTCGGCGGCGAGGAACTCGAGAAAGCCGTCGAGCTCGTCCGCGTCCCGGCGCATCGCGGGCGCAAGCGCAGCGGCGTCCTCGCCCGGCGCCGCTTCGAGCGAGCTGATCTCGAGCTGGAGCCGGTCGCGGAACCGCTCCACCCGCCCGAGCACGTGCACCGCGTCGCCCTCGGCGAACCGCGCGTCGAGGAGGTCGACGTCCGACCAGACGCGCGCCTCGATCCGCCCGCTCGGGTCGACGAGCTCGAGCGCGAGGTACGGGGCGCCGCCGCGCGTGCGCAGCCGCCGCTTGCGGGAGACGGCGTACACGCCCTCCACGACCCTGTCTGCAGCCAGCTCCGCGATCGCGCTCACGGAGCCAGTCTAGGCGTCGGGGCGGCTGCTAGGCTCGGCCGCAGTGGCCGTCGTCAAGCCGTTTCGCGCCCTCCGCTACGCCGAGCCGAGCGAGCGCGTCGTCGCGCCCCCCTACGACGTGATCTCGCCCGAGGAGCGCGAGCGCTACCTCGCCCTCGATCCGCACAACGTCGTCCACCTCACGCTGCCCGGACTCCGAGGAGGAGGCCGGTCTCGCGCTCGCGCGCTGGCTCGCCGAGGGCGTGCTCGTCGAGGACGGCGAGCCGGCGCTCTGGGCACTCGCCCAGGACTTCGTCGGGCCCGACGGCGAGCCGCGGACGCGCACCGGTGTCGTCGCGTCGCTCCGGCTCGAGCCGTACGAGACGCGCGTCGTCCTGCCTCACGAGCGCACGCACGCCGGCCCGAAGGAGGGGCGGCTGCGCTTGCTGCGGGCGACACGCACCGAGCTCGAGCCGATCTTCCTCCTCCACCGCGGCCCGACGGTGCTCGAGGGCGCAGGCGAGCCGACGCTCGAGGCGAGCGAGGGTCGAGTCGCGACCCGGCTCTGGCGGGTGACCGACCCGGACGCGATCGATCGCGCCCAGGCCGCGCTCGCGCCGCAGCGGCTCCTGATCGCCGACGGACACCACCGCTACGAGACCGCGCTCGCCTACCACGCAGAGCAAGGCACCCCCGAGTCCGGCTACATGATGGTCGTGCTCGTGGGCGAGGAGCAGGAAGGACTGACGATCTTCCCGACGCACCGGGTTGGAGACTCTCAGGGCAACCTGCTCGGCGGCGGCCCCCCGGACCCGTTCGAGGCGCTCGCCTGGATCGAGGCGCTGCCGCGGGATCGAGCCGAGGTTGCCGTCTACACCGGCGGCGCTGCGCTCGTCGTCACGGGCGAGGAGGGCGAGCTCGACGCCACGCTGGTGGAGAGGCTCGCGGCCGGCCCGATCACGTACACGCCCTACGCCGACGAGGCGATCGCGGCGGTCGACCGGGGAGACGCGCAGGCGGCCTTCCTCCTGCGCCCCGCGAGCCTCGAGCAGGTCTGGGCGCTGGCCGAGGCCGGCGAGGTGATGCCCCAGAAGAGCACGTACTTCTATCCGAAGCTCCTCTCCGGCCTGCTCTTCCATCCGGTGTGACCGACTGGCTCGCCACCTGCCGCGCGGCCGCCGCCGACGTCCGCGCCGTCCTCGCCGAGCGCCCGGACCGGGCCGACCGCGAGCCGGTGCTGCGCCAGGGCGAGGGCGGCGACGACACGACCCTGATCGACCACTACGCCGAGGAGGCCGTGCTGCGCCACTTCGCCGGCCTCGCGATCGTGTCCGAGGAGGTCGGCATCTCCGGCACGACCCCGCCCGTGATCGTGATCGACCCGATCGACGGCTCGCTCAACGCCAAGCGCGGGATCCCGTTCTTCTCGCTCTCGATCGCGGTCGCCGACGGCTGGACGATGGACGACGTCCACTTCGGCTACGTCTACGACTTCGGCACCGGCGAGGAGTGGCATGCCGTGAAGGGCGCGGGCGCATACCTCGATAGCGAGCCGCTCGGCCCCGACCTGCCGAAGGACACGATCGAGCTGCTCGCGTTCGAGGCGACGCTGACCTCGCTCGTCGCCGAGCGGGCCGAGGCGATGGTCGGGCTCGCGCACCGGCTCAGGATCATGGGCTCGCTCGCGCTCTCGCTCTGCCACCTCGCCGCAGGTCGCGTGGACGCCGTCTGCTCGCTCAAGGGCGCGCGCTCGGTGGACATCGCCGCCGGCCAGCTGCTCGTCCGCGAGCGAGGCCTCGCGATCGAGCTGTTCGAGGATCCGCCGTTCGGCGCCGCGCCGCTCGACCTCGAGGCGCGCTCCCGGCTCGCCGCGGCCGGCACTCCGGAGCTCTGTGCGCGGCTCGCCGGGGCACTCTCCGCGTAAGATCGGGGCATGCGGCTCGCACTCGTCATCGCAACCCTCGCCCTCGCGCTCGCGGCAACCGCCGTCGCCGCGACCCCGAAGACCTTCAAGGCGACGCTCACCGCGGCGACTCACACTCCTGTCGCGGACAACAAGACGAAATGGCCCTACCAGGTGACGCTGACCGACCTCAAGGGCAAGCCGCTCGCGGGCAAGCTCAGCGTCGCGATCGTCGACCCGCTCGGCACCGCGCACCCCGTCCAGTTCTTCCTGAACACGAAGTACGTCACCAATATCCCGTTCAAGGGCGTCTTCAAGGACGGAGTGCTCTGGCCGCCCGATTCGGCGGTGGGAGTCGTGCTCAAGTTCCGGGCGACGGTGGTGACGGCCAAGGGCAAGGCGGTGCTGATCTACCCAGTCAAGCCGCACGCATGAACGCGCCGCCCGGCGGCGCCGAGGTGGTCGTCGAGCACGTGCGCAAGGGCTTCGAAGACGGGCGGATCCACGCGCTCGAGGACATCTCGCTGCGGATCGAGCCGGGGGAGTTCGTGCTCCTCACCGGAGCGTCGGGCTGCGGCAAGAGCACCCTGCTGAACCTGATCGGTGCGCTCGACCGGCCCGACTCGGGCAGCATCGTCGTCGACGGGCACCACCTCGAGCACCTCACGGATCCCTCGGAATACCGCGCCGCCACCGTCGGCTTCGTGTTCCAGGCGCACAACCTGATGCCGACGCTCAGCGCGCTCGAGAACGTGCAGATCCCGATGATCGGCCGCCACGTGGCCCGGCGCGACCGCGAGACCCGGGCGCGTGAGCTGCTCGGCGAGGTCGGCCTCTCGGAGCGGACGCACGCCTCGCCCGCGACGCTGTCGGGCGGAGAGCGCCAGCGCGTCGCGATCGCCCGCGCGCTCGCGAACAGGCCGCGCCTGCTGCTCGCGGACGAGCCGACCGGCGCGCTCGACTCGGAGACGGGCGCCCAGATCGTCGCGCTGCTCGAGCGCATCCGCGCCCAGTACGGGACGACGATCCTCCTCGTGACGAACGACTCCGACCTCGCCGGGCTCGGGGACCGCGGCTTTCACATGCGCGACGGTCGGCTCGAGCTCACTCGTGACGCAGCGCCTCGATCGGCGTGAGCCGGACCGCGCGCAGCGTGGGGTAGATCGCGCCGAGGAGCCCGACCCCGAGCGCGAACGCGAGGCCCCAGGCGAACACCCCGGCGGTGAAGTCGGGCGTGACGAGCTGCGAGAGCCCGCGCCGGACGAAGAGCTCCGCCGCGGCGTAGCCGAGCAGCAGCCCGAGCGCGAGCGCGAGCAGGCAGATCCCGACCGCCTCGCTCACGATCATCGCCCCGATCCGCCACGTCCGCCAGCCGACCGCGCGCAGGATCCCGATCTCGCGGAACCGCTCGAACACCGACATCGCCATCGTGTTGGTGATCCCGATCCCGCCGACGATCAGCGCGAGGAGCGCGATGATCCAGCCGGTCTGGAGGATCAGCCGGCTCGAGGTGTCGATCTTGACCGCCTGCCCGGGCTCCGTCACGGCGGCGACGCCCGGGAACTGGGCCTCGAGCTGCTTCGCGACGGACTTCGGCTTCGCGCCGAGCCGCGCGATCACCGCGATCGTGGTCACCTCGCCGGGTCGCCCGGCGAGCTTCTGGACGATCGGGAGCGGCAGCACGGCGCCGATGTCCTCGAACTTGTCGCCGGAGTGGTAGAGGCCGGCGATCCGGTATCGGTGGCCGGAGATCGTGAGGTAGTCGCCGGGCTTCAGCCCCATCGACTTCGCGGCGCGATCTCCGAGCAGCGCCTCGTTGCCGGTGCCGCGGTGGCCCGCGACGATCACGAGGCGCCCGTAGGGGAACTCCTTCGGGTCGAGCCCGAACAGCAGTACGGAGTCCCGGCCCGAGACGGTGGTCACGTAGAGGAAGAGCCGCGCGGTCTGTGCCACGTCCTTGTTGGCCGCGATCCGTCCTTCGAGCGAGGCGGGCAGGAGCGACTTGGTGAGGTCGGACGCGTCCCGCTGGAACAGGCCGAAGTCGGCGCGGCCGACGTGGATCAGGTCGCCCGCGGTCTTGCTCACGCCCGCGGAGATCGAGAGCAGCGCCACGATCAGGCCGACGCCGAGCGCCACGCCGGTCGCGGTCAGCGCCGTCCGCGCGGGACGCCGCAGCAGGTTCTTCCAGACCAGTCCGGCCCACGTCACGGCTCCATTCTCGCCGTTGCTAGGCTCAGTCGCATGGCGGTCTCACGCGACGAGGTGCTGAAGGCGCTCGAGCAGGTGATCGATCCCGAGCTTCGCCGCAGCGTCGTCGACCTCGACATGGTGCGCAAGGTCGAGATCGACGGGGGCGACGTCTCGGTCACGATCGCGCTGACGGTCGCCGGCTGCCCGCTTCGCTCGTCCTTCCAGGACCAGGTCCAGAACGCGCTGATGCCGCTCGACGACGTCGAGGCGGTGCGGCTCGACTTCGACGTGATGACGCCCGAGGAGCGCGGCGCGCTCACCGCGCGGCTCCGCGGCGGCGTCACCGAGCGCACCGAGGGGATCTCGCTCGACCGGTCGACCCGGGTGCTCGCGATCGCCTCGGGGAAGGGCGGCGTCGGCAAGTCGACCCTCTCCGCGAACCTCGCCGTCGCCTTCGACCGGCTCGGCAAGAAGACGGGGATCCTCGACGCAGACGTCTACGGGCACTCGATCCCGCACATCCTCGGCGTCCACCAGAAGCCGGTGCTCGTCGACCGGATGATCGTGCCGCCGGTCCGCGGCTCGCTCAAGCTGATGTCGATCGGCTTCTTCCTCGACGACAACCAGCCCGTGATGTGGCGCGGGCCGATGCTGCACCGCGCGCTCGAGCAGTTCCTCACGGATGTGCACTGGGGCGAGCTGGACGTGCTGGTCGTCGACATGCCGCCGGGGACCGGCGACGTTGCGATCTCGCTCGGCCAACTGCTGCCCCGCGCGGAGGTGGTCGTCGTGACGACGCCGCAGCCCGCGGCGCAGGAGGTCGCCTCGCGCGCGGCGGTGATGGCGCAGAAGACGAACATGCGCCTGCTCGGGGTGGTCGAGAACATGTCCGGCGAGGTGTTCGGCACCGGCGGCGGCGACCGGCTCGCCGCCGAGCTCGGGATCCCGCTCCTCGGCCGGGTGCCGCTCGACCCGCGCCTGCGCGAGCAGGGCGACCTCGCCGTGCCGCTCGTCGAGGCCGAGCCGGAGTCCGGGACCTCGCGCGAGATCGTCCGGATCGCGGAGACGGTGCTCGCGATGGAGCGGGAGCGCGGGATCGGGCTCACCAAGCTTCTCCCCGTCGTCTCCTGACCGCCGGCGCCTTCTTCGACCTCGACCGGACGCTCCTGCGCCGCTCGAGCGCGCTGGCCCTTGCGGGCGCGTTCCGCGAGCACGGGCTGATCTCCCGTCGCCAGATGGTGCAGGCCGGGCTCTGGCAGCTGCTATTCGTCGCGCGCGGCGCGCGGGCCGAGGAGGTCGAGGTGCTGGCAGAGCGGGGAGTCCTCGCCCTGAAGGGAGTGCGGGCGGACGAGGTCGCCGAGCTGGTCGCGGAGGCGATGGAGCCCGTGCTGAAGCCGCTGCTCGCGCCGGAGGTGGTCGACGCCGCACACGGCTACCGGGCGCAGGGCCACCGCGTGTACATCGTCTCGACCGCACTGCAGGAGATCGTGGACGCGATCGTCGTCGATCTCGGCCTCGACGGCGGGATCGGCACGGTCTGCGAGGTCGTCGACGGCCGCTACACGGGGCGCGCGCTGCGGCCGCTTCACGGGAAGGCCAAGGCGGAGGCGCTCGACGAGCTCGCCGCGACCGACGGGCTCGATCTCGCGGCCTCCACGGCGTACTCCGACAGCCACTCCGATCTGCCGTTCCTCGAGGCGGTCGGCCGTCCCGTCGTCGTCAACCCCGATCGCGCGCTGCGGAAGATCGCGCGGGCGCGCGGCTGGCCCATCCTCGACGCGCGCAAGCGTGCAGCCTGAGGAGGCACTCCCGCGCCTGCGGGCGCTCGGCTTCGGCGAGGTCGACGCGGCGACCCTCGCCGACCACTTCCTCGACGCCGAGCGGCGCGGCTCGCTCGGCCACGGCCTCTCGCGGATCGAGTGGCTCGAGACCCTCGACGGGATCGACCCCTCGGCGCGGCCGTCGCGCACGCTGCGCGAGCTCGGCTACGAGCGCTGGGAGTCGAACGGCGCGCTCGGCTACCTGACCCTCGCCGCGGTCGTCGAGGCGCAGCTCGCCGACCCGCCCGAGCGGGCGCGGCTCGTGGTCGCGGACGCGTTCCCGACCGGCGCGCTCGGCTACTGGGTGCGGAAGCTCGCCGTGGGCGGGCTCGTCGCGGCCCTGACCGCCACCTCGCCGCCGCGCCTTGCGTCGCCGGACGGCGGCCCGGGGATCGCAGGCACGAACCCGCTCGCACTCGCGGTGCCGAGCTCCGACGGGCGGCCGCTCGTCGCAGACGTCTCGATGGGGAAGGTCACCCACGGCGACGTGCTGCGCGGGGCGGCGCGCGCCGAGGATCTCGTCCCGTTCGGCGGCGAGCAGGCGCACAAGGCGTTCGCGCTCGCGGTGGGGCTGCAGGCCGTCGTGGACGCGCTCGCCGCGCCGGAGAGCTACGGCGTGGTGCTGCTCGTCGCGCGGCCGGAGGCCGATCCGGTTCCGCGGCTCCGCGCCACGGGAGTGCGCCTACCCGGTGATCGCTGAGACTTCGGCCCTGATCGGCTCGAGATCCGTGTCGCCGTCCGACCACCTGCGCACGCGGTCGGGGTCGAGCTCGAATGCGCGCCGGAACGCTGCGAGCGCGCCGTCGCGGTCGTCCGCGCGCGCGCGGAAGCAGGCGAGGTTGTAGTACGCCGCAGGATCGTCCGGGTGCCCGTCGACCCACTCCTGGACCAGCCGCACCGCTTCGTCCGGCGGCAGGTGGTTCGCCCGGAACCCGACCTCCCAGCCCGACGGCGTGAACGCCTCGCCGCGCTTGGCCCCGACCGCGAGCACCGTCGTACCCGGCTCGAGCGCGACCGCCGAGCGCCTGACCGCCGGCTCGGGCAGGTGGACGATCGTGCCCGTCGGTGCGTCGATCTCCTCGCCCTCGAGCGTGAAGGTGGCGCGGCCGGCGACCACGACGTAGACCTCCTCGTGGCCGAGGCTCTCCTCGGTGTGCTCCTCCACGACCTCGCCGCCGACCTCGGCCGCGGTGTACGCGTTGATCCCGAACGCCTCGATCCCGAGCCTGCTCCTGATCGGGTGCCACAGGAGGCCGCGCTCGCCGACCGGGAAGCTCTCGAGCTCGGCCAGGTTGACGACGTTCCAGCTCATGCGGTCGCCTCCCGCAGCCGCTCGAGCACGACCGGGTCGATCGCGTCCTCGCCGTCGACGCGGTCCTCGAGGTTCTCGACCCCGGCCCAGTCGGCGAGACGCTCGTAGCCGAGCGAGGCGAGCCGCGACTGCACCTCGGCGGCGAGCTCGCCCTCGACCGGCAGCCACTCGTCGCGTGGGGTCGACCCGAAGAGCGCCTGGTGCGCCCTGTAGAGGCTCTGCAGCTCGTCGATCGGGCGGTCGGCGTCGTCCACCCGCAGGTCGACGAGGAGATCGGACAGGGCGCCGTACCCCCCGTCCTTCTGGACGACGAGCACCGCGGCGGACTGCTGTCCGCGGCGGTCTCCGCCGGCGGCCTGCGCCGTGACGAGACAGGCGAGCAGCCGCTCGGCGAGCGGGATGTGCGTCGTCGTCGCCTCGAACGTCTCGGCGAGCGCGTCCACGGTCGCCGACGAGACGAGGATGTTCCCCTGCGCCGCGAAGCACGGGCCGGTGCGCCCGCCGGCCCAGTCGTTGCATTGCGAGCCGGTGAAGCTCGCGGCGCGGCCGTGCGCGTCGACGACTCCGAGCTGGCGCGTCTCACGGGCCCCGTCGGCCTCCGTCAGGCGCGCGACCACTTCCTCCGCCGCGAGCCCCTGCGCCAGGAGCTCGAGCCCGTCCGGCCCGTAGCGGGGATTGGCCCACGCCTGGGTCGCGATCGCGCCCACCCCCGGCGCGGCCCAGGGCACGATCGAGCCCACCGCCAGGAACTTCGACTGCACCGCCACGCCCCACTGCCCGGCGGCGAGGTCGCAAGCCGCGATCGAGTACGTCGCCACGACGGGGCTAACCATAGGTCAGCCCGGTCAGATCGAGGTCGAGCAGCTCCTCCGAGCCCACCGGGACGAGGACCGCCGCGACCTCGGGCCGCGAGAGCGCGCGGCGCACCGCCTCGGCGCTCGACGCTCGCACGACGACGGGGACTCCGGCCGCGTGGGCCTCCTTCAGCGCCGCCTCGTCGTCCACGGAGTCCAGTACGAGCGCGTCCTCGAGCGGCACGGCCGGGTCGCCCTCGACGGCGAGCTCGGGCACGCGCAGCCCCCGGTCGCCGAACCAGCGCTGTCTCACAGCTCGACGCTGCCGCCGGGCTCGATCTCGGCCACCTCGACTCCCGGCGCGAGCTTCTTCAGCTCGGCCGGGGTGCCGTGGAGGAGCGGGAAGGTGCCCCAGTGGCACGGGACGCAGCGCTTCACGCCGAGCAGCTCGAGCGCGACGGCCGCCTCGCGCGGGCCCATCGTGAAGTGGTCACCGATCGGCAGCACCGCCACGTCGGGCTCGTAGATCCGCCCGATCAGCTGCATGTCCATGAACGCGTTCGTGTCGCCCGCGAAGTAGACCGTGGTGCCGTCCTCGAGCTCGATCACGAGGCCGGCCGGCTCGCCGAGGTAGGTGCCGTCGTCTGCGCTCGAAGAGTGGTTCGCATCGGTGAGAGTGATCCTGATCCCGTCCACGTTCACCGTGCCGCCCTTGTTGGGCGCCAGCGACATGTTGTCGTCGAGGCCCTGTCCCGAGAGCCAGCCGCGGAGCTCCACTAGCGCGACGACTGGGCAGGAGAACTTCCGGTAGAGCGCGACCGTCTCGCCGACGTGGTCGCCGTGGCCGTGCGTGAGCGCGATCAGGTCGACGCGCTCGGGCTCCCGCTCGCTCTCGGGCACGGTCGGCCCGGAGAGCCAGGGGTCGATGTAGATCCGCTTGCCGCCGGGCGAGTCGAGCCTGAAGGCTGCGTGGCCGAGCCAGGTGAGTGTTCCGGACATACGGGGAATCTAACGGAGGAGAGCGCCGCCGGGCCACGAAAAGTGCGGCGGATGCTTCGCCGTCTCCTGCCGCTCGGCCCTGTCCTCCTGGTTGCGCTCGCCGACGGCGCAGGGGCCCACCGGCTCGCCTTCTATCTCCTCCTGCTCGCGGTGCCCGCCGCGGTCGCCGCCTCGCTCACCTGTTTCGGCGAGGCGATCGAGGGCGGCACCGAGGAGGGACTGCAGGCGCTGCTCGCCGCGCTCGTGCTGCTCCTCGTCGTCGCGGGCGCCGCGGCGCGAGCGCCGTACGTGACGCAGGGCGCACTGCCGACCTCCGCCGTGTCCGCTCTGGTGGCGATTCTGGTGCTGCTCGGGATCCAGTTCCTCGCCGGTCTACCCGCGCTGGTCACCGCTCGGCGCGTCCCCGAGTCGGCCTGACCGTCGTCGTCGCCACCCAGCGTCTGCCCGACGCGACCCGTGCCGAGCTCGAGCGGCTGTTCGAGTTCCGCGAGGGAGACGTGGCGGGCGCGGACGGGATCGTGGCGACGCCGATCGACCCGGTCGGCGATGCGCTGTTCGACGCGGCCGGGCCGCAGCTCAAAGTCGTGGCGAACTTCGCGGTCGGAACCGACAACATCGACTTCGAGGCCGCACGCGCGCGCGGAATCGTGATCACCAACACGCCCGACGTCCTCACGGCTGCGACCGCCGAGCTCGCGATCGGGCTCCTGCTCGCGCTCCGGCGCCGGATCGCCGAGGGCGACCGCTTCCTGCGCCGGCGA
>CAVUZM010000002.1:0-15864 GCA_963746005.1 uncultured Actinomycetes bacterium | reverse complement strand
CCAGATCACCTCGGTGCGCAGGTGCCGTCCCGTCCGCTCGAGCAGCCGCCGCAGCTCAGGCCCGGCAGCGAGGGCGAGCACGAAGTTCCCGCCCGCGTGGGCGAGGTCGAACGCGACGCCGCGGCCGAGCTGCAGCGTGAGCGCGGCCCAGGTGTGCGGGTAGAACGAGTACCACTCCCACAGGTCCATCAGCACGCTGAAGGCGAAGCCGAGTACGAAGCAGAGGATCGCGAACGGGATCCGGCGGCGGACGAAGGGCGCGGCGAACGCACCGATCACCCCGCAGCCGCCCCAGGCCAGCATCTGCCACGGCGTCCACGGCCCCTGGCCGAGGAAGAAGTTCGACGCGAGCGCGGCGACGGCACCGACCGCGAACCCGGCCCGCGCGCCGAGCGCGACCCCGGCGGCGATCACGATCACGGTCACCGGCTGCACCCCCGGCACCGCCGCAAAGAGCACGCGGCCCGCCGCCGCGACGCCGCCGAGCGTGCCGATGATCGCGATCTCCTTCGCCGAGCTCGGCCCCGTCTCGAGCCAGGCCGCGCCTCCGACCACGACCGCGGCGGCCGCTAGCAGGAGCGTGAGCCCCGCGTCGCGCGGCTCGAGCGCGGTCAGGATCGCCGCGACGAACGCCGCGGCCGCGGCGCCGAGGATCACCAGCCTAGGCAAGGACCGTCTCCCTGGCCGGCGCGCGGCCGAGCGAGACCTCGCGGTCGGCGACCGCGGCGGCAAACGCGCGGTCGTGGGTGACGACGAGCGTGGCGCGTCCGTCGGCCTGCTCGCGCAGCAGCCCGGCGAGCTCGGTCTTCCGCTCGGGATCGATCCCGCGGGTCGGCTCGTCGAGCACGAGCAGGTCGGGATCGGTCACGAGGACGGTCGCGAGCGCGAGTCGCTCCCGTTCGCCGCTCGAGAGGTCGCGCGGGTGGCGGGCCTCGAAGCCGGCCAGCCCGACCTCGGCGAGAGCCTGCCGCGCCCGCTCGGGGCCGGCAGAGAGCGCGACCTCCTCGTCGGCGCGCTCGCGGACGAGGTAGCGGCCCGGATCCTGGACGAGGAACGAGGCCCGGCCGTCACGCTCGACCCGGCCGGAGGCGGGCTGGAGCAGCCCCGCCGCGAGCTTCGCGAGCGTCGTCTTCCCGGACCCGTTCGGGCCGGTCAGCGCGACGACCTCGCCCCTGCGCAGCTCGAGCGAGGCGCCGGCGAGCGCCTGCCGGTCGCCGTAGGCGAACGACGCGTCCGCGACGGCGCAGACGAGCTCCCGCCCGGCGCGCGGCTCGGACACCGGCGGGGGGCCGTCGGGATCGAACTCGCCGAGTGTGACCACGCGGTCGCAGCGCTCCAGCGCCGCAGCGGGGCGCTGCTCGGAGACGAGCACCGCGGTGCCGCGCTCCCGTGCCAGCGCCTGGACGAGGTCGAGGAACGCCTCCGCGCCGTCGGGGTCGAGTTGCGAGGTCGGCTCGTCGAGCAGGAGGAGCTGCGGCTCGAGAGCGAGGGCCGAGGCGAGGCAGACCCGCTGCAGCTCGCCGCCCGAGAGCTCGGCGACGAACCGTCCCGCGAGGTGCCCGGCACCGACCGCGCCGAGCGCCGCGTGAGCCCGCGAGAGGATCTCCGTGGGCGGCGTGCCGAGGTTCTCGAGCCCGAACGCGACCTCCGCCTCGACCCTCGTCATCACGACCTGGTCCTCGGGGTCCTGGAAGACCGTCGCCACCGTCCCGGCCAGAGCCGACGGATGCGTGCGCCGCGTATCGAGGCCGGCGACCACGACCCGCCCGGCGAAGCGGCCGCCGTGGAAGTGCGGCACGAGCCCGGCGAACGCCCGCACGAGCGTCGACTTCCCCGCGCCGGAGCGTCCGACCAGGAGCACGACCTCGCCCGGCTCGAGCTCGAGGTCGACGCCGTCGAGCGCCGGCCGCGCCGCGCGCGGATAGCTGAACGTCAGGCCCTCTGCGCGCGCTAGAGCCACAGCAGCCCCGTCAGCACGATCGCGACCGAGCCGGCGATCGCGAACCAGTCGAGCGCGCCCCAGGGCGGCCGCGGCACGCGCGTGCGACCCGGACGGCCGAAGCCGCGCGCCTCCATCGCCTCGGCGAGGCCGAGGCCGCGCTCGAGCGAGCCCGCGAGCAGCGGCGAGAGCAGGGCCGCGTGTCCGCGCGCGCCCTCCGGTGCGAGCCCGCGCCCGCGCAGCGCCTCGATCAACCCGCGGCCGTCGCGCTCGAGCGTCGGGATCAGCCGCGTCGCGAGCGCGACCGCGAGCACCGACCGGCGCGCGAAGCCGGCGCTCTGCACGAGGCGGTCGTGGTCGAGCATCAGCGCATAGACCGCGAAGGCGAGCATCACCGAGCCGAGCCTCAGGGCCTGCACGATCCCGTTGCGCAGCTCCTCGGAGGTGACGTCGAGAGTGCCGAGGACCGGGATCGTCGGCCCGCTCCAGAGCACGTGGATCCCGATCGACTCGACGAAGGGCGTGATCACGACGAGCGCGACGCACGAGACGAGCACGCCGAGCAGGTAGAGCCGCCGCCTCGCGCGCGGCGCCCGAAACGTGACGACGAGCAGCCCCACGAAGATCACGGCGACGGTGGCGGGGCGGTGCGCGAGCAGCGCGGCGGCCGCGAGCGCGGCGAGGAGCGCAGCTGCGGGTCCCGGGCTCACGAGAGGCCCTCGTAGTGAAAGCGTGCGAGCGCGGTGTCAGCGGCGAGCCGCGCCGCGTCGGCGGCGCCGAGCGCGAAGACGACGCGGCCGCCGTCCATCCGCGCCGTGAAGCCGGAGCCCGGGACGAGCTCGAGGACGTTCGCGTCCTTCGGCGCGGTCGCGACGACGCGGCCGTGGACGAGCCGCGCGAGCCGGCGCGCGACGGCTCCCGAGCCGACGACGACCGCCGGCCGCCCGCTGTGGAGGAACGGCTCCGGGAAGGCGCCGACGACCACCGGCACCTCCTTCCCGTCGCCCCAGGAGCGGTAGTCCCACCACTCGACGTCGCCCGGGTGGAGTCGCACCTCTGCCGCGCCGACGCTCGGGGCGATCCCGTTCACGAAGTAGAACCAGTCGTGCCGGCCCGACAGAGAGCCGTCGACGCCGTCGATCCCCTGCACGAAGCGGCCGCCGTAGCGTGTCTTCAGCTTCACCGAGCGCTCGAGCGCCTGCATCGCGGTCTCGCCCGCCGGCACCGACCGCACGAGCACGACCTGCGACCCGCGGTCGCGCGTGACCCACAGCGTCGCGGTGCCGTGCGTCGCCTGCCCGCCGCAGCCGGCGAGGGCCACGGCGAGCAGGACGAGCATGGCGGCGGCGTACTTCACGGCAGCGTGTTCGAGCGGACCATCCCGGGCGCCGTCGCCCGGACGAAGCCGCGGTGCGGGCCGATGCACGTGCCCGTGTAGGAGCCCTTCATCGTGCGGCCGTCCACGTGGAGCACCGCGCCGGGGGCGGGCGACTCCTGCCCCGTGTCGTCGTAGGCCGCGACGCGGTAGCAGTCGCCCTTCGAGCCGAGCCAGAGCGTCTTCGGGCCCGAGCCCGACGAGAAGTCCGCGTAGTACCAGAGCACGCTGTCGCCGTCCTTCAGCGTCACCTTGTCGGCGCCGACCGGCGGCGAGGCGTTGTTCACCTTGAAGACCCAGCCGGTGGAGCCGGTTCCCGGATAGCGCCCGATCTGGTCGACGTACTGTCCGAACGAGGCGTTGGTGACGTGGTAGTAGAACTCGCCCGCGAGGCTCGCCGCCTCCAGCGCGTCGAGCGCGTTCGTCGCCACGGCGCGCGGCTCTGCGGCGCCGAAGATCGTCTGTGTCTTGCCCTCCACCCGGATGTGCACGAGTGCGCCGAGCGCGGCGGGAGCGGTCGCGAGCACGAGCGCAGCCGCCCCGGCGAGGGCGAGAACGATGGGTCGTCGAAGCACGAAGCCTCCTTCTCCACGAGGGGTTTCGACCATGGAGGCGAGAGGCAGGTTTTCTGACTCGGGGCTCCCTCCCTCGCCGCCTTCCCGGCCCTTCGGCCAGTGGCACTTCGGCGCTGGAGCGTCTCCCCTCACAGCGGCGGGACCGTCCCGGACTCGCACCGGGTTCCCTCTCCGCTCGCCTTTGAAGGCCGCAGCCTATCATCCTCCCGTGACATCCCATCGCCTGCTCGCGGCGTGGTTCCCCGTCGTCGCGTGGGCGGCGGTGATCTTCGCCTTCTCCTCGGTCCCCCACCTCTCGAGCGGCCTCGGGACCTGGGACCTGATCCTGCGCAAGTGCGCGCACATGACCGAGTACGCGATCCTCGCGGTGCTGTTGCGGCGCGCGATCGGCCGCGACCTCCCCGCGTTCCTGCTCGGCCTCCTGTACGCGGCTTCCGACGAGTTCCACCAGCACTTCGTCGCCGGGCGACACGCCTCGCCGGTCGACGTCGGCATCGACGCGGTCGGGCTCGGGATCGGCCTGCTCGCCTACCGCTGGAACGAGGCGCGGTGAGCCCGCGCGCGCTCGCGCTCGACCTCGACGCGGTGCTCGGGGACACGCGCCCGCTCTGGGACGAGTGGCTCGAGGACGCGGCGCGCCGCCTCCGCCTCGACAGGCTCGAGCTCCCGGAGGATCGAGGCGCGGCCGCCGCCGAGCTCGACGCACTCGCGGGGAACTGGCAGGTGCTGCTCGAGCGCTTCGCCGAGGACCGGGCTCCCGTGTACTTCCGGCCGAACGCGGACGTCAGCGCGGCGCTCCGCCGGCTCCAGGCTCAGGGCGTGAGCCTCGGCGCGTTCACCGACGCGCCCGAGCCGCTCGCGCGGATCGCGCTCGAGCACCTCGGCGCGACCCGCCGCCTCGACGCGTGGGAGGCAGGCCCCGGCGCGCTCGAGCGCCTGCTCGTGCGGCTCGGCTCCGAGACCCCCGTCCTTTACACGAGGGCGGAGCTGCTGAGTAGCATCTAACGCCCCTTCCAGCAACACATGTCCGCTTCTGGCCCGCGATCACGCGGCGCGCTGCGGCGTCCTCAGTCGCACCGATAGTCGCTACTATCGGCGCTCCCTGCGTCCTTGCACGCTTGGTGCTCGCGACCCAGAAGCTGGACGGCATTACTGGAAGGGGCATTAGCCGTGGAAAGCAACGAGGTCGCCGACCGCCAGCTCGACGCTCTCCTGGCGCGCCTCGACCGGCTCTGTGACGAGGTCCACGACCTCAACCGCCGGCTCGACAGCGCCGAGGGCCTGACCCGGATCGCGCGAGAGCTCTCGACGCTGAACGAGTCGCTGCAGGCGCTCGCCTACGCAGCGCTCGGTGCGCAGGCACCCAGCGTCAAGCGCCGGCGAGCCTGAAGATGTCGACCACGCCCTTCGTGGCGTGGTCGTTCGCATTGCCCTCGGCGACGATCACGCGGCCGTCGGTGACGATCGGGCTCTGCCAGTGCGCGGAGCCGGTCGGGAGCGTCGTCACGAGCGTGCCGAGCACCGGCCGGTAGACGTTCACGCCGCCGCCCAGCGAGAGCACATACAGGAGGCCGCCCGCCACCACGGGGCTCGTGCCGCTCGTTCCGTTCTCCCAGACCTTGACGAGACGACCCCCCGTGAGCTGCCACGCCGCCGTGCCCGAGCCGTCGGCGACGAAGAGCCACGTGCCCTGCCAGACGGCAGGCGCCGAGAAGAGCGCGTCGCCGCCGGGCGTCGGCACCGTCTGGAGCTCGCCCCCGATCGAGCCCGGCGCACGGGAGAGCTGCGCAGGGCCGAGCAGCCGCAGCATGCCGTCCTTGCCGCCCTGCACCGCATAGCCGCCCGCGAGCAGCGCCGGGGCGGTCGAGCCGAGGTCGAGGTCGGCGACGTTCAGGTGGACGTAGTCGGTCGGCGTGTAGGACGCAGACC
Organism: uncultured Actinomycetes bacterium; assembly: GCA_963746005.1. Classification (GTDB taxonomy): domain Bacteria; phylum Actinomycetota; class Thermoleophilia; order Gaiellales; family Gaiellaceae; genus CAVQZA01. Next base: position 10,046 of record CAVUZM010000002.1, on the reverse strand, counting down.
AGCGTCTTCCCGTCGGGCGAGAGCACGAGCACGCTGTCGCCGAAGTAGCGCTTGCCGTCGAAGGTCGCGTTCCCGGTCGCGACGAGCAGGCGCCCGGTGGCGGGGTCGACGACCGCGCCGGACCGCGCCCAGATCGCCGAGTCGGACTCGGGGCACGTGCTCGGGACCTGGATCGCCGGTGCGCTCCGCGCAGAGCGAGTTCCAGACCGCGAGGACGCGGCCGGTCTTCTCGTCGAGGGAGACCACGTGGCCCTGGTAGGGCGGCGCGTCGCCGTAGTAGCCGCCCGTGGTCACGAGCAGGCCGGCCCGCCGTGAGGTTGAGGGACGAGGTGAGCTTCTCGCGCGACGGTAGGAGCGTCACGGTCGCCGTCCAGCGGAGCCGCCCCGTCGCGAGGTCGAGCCGCCGCACGCGGCCGTCCGGCGCGGCCGCGAACACTGCGCCGAGCGCGCGGTCGACGATCGGCGTCGCGTTCGTGATCTGAGGGCTCCCGGCCCAGGTCGCATAGCCGGGCGGCGTGAAGCGCCAGACGCGGAGGCCGGTGCGCGCGTCGATCGCCTCGGTCTTGCCGTAGGTGGTCGTGACGATCGCGAGGTCGCGGCCGCGGACGCCGCGGACGTAGACGGCCGAGGAGTCGACCGTGCCGTCGAGGGCGACCCGCTGGGCGCGCAGCGAGCCCACGTTCGCGGCGGTGATCCCCGTGGCGGCAGGGCCCGAGTCGTGACGGGCGGCGTCGTAGCCGAAGCGCGCCCAGTCGCCGCCGACCTTCACGGCGGAGGATCGCGCCTGTGCACCCGCGACCGCCGCGAGCACCGCGGCGGCAGCGACGAGCGCGACGGCGAGCCTCACGCGTGCGTGAGGTCTGTCGTCTTCGCCCATGGCGCGGGCAGCACGACGAAGCCCTCGACGTGCCCGTACGCGACCGCGAGCAGCGGCAGGTCGGAGTAGCGCTCGAAGCAGAAGTACCGAGGCCGCCACTCCGGGAAGAACTTGCGGTTGAAGCTGTGCAGGCGCTCGACCTGGAAGAACCGGTCGAGCTTGATCAGCGCGAAGCGCATCGCGCGCTTGTGCCGCGGGCTCTCGTCGTCGGCCCTCAGGATCCGGCCGAACATCGCGAAGTTGAGCGACACCTCGGGCACGTGGTGCTCCTTCGCCCAGATCGAGCATCCGGACGATCAGGAACTCCATCAACCCGTTCGGCACGTCGTCGAGGCGGCGCATCGTCGAGAGCGAGTAGCCGCCGCTCGCCGGCGAGGGGACGAGGTGGATGAAACCGCGATCCGGCCCGACGCGATCCTCGGCGAAGGCGACCACGCTGCCCGGGCACGCGAACAGCGTGTCCATCGTCATCGAGAAGCCGCGCTCGGCGGCGCGACCGCGCCACTCGACCGAGACCTCCTCGATCTCGGCACGCTGGGCGGGCGTGATCTCGGCGACGTCGACGACCTGCGTGTCGTAGCCGGACTTCTCGAGCCGGCTCACCGACTGGCGCACCTTGCGGATCGGGCGGCCTTCCAGCGAGAACGTCGGCGGGCCGGACGATCGCCTCGTCGCCGATGTACCACGCCCTGAGCCCCACCTGGCGGTAGACCGGGAGCAGCTCCTCGCTCGCGTTGATGATCCCGACGCGCCAGGCGCGCGCGAGCGCGACCCGCTTGAACTCCAGCAGCAGCTCGACGAACTCCGCGCGCTCGCCGATCGGGTCGCCGCTCACGATCGCGCTCCCGCTGATCACCGCGTAGGCGAGGAACGAGCGGCCGCTCGGCGAGAAGAAGTAGCTCTTGTCGCGGCGCAGCGCGAAGTAGGCAGAGCGAGTCGTGCCCTTCGGCGCGCACGAGCTCCTCGGCGGCGGCCCGCTCCTCGGGCGACGAGCGGGCGCGCTCGGCGTAGGGGCGCAGCCAGAAGTAGAGCGCGCGCGTCGCGAGGATCGCGGCGACCACGATCAGCGCGTCCTCGAGCCGCTCGTCGTAGCCGACGTGGTCGCTCCAGCGCAGGTACATGAGGACGCCGATCGCGGCGAGGCCGATCATCGCCTGCCAGAACGGCCAGCGCGTCTTCGGGTCGCCCCGCGCGACGAACTCGTCGCGCCAGTACCAGAGCGCGGCGAGCAGCATCAGCGAGACGAGCGTCTCCTCGAAGTCGAGGCCCTTGAGGAGGTGCAGCACGGCCGAGCCGATCACGAGCCCCATCGCGAGCTTCCAGGCTCTGTGCTTGCGCCGCGCGAGCCCGAGCGAGAGCCAGATCAGCAGGATCCCGAACGCGAGCGCGAGCACGCGCGCCGCGTCCGGCACTCCCGGCGGGAGCACGCCGCGCACGAGGCGCGAGCGGTCCGCGAACTCCGGGGTCATGGCCGAGGCGATTCCGATCGCTCCCGCCAGGAAGGCGCCGAACGCCAGCACGGCAGGAGCTGAGAAACGGTGCCTGATCACCATGACAGAGCGTACATCGGCCTCCGGCGCGCCGCGGTTAAGAGGGGCTCAGCTGCGGAGGAGGACCCGGCGGAGCTCGTCCTCCTTGCCGGGCTGGAGGATCGCGAGCACCTGATCCCCGGGAAGCAGCTGGGTCGAGCCGACGGCGATCTCGGCCGCGCCGTCGCGCATCACCGAGATCAGGCGGGAGCCCTCCGGCAGCGACAGCGACTCGATCCGCTTGCCGGCGCTGGGAGAGCTGTCGTCGATCTGCACCTCGACGATCTCGAGGTTCTCCTTCCGCAGCTCGAGCAGGTGGATCAGCTCGTGCTCGGGCACCTCGTGCTCGACGAGCGCGAGGATGCTGGAGGTGGCGCAGACGGTCTGGGTGATCCCGAGCAGGTCGAAGTGCGGCTGGTTGCGCGGGTCGTTCACGCGTGCGATCACCTTGTCGACGCCGTACTTCTCGCGGGCGAGCTGGCAGATCACCATGTTGTCCTCGTCGTCGCCGGTGAGCGCGAGCACGAGGTCGGGCGGCCTGGTGATCCCGGCGCGCTCGAGCACGAACAGCTCCGTCGCGTCGCCGAGCTGGACCTGGTGCTCGAACTCGGTCTCGAGCCGCTCGAACGCGCTGCGCCGCTGCTCGAGCAGCGTCACCTCGTGGCCGAGGCGAAGCAGCGTCCGCGCCACGTTGGCGCCGACCTTGCCTCCGCCCGCGACGATCGCGTACATCAGGCCTTCACCGCGGGCGACCTCGCAGGAGCGGACGGCGTCGGTGAGCACGTCGATCGCGGTCGAGGTCGGGCAGACGGTGCGCATCCCGCGCTCGGCGTAGAACTCGGCGCGGAGCGGGTCGAGCAGGCGGACGACGACGCAGCCGACGTCGAAGCGCTTCTGCGCGACCTGGCCGATCACGATGTTCGTGTTGTCGCCGCTCGTGCAGACGACCACGGCGTCCGCGGTCTCGATCCCGGCCTGGCGGAGCACCTCGGTGTCCATCCCGTGGCCGATCACGAAGCCGCCGCGCCAGTTCTCGCCGAGGCGGACGAGGACCTCCTCCTTCTCGTCCACGACGGTCACGTCCCATCCCTCGTTGACGAGACGCAGGGCGGTCGTCGAGCCGACGCGGCCACAGCCGATCACGATCGCGTTCACAGACGCAGCGTAGCGGCTTTACACCTCCTCCAGAACGCCCTGCGGGAAAGGCGACGATGAGCACCTCGCAGGGCGCCTTGCGGAGGACGTACTCGACCGTGGGCGAGAAGAAGCGCGACTGCCGCCGCCAGCGTGGCGACGAGCCGAGCACGATCAGGTCGGTGTCGAGCTCCGCCGCCGCCTGGACGATCGCCTCGCCGATCGCGCGCGCCCGCACGGTGTGGCCGGTCACCTCGACGTCGATGGTCCTCCCCGAGCGCCTGGGCCTCGAGGAGCGAATCGGCCGCGCTGCGCTCCTCCTCGGCGAGCTCGGCGTCGAGCGGGAGCTCCATCGGCACGCGGATCACGTGCAGGGCGTCCACGGTCGCCCCGCGATCCTGCGCGAGCTTGACGGCCGTCGCGACCATCTCCTCGCCGATCTCGCCGAGCTTCATCGGCACGAGGACGCGCGAGAACTGCGTCTCCGGCAGCACCTGCTCGTCGGCCGAGACGACGTGCGCCATCAGCCGCTCGCCGCGGCTGCGGCGGACCAGGAGGTAGACGACGATCCCCGCCGCGAGCCAGGCCGGGCCCGCATACCGGGCGGCGGGATGCGTGACCATCGCGACGATCCAGACCGCGAACGTGAGGACGGCGCCGACGACGGCCGGGAGCGGTATCTCCGCCCCGCGCACGCGCACCGAGAGCCCGACCCGGAAGGGGCGCGGCAGCTCCGGCCGGCTCACGCGCAGCTTGATCACCGCGAGCTGGGCGGCCGTGAAGGCGAGCAGGACGCCGAAGCTGTAGAGGCCGGCCAGGAACGTCTCCGGGTGCGCGAGCCACGACGTGGAGACGATCAGCAGGATCGAGATCAGCGCCGCCCAGACGAGCGCGTCCGGCGAGGTGAGCGTGCGCCGGTTCAGGAGGCCGAACCGCGCGCGGCAGCTGCCCGTGCTCGCCGAGCGAGTACGAGAGCCTGCCGATCCCGGAGACCGAGGTCGTGGCCGCCATGAGCAGGATCAGCGCGCCCGTGACTCCGACGTAGACGTTGAGGATGTCGCCGATCCAGACCGGCAGCTCCGCGCGGAGCGCCGAGACGATCCCCATCAGCGGCGCGCCTCCCCAGGTCGTGCCGAGCGCCGTGTCGCCGTTCTCGACCGGGAACGCCGAGAGCCCGACGATCGCGATCAGGACGGAGATCACGACCACCGCGCTGAGCGCGCTGAAGAAGGTGCGCGGCAGGTCGCGGCCCGGCTCGCGGGCCTCCTCGGCGAGGTTCGCGACCGTCTCGAGGCCGGTGTAGGCGAGCATCGCGAGCGGCAGCGCGAACGCGAGCCCGTGCCACGACGGTGCGGCTCCCACCGAGATCCCGCTCGTGAGCAGGTCGGTGGAGAACAGGAAGGCGAACCCGAGCACGACGAGCATCACCTGGGTGACGACGTCGAACGACGGCGACGACGAGCCCGATCCGGTGGAGGCTCGGCCGGCGGACGAGCCTGACCGCGGTGATCCCCGCCACGACCCCGACCGCCGCCACGACGTCCCACGGCTCGCTCTCGAGCCCGTTCAGGTGGAGCGCGTAGCCGAGGTAGTGCGGGAGGAACAGCGCCGAGAGCGCGATCACGATCAGGTAGTCGAGGAACAGCACCCAGCCGGTCGCGAAGCCGGCGAAGTCGTTGAACGCGATGCGGGTGAACGTGGCCGCGCCGCCGGTCTCGGGGATCGCGGCGGTTCCCTCGGCGTACGAGAGCGCGACGAGCAGGAACACGAGGCCGGCGACGAGCAGGAGCGCCGGCGTGAGCCCGAGCGCCTCCTCGGCGATGATCCCGAGCGCGAAGTAGATCGACGAGGCGATCTCGCTGTAGGCGATCGAGGCGAGCGCGGGAAGGTCGAGCACCCGCTGCAGGTGCGGCAGCTTACGGGCCATCGGCCAGCTACCTCTTCGCCCTCAGGATCCAGAGCCGGCCGGCGCCGAGCGCCGATGAACAGCGCGCCGAAGACGAACCCGACGACCCCGCCGCCGAGCAGGGCCGTCCGGAACGAGGAGCGCGAAGCCGAGCACGACGAAGATCGCCGAGAGCACTGCGATCGAGGTCCGGTAGGCCCTCACGCGACCCGCCTCCGCGCGGCGGCCACCATCACGCGGCAGGGCGCGTGCTTGAGGATGTAGTCGACGGTGACGCTGAAGAGCGCCTGCTTGCTGAGCCCCCGGTCGCGGCGGTCGGCGCCGACGACGACGATCTCGGAGCCGCGGCGGTTCGCCTCGTCGACGACCGCACGGCCGAAGCTGCGCGCGCGGACGACCCGGCTGATCACCTTGACGCCGAAGGTGTCGCCGATCCTCTTCGCCTCGTCGAGCAGCACGTCTGCGCCGTACTCCTCCTCGGGAAGCGTCGACGTCGAGCGGCTTGTGCGAGTGGGACCTCGATCACGGTGATCGCAACGACCGTAGCGCGCCGCTCGGCCGCGAGCCGGCAGGCGAGGTCGACCGCCTCCTCCGACTCGCGGTCGGGACCCATCGGCACCAGGATGTTGCGGTACTCGAGCGCGACCGCCGGGCCGACGAGGATCGGGGCGCGGACGGTCTCCGTGAGCGGCTCGTGCACGACGCGGCGGCGGTAGACGTAGAAGAAGACCGCGCCGATCACGAGCCACGCGATTCCCGCCCACCGCGTCGCGGGCGACTGCACGACGATCACGAGCCAGGAGAGGCCGGTGCCGATCCCGCCGAAGATGGCGAACAGCGGCCAGTTCGACTCCTCGCCACCTGAGGTTCGGCCGCGCGCGGTAGGCGAGATCGGCCTCCTTGTGCCGCACGCGCAGCGTGACGATGCTCGCGTGCGCGACCGTGAACGAGAGCGTGGCGCCGAACGCGTAGATCGTGCCGAGGAAGGCGGTCTTCCCGGGCAGGATCACGAGCGACCGGGACGATGCCCGCGAAGAACGGCGATCGCGACCCACGGCGTCTTGAAGCGCGGATGGAGGCGGCGGAAGACCTCCGGGCAGCTGCCGGTAGCTCGCCATCGCGTAGGTGATCCGCGAGGCGCCGATCACGCCCGCGTTCGTGGCGATGAACAGGATCGTCGCGGCCAGGACGCCGACGTAGAGCTTCGCCGCGTTGAGCACGGCGCCGTGGAGGCCGAGGTTCTCGACGATGCCGAGCACCGGATCGTTCGCGAACCCGCTGCGGCGGCGCCTCGCCGAGGAGCGTCTGGTACTTCCCGTTCACCAGCGTGCACGGGCATCGCCGAGAGCGCGACCAGCGGCAGCGTGAGGTAGATCGCGAAGACGGCGCCCGCGACGAGCTTGATCGAGTTCGGGATCGTGCGAACGCGGGTCGCGCGCCTCCTCGGCCAGGTTCGAGACGGTCTCGATCCCGGTGTAGGCGAGCATCGCGACCGGGATCGCGAGCGAAGAACTGGCTCCAGGTCGGCGCCGATGCCCCAGTGGATGTTCGCGCTGCAGGATCGTCGGGTTGAAGACGAGCACGAAGCCGAGCACGACGAGCAGCACCTGCGTGACGAAGTCGATGACCGCGAGCACGACGTTCAGCCGCGCCGCCTCCTGGATCGCCGACGATGTTCAGCGACGCGAGGACGAGGACGACGACGACGCCGCCGACGATGTCCCACGGGTTCGTCCCGCAGCGGCCCCCAGAAGATCGAGAGGTAGTGCGGGACGAAGAACGCCGAGATCGCGATCGTGACGACGTAGTTGAGCATCTGCGCCCACGCGGCGAGGAAGCGACGCGTACTCGTTGAACGCGTGGCGCGCGAAGCTCGACGAGCCGCCCGCCTCCGGGTAGCGCACCGTCCCCTCGGCGTACGTCGCCGCGGTCGCGGCGAAGATCACGCCCGCGATGACGAAGACGATCGGCGTCAGCCCGAGCGCATAGACCGCGACGACGCCGAGCGCGTAGTAGATCGACGAGCCGACGTTGCCGTAGGCCGTCGCGAACAGCGCGGGGGTGCCGAGAACCCGCTCGAGTCCGTGAGCCTGGCGCCGCCTGCGGGCCACTGGCGGAATCTACTCGTCGGTCCGCGCCGGCGGACAGCGCTCAGGTCAGCCCCAGTGAATCGAGACGAGCAGCGGGATGATCAGGATCGCGACGATGTTCGTGATCTTGATCATCGGGTTGATCGCCGGGCCGGCCGTGTCCTTGTACGGATCGCCGACCGTGTCGCCCGTGACCGCGGCCGCGTGGGCCTCCGAGCCCTTGCCGCCGTAGGCGCCGTCCTCGATCAGCTTCTTCGCGTTGTCCCAGGCGCCGCCGCCCGAGGTCATCGCGATCGCGAGGAAGAGCCCGGTCACGATCGTGCCGATCAGCAGCCCGCCGAGCATCTGCACGCTGATGATCCCGACGACGATCGGGAACAGGATCGGGATCACCGCGGGCAGCAGCATCGCGCGGATCGCCGAGCCCGTGACGATGCCGACGCGCGGTCGCGTAGTCGGGCTGCTCGGTGCCCTCCATGATCCCGGGGTGCTCCCGGAACTGGCGGCGCACCTCGTCGACGACCTCGCCGCCGACGCGCCCGACCGCGGTCATCGCGAGCGAGGCGAACAGGAACGGCATCAGGCCGCCGATGAAGAGGCCGGCGATCACCCACGGGTCGGAGAGGCTGAACAGCGTCGCGTGCCCCTGATCGGCTGAGCCCCTTCGTGTAGCTGTCGAAGAGGACGAGCGCCGCGAGCGCGGCCGAGCCGATCGCGTAGCCCTTCGTGACGGCCTTCGTCGTGTTGCCGACCGCGTCGAGCGGGTCGGTGATCGTCGCGCACCGACTCGGGCAGGTCGGCCATCTCGGCGATCCCGCCGGCGTTGTCGGTGACCGGGCCGTACGCGTCGAGCGCGACGATCAGGCCGGTCATCGAGAGCTGCGCCATCACGGCGACGCCGATGCCGTAGAGGCCGGCGAAGTGGTAGGCGACGAGGATCCCGGCGGCGATCACGATCACGGGCAGCGCGGTCGCCTGCATCCCGATCGCGAGGCCCTCGATGATGTTCGTCGCGTGGCCGGTCTGCGAGGCCTTCGCGATCTGCTTGACCGGGTTCCAGCGGGTGCCCGTGTAGTACTCGGTGATCGCGACGAGCAGGAAGGTGACGACGAGGCCGATCAGCGCCGAGCAGTAGAGGTCGCTGAAGCTGAACGGCGCCGTGGTCGAAGGCGCGTCGTGACCGGGATGAAGCCGATCGCGGAGAGCACGGTCGCGACGAGCACGCCCTTGTAGAGCGCGTTCATGATCGAGTCCGTCGCGGCCGAGGCGGGCGAAGAAGGTGCCGATGATCGAGGCGATGATCGAGATGCCGCCGAGCGCGAGCGGGTAGAGCGCGAGGTCGCCGAGGTCGGCGAACGAGGTGCCGAGCAGCATCACGGCGACCGCGGTGACGGCGTAGGTCTCGAACAGGTCGGCCGCCATGCCGGCGCAGTCGCCGACGTTGTCGCCGACGTTGTCGGCGATCACGGCCGGGTTGCGCGGGTCGTCCTCGGGGATGCCGGCCTCGATCTTGCCGACGAGGTCGGCGCCGACGTCGGCGGCCTTCGTGAAGATGCCGCCGCCGAGACGGGCGAAGACCGAGATCAGCGAGCCGCCGAAGGCGAGCCCGACGAGGTCGTTGATCGCGCGGTCCTGCGAGACGCTCGAACCAGTTCGTGAGGATCGCGTAGTAGCCGGCGACGCCGAGCAGCGCGAGCCCGACGACGAGGAGGCCGGTGACCGAGCCGGCGCGGAAGGCGACGTTGAGCGCGGGCTTGAGCCCGCTGCGGGCGGCCTCGGCGGTGCGCGCGTTCGAGCGCACCGCGACGTTCATGCCGATGAAGCCCGGCCGCGGCGGAGAGCACCGCGCCGATCAGGAAGCCGAACGCCGTCCCCCAGCCGAGCTGGTTGTAGAAGCCGAGGAGGAGGAACGGCACGATCGCGACGACCGCGATCGTCGTGTACTGCTTCTTCAGGTACGCCGCCGCGCCCTCCTGCACGGCGCGCGAGATCTCCTGCATCCGCTCGTTGCCGGCGGGCTGCTGCAGCAGCCAGTAGATGAGGCCGACGCCCCAGGCGATCGCGAGCAGCGCGCAAACCAGCGCGAAGGCGACAGCGTGATCGTTGAAGAAGTTCATCGCTCGGCTCCCCTCACAAAGTCAGTGCCGAGCCCGCCTCGGCGCGGGCAGTTTTCTATCACAAGCGAGCGGCCGGAAGCAGTTGGATCAGGCCGGCTCGTCCGCCTTCGCGGCGTCGGCGTAGGCGAGCTGGAGGTTCGCGAGCACCTGGCCGAAGTCGCGCACGCACCGCCTCCTCGACGTTGCCCTCGAGCACGGGCAGCAGCGCCTTCAGCGCCTCGATCGCGATCCTCGCCTGCTCGAGGTCGCGCCCCTCGGGTGCGAGCTTCGCGAATCCCATCGAGGCGACCATCGAGAGCGTGTGCACGAGGAGGTCGGAGACCTTCGCGCGGCGGAGCTCCTCGACGAGCTCGTCGGCGGTGGGCTCGTCAGCCACCGACCCGCTCCGCGCCG
>CAVUZM010000001.1:0-16563 GCA_963746005.1 uncultured Actinomycetes bacterium | reverse complement strand
TCGCGTCCACCAGCGGCTGGCAGGTGGGGATCGCGCTCGGCGTCGTCGTGATCGCCGTCGCCGCCGTGATCGTGATCTGGATCGTCGCGCTCGCGTTCAAGATCGCGAAGCAGGCGAAGACGGCAGAGGGCGCGGTCGAGGTGGTCCGGCAGCAGACGGACGGGCTCGAGCGGCGTCGCCGCGGATCAACGACTCGGGCGTGCGGATCCTCCACTCGGCGCGGGCGCTCCGGAAGGTGGCGGTCGGCAAATGAGCTCCACGACGTACTGGGAGATCGCCCTGGCGATCGGCCTCGTCGCAGCGCTCGTCGTGGCCCTGCTGCTGGGACTGCTGATCACCGCCGTCCGGCGCATCGAGCGCTCGGTCGACGGGCTGCTCGAGACGGCCGGCAAGGTCGCCGCCAACACGGCGAACATCCCGCAGCTCGAGGCGACGGCGCCCGTGCTGGCGCTGATCGTCGAGGAGGCGGTCGTGCAGGACGGCTACATGAACGCTCTCACCGACGGCTTCGGAGACGCGGCATGAGCCACACGGCCCTCGTGATCCTCACCGTCGCCCTGGCCGCGGTCGTCGTGCTCGTGCTCGTGGTCGCGCTGCTCGAGGTGCGGCGCGGGCTGCGGCGGATCTCGGAGGGGCTCGCGACGCTCGGCGGCGCGCTCGCGGGCGTCGAGGCCGAGCACCTGCGCCCGCTCGAGCCCGCCGTCAAGGCGATCAACGCGCAGTTCGAGATCATCCTCGAGCGCGCTGCCCGGGATCGGCCGCAAGGCGGCGATCGTGGCCGAGCGGAGGCCGAGATGATCCTCTGGTGGATCGGCAACGCCGTCCTGCTCCTCGTCGTCGTGCCGATCGCCGTCGTGCTCCTGCGCGGCGTGCTCGGCGCTGCGAAGAGCATCGTCCCGAGCGTGCAGCCAGATCGCCGACGGTGACCGCGGCGGCCTCGAAGGACCTCGACGCCGCGCCGCTGCTCCTCACCACCCAGGACCAGGTCGCCCAGACGATCGCCGGCGTGGCGAACTACGGCGGCTCCCTCGACGTGATCCTCGACGACGCCTAGGAGGCGATGCTCGCGATGCAGGCAGCCGGCGTCGTCACGATCGCGATCGTCGTCCTGATCGTGCTCGCGCTCGTCTACTACCTCGTCTCGGTGATCTTCGAGCTGCGGAAGATCACGGGCGGCCTCGACGAGGTGATCGCGCACGTGAGCGAGATCGTCGAGAAGAGCGCGCCGGTCAACGAGATCGTCGCGGACATCAACGCGAACCTCGACGCCGGCGTCGCCGCGCTCGAGGGCCTGCTCGTGAAGAAGGCCGGGATGGAGGACGCCGTCGGCCTCGTCGACGGCCTCTACCCGGGCGCGGCCGCCGCGGGCTTCAGGGACTTTCCGGAGAGCACCGAGGTCAAGGCGCCGCGCATCGGCGAGGTCTACACGAAGGGCACGCTCACGCTCGCGCGGCTCGGCCGCGAGGCGCCGGTCGCCGCCGCGAGCCCGAACGGCTTCCCGCTGCGAAACGTCGAGGGCGGAAGCCTCGCGGCACGGCTGCTCTACCCGGAGCTCCGCCAGGCGAGGCCGGAGTCGCTGCCGAGGTCTCCGGTGATCGGCACCGACGCCCCCGTGCAGTACGAGCAGCGGGACGACATCGGCGCGCCGCGCAAGCGGCTCCCGGCAGACCGCCGGTAGACTGAGCTACGAAAGGAGCCCCTCGTGCAGACACCTGCGGCATTCGAGTACGAGCGCGCGACCAGCGTCGAGGGAGCGATCGCATCGCTGCAGAAGCTCGGCCCCGAGGCGCGCGTGATCGCCGGCGGCCACAGCCTCCTGCCGATGATGAAGCTCCGGCTCGCGAACCCCGGGCACCTGATCGACATCAACGACCTGACGGAGCTCTCGTACATCCGCGAGGAGGGCGACGAGATCCGGATCGGCGCGCTGACCCGCCACGTGGAGCTCCTGAAGTCCGAGCTGCTGGCCGAGCGCCTGCCCGCTCTTTCGCGACGCCGAGAACGTGATCGCCGACCCGGTCGTGCGAAACCGCGGCACGATCGGCGGCTCGCTGTGCCAGGCCGACGCGGCCGAGGATCTCTCGGCGGTCTGCTCGGCGGTCAAGGCGAAGGCGGTGATCCGCGGCGCCGGCGGCGAGCGCGTGGTCGGGATGGACGAGTTCCACGTCGGCCCCTACATGACCGCGGTCGGCGACGGCGAGCTGCTCACCGAGGTTCGGATCCCGCTTCGCCCCGGCGCCGGCAGCGCGCACGAGAAGGTCGAGCGCCGCGCCGGCGACTGGGCGATCGCCGCCGCGTCGGCCGCGGTCTGGCTCGACGGCGGCACGATCGCCGACGTCGGCATCGCGCTCAGCGCGGTCGGGCTCACGACGGTCCATCTCTCGCGCGCCGAGGAGCTGCTGCGCGGGCAAGGCTCCGTCGGACGAGCTCTTCGCGCAGGCGGGCGCGATCGCCTCGGAGGACTGCTCGCCGAGCGCCGACGGCCGCGGCCCGGTCGACTACAAGCGCCACCTCGCCGGCGTCCTCACGACCCGTGCGCTGACCCGCGCGACCGCGCGCGCACAGGAGGCCCGATCATGAACGTCTCGATCTCGATCAACGGCGAGAAGGTCACCCGCGAGATCGAGCCGCGCCAGCTGCTCGTCCACTTCATCCGCGACACGCCCGGCCTCACGGGCACCCACTGGGGCTGCGACACCTCCAACTGCGGCGCCTGCGTCGTGCAGATGGACGGCGAGCCGGTCAAGTCCTGCACGATCCTCGCCGTGATGTGCGAGGGCCACGAGATCCGCACCGTCGAGTCGCTCGAGGTCGACGGCGCAGCTCGACCCGATCCAGATGGGCTTCCACGAGCAGCACGCGCTCCAGTGCGGCTTCTGCACGCCGGGGATGCTGATGACGACGCGCGCCCTGCTCGACGAGAACCCGAATCCGACCGACCAGGAGATCCGTACGGCGATCTCGGGCGCGATCTGCCGCTGCACGGGCTACAAGAACATCGTCGCCGCCGTTCAGTGGGCCGCCGAGTACGAAGCCGCCGCGAAACAGGAGGTATGAGGATGGCAACGGTCGAGAACCTTCCCAGCTCCAGCACCGAGCGCCCGATCGGCTTCGGCCGGCTGAAGCGCAAGGAGGACGCGCGCTTCATCCGCGGCAAGGGAACGTATCTCGACGACATCCGGCTGCCGGGGATGGTCTACGGCGCCCTCCTGCGCAGCCCGTATGCGCACGCGCGCATCGTCTCGATCGACACCTCGCGCGCGCTCGCGGCTCCCAACGTCGCCGCGGTCGTCACCGCGAAGGACCTCGAGACGCTCGGCCTCGCGTGGATGCCGACGATCTCCTACGACACGCAGGCCGTGCTCGCGGGCGACAAGGTCCGCTTCCAGGGCCAGGAGGTCGCGTTCGTGATCGCGACCGACGAGTACTCGGCGAACGACGCGCTCCAGCTGATCGACGTCGAGTACGAGCCGCTGCCGGCGGTCGTCAACGCCCGCAAGGCGCTCGACCCCGACGCGCCGCTGATCCGCGACGACAAGGCCGGGCAGCGCGACAACCTCGCGAGCCCGACCTGGGAGGCCGGCGACGAGGCGGCGACCGACCGCGCCTTCGCCGAGGCCGACACCGTCGTCGTCGCGCGACATCATCTATCCGCGCTGCCATCCGGCGCCGCTCGAGACGTGCGGGATGATCGCCGACTTCAATCCGGAGACCGGCCAGCTCGACATCTACAACGGCAACCAGGCGCCGCACGCGCACCGCACGGTGTACGCGCACGTCGCGGGGCTCGCGGAGCACATGATCCGGATCCGCTGCTCCGACATCGGCGGCGGCTTCGGCAACAAGGTCCCGATCTATCCGGGCTACGTGTGCGCGATCGCGGGCTCGATCGTCGCCGGCGTCCCGGTCAAGTGGGTCGAGAACCGCACCGAGAACCTGGTCTCCACCGGATTCGCGCGCGACTACGTCATGCACGCCGAGATGTGCTCGAAGGACGGCAAGATCACCGGCCTGCGGGTCGACGTGATCGCCGACCACGGCGCGTTCGACTCGACCGCGCAGCCGACGAAGTTCCCGGCCGGGTTCTTCCACATCGTCTGCGGCTCGTACGACCTCGAGGCCGCCGCACGTCCAGGTGAAGGCGGTCTACACGAACAAGGCGCCGGGCGGCGTCGCGTACCGCTGCTCGTTCCGCATCACCGAGGCGGTCTACCTCGTCGAGCGGATGGTCGACGCGCTCGCGCTGGAGCTGAAGGTCGACCCGATCGAGCTGCGGATGCGCAGCTTCATCGCGCCCGAGCAGTTCCCGTACGAGACGACCACCGGCTGGACGTACGACTCCGGCAACTACGCCGAGACGATGCGCGTGGCGATGGAGATCGCCGGCTACGAGGAGCTGCGCCGCGAGCAGGCGGAGAAGCGCGCCCGCGGCGAGCTGATGGGCATCGGCGTCTCGTTCTTCACCGAAGGCGTCGGCGCCGGGCCGCGCAAGCACATGGACATCCTCGGGCTGGCGATGAACGACGGCGCCGACCTGCGCGTGCACCCGTCCGGCAAGGCCGTGGTCTCGATCAGCGCCCAGACGCAGGGGCAGGGCCACGAGACGACGTTCGCCCAGATCGTCGCCGAGGAGCTCGGGATCCCGCCCGAGGACGTCGAGGTCCGCCACGGCGACACCGACAAGCTCGCCGTACGGGCTCGGCACCTACGGCAGCCGCTCGACGCCGGTCTCCGGCGCCGCGGTCGCGGTCGTCTCGCGCAAGGTGCGCGACAAGGCCCGCCTGATCGCGGCGACGATGCTCGAGACGAGGCCGGAGGATCTCGCCTGGGAGAAGGGCCGCTGGTACGTCAAGGGCGACCCCGAGAAGGGCGCGATGATCGAGGAGATCGCGGCGCGGGCCTACAGCGGCGAGCCGATGCCCGAAGGGATGGAGGGCGGGCTCGACGCACAGGTGATCTACGACCCGCCGAACCTCACCTACCCCTACGGCGCCTACATCGCCGTCGTCGACATCGACCCCGACACGGCCCACGTCACGGTCCGGCGCTTCATCGCGGTCGACGACTGCGGCGTCCGCATCAACCCGATGATCGTCGACGGCCAGATCCACGGCGGCCTCGCCGAGGGCGTCGGCATCGCGCTGATGGAGGTCATCACGCTTCGACGAGGAGGGCAACTGCCTCAACTCGTCGTTCATGGACTACCTGATCCCGACCGCGCTCGAGTGCCCCGACTTCGAGCTCGGCGAGACGGTCACGCCGTGCCCGCACCACCCGCTCGGCGCGAAGGGCGTCGGCGAGTCGCCGAACGTCGGCTCGCCGCCCGCGATCGTGAACGCGGTCATCGACGCGCTGCACGAGACGCACGGCGTCGACCACATCGACATGCCCTGCACGCCGGCGCGGGTCTGGGCGGCGATGCAGGGGCGCCCAGAGCCGCCGCAATGATGACCGACGCCGTGTCGCAGCGGGCCAGGGAGCTCGCGGCCGAGGGCACGGCGTTCGTGATCGCCACGGTCGTGCGGGCGAAGCGCCCGACGAGCGTCAAGGCGGGAGAGGTCGCGCTCGTGCTCGGCGACGGCACGATCGAGGGCTTCGTCGGCGGGGTGTGCGCGCAGCAGAGCGTTCGTGTGTATTCGTTGAAGGCGATCGAGACGGAGGAGGCGGTCCTGTTGCGAATCGTTCCCGACGGGCCAATGGGCGAGGACCCGGAGACCGGCCGCGAGGTCTCGGTCGAGGAGGGCGCCGTGACGGCGCAGAACCCGTGCCTGTCCGGCGGCGAGATCGAGATCTTCCTCGAGCCGGTGGTTCCCGCGCCGCGCGTCCTCGTCGTGGGCGACACGCCGATCGCGGCCGCGGTGCTCTCGCTCGGTGCGGAGCTCGGGCTCGAGATGATCCCCTCGGCCGAGCCGGCCGCAGGCGACCTCGCGCTCGTCGTCGCGGCGCACGGGCGCGACGAGCTGCACACGCTGCGCCGCGCGCTCGAGGAGGGCGTGCCCTACGTCGGGCTCGTCGCGAGCCCGCAAGCGCGGCGCCGGGGTGCTCGACGAGCTGCGCGCCGACGGCGTCTCCGAGGAGCACCTCGCGCTGATCGACGTGCCCGCCGGGATCGACATCGGCGCCCGCACGCCGCCGGAGATCGCGCTCTCGATCCTCGCGACGATCGTCGCCGTGCGCCGCGGAGAGCGCGCCGCCGCGCCCGTTTCCGCGCCGGCAAAGGCTCCCCGCTCCGACGCACCGCCGCTCGCGGTCGACCCGATCTGCGGGATGACCGTCGCGATCGTCCCGGGCACGCCTTCGGTGGAGGTCGATGGCGAGACCTTCTACTTCTGCTGCGAGGGCTGCGCGTCCAAGTTCGAGGCGCAACACGAGCATGCCCTCACGGAATGAGGTGACGGGCGAGGCGGCCGGCGAGGTCCGCCGGCTGGTGCCCGACATCGAGACGCTCGCGCGGCGTCTCGCCGAGACCGACTACCTCGTCGACGAGGGGCTCGCGACGTCGATGTTCCTGAGCGTGCGCCTGCCGCAGCCGCTGCTGCTCGAGGGCGAGGCGGGCGTCGGCAAGACCGAGGCGGCCAAGTCGCTGGCGGTCGTGCTCGACACGCCGCTGATCCGCCTGCAGTGCTACGAGGGAATCGACGCGGCGGAGGCGCTGTACGAGTGGAACTACCCGCGCCAGCTGCTGAGCATCCGCCTCGCCGACTCGCGCGACACGGAGCTCGGCGAGGAGGAGCTGTTCGGGCCCGACTACCTCATCCGCCGCCCGCTCCTGCGCGCGCTCGAGCACCCCGGCCCGCGGCCCGCGGTGCTGCTGATCGACGAGATCGACCGCGCCGACGACGACTTCGAGGCGTTCCTGCTCGAGCTGCTCGCGGACGCCAGCGTGACGATCCCCGAGCTCGGCACGATCCGGGCCACGCATCCGCCGATCATCGTGCTGACCTCCAACCGGACGCGCGACCTGCACGACGCCGTCAAGCGCCGCTGCCTCTACCACCGGATCGCGTACCCGACCCCGCAGCGCGAGGTGGAGATCGTGCGCCGCCGCGTGAAGGGCTCGTCGGAGACGCTGGCGGTGCAGGTCGCGAACGCCGTCTCGCGCATGCGCGACAGCGACGTGCAGAAGCCGCCGGGCATCGCCGAGGCGATCGACTGGCTCGCGGCGCTGAGCCTGCTCGGGATCGAGCGCCTGGACGCCGCGGCGGTCGACCGCACCCTCGGCTCGGTGCTGAAGTACGACGAGGACCAGGAGGTGATCCGCGCGGCCGGCCTCGACCAGCTCGTGCGCGCCGATGGCTGACGGCGTTCGGGGTCGAGACGATCGAGCTCGACCTGCCGCCGCTCGTCGGCGCGCTGAGCCGGCGCCTGCACGACGCCGGCGTCCCGATCACGCCGGCGCGCTCGGCCGAGCTCGCGCGCGCGCTCACGCTCGTGCGGCCGGTCGGCCGCCGCCGGCTCTACTGGACGACCCGCGCCGTGCTCGTGACCGACCAGGCGCAGGTGAAGGCCTTCGACTCGGTCTTCTTCTCGATCTTCGGCGGCGAGGCGGCAGACGACGTTCGAGCCGGAGGAGATGCGATCGGCCGCGGCACCGCCCGACGACCGCCCGCCTCGTCGCGCACGGCCTCGCTCGGCGACTCGGCGCGGCCTGTCGTCCCCGGCGCCCGGCGCCTCCGACGAGGACGGCGCCGAGGCCGAGGTGCCGCTCGCGCTGGCGAGCGACGAGGAGGTGCTGCGGCGCAAGAGCTTCGACGCGCTCGAGCCGCACGAGCTCGTCCAGCTCTACCGGCTGATGTCGAGCCTCGAGCTCGCGACCCCGCTGCGGCGGACGCGGCGGTACGAGAAGGGGCGCCACGGAGCGCGGGTCGACATGCGACGGACCCTGCGCGCCAGCCTGCGCACCGGAGGCGATCCGATCCGCCTCGCCCGGCGCCGCCGGCGCATCGAGCCGCCGGCGGCTCGTGATGCTCTGCGACATCTCCGGCTCGATGGAGCCGTACGCGCGCGCCTACCTCCAGTTCCTGACCTGCGCCGCCGGCACCGGCCCGAACGCCGAGGCGTTCGTGTTCGCCACGCGGCTGACCCGCCTCACCCGCGCGCTGGCCTCGCGCAACCCGGAGCGCGCGATCCAGCGCGCCGCCGCCGCCGCGCCCGACTGGTCGAGCGGGACCCGGATCGGCGACGCGCTGAAGGAGTTCAACGACCGGCACGGCCGCCGCGGCATGGCCCGCGGTGCGGTGATCGTGATCCTCTCCGACGGCTGGGAGCGCGGCGACCCGATGCTCGTCGGGCGGGAGATGGAGCGCCTCGCGCGGCTCGCGCACCGGATCGTCTGGGTCAACCCGCGCGTCGGGGCCGGCGCCTCGGTGCAGGCCGGCGGCATGGTCGCGGCGCTGCCCTTCTGCGACGCCCTCGTCAGCGGCCACAGCTTCGAGGCGCTCGGCGAGGTCGTCGAGGCGATCGGCGCGGAGGCGCCGGGCGCAGGTCGAGCCGCCGCCGCAGGAGGAGCCCGAGCCGTGGGCCAGCGCCACCCCGGTCCCCGGCAGCTCGGTCGCGATGCCGAGCGGGCACGGGCCGAGCAAGGGGAAGACGACCCCGGGCTGGGTGACCGATGACTGAGAAGAAGTGCATCTACCCCGGCTGCGAGCGGCCCGCGGTGCCGCCGAACCCGCTGGGCGGGCCGCAGCCGGCGTTCTGCGACCTGGAAGAGCACAACGCGTTGACGGCCCATCAGGAGCGGCAACGTCTCGAGACCGAGAGGAGCGAACACGATGGCTAACGAGGCCTACCGGGCAGTCTTCCTGCGCGTGCACCCGACCGGCAAGATGGTGCTCAGCCTGACCACGGAGTCCGACGGCAAGGAGGGCCGCGTACGCACAGCTCGTGGCCGACGAGCTCGGCGTCCCGCCGCTCGACGTCAAGGTCGTCCCCGCCGACACCGACCGGTTCGGCGTCGGTCACGGCTACAACACGAGCCCGTCCGAGGGCACCTCGGCCGCGATCGTGAGCGCCTCGGACAAGATCCGTGCGAAGGCGCAGCTGCTCGCGGGAATGGCGCTCGGAGCGGCGCCGGAGACGCTCACGTGGGACAACGGCGCGTGGGCCGCGGACGCGAGCGACCCGACGCAGGTCAAGACGATCGAGGACCTCGCCCTGTACGCGCACGGCACCGGCGCGCTGCCGCCGGGAGTCGAGGGCGGCCTCGACGCGCAGACGGTCTACAGCGACTGACCGGGCAGGGTCGCGTCGATCGCGACCTCGACCTCGTCGACGACCTTCAGCGTGCCGAACAGCGTCGAGTAGGGCGTGATCCCCCAGTCGCTCTGCCTGACGACGGCGCTGCCGGCGACCCTGTCGCCGAGCTCGAGCCCGAACGCGATCGGGCGAGTCGTGCCGCCGAGCGTCAGCTCGCCCTCGACGTCGACCCGGCTCCCGTCGATGCGCACGGTCGTGGAGCGGAACTCGATCGCCTGTCCCTTCAGCACTTCCTCGTCGATCGTCTGCTCGATGCTCGCCTTGTCGTCGTCGCCGAGCGCCTGCATCCCGCCCGTGCCTTCGAGCACGCGCAGCGACGCCGGGTCGACCGTGAGCACGAGGCTCGACGTCCTCGAGCGTCGCCTCCCACGCGGTGACCTCGATCAGCAGGTTGTGCCCGGCCTTGGCGGCGGCCCCGGTTCGCCCGGTCTTCACCGTGAGACTGCCGTTCTCGGGCCCGAGACGCATGGGCAGAGCCTAGTAAACTGCCCGCACATGGCCGTCGAGCTCGATCATTCCTTCACCACCTCCAGGCCGATCGACGAGAGCTACGCGACGATCCTCGACCTCGAGCGCGTCGTGCCGTGCGTCGAGGGCGGCAGCGTGCTCGAGGCGATCGACCCGACCACCGTCAGGGCCGAGATCAAGGTCAAGATGGGAGCGATGTCGATGACGTTCACGGGCACGGTGGAGATCGTCGAGCAGGACGCCGCGGCCCATCGCGTGGTGATGCGCGTCAAGTCGAAGGAGGCCGGCGGCCAGGGGTTCGCGAACGCCGACGTCACGTTCGCGCTCACCGACGGCGGCGGCACGATCCATACGAATGCGCAGATCACGCGGCAAGGCCGCGTCGATGGGCGAGGGAGTGATGGTCGGCGTGCTCGACGCGCTGATCGCCGACTTCGCGGGCAAGCTCGGCGCGCTCTGAGCGGGCGATGGCGACCATCACGATGCGACAGATCCGCGAGGGCGAGGTGCCGCCCGACGGCGGGACGGCGGTCCAGGACGATCCCGACCGGCCCGTCTTCCACGGCAACGGCCCGGACGACTACGTGTGCGTCGAGTGCGGCAACGTCCTCGCGACGGCGATGAACCCGGAGCAGATGACGAAGAAGGTGCGCGTCCGCTGCGGCCGGTGCTCGACGGTCAACGTCTCCGTGATCGACGGCTACGAGCTACTCCACAAGCCTTCCTAGCGCAGGCGCCGGTGGCGGCGGTAGGCGGCCGCCCCGTCGCCGTCGACGGCCGCGATCCGGACGACCGGCGGATGGCCCATCGCCGGAGCGGCCAGGTCGAGGAGCGCGTCGTGGTAGGCCCGTTCGCGCTGCACGCCGCCGAAGCCGAACCCCTTGGCCGGGAGGCCGCGCGCGAGGCCGTCGGTGCGTCGCGCACCAGGCGCGGCAGAGCTCCTTGTACTCGTCGAGGTCGAAGCCCACCGGCGCGTCGTCGCGATAGAGCTCGAGCGCGAGCAGGCGGAACGAGGTGAAGTGCGGCGACTCGTCGACCTCGATCACCGTCCCGGTCGGCTCGTGCACGAGCTCGACCGGGAGCAGCAGGTTCTCGCGCGAGGCGTACAGCACCGAGACGTCGCCCTTGAGGCGCGCGTAGATCGCGCCGAGCTGCTCGAGCGCCGCCGTCACGGGCCCGACGAGCGCCGGATCGCGCCGCGCCTTCGCGACGCGCTCGAGGCCGACGTGGCCCTGCTCGCACAGCCAGTCGAACGACCGGCTCCCGAGCACGATCCCGTCCTCGGCCGCCGCCTGCGCGAACGCCGCCTGGACGTCGCCGGAAGCCACTGCTCAGGCCGTCGGATACGTGAGCACGAAGTACATGGCGATCACGAGCAGCACGGCCGAGACGCCCATCAGCCCGAGCCGGACGTTGCGCACCTTGAACCGCTGCGAGAGCGCGGTCAGGAAGAGCACCGTCGCGAGCAGGACCGTGTTGCGCAGGTACTTGTCCCCGGTCTCGCGGGCCGCCGTGCCGGTCTCGAACGCCGCCGTGGCCCTCTTCTCCCACACCGCCGCGGTCGCGAGCTCGGCGTTGTGGTACTGCGGCATCAGGATCGGGCCGGCCGGAGCCTTCGGGTTGTGGAACGGATCGGTCTTCAGCCAGGCGGCGAACGCCGGCCGATACTCGGGCCGGAACCGCTTCACGAAGATCGCGGCGGCCTTCTCGTCGCCGGCCGACTTCGACTGGAGCCAGAACGAGAAGGTGCTCGTGTCGTAGAGCTCCTCCTGGCCGCCCCGCGCCGCGGCCGAGGCGCTCGTGAGCCGGTACTTGGACGAGAGCCCGTACAGGTGCGCCTGCCGCCCGTCGAAGCGCGCCGCCTGGTAGCCGCTCCAGGCCGTCGCGACGGCGACGACCGCGAGCAGGAGGGCCTCGAGGATCTCGATCGTCTGCTCGCTCCAGCCGCGCTTCCCGCCGTCGTGCCCGTGCTCGTGGCCGAGGTGGTGTGCGATCTCGCCGGCTCCGAATCCCTCAGGCATCGCGGGCAGTCTATTAGGCTCCCGCCTGTGATCCTCGAGCTGACTCCCGACGAGCTGCTGTCGACGACGCGCGCCGTCCGCAAGCGTCTCGACCTCACCCGGCCGGTCGAGCGCGAGGTGCTGGAGGAGTGCCTGTCCCTCGCCCAGCAGGCGCCGACGGCGAGCTACTCCCAGAACTGGCACTTCGTCGTCGTCACGGATCCGGAGAAGAAGGCGGCGCTCGCCGAGCTCTGGCGCAGCGTCGCCGGGCCCTACCTCGAGCGGCGGGTCGCGGGCGCCGGCGGGCAGATCGGCCGGATCGGCGACGCGGTGACCCACCTGGCCGAGCACATCCACGAGGTGCCGGTACACGTGATCCCGTGCGTCGAGGGCCGGACGGAGGACGCCCCCGCGCCGCTGCAGGCGTCACGCTGGGCGTCGATCATCCCCGCGGCCTGGAGCTTCATGCTCGCGGCGCGCTCGCGCGGGCTCGGCACCGTGTGGACGACGTTCCACCTGATCCACGAGCGCGAGGCGGCCGAGATCCTCGGGATCCCCTACGACGACGTGATGCAGGCGGCGCTGATCCCGGTCGCCTACACGATCGGCACCGACTTCAGGCCGGGCGCGCGCAAGCCGCTCGACACCATGGTTCACTGGAACAGCTGGTAGGCGCGCAGGAGCTCGCCCGGGCGCTCCATCCAGGGGAAGTGCCCGCAGTCCTCGATCAGCTCCACCCGCGCGCCCGGGATCAGCGCGGCCGTCTCGATCGACGAGCGCGGCGGCAGCGGATCGGCGGCGCCGTGGACGAAGAACGCGGGCAGGCTCACCTCCGGCAGCCCCTCGACGAGCGTGCCGCGCTCGAAGTGGGCTGCGATCGACGCGTTCGTGTCGGCCGAGCACTGGACGCCGATCCGCTCCATCGGGTAGGACGGCGCATCCTCGGGATGTGCGAAGTACAGCGGGAAGACGATCGCCGCGCGCTCGAGCAGATCGGCCTCGGTCGCCCTTCCCTCGCGGCGCAGGGCCTCGACCTCGTCGATTCGCGCGGCCTGCTCGGGCGAGATCGCGCGCCGGAGGTTCGCGCCGAACTCGCCGAAGATCTCGCCGTACGCGCCGAGCGGGTCGATACAGACGAGCCCGAGCAGGCGCTCCGGATGGGCGACGGCGAGGTGCAGCGCGAGATGCCCGCCCCACGAGTGGCCGATCGCCCAGGCGCGGTCGAGCCCGAAGTGGTCCAGCACCGCGAGCGCGTCGGCCATGTGCGACTCGATCGTGTACGGCGGCCGGACGAGCGACGGCGCCACGCCGCGCTGCGTGTAGCGGATCGTCTCGAAGACGCCCGAGAGCTCGGACGCGCAGCCCTCGGTGTAGTCCGGGAAGGCCGGCCCGCCGTGGAGGAGGAGCGCGGGCGGGCCCTCGCCGCCGCGGTGACCTACGAGGACGCCTCCCGCGACCGGGGCCTCGAACCGCTCCTCGTCCATCGGCCAAATGTAACGGTTCGGCCGAGTACGGATGTCACGACGCGCCCACAGTGCTAGCTTGGAACGGCCCAGTCAACGGAAGGAGTCATCAATGGCAGACACGCCAGTTCTGGATCTTCTCGCCAGCATGAACGCCGACGCGATCGAGGCCTCGAGCCTCGACCCGAAGTCGCTGATGCTGGTACGCATCGCCGCACTCGTGGCGATGGACGCTCCGCCGGTCTCGTACCTCCTCAATCTCGAGGTCGCCGGCGAGCTCGAGGTCGATGCTGACGACGTCCAGGGCGTCCTGGCGGCCGTCGCTCCGATCGTGGGCACCCCTCGTGTGGTGTCCGCGGCGAGCAAGATGGTCCGCGCGCTCGGGATCAAGCTGGATCTCGAAGAGCTCGAAGCGAAGGCTCCGGCAGCCTAGGCTTCCGGCACGACGACGCCGTTCCCCGCCGAAGGCTTGGGGACGGCGTCGCGCTGCCGTAGTGTTGCGCGGTGAACTGGCTGGACTCCGAGCTCGTCCTGATCGCCCTCGCGGCGATGGTGTCGCCGACCACGCTCACCTTCTCGGTGCTGGCGCTCGTGCTCGGCGACCGGCCGCTGCGCACCGGGCTCTGGTTCTACCTCGGCGCGTTCACCGCGACGCTGGCGATCGGCGTCCTGGCCGCCTTCGTGCTCGGCAACGCCGCCGCGCCGTCCTCGACCTCGGGCCAGAAGACGTGGGTGAGCGTGTTCGACATCGTCGCCGCCGTGCTGGTGGCGGGCTTCGGCTGGCGGCTGCTCCGGCGGCCGCCGGACCCGGCGAAGATCGAGAGCATGGTCGAGCGCATGAGCAAGGTCGCCTCGTCGCCCGTGATCGCGATCGTCGGCGCCGGCGCCGTGCTCGCGAACCCGGGCGGCTTCATCCCGCTCGCCCTGAAGGCGATCTCGCAGCTGAACCCGAGCGCCACCCAGTACGTCGTCGACTGGGTCTTCTTCACGCTCGTCTCCCTGCTGCCGCTCGGGATCGCGATCATGATGCTGATCGTCGCGCGCGACTGGACCGAGCGGCTACTCCACACGGCACGCGACTGGCTCGTGCGGAGCGCCTGGACGATCGCGAGCAGTGATTCTGTTCCTGCTCGCAGCGACCCTGCTGCGAAACGGGATCGTCGGCCTGACCTAGAGCGGCAGCTCGTCAGCGTGCCGGTCGACGATCTCGTAGACCGTCAGCGGCTCGAGGCCGGTCAGCCGGCGATAGTCGTCGGTGACGACGTCCAGCTCGCCGTTTCGGATCGCCTCGTACGAGGTGTGGCCCGCCTCGAGCTCCCAGCCGGAGCGGCCGAGCGCCTGCCACCTCTCGTCCCACTCCTCGTCGGTGGCGGGCTCGTAGCCGTACGGATCGCCGGTGACCTCCGCGGCGATGTGGGCGAGGTCGTGGAGGCTGACCGACTCCGGAGTCGTGATGTCGTAGACCCGCTCGGCGTGGCCGGGCTCGGTCAGCACGGCCACGATCGCCTTCGCGAGCTCGGGCCGGTACGAGAAGCTCATCCGTGCGTCGCCGAGCGGCTCCCGCGCGATTCCGTCAGGGTCGAACCAGCCCGGGATGTGATCCGCGTACATCGTGTTCCGGATCGACGTCCAGGGCACGCCCGAGTCGGCGAGGATCTCCTCGGTCTCGCCGTGGGAGCGCGCGTGGAGGAAGGTCGCGTCGCGGGCGGCGTTCGCGAAGGAGAGGTAGACGATCTGCACGACTCCGGCCCGGGCCGCCGCCTCGACGAACGAGCGGTGCAGCGGAACCCGCCGGTCGGGGCCCTCGTGCAGCGAGACCATGAAGACGCGGTCGCCCTCGTGGAGCGCCTCGGCGAGGAGGTCGGGCCGCCCGTAGTCGGCCGTGGCGACCTCGTGCCCGGGGAACTCGGGCGCGCGCGCCGGGTCGCGTACGAGGAGCCGGAACTGCTCGCCCCGTTCGAAGAGCTCCTCCGCGACGAGCCTGCCCACGTGGCCCGTGGATCCGGTGACGACGATCATCCCCGCCAGGCTACTCAGTGCTGGAAGAAGGCGCGGATCAGGAAGACGGCCATGTCCCTGCGGCTCATGCCCGTCTGGAACTGGCCGTGGTCGGTCGCGCGCACCTCAGCGGTGTAGCTGCCCGGCACGAACGCGGTGTAGTCGGTGAACGTCCAGCTCTGGCCTGTGGTGACCGTCGGCAGCCAGACGGGCGTCGTGCACGCGCCCGGATGGAAGCCTGCGCTGGGCCCGGTGAGCCAGGCGCAATGGCCCGGCGAGATCACGTGGTCGATCGAGATCTGAACCGTCCCCGGCCCGCTGAGGGACCCGTGGAACGGCGTCACGAGCCAGCTGGCCGGGCTTCCGTGCTGCACGAAGAGTGCACGCCGCCGGGGCAGACGAGACCGGTGACCGGCTGCGGGCTCGTGAACACCTCGTAGGTGGCGGGCTGGCCGGAGTCGGTCTGAAACGTGATGTTCGCCTGGCTCGGCATGGGGCCGAAGACCCACCCGCGCGAGGGGCCTGCGGTCGCCACCGAGGCGGCGATCAGGGCCGCCGCTGCCGCACCGGCCGCAGCCGGCAGAACGAAGCGCCGCACGATGCGTGCACTGAAGGCGGAAGGGGCGGCGTCGACAACCCGTGCTCAGCGAGTCGCCGCGAGCCGGTCGTACACGAGCCGCACGGCCATCGACCCCTCTCCGACCGCCGAGGCGACGCGCTTGATCGAGCCGCTGCGCACGTCCCCGACGGCGAAGACGCCGGGGCGGCTCGTCTCGAGCGCGAGGCGCTCGATCGCGTCCGTCGCGGAAACGTCGGGTCCCGTGAGGACGAAGCCGCGCGAGTCGAGCTCGCACCGCCTGCTTTTCGAGGCCGAGCTGGCGATCGAGCACCTGCTTGGTCAGCGACAGTGGCGCGGGCCTTCTCGTCGTCAAGCCTCCGCGAGATCGCCGGAATCGAGCAGCAGAAGCTCCTGCCCTTTGGTGACACGCTCGCCGAGTTGCACCGCGAGGCCTGCGACGACGCGCCCGGCGACCGGCGGCAGCACGTTGACGGTGCGGCCGGGATCGGCCTCGACGACGGCCGGCAGAACGATGTCGCGCTGAACGTCTTCGGCGGCCACCGGCTCGATGGCGAGCCGTACACCGGCTAGCTCTCGCAGGTCACGCTATCTGCCGTGCGCAGCACGGTCGCTGCCTTCTCGACCCCCTCGCCGGCCCGATAATGGCTCGGCGACGCGATGAGCAGCCGAATAGTGTGCTCGAAACAAAGCGAGATGGCGACAACGAGCAGTTCGATCTTGCCGCGTGCCGACAGGTCGAGCATCGCAATGCTCTTGTCCTGACGCGACGCGGCGTCTTGCTCGATCGTTGAACATGAGG